>JAMHVM010000101.1:0-155470 GCA_035911475.1 Lysobacterales bacterium | reverse complement strand
GTCGTCGACGGGTAGCCAGCGGCGGCTGGTCATGCTTTACAATCGCCGCTTCGTTCCCGTACAGAGGTTGTCTTGCATATGAGCATCGAGGATCGCGTCAAGAAAATCGTGGTCGAGCAGCTCGGCGTCAAAGACGAAGAGGTCACGCCCAACGCATCTTTCGTCGACGATCTCGGCGCGGATTCGCTGGACACGGTCGAGTTGGTGATGGCGCTCGAAGAAGAGTTCGAATGCGAGATTCCCGACGAGGAAGCCGAGAAGATCACCACGGTCCAGCAGGCCGTCGACTACGTCAAGGCTCACGTCAAGAGCTGACCGCGTGCCGGTCGCGACGATCATCGGCCATCACCGGTGATCGTCATCCCGAGCGCCCGCCACTCTCGCCGGGCGCTCGCCGAGTTCCCCGCATGAGTGTGTTCCCATGAGCAAGCGTCGCGTCGTCGTTACCGGCCTGGGCATCCTGTCGCCGGTCGGAAACAGCATCGACAGCGCCTGGTCGGCCATCGTCAATGGCCGCAGCGGCATCGGTCCCATTACCCACTTCGACGCTTCCGGCTTCGGTACCCGCATTGCCGGCGAAGTCCGCGACTTCGATCCCAGCCAGTGGATCCCGGCCAAGGACGTCAAGAAGATGGACCCCTTCATCCACTACGGCATCGCTGCCGGGTTGATGGCGCTGGACGATTCCGGCCTGGAGATCAGCGAGGCCAATGCCCATCGTGTGGGTGTGGCGGTGGGCGCCGGCATCGGCGGCATCGGCACCATCGAGAAGACAACCGAGGGCTATCTCAACGGTGGCCCGCGCAAGATTTCCCCGTTCTTCGTGCCCAGTGCCATCGTCAACATGGCGTCGGGGCACATCTCGATCATGCGCGGCCTGAAGGGGCCGAACATCGCCGTGGTGACCGCCTGCACCACCGCCACGCACAACATCGGTCTGGCTGCGCGCACCATCGCCTATGGCGATGCCGATGCCATGGTCGCCGGTGGTGCCGAATACTCGACCGTACCGACCGCAATCGGCGGTTTCGTCTCGGCGCGCGCGTTGTCGTCGCGCAACGATGATCCCGAGCGGGCCAGCCGGCCCTGGGATGTCGACCGCGACGGTTTCGTGCTCTCCGACGGCGCCGGCATCGTGGTGCTGGAGGAGTACGAGCACGCGCGTGCCCGCGGCGCCAGGATCTACGCCGAACTGGTCGGCTTCGGCATGAGCGGCGACGCCTACCACATGACCGCGCCCAGCGAGAACGGCGATGGCGCCGCGCGCTGCATGGTCAATGCGCTGCGCGATGCCGAACTGAATCCCGAGGACGTTGGTTACATCAACGCCCACGGCACCTCGACCCCGGCCGGCGACATCGCCGAGGCGCAGGCGGTGCGGACCGTGTTCGGCGATCACGCCGGCAAGGTGATGGTCAGTTCGACCAAGTCCATGGTCGGTCATCTGCTAGGCGCCGCCGGTGGTGTCGAAGCGATCTTCTCTATCCTGGCCCTGCATCACGGCGTGATTCCACCGACCATCAACCTGGACAATCCCGATCCGGCCGTTGCCGGCCTGGACCTGGTGCCGCATACCGCACGCGAGACGCAGGTGGACGTGGCGGTATCGAACTCGTTCGGGTTCGGTGGCACCAACGGCACCCTGGTGTTCCGCCGCGCCTGAGCGTCGGCGGCGCGACGGCGCCATGGGCAGCGTTTTTCCGTCGCCGGACTTCGATCCGCTGGCGCTGGTCGCCAGCTTTCCGCAGCGGTATCCGGCGTTTCTCGACAGCAGTGCCGAGAATCCGCTGACCGGCGCGCTCGACCTGCTGCCGGTTGCTGACGGCCGATTCCTGAGACTGGATGCTGACGGTCTGGTCCATGATCAGGACGGTCGTGTGGTCGGTGACGATTTCGCCGCGGCGCTGGACCACGCCTGGGCCGGGCAGGGTGGTCGCCGTGATGCCAGCGGCGTTGCTGCCTACAACGGCGGCTGGTTGCTGTATCTGGGCTACGAGACCGTTGCCGGCTTCGAGCGAAGCCTGGCGTTGCCGCGCTTCGATGCGGCTGACTTGCCGGTGGCGCTGGCGCTGCGCACGCCGGCGCTTTGGCTGTACGAGCGCGGCAGCCGGGTCTGGCACGGCCAGGCCGAGCCCGGTCACGAACACCTGCTTGATCTGCTCGCCACAGACATTGCTGCCGGCGCCGGCCGCGAGCCGGTCGCATCGCCGCGCGTCATCGCCATCGACGAGGATGCAAGCGAGCACTTCACCGACGGCGTCGAGCGGGTGCTGGAGCACCTGCGAGCCGGCGACGTGTTCCAGGTGAATCTCTCCCGTGGCTGGCAGGCGCGCCTCGATCGCGACGCCGAGCCGGTGGCCTTGTATCGACGTCTGCGCCGCCTCAACCCGGCACCGTTCTCAGGCATCCTGCGCTGGGGTCGTGCCGCGATCCTGAGTGCGTCACCCGAGCGGCTGGTGCGGGTGCGCGGACGACGGGTCGAAACCCGGCCCATCGCCGGTACCCGGCCGCGTGGTCAGACCCTGGCCGATGATCTGTCGTTGCGTGCGGAATTGATCGCCCATCCAAAGGAACGCGCCGAGCACGTCATGCTGATCGATCTGGAGCGCAATGACCTCGGGCGCATATGCGTCCCCGGTTCGATCCGGGTCGACGAGATGATGGGGCTGGAGAGCTACGCCCACGTGCACCATATCGTCTCCAACGTCAGCGGCGAGCTGCGTGCCGACACCACGCCGGGAGCGGTGCTGCGCGCGCTGTTTCCCGGTGGCACCATCACCGGATGTCCCAAGGTGCGCTGCATGCAAATCATTGCCGAACTGGAAGGCGTCGGACGCGGGCCCTACACCGGCGCCATGGGTTTTCTGGATTCGTCCGGCGATCTGGACATGAACATCTTGATCCGCAGTGCCTGGCTGGATGGCGACCGGCTCGGTTTCCGTACCGGAGCGGGCATCGTCATCGACTCGGTGCCGGAGCGGGAGCTGGCGGAAACCCGCACCAAGGCCGGCGGCATGCTGGGTCTGATCGGCGAACTGTCGTGAGCAGGGCCGGTTGTCCGGTGCGCCGACGCCATATCCGGGACTGGCTGGAACGATGAGCACCACCGCGCTGGTCGACGGCGAACCGGCGACTTCGTGGCCGCTGGACGACCGCGGTCTTGCCTATGGCGATGGCCTGTTCGAGACCATCCGCTTCGTCGCCGGCCAGGCACCGTTGTGGACCGGCCACATGGCGCGCCTGCGTCGCGGTTGCCGGGCCCTTCGGCTGGAGATGCCCAACGCCGAACAGCTTGTCGCTGACGCCCGCTCGCTCGCAGGCGCTGCCGACTGCCTGGTCAAGATCCTGCTCAGCCGACGCGGCGGCCGCGGCTACGGTCCCGATGGCGAACGCACGACGCGGCGTCTCGTACGCAGGTTGCCGCTGCCGGATCTGGACCCGGCCTGGTACCGGCACGGCCTGCGGCTGCGCTGGTGCCGGCTGCGACTGTCCGCGCAGCCGGCATTGGCCGGGCTCAAGCACCTGAACCGGCTGGAGCACGTATTGGCACGCGCGGAGTGGTCCGATCCGCGTATCGACGACGGCCTGCTTTGCGACCAGCGCGGCCGGGTGGTGTGCGCCACCTCCGCGAATCTGTTCGTGGTGCATCGCGGTCGGTTGATCACGCCGTCGCTGGACGAATGCGGTGTCGCCGGTGTCGCCCGCGCCTGGTTGCTGCGTCGTGCCGCGCGCTGGTTGCCGGTGCAGCAGAGCATGCTGACACGCGCCCAGGTCGAATCCGCGAATGAGGTATTCCTGAGCAACGCGGTACGCGGCGTCATGGCGGTGCGGTCGCTGCCGGGGCGGTCATTCGCGATCGGACCGGTGACGCGCCGGCTTGCCAGCGCATTGTCGGCCACCGGCATAGGTATCGCGCTGGATGACTGACACCGGCAGACGCGCAGGACATTCCGGATCGAAGGAGATGATCACGGCGGGGTCTCGGAGCAGGCATGTAAACTCTGCCGCAGCCGGTTCCCGTGCGGCATTCGGCCGCTTCCGTTTCCTGATCGAGCATTTTTCTGCCCATGACCGACACCCACCTCGGCCCTGACCATCAGCGCGGCTGGATCCGCTGGCTGCTCCTGTTCGTGTTGCTGGCGCTGGCTGCGGCCGGCGCCTACGCCTGGCACGACTACCAGCGTTTCGCCGATACGCCGCTGACCATGGCCGGGGAAACCATGACCTTCGAGGTCGCCCGCGGCGATTCGCTGGCGACCATCGTCGACAAGGTCGCGGCTGCCGGGCTCAGCCCCGACTGGCGCAAGACCTGGTGGCAGGTGCTGGCTCGACAGACCGAAACCGCGACACGGCTGAAGGCCGGTGAGTATGCGCTGGCCTCAGGTCTGACCCCGCGCGGCCTGCTCGATCAGCTGGCCGCCGGTCGGGTCATCCAGTACCGCTTCACCATCGTCGAAGGCTGGACCTTCGCGCAGCTGCGCCAGGCGCTGGCGACGGTGACCGAGATCGAACACACCCTGGCCGACCAGTCCGAAGAACAGGTGATGGCAGCACTGGGCGCCGCCGGCCAGCATCCGGAAGGACGCTTCCTGCCGGAAACCTACGCCTACACCCGCGGCAGCATCGATCTGGCGTTGCTGCAACGGGCCCGTCAGAGTATGGACGAAGCACTGGCGCAGGCCTGGCAAGCGCGCAGCGAATCGGTGGCCGTGGATTCGCCGGAAGAAGCCCTGATCCTGGCGTCGATCATCGAGAAGGAAACCGGGGTACCCGGCGAGCGCCGGGAAATCTCCGGCGTGTTCTCGCGCCGTCTGGGCATCGGCATGCGCCTGCAGACCGATCCGACCGTGATCTATGGTGTCGGCAGCAGCTACGACGGCAACCTGCGTCGGCGCGATCTGGACACCGACACGCCTTACAACACCTATACCCGCGCAGGCTTGCCGCCGACACCGATCGCCATGCCGGGACGAGCTGCGCTGGCCGCAGCGGTGGATCCGTTGCCTGGCAGAACCTTGTATTTCGTCTCGCGCGGCGATGGCAGCCACCATTTTTCGGCGACCTATGACGAGCATCGCCGCGCAGTGCAGCAGTATCAGGTCCTGCCGGCGCGCCAGCGCCGCGCCGCCGCCGCTGCGTCCGGCGAGTGACGCTGTGACAGCCGGACATTTCATCAGCCTGGAAGGCGGCGAGGGTGCCGGCAAGAGTTCGGCGCTGGCGGTGTGCCAGTCGCATCTGGAAGCGCATGGCATCGAGGTCGTGCTGACCCGTGAACCCGGCGGTACGCCGTTGGCCGAGCAGTTGCGGGCATTGATGCTGGATCCGAAGGCGCCAGCGATCTTCCCCGAAACCGAATTGCTGCTGGTGTTCGCAGCGCGCGCCCAGCATGTGCGCGAGGTGATCCGGCCGGCATTGGCACGCGGCGCCTGGGTGCTGTCGGATCGATTTACCGATTCCAGTTACGCCTATCAGGGCGGCGGGCGAGGGCTGTCCGAGACCATGATCCGCGTGCTGGAGGATTTCGCGGTCGGCGAGACCCGCCCGGAATTGACCCTGCTGCTGGATCTGCCGGTGTCCAAGGGCATGGGCCGCGCCCGGCAGCGTGGCGAGCACGACCGGATCGAGACTGAACCGAAGGACTTCTTCGAGGAAGTGCGGACGGTGTTTCGCGAACGCGCCGTGGCCGATCCGCAACGGTTTCGTGTCGTCGATGCTGGGCTGCCGATGGAGCAGGTCGGTGTGGCCTTGCGCCACGCGCTGGACGAGTTCCTGGCCCGGGTCGGTCCGGTGTCGGCATGACTGAAGAGCTGGCAGCCTGGCTGGAGCCGCTCTGGCAGCGCTTCCTGGACACGGCCGGCGAGGACAGGCTCGGTCATGCCCTGCTGATCGCTGGTGAACCGGGGCTGGGCAAGCGAAAGTTGGTCCAGCGCATGGTCGCCTGGCTGCTCGATCCCGTTGGCTGGGCCGATCCCGACAGCCGCAGCAACCGCTGGCTGGCCAACGGCGCACACCCCGATCACTTCGTCCTGCAGCCGGAAGAGGACAGCCGCTTCATCCGCATCCACCAGATCCGTCAGCTTGCCGAGCAACTGCAACTGACCGCGCAGACCGGTCCGCGACGGGTGGCAGTCATCGACCCGGCGCAGGCCATGAACCGCGAGTCGCAGAACGGCCTGCTGAAGACGCTGGAGGAGCCACCGGCGGGCGTGCATCTGCTGCTGGTGACCGACGCGCCCGGTGCGCTGTTGCCGACCGTGCGCAGCCGATGCCAGAGCTGGTCGGTGGTGGCGCCAGACCAGGCGACAGCGCAGGCCTGGCTGCACAGCCATGGTGGTCCGGTCGACAAGGTCTCGCTGGCATTGGCGGCCGGACATCCGGGTATCGCGCAGGCACTGGCCTCGCCGGAGCATGGCCGTCGCCGCAGCATCGTCGCCGATGATCTGTCGGCGCTGGCGGCCGGGCGGCAGAACCCGGTCGATGTCGCCGGACGCTGGGCGAGTGATGCTGCCGGGCATCTGGACGATGCCATCCTGCTGTTGCGTGCCTGGGCCTGGCAAAGCCAGGGAGCCGACATGGGCGATCTGCCGCGATCGCCACTGCCGGCATCGCGCCTGGCCGAAGCCAGTGGTCAGGTGCTGACCTTGCGACGGCGTCTGGATCTGCCCTTGCGCGCCAGCTGGTTGCTGCACGAGTGGTTGCTCGCCTGGCAGCTGGCAGGCGCGCAATCGCATCGTCCGTGACTCTGTGGGAGAATCGGGCACGATGCTCAGGCATCGGCCAGACTCACCCCTTGGCCGCAATCCGGATTCAGCGAGGAAGGGACGGGGAATGATGCAGACCGGACAACCACGTCAGGCGATCCTGCCGCTGTCGATCAAGGACAAGGCGGCGCTGTACAGCGCCTACATGCCGGCCATACGCGGCGGTGGCATCTTCATTCCGACCCGGCAGTCGTATCGGCTTGGCGACGAGGTGTTCCTGCTCCTGCATCTGGAAGAGTCCAACGAGCGGTTGCCGGTATCCGGACGCATCGTCTGGGTGACGCCCCAGGGTGCCCAGTCCGGTGGCGAGCCGGGGATCGGTATCCAGTTCAACGACTCTCCCGACGGCGAGGCGGCGCGCTCGAAGATCGAGGCCCTGCTGGCGACCATGCTCAATTCCGAGCGTCCCACCCACACCATGTAGGAGCGAGGAAAGAGAAACGAAGGGAGAGAAACGAGAGTTGGCAGCGCACGGCGCTGCGGCTTTTCGCTCGTCCCCCGTTTCCGGTTTCTCGGTCCTTGGCTTCAGATCTGGTCCCAGCCAGGGCGTGGCGCGAAGCGCGGACCGTGACGCTGCGCCAGCGCCTGCAGACGTGTCAGGACGGCGTCCTTGCCGACGCTGCGGATGTAACGGATCGGGCCGCCGCGGAAGGGCGCGAAGCCGGTACCGAAGATGACGCCGGCATCGAGTTCATCGGCCGACTCGACGATGCCCTCGTGCAGACAGGCTACCGCTTCGTTGAGCAACGGCAGGATCAGACGGTCTTCCAGATCGGCGGGCGGCTGGTACTTGTCGGGCAAGGGCGGCTTGACCGCCTTGCCCTCGGGGTAGTCGTAGAAGCCCTTGCCGCTCTTGCGGCCCAGATGACCGGCGTCGATCTTGGCCTGGATGCCCTCAGGCATCTCGACGCCCAGCTTGGGCGCGATCACCGCACCGACATGGGCGCAGACATCCAGGCCGACCTGATCGGCCAGCTCGATCGGCCCCATCGGCATGCCGAAGTCCGTCGCTGCCTTGTCGATGGCCCGCGGCGGCACACCTTCGTTGTACAGGCGGAACGCTTCCAGCAGATACGGAAACAGGATGCGGTTGACCAGGAAACCGGGCGCGCTTTTCGTCGCCAGCGGCAGCTTGTCGTGGCCACGCACGAACGCCAGCGCACGCTTGAACACTGCCGGATCGGTCTGGTCGTGATGGATCACTTCCACCAGCGGCAACTGCGGTACCGGATTGAAGTAATGCAGGCCGATGAACTGCTGTGGTCGGGCCAGACCCTCGCGCAGATCTTCCAGCACGATGCTGGAAGTATTGCTGGCCAGGATCGCATCGGCCTTCATCCGCGGTTCGATCGTCGCGAACAGGTCGCGTTTGGCATCGATGCGTTCGACTATGGCCTCGATGACCAGATCTGCTTCGGGGATACGTTCGCCGGCGACATCGGCGCTGAGTCGGGCACGGGCCTCGGCGATGCGTTCGGGTGTCTTCAGGCGCTTCTCGAACAGGGTTTCTGCGCGCTTGAGCGCCGCGTCGACGATTGCCGGATCACGGTCCTGCAGACTGACCTGGAAACCCTGCAAGGCTGCCCAGGCGGCGATGTCGCCGCCCATGACCCCGGCGCCGATGACGTGCACGCGCTGGATGCCGTGTCCGGCTTCACCGCCACGCGCCTTCAGCGCTTCCTGAAGGAAATAGACCCGAACCAGATTGTGCGCGGTCGGGGTGTCGGCCAGCTTGACCACCGAGCGCGCCTCGGGGCGCAGCGCCGACTGCACGCTGCCACCATGCTGGCGCCAGACTTCGAGCATCGCGTAGGGCGCTGGATAGTGCTTTCGCGGTGCCTTGCGTTGTACCTGCTTGCGCATCATCGGCGCCAGAATCTGTCGTGCCGGCCAGGTGTTGGACAAGCCGTTGAGCAGGCGTTTCGGGAACGGGCGCGCCGGTTTCCTGGTGACGATATCGATGGCGGCATCAAGCAGCCGATCCGTCGGCACCACGGCATCGACCAGCCCCAGTTGCAGCGCCTTGCGGGCACTGACCGAACTGCCGGCGAGCATCAGCTTCATGGCCTCGGTGGCGCCGATCAGGTGCGGCAGACGCGCCAGTCCGCCCCAGCCGGGATGAATACCCAGTTTCACCTCGGGCAAACCAAGGCGGGTCTCGGGCGTATCGGCGGCGACGCGATAGCGGCACGCCAGCGACAGTTCCGTGCCGCCCCCGAAGCAGTGGCCATGGATGGCTACCGCAGTTGGGAAAGGCAGCGCCTCGATGGCCGAGAACACCTTGTGACCATTGTCGATGGCGTCGGCGGTGCGACCCAGACTGAAGAACGACTCGAACTCGCCGATGTCGGCGCCGGGCGAGAAGCCGATGTCCTTGCCAGACCGGATCACCAGCGCCTTGGGTTTGTCGATGGTCAGACGCTCCACCAGTTCGCCCAGTTCGCTGATCACCGCCTGGGCCAGCGCATTCACGGGTTTGTCGGCGCGATCCAAGGTCAGCACGACGATGCCGTCGTCGCGCAACTGCGGATGCCAATGTCGGGGGCGAAGTCCTTCGAACATGCGTGATTCCTGAAGCCTTGCCCGGAAGTTTCGCACAGGTGCCGATGGCGGCGCCGCCGCACACGGCGATCCCGGCCTGGATTCGACCGCTACGTGGCCATGTTGCCGGCGCAGGCCCGAAATGTGGTACGAATATCCTCGTCAATCATCCCGGGAGGGTGTCGATGAACGCAATTCACTCATCCAGTGCCTTGGTGACGCGCGCGAGCGTGGCTGCGTCGCACGGGCTCATCGCGCTCGTGCTTGCGGTGGTTGTTGCCGGATCAGCGGCGTCAGCGCGGGCAGAGCCGATGGGTTTGGAGAGAGTGCTGAAGTGGACGGCTGACGCGGGAGGTGTCGATGACACCGCTGCCGGTGATGCCGGGAAGTCAACGCAACAGCGAATGGCGTCATCGCTGGCCAGGCTCTCCGAGCAATGGCCCGGCGCGCAAGCCGGCGGGCAGTGGGTGGTGATGGAGCGGCCGACAGGCGAGCGTGTGTCGGGCGAAGGCATTCCGGTCATCCGGGCTCGGCAAACCGTACTCGGCCTGCCGGTGTTCGGTGCCGGCGTGAATCTGGTTCTTGCAGACACGGGTGCCGTGCGTGGCGTCAGCGGAGGCCTCGCTGCTCATGATCACCAGGTTGCCCTGGCGGATTTCCGGCTGACGCCAGTGCAGGCAATCGAAGCTGCTGTTCGCGATGCCGGCTCCGGTCATCTGGCCATCACATCCAGCCGCCTTGCCAGCGCCAGCGGTGCGCGCAGCCACTACCGGATTGCCATCGGGGCACGGCAGTCGACGCAGCTGCCGCTGGTGGTCGAACCGCTGTGGTATCCGACCGCCCAGCGGCTACTGCCGGCATATCGGGTGCACGTGCAGTTGCCGGCGGACCACGATCATCGGCCCAACGCCAGAGTGTTGATGGTCTCGGCGATCGACGGCAGCGTGTTGCGCGACACCGATCTTATCCGCGATTTTCGCAGCGGCAGGCATCCGTCCGGGCCGTTGGATCGCCCTGTCGGCACCGTCGCCTATCGCGTGATGGCCGGTCGGGATGGGGTGCCGTACGTGGATCCTTTCGGACTCACGGTGCCGCATCCGACCGGTCAGGCCAACGGTTGGGTGCCGCGGCGGCCGGCACCGGGGCTGCTGCTCTGGCGCCGCCATGCCGGCAACGTCAACGACGATCCCTGGCTGCCGGACAGCGCCCAGCATACGCGCGGCAACAACGTCGATGCCTTTTTCAAGGGCGTTGTAGTCAGGTCTGGCCGGTATCTGGACAACCCGTTCGACGTCTGGACGTTCGACTTTCACGCGGCCAATGGCGATTTCCGCGCGCCAATGACCGGTCCGCGCCGATTCGACTACTACTACGACGTCGCCCTGGCTCCCGACGACTATTTCCAGCGCTTTGGTGATGTCGCCGTGACCATACCGTCAGCCTCGGCACAGCTGAACGCCAAGATCGTGCAGTCGTTCTACACCGCCAACTGGCTGCACGACCTGTTCCATGGCCTGGGTTTCGACGAGGCTGCGGGCAACATGCAGCAGGACAACTTCGGCCGCGGCGGCATCGACGGTGACCCGCTGATGGTCTATGCCGGATTTCCGGTGACCTTCGCCTACACCCCCGACGACGGCATCAGCCCGGCGCTGGCACTGGGTCTGAATGCCTTCAGCCTGTCCAATCGCGACGTCAGTGCCTTCGACTTTGCCGTCGTCGCCCACGAATGGGCGCACACCCTGTTCGGCCGTCTGACCACCATGACCCATACCGGCCAGCCGGCTGCGCTCAACGAGGGCACCGCCGATTTCGTCGGCGTGTTCCTGATGGTGCGCCCCGAACATCGCTTCGCTGCGCCCAACACCGGCGACTTCCACGGCGCCTATCCGTTCGGCGCCTACAACAACCTCGACTACGACCTGCCTGGCGATGCGCATCCGCCGGCCGGCTCCCCCGGCTATCCAGACAACACCTGGTACCATGGCGTGCGTCGGTTTCCCTATTCGGCCAGTCTGGCGATCAATCCGGTCACCTTCGGGCACATCAGCCCGGACAATCCCCTGCCTGCCGGTTTCGCACCGTTCGACTGGAAAGGTCGCGGCACGGTGCCGTTCGAGATCCATACTGCTGGCGAGATCTGGGCGTCGGCACTGTGGCAGTGCGCGCGCAACCTGCTGGCGGAAACACGGACCAGCAGCGAGTTCGTGACGGCGCAGCGGCAGGTGCTTGCCTACCTGGTGGCCGGGCTCAAGCTGTTCCCGGTCGATGCCACCTACACCGAAGCCCGCGACGCGGTGCTGATGGCGGTACGCAGCGCATCGGAGGACGACTATCTTCGCTGCCGGGCCGGCTTTGCCCAGCGCGGACTCGGCGCCGCTGCCGTATCTCCGCCACGCGACTCGGTTCAATTTCACGGTGTGGTCGAGAGCTTCGTCGATGCCGATCCACCAGCGCTGCGAACGATGGATTGACGCTTGCCAGGCCAGGACGGTCAGCGCGGAAGCGTCACGACTGCCCCGTTACAATCCATGCCCGCCAACGGCGTTGGCGGGCAGCGATCCGGTCGCAGACCGCTCCGGCTCAGTGCCCGTATGCCGCCGCTTGTGGCCAACGCCCACACCGCACCTATCGGCCTCGCCCGGACGACCATGCCCCGATCACTCTGGATGTTTTTCGCAATGCTGGCCGTGGTGCTGGCCTGGATCAGCCTTTCCGGCCGAGACCCACTCAACACGCGTTTGCCGTTGAGCGAGGATCTGTCGCCCGTGCAGGACAGACTGGCACGGCTGTCCGACGAAGACCGCGAGCTCGTGCTTGCTTACGTCGCACGCAGCCGCGGCGACTACATGCCGGTCACCCTGGCAGCGTCGGACTATCCCTACACGGCGCAGACCTTCGCCGAGGCGATTGCCCTGCAGCGCCGGTTTCTCGTGGAGGCGGATGAACTGGATCAGCGCCTGGCCGGCATTCGTCAAGCCGAGGAGGCCGCGTACGCACCGCTGCGCAAGCTCGCCAGTGTCTCGCTGGTGCGCGCTGGCGCCTTGCCGGTGAGCCAGATCAATGTCCTGAAAGCCGAGCCCTTGCTGGCCTGGGAGCAGTTGCCGGCGCGGGCCGCCGCCACGCAGACCGTCGTACGCCACGGTGACCGCGAACAGGAAGGCGCTGTCGCCGTCTTCCGCCTGGACAATCGCAGTGGCCAGCCGATTGAGTCGCTGGCTGGAACGGTGGAGGTGCGGCACACCGATCCCGCGCGCGATGGCCTGCTGCCTTTGACCAGTTGCTCGTTCAGCCGCACGGCCATTCCCGCTTTCGCCACGGTCGAAGTGATGTGCAGCCATGCCAGCCGGGTCGATGGCGAGCGGCAGCTGGCAACGATGCCTCGCAGCGCCTATCGCCTCATCTGGAAGCCGCAGGAAATCCGGCTTGGCGACGGCTCGGCACTGATCTATCGCCAGCCGCGCCATTGAATTGGTGGCGCCCGGTTGAGGCGCACCTTCCTGCGGCCGCGGACGGCGAGCGACTGCGTGTCGGTCGGCGAATACACGGTGGTGCGGCGGTTCCGAGCTGACTTGTGACCGGTGCAGGTGACCCCACTTCAGGGATCGGGCGATCATCAACGTTGCCGTCGACTACCGTGAGCATTCGAAGGAGAACGCATGACTGCCTTGTCGGTACTTGATCTGGCACCTGTCGCCGAAGGCAGCGACATCGCCACTAGCTTCGCCCAATCACTGGATCTGGCACGTCACGCCGAAGCACTGGGCTATCGGCGCTACTGGCTGGCCGAGCACCACAACATGCCCGGCATCGCCAGCTCCGCCACGGCGGTATTGATCGGGCATATTGCTGCCGGCACCTCGACGATCCGGGTCGGCGCCGGCGGAATCATGTTGCCGAACCACTCGCCGCTGCAGGTGGCTGAGCAGTTCGGCACCTTGGCCACGCTGCATCCCGGACGCATCGATCTCGGCTTGGGCCGCGCGCCGGGCACCGACGGCGCGACAGCGCGCGCCTTGCGCCGGTACTTCGACAATGCCGACCAGTTTCCGCAGGATGTGGTCGAGCTGCTGGGCTGGTTCGAGCCGGCGCTGCCGGAGCAGGCTGTGCGCGCCGTGCCGGGCGAGGGCGTCGCGGTCGATGTCTGGCTGCTCGGCTCCAGTCTGTTCAGCGCGCAACTGGCGGCACAGCTCGGCCTGCCATTCGCCTTCGCCTCGCATTTCGCGCCCGATGCGCTGGATGCCGCCATACGCATCTACCGCGAGCGCTTCCAGCCGTCGGCACGTCTGGCTGAGCCATATGCCATGGCCGGTATCAACGTGGTCGCCGCGGAGACGGATGGCGAAGCACGGCGTCTTTTCACCACGCCGCAGCAAAGTTTCGTCAACCTGCGTCGCGGCAGGCTTGCCCTGATTCCGCGGCCGATCGACGACATTGAAGCGTTCTGGACGCCGGTCGAGAAGGCGGGCGTCGAACAGGCCCTGGCCTGCAGCGTGGTCGGCAGCCGCGACACTGTCTTCCGCGGTCTGGATGCCTTCGTCGAGCGTCATCGCCCCGACGAGCTGATCGTGGTCGCCAATCTGCACGATCACGACGCTCGTCGTCGCTCGCTGGAAATGGTCTCGTCCTGGCGGTAAAGGGCTGATCGCCAGAAAAAATATCTAAAGCGACCAGTTAACAAGTCGTGGCAGAATGCGCTTACAGCCTGTCAGTTCGATGGGTTGCAACCGTCCAAGAGTTGGGGAGATTCAGATGCATGGCTCGCTACAGCGCGGTGCTGTTTTGCTTGCGGTTTGTTGGCTGACAATCCATGCCTTCTCGGCGATGGCGTCCACGGCGTTGAGCTTGCCGAATGTCGACTTGAGGAAGGAGGGCTTCGTCTACGCCATGGTGCAGCAGCCGGACGGAGGCACTGTCATCGGGGGCCATTTCACATTCGTCGATGGACACCCTCGACGGAACATCGCCAGATTCTTGCCAGATGGATCGCTTGATCCCGACTGGAATCCGGGCGCTGATGCGGAGGTCTTTACCCTTGCAGTTGATGGCTCTGGGTCAATTTACGCTGGGGGTTTGTTCCGAAAAATGGGCGGCCTGGACCGGCGGGGGTTGGCAAAGATCTCCGGAGCTGGCGTTGGCTCGGTGGATTCGGAGTGGAATCCACTTTTTGGCAATTGGTGGCTTTCGCCTATTATCCCCTTCAGCGTACTGGGTATAGGCCCGGACGCAAAGGTTTACGTGTCAGGTGATTTCAACACGATAGGCGGACAACAAGTTTCCGGGCTTGCACGACTGGCTTCGGATGGGGAAGGGGCGGCAGACCCATTGTGGAAGCCGGTCGAGGGTGGTTTGGTTCACTCCGTAGCATTCGATGGAAACGGGCATGTTTTTGCTGCTTTCGGAATGCAGCTGGTGAAGATCTCCCTTGCTGAGAACGGGCAGATCGATTTCTCCTGGGCGCCGGAGGTATTCGGAGCATTCCGGAAAATTGTTATGGGGTCTGATGGCAATCTTTATGTGTCAGGGATGCTCGAGGTTCCGGGTAGTTCGTCATATCGCCACGAGTTGATTCGGATCAGCGTTGCTGGCCAGGGGCAGGTTGATCCCGATTGGTTGAGCGAATCACTGTGCTGCGTCGACGATATTGCCGCGGATACTGTCGGAAATTTGTACGTTTCCGCTGTGCTGCCAGGCAACGATGGCGAATTCAACAGTCCCAGTTTGGTGAAAATTTCGATGACTGAGGGCACATTCGATGATTCGTGGGTGACCGGAATAGAACTCCGTGACAGCGGTAGAATTCTCGCGCTGATGCCGGACAAGGATGGGGGACTGCGGGTTGGGGGCGGTCACTTCAAGGTTGGTGCTGAATTGCACATGGGATACCTCGTCCTTGGGCCGGATGCGAAGCTTGTCGACGCGAAGGATGCATACTTCAGTCCGATCATCAGGTCCATCGCCCGCCAGCCAGACGGCGGCACTATTGTTGCCGGGTCGTTCCTGAAGGCAGATGGTCTCGCGCGCAACGGAATTCTCAGGATTCTCACGGATGGCGATGTTGATTCGGTCTGGAATCCCCTGAATGACGTGACGGGAAGCGTGGACGGCTTGTCCGTGGACTCCAAGGGTGACGTGTACGCCTACGGTAGCTTCGGAAGAATCGTTGACGGAATCCCCGGCCCAGCACCGGGGCTTGTGAAGATTGAGGGCGCTGGATCTGGTCAGGTTGACATGGGCTGGAACGCACGCCCCGCTTCCTGGATATCAGCAATGGTGGTAGGTCCGGACGATGACATCTTTGCAGCAGGCGATTTTCCTGTCGAAGGCGGCATGTCTCCAATCGGCCTGGCGAAACTTCGGTCGACAGACGGCGGAGCCGATCCACTTTGGAATCCGGAACCCAACGGTCCGGTATCCACACTCGCGATTGGAAACGATGGTGAACTGATCGTGGCAGGGGAATTCTCGACCATCGCCGGTGGGAATCGGAACGGGCTAGCCAAGGTCTCCCGCCAAGGGCATGGTGCATTGAATCCCATCTGGATTCCGGGAGCGGTCTCAGGCGTCAACAGTCTCGCGATCGATACGGATGGGCGGGTCTATCTGGGCGGATCGTTCACGACCGTTGCTGGCACCCAGCGAGCTGGATTGGCGCGAGTTTCTGGTGACAACGGGTTGCTGGATGCGGCCTGGAATCCATCACCGGACCATGAGGTGCTGTCGATCCATATTGGCGCGGACAACGGTATTTTTGTCGGAGGCTTCTTCAGCACGATCGGGGGAGCTGATAGAGATCTGATCGCGAAGCTGGACCCGTTGTCGGATGTCGGGGCAGTCGATCAATCCTGGGACGCGCAGTCCGATGGTCCGATCTTGTCCATGGCCGATTGGGGCAACTCTTCGATAGTCGTCGGCGGTTACTTTGAGGAAATCGGTGGCCAGCGCAGAAACAGTCTGGCTGGATTGCGCGACGGAACCGATCTGATCTTCACGGACGGCTTCGAGTAAAGGGCGGCGTTTCCTGCTGGAACGCGATTGCAAGTCGCTTGCAATCGCGCTCCGATGTATCGAATGCAGGACCGGGTCAAAGCGACTCGAAGATGCCGGCCGCGCCCATGCCGGTGCCGATGCACATGGTGACCATGCCGTACTTCTGCTGGCGACGACGCAGGCCGTGCACCAGCGTGGCCGCACGGATGGCACCGGTGGCACCCAGCGGATGGCCCAGCGCGATGGCACCGCCGAGCGGGTTGATCTTCGATGCGTCCAGTCCGAGGTCCTTGATCACCGCCAGCGCCTGTGCGGCGAAGGCCTCGTTGAGCTCGATCCAATCCAGTTGATCGTGGGTCAGGCCAGCCTGCTTGAGCGCCTTGGGGATGGCTTCCTTGGGACCGATGCCCATGATTTCCGGCGGCACGCCAGCGACCGAGAAGCTGACGAAGCGCGCCAGCGGGGTCAGGCCGTAGTCCTTGATCGCCTGCTCGCTGGCCAGCAGCACGGCGCCAGCGCCATCGGACATCTGCGAGGCGTTGCCGGCGGTGACGCTGCCGCCGTTGCGGAACACTGTGCGCAGCTTGGCCAGACCCTCCATCGAGGTGTCGGCACGCGGGCCTTCGTCGGTGTCGATCAGGCGCGAATCGGTCTTGATGCCGCGCGAGGCCAGATCCGGGTAGTGGTCGTCGAGCTTGAATGGCGTGATCTCGTCCTTGAATTCGCCGGCGGCGATCGCGGCCAGCGCCTTCTGATGGCTGGCGACGGCGAAAGCGTCCTGCTCTTCGCGGGTCACCTTCCAGCGTTCGGCGACCTTCTCGGCGGTGATGCCCATGCCGTAGGCGATGCCAATGTTCTCGTCGGTGAAGAAGGCCGGGTTCATCGCGACCTTGTGGCCCATCATCGGTACCATCGACATGCTCTCGGTGCCACCAGCCAGCATCAGGTCGGCGTCACCGGTGCGGATGCGGTCGGCAGCCATGGCGATGGCCTGCACGCCGGACGAACAGAATCGGTTGATGGTGACCGCCGAGACGGTGTCGGGCAGGCCGGCCAGCAGTACGCCGATGCGCGCCACGTTCATGCCTTGCTCGGCCTCGGGCATGGCGCAGCCGATCACGGCGTCGTCGATGCGTCTGGTGTCGATGCCCGGTGCCTGGGCGACCACAGCCTTGATGACATGCGCCAGCAGGTCATCGGGGCGGGTGTTGCGGAAGAATCCGCGTGGCGCCTTGGCGACCGGCGTGCGGGTGGCGGCGACGATGTAGGCGTCCTGGATCTGCTTGCTCATGGTGTTCTCGATCCGTAGAGCCGGGCTTGCCCGGCTGAATTCGTGGAATGGCGAAGATGGAAACGACGCAAGCGGGGCAAGCCCCGCTCTACGTCATCAGTTCCGCAGCGGCTTGCCGGTGGTCATGGTATGGGCGATGCGGGCCTGGGTCTTTTCGGTCTTCGCCAGTTCGACGAAGTGCTTGCGCTCCAGGTCCAGCAGCCACTGCTCGTCGACCTGCGAGCCGCGTTCTATGACGCCGCCAGAGAGCGTGTCGGCGATGCGGCTGGCAATGTCGTAGTCGTGTTCGGAGATGAAGCGGCCTTCGATCATGTTCGCCAGCATGGCCTTGAACGAGGCGGTGCCGACATCGCCGGCCACGGTGATGTCACGGGCGGGCAGGGGTGGGCGATGGCCTGATTCGGCCAGCGACGCGGCGACCCGCTTGGCCACGTAGAGCAGCTCGTGGCTGTGGTAGACGACCACGTCGGACTCGCGCAGCAGCCCGAACTGCTTGGCTTCCAGGGCACTGCCGGCGACCTTGGCCATGGCGATGGTCTCGAACACGCGCTTGAGGCCTTCAAAGGCGTCATTCGGGAACTGTTGCGAGGCACGCAGGGCCAGTTCCTTCAGGCCGCCACCGGCCGGCAGCAGACCGACGCCGGCCTCGACCAGACCGATGTAGCTCTCCAGCGCAGCGACCGTGCGGGTGGCGTGCATCTGGAACTCGCAGCCACCGCCGAAGCACATGCCGCGCACGGCTGCGACGGTCGGCACCAGCGAATGCTTCAGCGCCATCGAGGTCTTCTGGAAGTTGTCGACCATGCGCTCGAAATCGTCGAAGCGCCCGGCCTGCAGCAGGCCCAGCGCACCCTTGAGGTCGGCACCGGCCGAGAACGGCTCGGCGGTCTGCCAGACCACCAGTGCCTTGAGATCGCGTTCGGCGATGGCGACGGCCTGTTGCACGCCGTCCAGCACCGCGTCGTTGACCGTGTTCATCTTGGTCTTGAACGACAGGATGCCGATGCCGTCGTCGCCCAGTGTCCACAGGCGCACACCGTCGTTCTCCCAGACCGTGTTGCCTTGGTCGAAGCGTTCGCCCAGCAGCGGATCGGGGAACAGCTGACGCGCGTAAACCGGATGCGTCGAACGCGGCAGCGCCTTGCCGGCGGCCGGCGACCAGGAGCCGTCAGCACCGTGCACGCCGTCGCGGCCATCCAGTACCCAGGCGGGCAGGGGGGCATTGCTCATGGCCTTGCCGGCCTGGATGTCCTCGTTGATCCACCCTGCCACCTGCTTCCAGCCGGCCGCCTGCCAGGTCTCGAACGGACCCAGCTTCCAGCCGTAGCCCCAGCGGATGGCGAAGTCGACGTCACGCGCGGTGTCGGCGATGTCGGCCAGGTGATAGGCGGTGTAGTGGAACAGGTCGCGGAACACGGCCCACAGGAACTGCGCCTGCGGGTCGCTGCTCTCGCGCAGCTTGCCGAACTTCTCGGCCGGATTCCTGATCGCCAGGATGGCGGCGACCTCATCGCTGGGCTTGCCGTCGGCAACGCGGAAATCCTGCTGGCCCAGGTCCAGCACCTGGATGTCCTTGCCGACCTTGCGGAAGAAGCCGGCACCGGTCTTGGCGCCCAGCGCGCCCTTGTCGATCAGCGCCTTCAGCCACACCGGCGCCTGGAAGTACCGGTGCCAGGGGTCTTCCGGCAGCGTGTCCGCCATGGTCTTGATGACGTGGGCCATGGTGTCCAGGCCGACCACGTCCGCGGTGCGGTAGGTGGCGCTCTTGGGGCGGCCGATGGCCGGGCCGGTCAGCGCGTCGACCACGTCGAAGCCCAGGCCTGACGCCTGGGTGTGGTGCATGGTGGCCAGGATCGAGAACACGCCGATGCGGTTGCCGATGAAATTCGGGGTGTCCTTGGCCCGGACCACGCCCTTACCCAGAGCCGTGGTGAGGAACGCTTCCAGGTCGTCGAGCACGGCCGGATCGGTGCCCTTGCACGGGATCAGCTCGACCAGATGCATGTAGCGCGGCGGGTTGAAGAAGTGCACGCCGCAGAAGCGCGGGCGCAGCTGAGCCGGGATCGCCTCGGCCAATACATTGATCGAAAGGCCGGAGGTGTTGCTTGCAAGCACAGCATTTTCAGATATATGCGGGGCAATCTTCGCGTAGAGGTCGCGCTTCCAGTCCATGCGTTCGGCAATGGCCTCGATGATCAGGTCGCAGCCCGCAAGCAAGGTCAGGTCGTCGTCGTAGTTGGCCGGCGTGATCGCGGCCAGACGCGACTTCTCAGCCAGTGGCGCCGGCGACAGCTTGGTCAGATTCTGCAGGGCCTTGGCGACGACGCCGTTCTTGGGGCCTTCCTTGGCGGCGAGGTCGAACAGGACGACATCGACATCGGCATTGGCCAGATGGGCGGCGATCTGCGCACCCATCACGCCGGCGCCCAGAACAGCGGCGCGGCGGACGTTCAAACGTGGCTGATTCATCGGCAAGAATCCTGGAAGTGGGTGATCCGCGACTGGGGCGGCGAGGGTAACCGGAAGCTGCGGCCGCCGACAGTCGAGGGCCGGGCGCTTCGCGTGTGTCATCAGCCCGCATGTTTCCAGGCGGGCGGGAGGCGAAACATACCATACCGTATGGTGGCGCGCAAAAGTCCGTTACCGCCCCGGGTCCGGCTCGCGGACGATCACCCGCCAAGACCGCGGCCAGGGTCCTTCCCGGCCGCCGGCATCGGAGCAACTGAGCGGGCCGTCACAGTACCGACACCGCGGTGAAACAACCTCACAAGAGGCAGCCAAGCCTGTGATCCCAGCGGAAAATCTGCTACCGTGACGTTCCCTTGACGCGCGCTCACCCGGCGTCTGGCCTTGCCCTATTCGCATTCACATCCAGGAGTTTTCATGGCGCAGGAACGCACCCTCTCGATCATCAAACCCGACGCGGTCGCCAAGAATGTCATTGGCGAGATTTACAGTCGTTTCGAAAAGGCCGGTTTGAAGATCGTCGCAGCTCGTCTGACCCAGCTCAGTCGCGCCGAGGCCGAAGGTTTCTACGCCGTGCATCGCGAGCGTCCGTTCTTCGGCGCGCTGGTCGAGTTCATGATTTCCGGTCCGGTGATGATCCAGGCACTGGAAGGCGACAACGCCATCGCCAAGAACCGCGAGCTGATGGGCGCAACCAATCCCAAGGAAGCGGCGCCGGGCACCATCCGCGCCGATTTCGCCGAGTCCATCGATGCCAATGCCGTGCACGGTTCCGATGGTGCGGATACGGCGCGTCAGGAAATCGCCTACTTCTTCAAGGACAGCGAGATCCATCCGCGCTGAAATGATGATCACCTGACGCCACCATGAGCCTGCCACTCGACAATGCCAAGGTGAATCTGCTCGGTCTCGACCGCAGTGGGCTTGAGGCCTTCTTTGTCGAGAAACTGGGCGAAAAGCGCTTCCGCGCCCATCAGGTGATGAAGTGGATGTACCACTACTTCTCCGACAACTTCGATGCCATGACCGACCTGGGCAAGACCCTGCGCGGCAAGCTGGCGGAAGTGGCGGAAGTGCGGGTTCCCGGCGTGCAGGCCGATCAGCAATCCAGCGACGGTACGCGCAAGTGGCTGCTGTCGCTGGACGGTGCCAACGGCATCGAAACCGTCTACATCCCCGAGCCGACCCGCGGCACCTTGTGTGTTTCCTCGCAGGTCGGTTGCGGCTTGAACTGCCGCTTCTGCGCCACCGGCAAGCAGGGCTTCAACCGCAATCTCGGCAGTGCCGAGATCGTCGGCCAGGTCTGGCATGCGGCGAAGACGCTCGAGCACAAGACCCATCAGCAGCGACGCATCACCAACATCGTGATGATGGGCATGGGCGAGCCGCTGCTGAACTTCGACAACGTCGTGCGCGCGATGAACATCATGCGCGACGATTTCGGTTTCGGCCTGGCCAACAAGCGGGTGACCTTGTCCACCGCCGGCCTGGTACCGAAGATCGATGAACTTTCCGACGCCGCCGACGTCAGTCTGGCGGTGTCACTGCACGCGCCCGATGACGCCTTGCGCGACCATCTGGTGCCGTTGAACAAGAAGTATCCGATCGCCGAACTCATGGAAGCCTGCAAGCGCTACCAGTCGCGCCGGCCGCGTTCGTCGATCACCTTCGAATACACCCTGATGAAGGGCGTCAATGACAGCGAGGCGCAGGCGCGCGCGCTGGTCAAGCTGCTGCGCAAGCTGCCATCCAAGCTCAACCTGATTCCGTTCAATCCGTTCCCGGGTACCGAGTTCGAGCGCTCCGAGCCGGATGTGATCGAGCGCTTCCAGCGCATCGTCTACAACGCCGGCATCGTCACCACGCTGCGTCGCACCCGGGGCGAGGACA
Source organism: Lysobacterales bacterium (assembly GCA_035911475.1). GTDB lineage: Bacteria > Pseudomonadota > Gammaproteobacteria > Xanthomonadales > UBA2363 > Pseudofulvimonas. Next base: position 133,531 of record JAMHVM010000101.1, on the reverse strand, counting down.
TCGATGCCGCCTGTGGCCAGCTCGCCGGCAAGGTCAAGGACCGCACCCGGCGTTCGGCCCAGTTCCAGCAGGAAGTGGAGGATCGTCGTCGTGATGCGGCATGAAATTCGCGCTGCGTTTGTGCTGGCGCTGACGGCCAGCTTCGCCGCTGGCTGTGCGACCGGCAACAAGCCCTTCGACAGCTCACGCAACGCCGAAGTGATTCCGGCCGGCGTGTCGGCGATTGCCGATCGTGACCGTGGCCGCACCGACAATCGTCGTTCCCGCTCGGATCCGCGCGAGGACGCGCGCGTGCGTCGGCAGAACGCCGACATCCTGGTCGAGCTGGGCCAGCGCTACTTCGAGCGCGGCGAATACGAGATCGCCCTGGAGAAGCTGCAGTCGGCCATCAACATCGAGCCGCGGTCGGCCAACGCGCACACGATGCTGGCGATCCTGTACGAAACGATCAACAGCGCCGACAAGGCCGGCGAACACTACCGCCGCTCGGTGCAGTTCGCACCGGAGAATGGCGAGGTGCTGAACAACTACGGCAGCTGGTTGTGCCGGCAGAAGAAGTACCCCGAAGCCGAGCAGCACTTCCGCAAGGCGCTGGCGGATCCGTTCTATCGCTCGCCGTTGTCGGCAAGCGCCAACGCCGGCACCTGTGCGCTGGCTGCCGGCAACGTCGATCTCGCCGGCACCTATTTCGAGACGGTTCTGGCGTCGGACAGCGAGAATTTCTCGGCTTTGCTGGGCATGGCCGATGTCGCCTACCAGAAGCAGGACTACATGCGTTCGCGGGCGTTCCTCCAGCGCGCGGAAGCCTTGTCACCCTTGGACCGCACCGCGCTGCAGATGGCGGTGAGGGTCGAGGAGCAGTTGGGGGATGCCCGGTCGGCCGCCGCCTACCGGGAACGGTTGCAGGACTAGACAGACAACTTCGGTGCCCCCGCAGCTGGCGACAGCAAGGGGCGGCCACAGACCATAACAAGACCATGATCACAGACGGGAAGCAGATGATGTCGTTGTCGGATCGATTGAAGGCGGCCAGGGAAGCCAGCGGCTGGACGGTCGAGGAGGTCGGTGTTCGCCTGCGCCTGCCGGCGAAGGTGATCCAGCGGATCGAGTCCGGCGATATGGAGGCGCTGGGAGCGCCGGTTTATCGGCGCGGCTATCTGCGCAGCCTTGCGCGCCTGGTCGGTGTCCCCGAGGCCGAGGTTGAAGCGGCGCTCAACGAGCAGCGCGGCCGTGATCCCGAGCTGGTGGCGACCGGCGTGACGCCGCGTGGCCAGTACGTCACCGAGCGCTATCTGCGGCCAGTGACCTATATCGCCCTGACCGCGCTGATCGCCGTGCCGGTGGTCTGGTACGCGGCTTCCGGCCGGTTGAGCGAAGAACTGGCGCGCAGTCGCAGCTTCGATCTGCGCGTGCCGGTGGCGACCACCGAATCCGCTTCGTCCACGTCCGGGCAGAGCAGCGCGCCGGACGGCACTGCCGGTGATCCCCGCAGCCGCAGCCTCATGCGCGCATCGCTGCTGCCGGCGCCGCCGGAACAGATCACGGTCGTGCCGCGGACGGCTCCGCCGACAGCCGCGGATATCCCCGCGCCTGTTCCGGCGATCGAGGAACCCGTGCAGGCGACCGATGAAACGGTCGCGGATGCCCCGGCGCCGGCTGGCGTCGAGGTGATCGGCACCGGCCGGCACCTGATCGTCCTGGAGCTCGGCGCCGACAGCTGGGTCAACGTCCTCGACGGACGCGGTGGTCGGGTGCACCAGTCCGTGCTCAAGCCGGGAACGTGGCACTTCCGCACCGACCAGCCGCTATCGTTCACCATCGGCAACAGCGGCCGGGCACAACTCAGCGTCGACGGTGAAGTGGTCGATCTGGCGCCGCATCGGCGTTCCAACGACGTTGCCCGTGTGGACGTGCTCCGCAACGAAGGCTGAGCCGATCCTGAGGAGACGCCCGGGATGAGCGTTCCCGGGCCGCGGCGGGTGCCGACGGACGGCGCGGGCTGGTAAGCTTCGCAGCTGTCCTTCGGCAGTCCCGACGCTGCCGCGATTCCGACCATCGCGAGAACAAGCACCACATGGATATCTATGACCAGCACGAGCAGGGTGAACGCGTCCGTTCCTGGCTCAAGGAAAACGGCAGCGCCATTCTCTTCGGAGTCGTTGGTGGATTGGGGTTGATCTTCGGTTACCAGCAGTGGGTGAACTACCAGGCCCGTCAGGCCTATACCGCGGCCGAGCTGTATCAGCGTTCGGTGCAGCCGGAGGCCGAGGCCGCTGCCACGGCGACCACCCGTGAGCAGTTGCGCAACGATTTTCCCAAGAGCGGCTTCGCGTTCCTCGCCGCACTGGAAGATGCGCACGTCCAGGCCGGCGCCGGCGAATTCGATGCGGCGCGAGGCAGTCTGGAGTGGGTCCGCTCGCAGACCTCGGAGCCGGCCCTGAAGGCGCTGGCCGGTCTGCGCCTGGCCCAGATCGAACTGGCACAGGGTCACGCCGACAAGGCGTTGAGTCTGCTGGATGCGCTGCCCGCCGACGATTTTGCGGCGCTTCGTGCCGAGCAGCGCGGTGATGCCTTGCTGGCGCTGGGTCGGACCGACGAAGCCCGTAGCGCCTACCAGCTGGCGCAGGAGACCGGCCCGGCCGATGCGGCACGGATCGAGATGAAGCTGGCCGAGTTTCCCGCCACCGCTGTTGAAACGGAGACGGGGGACAGCTGATGGCCGTACGCAGGCTGCTCATCCTGATGTTCGTCGCCGTGGTTGCGGTGGCGTGCAACAGCACCAAGCGTGAAAACATCCAGCCGCCGCGCGAGCTGGAAGACATCGACGCGCGCCTCTCGGTCAACCAGTTGTGGAAGCGCAACGTCGGCGACGTCGGCGGCATCAAGGGACTGAACATGGCCCCGGTGCATGCCGATGGCCAGATCTATGTGGCCAATCTCGATGGCGATGTGCTGGTGCTCGACGCCGGCAGCGGCCGCGAGAACGCGCGCTTCCGGCTCGGTTACCGGCTGGCCAGTCCGGTGGCGGTCGGCGATGGTGCGCTGGCGATCGGTACGCTGGACGGCAAGCTGGTGGTGCTGGACGCGAGCGGTGGCGAGCGTTTCGTCAAGCAGCTCTCTTCGGAAGTGATCGCCGCACCGCTGATCGTTGACGGCCGCGTCTTCGTGCGCAGTCACGACGGCCGCGTCCGGGCCTACCAGCTCGCCGATGGCGGCCAGATATGGTCGCGCGATTTCGATGTGCCGGTGCTCAGCCTGCGCGGCAACGGCCGCATGGTGCATCACAACGGCCAGTTGATCGTAGGCATGGACGATGGTCGTCTGGTCGCGCTGCGCGACAGTGATGGCGGTGACCTGTGGCAACAGCAGGTCGGCCTGTCCGAAGGTCGTACCGATCTGGAACGTCTGGCCGATCTCGACGGCGATGTCGGGCTGCTCGATGGCACGATCTTCGCCGTGGGCATGAATGGCCAGGCCACCGCGATCGACAGTGCCGGTGGCACCCAGTTGTGGTCACGTGACATCTCCGCTGCGGGCGGAACGGCCGTGGGCGATCAGGTCGTGATCAGCGGTATCGACGGCAAGGTGTCGTCGCTGGACCGTTACGGCGGTGGCGGCATGTGGACGCAGGAAGGTCTCGAACATCGCTGGTTGTCGACGCCTGGCATCGTCAACGGCTATCCGGTGGTCGGTGATTTCGAAGGCTATGTGCACTGGCTGGATCCCACCGATGGCAGCTTCGTCGCGCGCACCCGTGCCGGTCGTGATCCCATCCGCAGCACCCCGCTGGTGGTGGGCGACATCACCTACATCCTGACCATCGACGGCGCGCTGACGGCGTATCGCGTCGGCGGATGATTCCTGCCATGACCGGAGCGACCGCCCACGCGTTGCCGGTGGTCGCCCTGGTGGGGCGTCCCAATGTCGGCAAGTCGACCCTGTTCAACGTGCTCACGCGCACGCGTGACGCGATCGTTGCCGATCGTCCGGGCGTAACCAGAGACCGTCATCACGGTGTCTGCCGACACTACGCGCGCCCGTTCATCCTGGTCGATACCGGCGGTCTGAGCGAGTTCGAGCACGAACTGCCGCGACTGGCCGCGACCCAGGCCGAAGCGGCGATCGAAGAGGCGGATGTGGTGGTGTTCGTGCTGGACGCGCGCGACGGCCTGGTTGCCTATGATCGCGAGATCGCCCAGGTATTGCGCCGCACGGGAAAGCCGGTCCTGCTGGTGATCAACAAGACCGATGGCCTCGACGAGGGCATCGCCCTGGCCGAGTTCGCGGAGCTGGGCCTGGGCCAAGGCCTGTCGGTGGCGGCATCACACAACCGCGGGACCGCCACGCTGGCCGAGGCCATCGTCGCGCGTCTACCGGCTGCCGAGACCGATGCCGACGAGGATGCGCAAGACCACAGTATTCGGATCGCAGTAGTCGGCCGGCCCAATGTCGGCAAGTCCACGCTGGTGAATCGCCTGCTCGGCGAAGAGCGCGTTGTCGCCAGCGCCGAGCCGGGCACGACACGCGATGCGATCGAACTGGCGCTGGAGCGTGATGGCCGATCCTATGTGCTGGTTGATACCGCCGGCATCCGCCGTCGCGGGCGGGTCGAGGACGCGGTCGAGAAGTTCAGCGTGATCAAGACGCTGCAGGCGCTGGAACACGCGCAGGTGGCGCTGGTGCTGATCGACGCCCAGGAGGGCATCACCGATCAGGATGCCACGGTACTGGGCCATGTCCTCGAAGCCGGACGTGCGCTGGTGATCGCGGTCAACAAGTGGGATGGCCTCGGCAGCGACCAGCGCGAGCAGGTTCAGTACCAGCTGCAGCGACGGCTGGAGTTCGTCGCCTGGGCGCCGGTGGTGTTCATTTCCGCGCGTCATGGTTCGGGCCTGCGCGAAATGATGCAGGCGATCCATCGCAGCCACGCCTCGGCGACGCGCGAATTCAGTACGCATGACCTCACCGAAGTGCTGACCCTGGCCTTCCAGAGCTACCAGCCGCCGCAGGTGCAGGGGCGGGTGGCCAAACTGCGCTACGCCCATCAGGGTGGTCGCCTGCCGCCACGCATCGTGTTGCATGGCAATCGCCTCTCGACATTGCCGGAAAGCTACCGTCGCTACCTGGAGAATTTCGTGCGCAAGCACTACCGGCTGGTCGGCACGCCGATCCGGCTGGAAGTCCGCGGTGGCGAAAACCCGTACGCCGATCGGCGCAATGTGCTTACCGAGCGTCAGCAGCGCAAGCGCCAGCGGCTGATGCGGCACATCAAGAAGGGCCGCTGAGGCATCGGCCACCTGTCGATGCCTGGAGAACCGATCATTGGCGTGATCCTGGCTGGCGGCCAGGGCAGTCGCCTGGGCGGTCGCGACAAGACCTGGCTGCGCAGTCGTGGTCGTCCCTTGCTGTGCCATGCTTGGCAGCGGCTCTCGCCGCAGGTGGCGGAAACGGTGGTCAGCAGCCAGCGTCATGGTTGGGCCTACCGACGTTTGGGCATCCGCACCATCGCCGATCTGCACGATCATGAAGGTCGCGGCCCGCTGGCGGCCATTGCCGGCGCACTGGCGTGCTGGCCGCAGCGCTGGCTGGCATTCATGCCGGTTGACGTGCCAACAGCGCCGATCGATTTCGTCGCTCAGTTGCGCGCGGCCCTGCAGCCTGGTGATCGTGCCGCTGCGCTGATTGGCGATGGTCGCGAACAGCCGCTGTTCGCGCTGTTGTCCGGCGCATTGGCAGCCGACGCCGCTGCCGCTCTGGCGGCAGAACGTGCGCCATCGGTGCACGGCTGGTTGAATTCGGTATCGGCGCGCTGGGTGAACGCCGACGCACACCCCGGCAGTTTCGCCAACATCAACACCCGCGATGACTGGCAGCGAGCCGAGTCGGTGAATGGTGACGCAGCGCCGGCCAAGGAGCATGGGCAATGATCGACTACGCAACGGCACTGGAAAAGGCACTGGCGTTGGCCGGGCGTCTTGCCTCCGAGACCGTGGCGCTGACGCAGGCCAGCGGTCGGATCAGCGCGATCGAGGTCCTTGCACCCATGGATCTTCCCGGCTTCGCCAACGCCGCGATGGACGGCTATGCCTTGCGCGCGGGCGATCTGGCGGGCGTGTCCCAGTTGCCGGTCGCCGACACCATCCTCGCCGGTGACACCCGACGCTACCGGCTGGCACCGGCGACCGCCATGGCGATCATGACCGGTGCACCCATGCCGGCCGGCGCCGATACCGTGGTGATCCGGGAGAACACCGAGCGCATGGAAGGTTGCGTGCGGATCCATGGCGATGTCGTTTCCGGCGCCAACGTCCGCCCCGGCGATGACGACTGTGCCGCGGGAGCACGCGTGCTGGCTGCCGGACAGTCACTAGACGCCGGCGTCATCGCCTGGCTGGCCGCGTTGGGTATCAGCTCGGTATCGGTGGTACGGCGGCCGCGCGTCGCGATCCTGGTCACCGGTGACGAGCTGGTGCCGGCCGGGCAGCCACTGGCCTTCGGACAGCGCTACGAAAGCAACGGCGCGCTGTTGCGCGAGCTGGCGCTGGCAGCTGGCGCCGAGGTGTTAACCGTCGCGGCGGTGGCCGACGATCCCGCGCAATTGCGTGAACGGCTCGCCGAGCTCGCCGGTGGCGCCGATCTGCTCCTGACCAGTGGCGGAGTTTCCGCTGGCGACGCCGATCACCTGCCGGCGGCGATCGCCGATCTGGGAGAAACGGTGTTCCACAAGGTCCGGATCAAGCCGGGCATGCCGGTGCTCTGCGGGCGCATCGCTGGCGCTGTGGTGATGGCGTTGCCGGGCAATCCGGTCTCGGTCGGCGTGACTTTCCTGATGCTGGTTCGCCCGTTGCTGGACAAGCTGCTTGGCAGGGTCGCGCCGGATGGCATCGAGGCAAGCGCGCGCCTGTCCTCGGGCTGGCACAAGCGCCACCAGCGCCTGGAGTTCCTGCGGGTGCACTTGTGGCTGGACGCCGACGGCAGGCTGGTCGCCGAGCCGTTCCGGCATCAGGGGTCCGGTGCCTTGTCGGTGCTCGCCCAGTCCGATGGTCTGGCGATCCTCGCCGAACCGGCGCGCGAGTATCTGCCGGGTGATCGGGTGCGGGTCAGGGGATGGCGGCTGTCGCGACGCAGTGAATGACAGCCGATGTCGGCCACCCCCGGGATCGGGCTGTCAGCCGCGACCGTTGTGGAGTTAGTCACGTCCGAGACGCGTATTCACCACGCCGGCAGCGAAGCCGGATCGAGCGGAACGGCTAAACTGGCGAAATCATGAGTGCCTTCCACCAGTTGATGCGGGAGCTGCAGGCGACCGTCCCCGAAATCGATCCAACCGACGCCTGGCAGCACATGCAGCGCGGCGCCTTGCTTGTCGATGTCCGTGAAGAGCACGAATGGGCCATGGGGCGTCCACAGGGCAGCCTCGGCCTGCCGCGCAGTCATGTTGAGTTCCAGATCGAGCGGGCGGCACCGGACCGTGATCAGGAGATCCTGCTGATCTGCGCTGCTGGTGCCCGCTCGCTGCTGGTCGCTGATGCCTTGCGCCGGATGGGCTACGCCCATGTTGCCTCCGTGGCCGGTGGTTTCGGACGCTGGCGTGCCGAAGGCCTGCCGGTGCTGGAGTCTGGCAATGGTCTGGATGCACGGGAGCGCGAACGCTACGACCGGCACCTGCGCCTGCCGGAGATCGGCGTCGACGGCCAGCGTCGGCTGCTCGACAGCCGCGTGCTGCTGATTGGAGCCGGTGGTCTGGGTTCGCCGGCTTCGCTGTATCTGGCGGCAGCCGGTGTTGGTCACCTGACCCTGGTCGACGACGACCGGGTCGAACGCAGCAACCTGCAGCGACAGGTCGTTCACGATGACGCCGGCATCGGCGAACCCAAGGTGCGGTCGGCCGCGCGCCGGTTGACCGCGATCAATCCCGACATCCGTGTCGACGCGATCACCGAGCGACTGGCGCAGGACAATGCGATCGGCTTGTTGCAGGGCCACGACTTCGTCATCGACGGCGCCGACAACTTCGCCACGCGTTACCGGATCAATGCAGCCTGCCTGGAACTGGGCATACCCTGGGCCTACGGCGCGATCCAGCGCTTTCAGGGCCAGGCCAGCGTTTTCTCACCAGGGCAGGGGCCGTGCTACCGCTGCCTGTTTCCGGAGCCGCCGCCGCCGGAGTTCGCACCGAACTGCGCGGAGGCCGGGGTGCTGGGGGTGCTGCCGGGGATCATCGGCCTGATCCAGGCCACCGAGGCGATCAAGCATCTGCTTGGCCTGGGCGAGTCGCTGGTTGGCCGGCTGCTGACCTACGACGCGCTGACCATGCGCTTCGGCGAGGTCACGCTGCCGAGCGATCCGGACTGCCCGGGCTGTGGCTCCGGCAGCGGCTGAATCCGACCAACCCGGCGACGCCGGTTTCGCGGCAGGCACCGGCTGTCGGCGATGACGACAGCGATCGCGCTGCTGCGAATGTCAGGCGTCGTGCCTGCGACGGCTGGCCTCGAAGGCTGCCAGCTGCTCGGGCGTTGCCTCCTGCTGGTGTTTGGCCTTCCAGTCGGAAAACGGCTCGCCGTAGATGATCTCGCGCGCCTGCTCGCGGTCCATTTCCTGACCGGCGGCCTGGGCGGCATCGCGGTACCAGTCGGCCAGGCAGTTGCGGCAGAAGCTGGCGAGGATCATCAGGTCGATGTTCTGCACGTCCGTGCGCTCACGCAGGTGATGCACGAGCCGCTCGAAAGCGGCTGCAGCATAGTCACGATTCATGGTCTGTTCGTTCTGGAAGCTGAGGGGTTGCAGGCATAATGCCGTCATCTGGTCGGCATGCAAGGGTCCGATGGCGGCAAAACTCATTGATGGACGTGCACTCGCCGAACAGCATCTGGTGCGCATTCGCGCGCAGGTCGATGCCCGCCTGGCGGCCGGTCTGCCGGCACCGGTGCTGGCGGTGGTACTGGTCGGCGAGGATCCGGCCTCGCAGGTCTATGTCCGCAACAAGAAGCTGGCCGCGCAGCGCGCCGGTATCCGGGCACTGGATTACGACCTGCCTGCCTCGGTGGCTGCGGCCGAGCTGTTCGAACTGGTCGAGCAGCTCAATACTGACCCCGTGATTGACGGCATCCTGGTGCAGTTGCCGCTGCCGGAGCACATCGACAGCTCCGAGTTGATCCAGCGCATCGCCCCGGACAAGGATGTCGACGGCTTCCATGCCCAGAGCATGGGACGGCTGGTGCTGCGCCAACCGGGCCTGAGGCCATGCACCCCCAAGGGTGTGATCGAGCTGTTGCGCTCGACCGGGACGGCCTTCTACGGTCAGCATGCCGTCGTGGTCGGCGCCTCCAATCACGTCGGCCGCCCGATGGTGCTGGAACTGCTGCTGGCCGGTGCCACGACCACCTGCTGCCATCGTTTCACCCGCGACCTGGCTCATCACGTGGCCGAGGCGGAACTGCTGATCGTGGCGGTCGGGCGGCCGGGCATCGTGCGCGGCGAGTGGGTGCGGCCGGGCGCTGTGGTCATCGATGTCGGCATCAACCGTCGCGACGATGGCTCCTTGTGCGGAGATGTCGAGTTCGACAGCGCCGCGGAACGGGCGGGGTGGATCACCCCGGTTCCCGGTGGTGTCGGACCGATGACGGTGGCGATGCTGATGCAGAACACGCTGGAGGCGACCGGCTTGCGTTGAGGACGGCGTCGGATGCCGTTTCATTCCGCGCAGGAAACGTGACGCACGTCGCACTCATGGGTGCTCTCAAGCGTGCCGTCGCGCCCATTCCTGTGACCAACTGTGACCGCCGTGTAACGAACTGTTACCACGCGAAAACAATTGTCAAACCGCCTGTTTTGCAAGCCAAATCCGATTTTCCTTGCCATAGGATGCGCCCACGTTCCCAAGGGTTGGCAAGGCAATGGACATGGACAACGATCGGCAATACGACATTCTTGATCTGGACCTGACCCTGCATGAGCCGGGCGAAGTCGAGGACACCCGGCTGGTCGACATCGCCGCCCAGGTGAATGGCGAAGACGACTACGCCCACCTGGCCGACAAGGTCGCCAGCAGCAGCCAGGCCGTTCAGGGCAGCGGCCTCACCGCCTTCGTCTGCGTGCTCGGGGTGACCCTGCCGGAAGGCCTGGGCTCGCTGGCCCGCAACCTGTTCCGCCGCCGGTTCGATCAGGACCTGCAGCGTTCGCTGCGCGGTCCGGAGCAGGTGGTCGAGGCCGAGGATCGGCGCTTCGTGCTCACCCTCGGTGCCCGTGACGAGAACGAGGCCAGGGCTCGCCTGGAAATGCTGTCGCGGCAGGCCAGCGTCCGTCTGACCTCGGATGGCGAGGCTGCCGAACTGCGCAGCGGCTACGCGCCGGTGCGCAACAGCAACGGTCTGCATGCCCTGCATTCAGCGGCGCTGGCCCTGGAAATGGGTCACTTCCACCAGACCGGCCACATCGAGTTCATCGACGTCTGACCGCCTTGCGATCGCCAGCGCCCTGCCAACGCGGCGCTGGCGTCTGTCTGGGATGGCCCTGGCGTCATCGACATCGCCAGGCGCCTTGCCTCGCCAACCGTCGGCCGGGCGAGGATTCATCGAAACAGGTTCTCCCCCGAATCGGCTACTGCAGGTCCAATGGGCTCGGAGTGGTCGGGTCACATCCAGTCCAGCGATCCGCTCCAGCATTGCGGTCTGCGCGACGCGCCGAGGTCCGGATCAGCAAGTACCGAGATTCCGGGCTCCAGCTGGATACTCCTATTGTCCGGCGGGAACAGCCTGACAGGGGAGCGACTGGAGAACAGCGTTCGCCGAGATGGGACGGATGGGTGATGTGTCCGCTCTCAGCCGCCGCTCGCCGCCGACGACGCTGCACGAGGTGCTTACTCAATCTACCGGAAGCACCGAACAAAGCGGCTCAGGCGGACGGTGCGTGAACACTCTCGTCCAGATCGCGTGACAACTCGCGATACCTGGCCAGCTCCTGATTCTGGGTTTCGTAGAGTTCGAAGCGCCGTTGCTGCAGCTGGTGCAGACTCAACTCCTCGGCTTCCAGCTGCGCCTTCAGACGGATCAACACCTGATCGCCCTGACCACTGGTCGAGGTCGTTTCCGGGCGCTCGCCGATCTCGCGCCGCAGGCGGGCGATATTGCTCTGGCTGGTGCGCAACGAGAACTCCATGACCGCACGTTGCTCGTCATGCGCCTTGAGCAGTTCCAGTTCGGACTGATAGCCGGAGAGCAGGGCGTTGTCGCGGAAAGCGGTCCGGCGAACTTCCTCCAGCTCGCGCAACTGCTGCTGGCTGGGCTTGGAATCGGCCCGGCTGAGGCGAATGCCGTGCGAGTTGAACCGGTCCAGATCATTGGCGGACTGGGCGCCATCGAGTCGATCACCGAAGTGGACCTTGCCCTGATCGTCGACCCAGCGATAGAGCTGATTGCCCTGAGCCAGAGCGGAATCGACCAGAAGACAGCTGCCGAGCAGCACGGAAAGGGTCACGGTCAGGCTTTTCATGGCGGCGTTTCGCTTGAGTCCTGTTGCCGCACCGGGGATTCGGTCCACGCAAGTGGTCCGCTACGGCGGGGGCGCGGCAGCCCGGCCGCCGACAGCAAGATTAGGCAGCCGGAACGTCGGCAACTGTGACCGTCGGCACAAGCCGGCATCTTTTTTTACGTTGGATGCCCGAGCGCCAGAAGCCCGCAGGTGTTCAGGACGAGCCCGGCGGCCGGTGGTGACCCGATCGCGCCGATGGTCGGTCGGCGCAGGGCCGGTCAAGGCGGGAGCGGAAGCCGGCGCGACGCCGAAATCCGGTCACCCTTCACGCCGAGCGGTTGTCCCGGCGCAGCAGTCGCTGCCGCTCACGCTGCCAGTCGCGCTCCTTCTCGGTCTCGCGTTTGTCGTGCGACTGCTTGCCGCGCGCCAGACCGAGCTCGACCTTGGCCCGGCCGGCTTTCCAGTACATCGCGGTCGGCACCAGGGTGTAACCCTTGCGTTCGACCGCACCGAGCAGACGATCGATCTCGAGCCGATTGAGCAGCAGCTTGCGGGTGCGCATCGGTTCGGCGACCACATGCGTGGACACCGTGTCCAGCGGCTGGATCTGGGCGCCGAACAGGAACAGCTCGCCGTTCTTGACGATGGCGTAGCTGTCGCCGAAGTTGATCCGGCCGGCGCGCAGGCTCTTGACCTCCCAGCCCAGCAGCACCAGTCCCGCCTCGAAGCGGTCTTCGATGCGGTACTCGTGACGGGCACGCTTGTTCAGGGCGATGGTGCTGTTGACACCTTCCACCTTGGCCTTGCCGGATTTGCCATCCTTGTTGCTGCTCATTGCCTGTTCTGTCCGATAATTCGGCATCGCGGATCAATCCGCCATGTTAGCTTGCCGCGTTGCCTCAGGTTTCCCTTTCATGACTGTCATCAAACGCCAGGCGCTGGTTCGGCAATCGCCGGAACGCATGTTCGAACTGGTCAACGACGTTGAACGCTATCCGGAAATGTTCAGCTGGTGCCGCGCCGTCGACGTGCTCGAACGTGGCACCGACACCATCGCCGCCCGCCTGCATGTCCAGAGCTCGGGTGTGGAGTTCAGTTTCGCCACCCGCAACACCTTGGATCGACCCCGACACATGCATATGGCGATGATCGAGGGTCCGCTCAAGCGGCTGACCGGTGACTGGTCATTCACGCCCTACGGCGACGGTGGCTGCCAGATCGACCTGGTGCTGGAATTCGAGCCCAAGAGCCGGTTGCTGGGTCTGGCCACCACGCTGGCCTTCCAGCGGCTGGCCGATCGCCTGGTGCAGGATTTCAGTGCCGTCGCCGCCCGTGATGGCTGAGCCGGCGTGCATTCGCATCAGCCTGGTTTGCGCCTGGCCTGATCGTACCTGGCAAGTGGATCTGTCGGTGCCGCCGGGCAGCCGGGTTCGTGATGCCCTGGCGGCGGTGGACTGGTCGACGCCGGGTGCGCCGAGCGACCACTCACGCGTCGGCGTATTCGGACGCGTGGTGACGCCCGACCACCGCCTCAGCGACGGCGACCGGATCGAGATCTACCGGCCACTGCTGGCCGACCCCAAGGCGAGTCGGCGGGCAAGGGCCGCGGCGGCTGGCCGCTGAAGCGCGGTCAGTCCGATGAAGCGTCGTCCGGCGCCAGGCCACGGCGAATCAGCAGCGGCTTCAGGTCGGGATCGCGGCCGGCAAAAGCCTGGAACTGGGCCATGGCCGGCTGGCTGCCACCGCGCGACAGCAGGGTGCGCCGGAAGTGGTCGCCGTTCTCGCGGGTGAGGCCGCCGTTGTCCTTGAACCAGCGCACGCTCTCGGCATCCAGCACCTCGCTCCAGATGTAGGCGTAGTAGCCGGCCGAATAGCCACCGGAAAAGGTATGGCTGAAGTAAGTGGTCCGGTAGCGTGGCGGCACCGGCGCGAAATCCAGCCCGGCCTTGGCCAGCGCGTCGCGCTCGAAGGCGATCACGTCATCGGGAACCTGCTCGGGACCGATCTGATGGAAGGCCTGGTCGAGCATGGCCGACGCCAGGTACTCGGTGGTGGCATAACCCTGATTGAAGGTTTCCGCCGCCAGCAGCTTGTCCAGCAGCGCCTGCGGCAGCGGCTCGCCGGTCTGGTGGTGACGGGCGTAGTTGGCCAGGATTTCGGGCCAGGCGGCCCACATCTCGTTGACCTGCGACGGAAACTCGACGAAATCACGCGGCACCGAGGTGCCGGCGAACAGGGGATAGTTCACGTCCGAGAACATGCCGTGCAGGGCATGACCGAATTCGTGGAACATGGTGGTGACCTCGTCGAAGGTCATCAAGGTCGGTTCGCCGTCCGGCGGCTTGGGGATGTTCTGGTGGTTGCCGATCACCGGACGGGTGCCAAGCAGGTGGCTCTGGGCCACGTAGGCGTTCATCCAGGCGCCGCCACGTTTGCTGGGCCGCGCGTAGAAGTCGCCGATGAACAGCGCCAGCGGCGAGCCGTCGGCGTCGAACACCTCCCACACACGCACGTCCGGGTGGTAGACCGGCAGATCGGTGCGCTCCTTGAAGGTGATGCCGTAGAGCTTGGTCGCGGCAAAGAAGACGCCATCGACCAGGACGCGATTCAGCTCGAAATACGGCCTGAGCGCGTTCTCGTCCAGATCGTACTTCTCGCGCATGACCTTCTGGGAGTAGTACGCCCAATCCCAGGCGGCCACCTCGAAATCGCCACCCTCGGCCTTGATGATCGCCTGGATGTCGGCGGCCTCGCGACGGGCGTTGGCCACCGCCGCGGGAGCCAGTTGACCCAGCATGCCGTTGACCGCCTCGACGGTGCCGGCGGTGTTGTCTTCCAGCACGTAGGCGGCGTGGTTCGGGTAGCCCAGCAGGATCGCGCGCTCGGCACGCAACTTGACGATCTGCTCGACCAGCTCGCGATTGTCGAAGCGACCGTCGCGACTGCCACGGCTCAACGACGCTTCCAGCAGTTTCTGACGCGAGGGGCGATGGCTGAGGTCAGCCAGCGGTGGCTGGCCCGTGGTGTTCTGCAGGCGGATCTGGAACTTGCCGGCCTGTCCCGCTTCCTCGGCCGCCTTGGCGGCGGCGGTGATCGCGGCATCGGAAAGACCGGCCAATTCCTCGCGACTGTCGAACAGCACCGCCGAGGCATTCACTTCTTCCAGGACGTTCTGGGTGAACCGGGTCTGCAGGCCGGCCAGTTCGGCGTTCAGGTCCTTGAGGCGGGCCTTGTCGCTCGCCGATAGGCGGGCGCCGGCACGGACGAACTCCAGGTGATGGCGCTCCAGCAGATGCCGCTGTTCGGCATCCAGATCAAGTTGCTGGCGCTGCTCGTACAGGCTGTTGACGCGCTGGAACAAGGCCTCGTCGAGCAGCACGCTGTCCTTGTGTGCCGCCAGCTTCGGCGCCATGTCGGCCTGCACCTTGCGGATGGCGTCGTTGCTGTTCACGCCGGCGAGGTTGTTGAACACACGCTCGGTACGGTCGAGCATGCGCCGCGAGCGCTCCATCGCAACGATGGTGTTGTCAAACGTCGGCGTTTCCCGGTTCGCAGCGATCGCCGCCACTTCCTCGCGATGCTCGGCCATGCCGCGCTCCAGTGCCGGCCCGAAATGCTCGTCGCGGATCAGGTCGAAACGCGGATAGCCGAAGGTGAGATCGCTCTCGCGCTCGAACGGGTTGGCCGGGGCATGCGGTACCGGCTGTGCGACCGGATCGTTGGCTGCACCGGCTGCTGGCGGCGCTTCCGACTGGCCGCAGCCGGAAGTGGTCAGAATGGCGAGGCAGGCGACGGCAAGCACGATGGGAGATCGGGACATGAACTACTCCTGGTTGGGGTCAGCTGCCGTCCGCTCGCGGTCTTGCACCGAACCGAGGCAACGTGTCTGACCAGCCGACAACGGATGTCGGCAGCCAGCTTGAACCGGTTTGCGTCCCTGCGCGCCGATGCGCGAGGCGTCATCCGGGCTAATCAGTCTTCCTGCCGCTCTTCGTCGCGGCTGCGCCGGGGCTGCTCGTCATCCAGGGCCGGTCCGTAGCGTTCGTACTGGCGAATGTCGTCGAGCAGTTCGGCTTCCTGGGTCTGCTCCGGCAACAGGTCGCCGTCGAAACTGACCAGCGACTCGCCGTCGAAGACCAGGGTCAGGTTGCGCACTTCGCCTTCGCGACCGCGACGGCTGAGGCTGTACAGATAGTCCCAGCGGTCCTGATGGAACGGCGAGGTGATCGCAGGTGTTCCCAGCAGGAGGCTGACCTGGCGCTTGCTCATGCCGACCTGAAGATCGGCGATGTCATCCTGATCGAGCAGATTGCCTTGCGGAACATCGACCTTGTAGAGCAGGCCACAGGCGGTGAGACTGGTCGCGGCGAGCAGGCAGAACAACAGGCGCATGGGTATCGGGCAGTCGGAAGAACGGTCCGAATGATACACTACAGGCCGTTGCGGGACCGGCCGCCCCGGCAGGTTCCGACAAGGCCAGGGTTCAGTCCCGGCACCTGCAAGGAGAAGGCATGGAATCGCAGGAACTGCGCAAGGTCGGGCTGAAGGTCACGCACCCGCGACTGCGCATACTGGAGATTCTCGAGAACGCCGAGGGCCAGCACCTCAGCGCCGAGAACATCTACCGCAATCTGATCGAGTCCTCCGAGGACATCGGGCTGGCCACCGTGTATCGGGTGTTGACCCAGTTCGAGGCCGCCGGTCTGGTCAAGAAGCACAACTTCGAGGGCGGTCAGGCCGTCTACGAGCTGGACCGCGGTGAGCACCACGACCACATGGTCTGTGTCGACACCGGCGATGTCATCGAGTTCTACAACCCCGAGATCGAGCGGTTGCAGAAGGAGATCGCCGAACAGCACGGCTACATCATCGAGGACCACAGCCTGGTCCTGTACGTGCGGCCCAAGAAGAAGGCCAAGGGCGGCTAGCGGACCGTCAGCGGGTGACGAGCCGATAGCGGTTGCATCGGCTTGCATCGGTCACGCGCATTCGGCTGGTCATGAGCAGCCGTTGACCCAAGATGGGCAAAATGTTTGCTCAGCGCCGCAGCTGCAGCAGGGCGCCACCCATCGTCGCCAGGGCGAGCAGCATGATCAGGGCTATGCCAGGCCCGGGCACCGGCCATGCTGAGGTTCCCGTCCCCGCCGTTTGCGTGACCCGAAACAGGGCGGTCTGTTGCCCTGGCGCTGCCACGAACCCTCCCTGGCTGGCATCGATCATGGCGGCCACGTCGTACTGCCCAGCGAGCGAACCCGCCCGAAACAGCGGAGTCGTGATCAATCCTTGCGCATCGGTGGTGAGAGATCCCTCAAAGGGGGGCTCGAACTCACCGTAGAGCTCGATGGGTGGCGCCTGGCAGTTGGGATCCAGCGGGATGCAGAAGCTGATGTTGGGGAAGACGAGAACCCGCACGCCCGGAACGGGCGTCGAATCGGCGGTACGCACCACTTGGGCGACAAAGGGTTGACTGGCGACCGATCCCACGACCAGTGTCTGTGGCTGTCCACTGACGGTCTCGATCCGAACCGATATCGGTGGATCCTGCGCCGGAAGATCAAACGACATCACACACAGAATCAGGATTGCGGCAAACGATCTCATGCCCATGACATTTCTCCTGGCGTGTGGAAATCGAGCTTAGTTGACAGTTGCCATTGCCGCCATCAGCGCGTTTCCGACGGTTTCCGAGGGCTGGTGCGTGTCGGCCCGGCGTTGGCGGATGATCCGGGTGGCCGCGGCAGACGGCTCTCAGTCATCGACTGGCTATTTGTCGAACCGGCGCGATCGAGCATCTGCTGCGCATGCGCCAACGTGGCGTCGGTGAGTTCGACGCCGCCGAGCATGCGGGCGATCTCCTGCGTTCGATCATCGCCATCAAGCAGGATCGCCGAGGTGCCGGCGGTGTCGGGCCGATGCTTGCTGACCGCGATGTGGGCGTGACCCTGGGCAGCGACCTGGGGCAGGTGGGTGACACACAGCACCTGGGCATGACTACCCAGTCGACGCAGCTTCTGACCCAGGATCTCGGCGGTGGCGCCGCCGATCCCGGCATCCACCTCATCGAAGACCATGGTCGGCACCGGATCGTCACCCAGCGCGGCCACCTCCAGCGCCAGCGCGATGCGTGACAGCTCGCCGCCCGAGGCGACCTTACGCAGCGGACGCGGCGGTTGGCCGGGATTGGCGCTGACCAGGAACTCGGCGCGCTCGCCTCCGAGCCGATCCGGTTCGTCGTTGCCGGTGCCGAGCAGTGCGATCTGGAACTGACCCCCGATCATGCCCAGTTCCGCCATCAGGGCACTGACCTGGGCGCCCAGTCGTTCGGCGGTGGCCGTGCGAATCGTTGTGAGCGCGCGGGCGGCTTGCGACCAGGCCGATGACGCCTGCGCGAGATCCCTGTCCAGCGCCTGCAGACGGCTGCCGGCCTGTTCGGACAACTCCAGTTCGGCAGCCAGGGATTGCTGATACGCAGACAGCTCCGACACCGGAACACGGTAACGACGCGCCAGCTCGTGCAGGCGGGACAGGCGTTGCTCGATCCTCGCCAGCCGTTCCGGGTCGGGATCGGTGTCGTCCAGCCAGGCATCGAGCGAGCGGCCCACCTCGCGCAACTCGATGTCGGCGCTGGCCAGCAGTTCGCCGATCGGGACCAGGGCTGGATCGTGTTCGCTGGCCTTGTCGATGGCCTGACGGATGCGCGCCAGGGTCGCCAGCACGGTGCCGGACTGGTCGCCATCAAGCAGATCCCGGGCCTGCGAGCAGGCGGCAACCGTTTCGTGCTGATGAGCGAGCCGATGATGGTCCTGCTTCAGCGTGTCCAGTTCACCGGGGCTGGTCGCAGCCGCCTCCAGCTCCTGCCATTGCTGGCGCAACAGTTCGGCGCGTTCGCCGCCGTCGCCGGCCCGGGCGATCAGTTCGGCGCGCTGGCGCCGCAGGGCATGCCAGCGATCAGCCTGTTCGATCACACCCGCCAGTTCGGCTTCGTGATGGCCATGCCGGTCGAGCAGTTCCAGCTGCGCCGGTCGTTCCAGCAGGCGCTGGTGCTCGTGCTGACCATGAATCTCCAACAGATGGCCGGTCAGCTCGTTCAGGCTCTGCGCGGTGGCGGCGCGGCCGTTGATCCAGACCCGGGATGCGCCTTCACGACGAATCACGCGGCGGATCAGGCAGCTCTCGCCATCGTCCAGGGCCTGTTCGCTCAGCCATTCGCGCGCGGCCGGTACGGCGGTCAGGTCGAACTCGGCCGACAGTTCCGCCCGTTCGCTGCCAGCGCGAATCATCCCCGCGTCGGCACGTGCACCGGAGAGCAGCAGCAGCGCATCGACCAGCAGGGACTTGCCGGCGCCGGTTTCACCGCTGATCACCGTCATCCCCGGCCCCAGTTCGAGGTCGATGGCCTCGACGATGGCGAAGTCGCGGACGGAGAGCTGCCTGAGCATGGCCGCGGAAGGTAGCACGCGCCGGTCTCACCGACTTGGAAAACCCGCATGGCTCCGCCATATTGCCGTCATGATGGCGAACTCCCCGGAAAACCTGCTCGATGCCCGTGCCCGTCGGCTGCTGCGGGCGCTGATCGCGCAATACATCCGGGACGGTCAGCCGGTTGGTTCGCGCACCCTGGCGCGGCAGTCTGGCCTGGATGTCAGCCCGGCAACCATCCGCAATGTCATGGCCGATCTGGAAGAGATCGGGCTGGTGGCGGCGCCGCATACCTCGGCCGGGCGCATCCCGACCACCCAGGGCTATCGCGTCTTCGTCGATTCGCTGCTGGAAGTGCAGCCGCTGGCCGACCAGGAGCTCAAACGCCTGCGCGCCGAGATCACCCCCGGCAACGGCACCACCCAGGAACTGCTGCAGTCGGTCTCCGGCCTGTTGTCGGCGGCGACCCGATTCGTCGGACTGGTGACGGTGCCCAAACGCGAAGCCTTCGCCTTTCGGCACATCGACTTCGTCGCCCTCGGCGGCAATCGCGTGCTGGTGATCCTGGTGTTCACCGACAACGAGGTACAGAACCGGGTCATCCAGACGCCCCGGGCGTTCAGCGCCTCGGAGCTGGAGCAGGCGGCAAACTACCTCAACGCCCATTACGCAGGCCTGGGCCTGGCGCAGATCCGGCAACGCCTGGTCACCGAACTGGAACAGGCACGGCGGGCGATGGACGCCGGCATGCAGGCGACCATCCAGATGGCTGGCAGTGCCCTGGACATCGGCCCCGGCGAGGGCATGCTGGTATCGGGTCAGACCAATCTCATGGGCGTGCAGGAGCTGGCCGATCTGGAACGGCTGCGCGAGCTGTTCGAGGCCTTCAACCAGAAGCGGGAACTGCTGCAGTTGCTCGATGGCTGTATCCATGCCCACGGCGTGCGCCTGTTCATCGGCGAGGAATCCGGTCTGAGCCCGCTGGAGAGCTGCAGCGTGGTGACCGCTCCCTACGGCAGCGATGGCCGGGTGCTCGGAGTGCTCGGTGTCATCGGTCCCACCCGCATGGCCTATGAACGGGTCATTCCCATGGTGCAGGCCGCCGCCCAATTGCTGTCCGGCGCCTTGAATCGGGACGAGGCGGCCCAATAACCCCAAAAACAAGGCGTTGGCCTTGCTGCACGCCGCCGGCGGGCGGCCGGGAGCGGCGCCGATTCCCTTGTTCTACGGAGACGACATGAGCCATTCCAACCCCGGCGGGCCCTTGCCGCCATTCGACGACGAGGCCGGCAACGGTATCGACGCCGGCAACGGTGACGATGCCCTGGCTGCCGCCGAGCAGGCCGTGGCCGAGGCCCGCGAGGAAGTGCTGCGTACGCGTGCCGACATGGACAACCTGCGCAAGCGCCTGGCGCGCGAGCTGGATACCGCCAAGCGCTTCGCTGCCGAGCGTGTGCTCGCCGACCTGCTGCCGGTGATCGATTCGCTGGAGCAGGGCCTGGGCGCCCTCGCCGAAGGCGATCCCTCACGCGAAGGGCTGACCCTCACGCACAAGCAGCTGGCCGACACGCTGGAACGTCATGGCCTGGTGACCATCGATCCGGTCGGACAGGTGTTCGATCCCGCCGAGCACCAGGCGATTTCCGTGCAGAACACGGATCTGCATCCGGCCAACACCGTGCTGGCAGTCCTGCAGAAGGGCTACCGCCTGCACGAGCGCGTACTGCGTCCGGCCATGGTGATCGTCTCCGAAGGCGGCGCTTGAAACCCATCAGCAATGCCCCATTTCGGGGCACAGACATGAACCACTGCGTCGGCCTCGCGGCCGTCACGATTCGGAGCCAACAAGCATGAGCAAGATCATCGGTATCGACCTGGGCACCACGAATTCGTGCGTGGCCATCATGGAAGGCGGCAAGGCGCGCGTCATCGAGAACTCCGAGGGCGATCGCACCACACCGTCCGTCGTCGCCTTCGGCAAGGACGGCGAAGTGCTGGTCGGCCAGCCGGCCAAGCGCCAGGCGGTCACCAACCCCAAGAACACCTTCTTCGCGGTGAAGCGCCTGATCGGCCGCAAGTTCAGCGATGCCGAAGTCAAGAAGGACATCAATCTGGTGCCGTACGCGATCGTCGAGCATGACAACGGCGACGCCTGGGTGGCCAAGGCCGATGGCACCAAGCTGGCGCCGCAGCAGATCTCCGCACATACGCTGGCCAAGATGAAGAAGACCGCCGAGGATTTCCTGGGCGAGACGGTCACCGCCGCGGTCATCACCGTGCCGGCCTACTTCAACGACTCCCAGCGTCAGGCCACCAAGGAAGCGGGCAAGATCGCCGGCCTGGAGGTCAAGCGCATCATCAACGAGCCGACCGCGGCGGCGCTGGCCTATGGTCTGGACAAGTCGCTGGGCAAGGACAAGAAGATCGCCGTCTACGACCTGGGCGGTGGCACCTTCGACGTGTCCATCATCGAGATCGCCGAGATCGACGGCGAGAAGCAGTTCGAGGTGCTGGCTACCAACGGCGACACCTTCCTGGGTGGCGAGGATTTCGACAGCCGCCTGATCGACTATCTGGTCGACGAGTTCAAGAAGGAGCAGGGCATCGACCTGCGCACCGATCCGCTGGCCCTGCAGCGTCTCAAGGACGCCGCCGAGCGCGCCAAGATCGAACTGTCCAGCGCCCAGCAGACCGACGTCAACCTGCCGTACATCACGGCCGATGCGTCCGGCCCCAAGCACCTGAACATCCGCGTGACCCGCGCCAAGCTGGAATCGCTGGTCGACGAGCTGATCCAGCGCTCGCTGGGTCCGTGCCGAACAGCGATCAACGATGCCGGCCTGAAGGTTTCCGACGTCGACGAGGTGATCCTGGTCGGTGGCCAGACCCGCATGCCCAAGGTGCAGGCAGCCGTTGCCGGCTTCTTTGGCAAGGAGCCGCGCAAGGACGTGAACCCCGACGAGGCGGTGGCTGTAGGTGCCGCGATCCAGGGTGGCGTGCTGACCGGCGACGTCAAGGATGTGCTGCTGCTGGACGTGACCCCGCTGTCGCTGGGCATCGAGACGCTGGGTGGCGTGTTCACCAAGCTGATCGAGAAGAACACCACCATTCCGACCAAGAACACCCAGGTGTTCTCGACCGCCGACGACAACCAGTCGGCGGTGACCGTGCATGTGCTGCAGGGTGAGCGTGACCAGGCCCGCTACAACAAGTCGCTGGCCAAGTTCGATCTTGCCGGCATCGAGCCGGCGCCGCGCGGCATGCCGCAGGTCGAGGTCACCTTCGACATCGATGCCAACGGCATCCTGCACGTGTCGGCCAAGGACAAGAAGACCAACAAGGAACAGAAGATCGAGATCAAGGCCGGATCGGGCCTGTCCGACTCCGAGATCGAGCAGATGATCAAGGATGCCGAGACCCATCGCGAGGAAGACCAGAAGTTCCAGGAACTGGTCAGCACCCGCAACAAGGCCGACGCCCTGGTCCATGCCACCCGCAGCGCGCTGAGCGAGCATGGTGACAAGGTGCCGGGTGATCAGCGCGGCGGCATCGAAGGTGCGTTGGCGGATCTGGAGTCGGCGATGAAGGGCGACGACAAGGCGCAGATCGAAGCCAAGGTCGCGGCCCTGGAGGCAGCGGCGCAGTCGCTGTCGGCCGCGGCTGCAGCCGGGTTCCAGGGTGGCGCCCAGCCCGGCCCTGCCGGTGCCCAGCCGGGCAACGCCGCCGACGACGTGGTCGACGCCGAGTTCACCGAAGTCCGCGACGACGAGAAGAAGTAAGCCGGTGATCTGAACCGTGCAACTGCCGGCTGGTACATCCGGCCGGCAGCTGGACGTGGAGCGCCGTGCGCGGTGCGGGTTGAGGGGATGTTGTCGTCATGGAAAAGCGTTGCTACTACGAAGTGCTCGGCGTCAGCCGCACGGTTGATGCCGCTGAACTCAAGCAGGCTTTCCGACGGCATGCGATGAAGCTGCACCCGGACCGCAATCCGGGTGATGCCAAGGCCGAGGCGCAGTTCAAGGAAGTCAAGGAAGCCTACGAGGTACTGGGCGACGCGGCCAAGCGCCAGCGTTACGACCAGTTCGGCCATGCCGGGGTCAACGGCAATGGCTCTGGTGGTGCCGGTGGTCCAGGGTTTTCCGATCTTGGCGATATCTTCGGTGACATCTTCGGTGACATCTTTGGCGGCGGCCGTGGCCGTCAGGCCCGACGCGGCGCCGATCTGCGCTACGTGCTGGAACTGGATCTGGAAGAGGCCGTGTTCGGCGTCGAGAAACAGATCAGCTTCCCGACCAACGTCGGCTGCAAGCGCTGCGCCGGCTCCGGTTCCGAAGACGGCAAGGTCGAGACCTGCGGCACCTGTGGCGGACATGGCCAGGTGCGCATGCAGCGCGGCATCTTCTCCATGCAGCAGACCTGCCATGCCTGCGGCGGGCGCGGCAAGTCGATCACCACGCCCTGCCAGACCTGCGACGGCGCCGGTTTCGTCGAGGACGAGAAGCGGCTGTCGGTGAAGATTCCGGCGGGTGTCGACACCGGCGACCGGGTCCGTCTGGCCGGCGAGGGCGAGGCCGCAACCGGCGGTGTGCCGGCGGGCGATCTGTATGTCGAGGTCCATGTGCGCGAGCACGCCATGTTCCAGCGCCAGGGCAACGACCTGTATTGCGAAGTGCCGATCCGGTTCTCGCAGGCCACGCTGGGCTGTGATTTGACCGTGCCGGCGCTGGATGGCGAGGCGATGATCCGCATTCCTGCCGAAACCCAGACGCACCGGCTGTTCCGCCTGCGCGGCAAGGGCGTGAAGCCGGTACGCGGCGGCCCGACCGGCGATCTGATCTGTCGGGTGGTGGTGGAGACGCCGGTCAACCTCAACGAACGCCAGCGTGAGTTGCTGCGCGAGTTCGAAGCGACCTTTGACGACGATCCCGATCGCTATTCACCACGCACCAGCACCTGGCTGGATGCGGCCAAGACGTTCTGGAACCGGATCAAGCCCGGCGGCTGATAGCGTTCTCTTGATTACTCGGCCATCTGCGTCGAAACCGCGCGGGGCGGCTGCATGCCAGGTCACGTTTGGTCGATGTCCGTGACGTGAGGCGCTGCCGATATGGTTGATGCCGTTGCCGGGACCGATGCCGGCAGCGAAGGTGTGTCTATCGGTTCGCCGAAGACCCGGCCAGGCCCAGCAGCAGCGATTCGTAGCGCTCATTCATCCGCTCGCGCGAGTATTCGCGCATCGCGATGGCATGAGCTTCAGCGCCGAGCCGGTCGGCGAGCGCATCATCGCGCAGCAGCCGTTCAAGCGCGTCAGCCAGCGCAACCGGATCGGATTCGGCGACCAGCAGACCGTCGGTTTCGTGGCGGATCACTTCGCGCACACCGGGCACGGCACTGCCGATGACTGCACAGCCCGCCGCCATGCCTTCGATCAGCGCCAGCGGCATGCCTTCGTAGTGGCTGCTGAGCACGGCGATCCGGTGCGATTTCAGCAGCGCCGGCACCTGGCGGTGCAAGCCCAGAAAAGTCACCTGTCCCGACAGGCCCAGTTCGGCCGACAACTGTTCCAGCGACTGGCGGTAGCGCGGCTTGCCGGCACCGGCGAGCATGACCGGCGGTGTCAGTCCGCGATCCCGGAGCAGCGCGATGGCGCGAAGCAGGGTCGGATGGTCTTTCTGTCTGGACAGCCGCGAGACCATCACGATGCCCGGGATGCGTCCGCTGGGTGGCAGGCTGTCGGCGCGCACGAACGGCTCGATGTTGATGCCGTTGGCGATGGCCATCGTGCGCTCGGCGGGCATGCCCATCTGCAGCAGCACCTGCCGGACACCTTCGGAACAGCCGACGATGCGCGCGGTCCGTCGCGCCAGCCAACGGGTCTGGGCACGGCGCCAGGCGGTGTAACGTTCACGCGTGTTGTGCTCGACATGGACCAGATGCGGCACGCCGGCCAGCAAGCCCGCGTAACGACCCCACAGGTGTTCGCTGAAGCCGTGTGCCACGAGCACGTGCGGTCGGAAGCGCCGGCACAGGCGAGTCAGCGCGATGATGGTCGCGGCGTGCGACCAGCCCGTAACCACCTGCAGCGGAACGCCGTCATTGACCAGTTCGCTCACCCGGGTCGGATCGGTTCGGCGCTTGCGTCGCAGCACCAGCAACGGTTCGATGTGATCGCCGGCATTCGCTGCACGAACCAGTTGTATCGCAACCTGGGTGGCGCCACCGGAGAATCCGCCGGTCACGAAATGCACGACTCGTACTGGTCGTGCCGCGCTGATCATGGCTGCTCCGAACGCAGGTCGGCCAGTGTTCGCCGCAACCGATGGGCGCGCAGCCACCAGCCTCGATTGCGGCACTGTTCGAGCAGGCCACTCGCGCGATCAGGATACAGTTCGGCGACGAGAGCACTGGTGCGGGCGGCCAGCTCGGGATCGGCGGCCGCGGCCTTTCGCACCGAGAGGCCGAGCAGACGCAGGCAGTAGTAGTCGAGCGCAAAGCGTTCGGCACTGCCGGAATCGATCAGCGGCATCATGTCCCCATGCAGGTCACGCACGGCATCCAGCAGGTCATGCAAGTGAGTATTGTCCAACGAAGCAAGAATGCTGCCGGTGCGTTGACGGTACGCGACCAAAGGCTGGTCGATATGCAGGAAAGTGCGGCTGTTGGCGACCAGCGTGGGGATGACGGCAACGTCCTCGAAGGCGCGGCGCTGCGGAAATCGAGCCTGGCGCCAGATATTGCTGCGGGCGATCTTGCTCCAGCTGTGCAATTGACGCATGGTCAGCAAACCGGCAATCAGCTGTGTGCGATCGTGCAGGAGTCTTCCGGAACTGCCGTGAAAGGTCCGCTGGTGGTGCTCGCCACGCAGGCGATGCTTGAGTCTCGGGGTGTCGCGAACCACCTTGAAGTCGCACAGGATCAGGTCCGGCGTATCGTGGTCGACGATCGCGCGGACCCTGGCTATCGCGCCCGGCAGCAGAAAGTCGTCCGAATCCAGGAACCAGATGTAGTTACCGCGCGCGTGCCCGAGCAGGGAATTGCGCGCGGCCGAAATGCCACGGTTGTGCACATGGTCGAATAGATGCACTTGTTCGGGATGGCGCTGTTTCAGTGCTTGCGCGATCTGTCTGCTGCCGTCGGGGGAGCCATCATCGAGCAGCAGGATCTCGATGCCGGCGTCGGCCTGTTCCAGGATCGAACGGACGCATTGTTCCAGGTACGACTCGACCTTGTAAAACGGAATCAGCACGCTGAGCCAGGGAGTGGATGTGGACATCTTACGGCGCGCGATGGAGATCTATTTCCCTACAAGGGTCGACAGCGACAACCCAACGTGGCGCTGTCCGGGGATTTCGTATGCTGCGTACTTCGATTTGCTGCCAGCTATCAGCGTCCCGAAAGGTCCGGACGCTGCGTCCCGCGAATCAGTCCTGCTTGTTGTCGTTGTCGTGCTCGACCTGATTGCGGGTCGACTCGTTGAGGCTGAGGAAGTGTTCCTCCAGCGCATCGCAGGCGCCGGCGTCGCCTTCGCAGCGGATGTCCATGACGATGACGACCCGGTCGAACTCTTCCACCACGGTGCGCTTGATCGCCGCCGGATGCGCCGGATCGTCGTCGGGCGCGAAGGTCCACAGGGTCTTGTTGACCGGATCCTCGACCGAGAGCCAGCCGTTGACCCGCGACATTGTGACATCCGAGCGTGCTTCCAGTGCCTTGCGCGCAGCATCGACCGAGGGATAACCGATATCGCCGCCATCGGCATCCTGTGCCGTCGAAACCAACGGTGTCAGCGCCGCCACCACCGCCAGCGACAGGCAAACGCTCAGACAAGGCAACTTCATGTTCATCAGGTCTCCTGCTCGACAACCTCGCCCGGGCCTGTCACGTCGGGAGTCAATGACTCACCGGCGAGCGCCCGTTGCGCCAACTCGCGAACCCGTCCCAGCAAGGCAGCCAGTCCATTGCTGCGGGTCGGCGACAGGTGACTGCCCAGACCGATCTCACGGATGAAGGCCGGCTCGGCAACGGCGATATCTTCCGCCCGTCGACCTGAATAGACGCGCAGCACCAGTGCCGCCAGTCCGGAGACAATGGCCGAGTCGCTGACCGCGTGCAGGACGACCCGCTCGCGGTCGCCGGTCGCTACCAGCCAGATCATCGACTGGCAACCGTGGATGCGGTTCTCCTCGGTTCGCCAGACCTCCGGAAAGGCGGGCAGCTGCCGGCCCAGGTCGATCAGATACTGGTAGCGTTCGCTCCAGTCGCCGAACAGGGCAAACTCCTCGGCGATCGCCTGCTGCTCATCCGCCATCGTGCCCATGCCGATTACTGCCGGCGCCAGCGCACACCCGCAGGCGTGTCTTCGATGACCACCTGGTGTGTGGCGAGCTGATCACGGATGGCATCGGCGCTGGCGAAGTCGCGTGCCGCCTTGGCCTGGTTGCGCTGGTCGACCAGCGCCTGGATGGCGGCATCGTCCAGCCCGCCGTCGACGCTGCCCGCGACCGTCATGCCCTCGGGATTCTGCAGCAAGCCAAGCACGGCACCGGCAGCCAGCAGCTGGGCGCGGAACCGGCGACGATCGTCGCTGGTGTGTGCCTTGCGGGCCTCGGCGGCGATACCCGCCACTTGCGCCAGTGCCTCCGGCGTACCCAGGTCATCGCACAACGCGGACATGATGGCGTCAGGAATCGCCACTGCGGCCACCGGCGCATCGGCTTCGCCCAGATCCTCCAGCGTCCGGTACAACCGGCGAAGTGTCGCCACCGCGCGCTCGACGGCTTCCTCCGACCAGTCCAGCGGCTGCCGGTACTGCGCCGAGAGCAGGACATAGCGCAGGGCCTCGGCCGGATACTGCTTCAGCAGTTCGTGGACCAGGGTGATGTTGCCGATGGACTTGGACATCTTGCGCCCGCCCAGATTGAGCAGGCCGTTGTGCAGCCAGTAGCGGGCGAAGGTCCTGCCGCCATGCGCGCAGACACTCTGGGCGATCTCGTTCTCATGATGCGGGAACTGCAGGTCGACGCCACCGGCGTGGATGTCGATGGTTTCGCCCAGATGCGCCGCTGCCATCGCCGAACACTCGATGTGCCAGCCGGGCCGGCCGCGACCCCAGTGGCTGTCCCAACCTGGAAGGTCGGGTGTCGACGGCTTCCACAACACGAAGTCGCCCGGATCACGCTTGTATGGCGCCACCTCCACGCGCGCGCCGGCCAGCATCTCGTCGGCCGAACGCCGCGACAGGCGCCCGTAGTCCGGGAACGAAGCCACCGCAAACAGCACATGACCGTCAGCGACATAGGCATGGCCGCTGGCGATCAGCGTGTTGCACATGGCGATGATCTCGCCGATGTGCGCCGTGGCGCGCGGCTCGACATCGGGTGGATCCACGCCCAGTGCCGCCATGTCCTGACGGTAGGCGTCGGCGAAGCGCGTGGTGATCGTCTCGATGGCGACGCCTTGCGCGGCAGCCGCGGCGTTGATCTTGTCGTCGACGTCGGTGATGTTGCGCGCGTAGACCAGTTTCGGATACAGACGTCGCAGCAGGCGCGCGAGCAGGCCGAACACCACCGCCGGCCGGGCGTTGCCGATGTGGATGTAGTTGTAGACCGTCGGACCGCAGGCATACATCGTGACCCGGTTCGGGTCCAACGGCGTGAAATCCTCGAGCTGGCGGGTGTAGCTGTTGAACAGTCGAAGCTGCATGGGATTGTTGTGCGGGGCAGCAACCGGTTACTTTAGCAAAGGCGTGACGACCCCGTGAGCAATCAGCGGGCGTTCATGTCCGGCGGCTTCAAATGCGCAGTCGCCCCGAACCCGGCCCAGGAGCGGAACCCGAACACCATGCACAGTCCGGCAACTCGATCGTTGTGGTTTGTCGGTTGCTGGTTGTTGCCGCTGGGGATGTCGCAGGCACAGTTCAACGATGGCGTAACCATGGGGCTGGGTCCGGCCGACGAGGCTGCGCCGGAACTGGCCTTCCCGGATCCGGATGCCCAGGTGCATCCCTACGAGCACGTGCATCACGCCTACGCGCAGGTGCTGAACGTGCAACCGGTGTACGAAATACCCGCCCCCGAATATCCCGATCACTGCGATCGTCACGAGTTGCTGTTGCCCGATCATGGCGACCACATGTCGCTGCCGACTGTGGACGACGAGGGCGATGAGGCGACCCCAGACAACGAGATCGCGATCGAAGAAGACTGCCTGCCCGACGAAGAGACTGATCAGGAGCCGATCCTGGTCGGCTACGACGTCGAGTACCGCTATCGCGGCGAGGTGTTCATCTCGCGACTGAACGAGTATCCGGGCGACCGCCTGCGCATCCGGGTTGCGATCGCTCCGATCGAACTGACCGGCGTCGACGAGGGCAGCGCGGCACCCGACGAGGAACTGCCCCCGGACGACGCCGAAGACGAACTCCACGAGGACCCGGCATTCCCCTGAGCCGGGTCCTGTGGCGTGGTGATCCGGGTTACTCGCGCACGTCCAGCTGATCGAGCAGGAAGGCGTACTCCTCGGCGGTTTCCCGATGCTGACGGAAACGTCCCGACTTGCCGCCGTGTCCGGCTTCCATGTTGGTCTTGTAGATCAGCGGGGCATCGCCAGTGACGACCGTGCGCAGGCGCGCGACCCACTTGGCCGGCTCCCAGTACTGCACCTGTGAATCCCACAGACCGGTGGTGACCAGCATGGCCGGGTAGGGCGCCGCCTGGATGTTGTCGTAGGGCGAATAGCCCAGGATGTAGTCGTAGTAGGCCTTCTGCTCCGGGTTGCCCCACTCGTCGTATTCGTTGGTGGTCAGTGGAATGCTCGGGTCGAGCATGGTGGTGACCACATCGACGAAAGGCACGTGGGCAGCAATGGCGCGGTACTTGTCCGGCGCCATGTTGGCGACCGCACCGACCAGCAGGCCGCCGGCACTGCCACCCACAGCCGCGACACGACCCTTGGCGGCATAGCCCTGCGCGACCAGATGATCGGTGACCGCGATGAAGTCGGTGAAGGTGTTGCGCTTGTGCAGCAGCTTGCCGTCCTCGTACCAGGCACGGCCCATTTCTTCGCCGCCGCGAATGTGGGCGATGGCGAACACCACGCCGCGATCGACCAGCGACAGTCGTGACGAGGAAAAGTACGGATCCATGGAGATTCCGTAAGAGCCGTAGCCGTACTGGTACAGCGCAGCGGTTCCGTTCTTCTCGAAACCCTTGCGATAGAGCAGACTGACCGGAATGCGCGTGCCATCCGTGGCCGTCGCCCAGGTACGTTCGGAAACGTAGTTGGCCGGGTCGAAACCGCCCAGCACCGGGTCCTGCTTGAGCAGACGGCGTTCACCGGTGCCGACATGCACTTCGTAGACAGTGCCGGGCGTGGTCGGCGAGCTGTAGTGGTAGCGCAGCCAGTCGCTGTCCTGCTCCGAATTGTTGTAGATGCTGGCGACATAGACCGGCTCGTCGGCACCGATGTGTTCGTCGCGCGCGCCGTCCCAGGAACGGATGCGCACGCGATGCAGGCCTTCGCTGCGCTCGCCGATCGCCAGGAAGCCGGTGAACAGGTCGAATTCTTCCAGGTAGACGTCATCGCGATGGGCGAGGATCTCGCGCCAGGCTTCGCGCTTGCCGACTTCGGCATCGGCTACTTCCATCAGCCGGAAATTGGTGGCGTTCCAGTTGGTGCGGATCACCCAGCGGCCCTGGATGTGGTCGGCGCTGTACTCGAAGTCGCGGCCGCGCGGCGCGAACACGGCGAATTCGCCTTCAGGCGTGTCGGCCGCGAGAAAACGCAGCTCGTCCGAGACCGTCGCCGAGCTTTCGATCACCAGGTAGCGGTGGTCGCCGGTGCGGTCCACGCCGAGGTAGTAGGTGTCGTCCGGCTCTTCGTAGACGACCACGTCCGCGCTGGCCGGCGTGCCGAGCCGATGACGCTTGACCCGCTTGCTGAGCAGTGTTTCCGGGTCATTCTCGATGTAGAACACGGTGGCGTTGTCGGCCGCCCAGGTCAGCGAACCGGACGCGCCGGTGATGATGTCGGACTGCACGTCGCCGCTGTGCAGGTCCTTGAAGCGCAGCACGAACTGGCGCCGACCGACGGTGTCTTCGGCCCAGACCAGCCAGCGGCCATCGTCGCTGACGTCGTAGCTGCCGATCTGGAAGAAGTCCTTGCCCTCGGCCAGCGCGTTGCCGTCCAGCAGCACCTCTTCCGGCGCGCTCATGTCGCCCTTGCGGCGCGCGTGGATGGCGTATTCCTTGCCCTCCTCGAAACGCGTGTAGTACCAGTAGCCGCGATCGCGGTAGGGCACGCTGGCATCGTCCTGCTTGATGCGGCCGACGATCTCGCCGTAGAGCTTCTCGACCAGCGGTTCCAGCGGCGCCATGTGCCGGTCGAACCAGGCGTTCTCGGCCTCGAGATAGGCGATGACATTGGCGTCCTCGCGTTCGTCGTCGCGCAGCCAGTAATAGGGATCGTCGCGGTCACCGTGGGCGGAACGCACGGTATGGGCAATGGTCTTGGCAATCGGTGCCTGGTCGGTCACGGCGGTACTCGCGTGGTCGGCTGAAGGGTCGGAAGTGCAGGCCGCCAGCAGCAGGCCCAGGACAGCAATGGTGATAGCCGGGCGCAGGTTCAAGGCGTTCTCGGGCGGCATGGGAAGGGCGCTGATTCTATCGCAGGCCCAATGGTTGTCCGCCTCAGCGGCTGTCGACCAGGTCAGCAGCGGCGAATCCGGTTCGATCGCTCCAGAGCGATCCGGACGCCGGCTGCGCACACAGCTGACGGCTGGCCATGACGAACTGCTGACGCGGTTGCAGACCCGCGCCGAGTGAACGCAGGTGCGGGGTGTCCATCTGGCAGTCGATCATCGGGCAGCCATGCCTGTGCAGATGCCGGCACAGCGCCAGCAGGGCAACCTTGGAGCCATTGCTGCGGCTGCTGAACATCGATTCGCCGAAGAACATGCGTCCGATGCCGACGCCGTAGATGCCGCCAACCAGTTCGCCATCGGCGGCGACGACTTCCACGCTGTGGGCGTGTCCAAGCGCATGCATGTGCCGATAGGCGGTGATCATTTCGGAAATGATCCAGGTGCCGCGCTGGCCAGGCCGCGGCGTCCGCGCACAGCCGCCGATCACCGCGTCGAACTGTCGATCGATGCCGATGCGCCAGTCGCTGTCGCGCAGGAACCGTCGCAGGCTGCGCGACAGGTGAAACCCGTCCGTGGACAACACCATGCGCGGATCCGGGGACCACCACATGATCGGCTGGCCGCGGTCGTACCAGGGAAAACAGCCGTGCCGGTACGCGGCCAGAAGCCGTTGCGGGCTGAGGTCGCCGCCCCAGGCCAGCAGCCCATCGGGCTCGCGCAAGGCCAGCTCCACCGGCGGGAACGGGGTGTCCGGATCGCGCAGCAGTTCAGGCAGGCGTATCGGCACAGGAATCTCTGAACGACGTTGCGAGTGGGCGGCCTGGGCAGTCGCCGGCGTGCGGCAGGCGGAGTGTATGGGCAATACATCCGCATTCCGAGTGCCGGCGGACCCGGTCAGACACGGGCACGATGTCAGTCAGTGGTCCTGTACGGCGACCGCGCCAGCAGCTGGTCGTACCAGGCCAGCACCGATTCTCGTTCCTGCTCCAGCGAGCGCATGACCTTGGTGTGCAGAACGGGATCGGCCAGATGATGGTACGAACGGGTGAGTACCGGCAGAAAGCCACGCGCCAGCTTGTGCTCGCCCTGCGCGCCCGGCTCGAACACCAACAGCCCGCGCTCGATCGCGTATTCGATGCCCTGGTAGTAGCAGCACTCGAAATGCAGGCCGGGCACCGGACGCAGACTGCCCCAGTAGCGTCCGTACAGCCGGCGACTGTCCTCGAGGAACAATGCCATCGCCACCGGTCGGCCATCGGGCGCGCGGGCCAGACAGACCATGGTCTGCTCGGGCAGGGCGCGGCCGAGGTGGTTGAAGAACTCGGCGGTGAGGGCCGGATAGTTGCCCTTCTCGGCGAAGGTTTCCACATACAGGTCGTGGATGAAGCGCCAGGCCCGTTCGTCGAGTTCGCCGCCGCGCAGACGCTGGAAGCGCCAGCCGGCCTGATGCAGGCGCTCGCGCTCTGCGCGGATGTTCTTGCGCTTGCGATGATTGAGCCGGTTCAGGAACTCGTTGAAGTCGGCGTAGCCGTGGTTGTGCCAGTGGTACTGGACATCCATGCGTGGCAACCAACGGCTGGCCGCGGTGAGGGCCGGTTGCGAGCCGGCATCGGGAAAGTTGACGTGGCTGCCGGACAGCCCCAGACGCGAGACTTCGGTTTCCATGGCGCGGACCAGTGCCCGCTGCAGGGTCAGGTTGTTGCCGGGACCGGCCAGCAGCCGAGCGCCGGTGATCGGCGAATACGGCACCGCACACAGCAGCTTGGGGTAGTAGCGGCCGCCGGCCAGTTCGTGTGCCTGCGCCCAGCTCCAGTCGAACACGAACTCGCCGTGGGAATTGCCCTTGAGATAGGCCGGGACGGCGGCGATCAGACGATCATCGCGATACCAGCCCAGGTGCCAGGCTTGCCAGCCCAGTTCGTTGCGGATGCAGCCGGTTGTCTCCAGTCCCGCCAGGAACGCGTGGCTGAGGAAGGGATTGTCGTCCGGGCGCAGGGCATCCCAATGCTCGGCGGGAATCTCTTCCAGACGCTGGTGGATGCGCAACTGCATGTTTTTCGGACGTGAGCGGAGCGGGCCGCGACAACCCTGCCGCAGCCCGGCTTAATCCGGAATGATCAGCTTTCCAGGAATTTCTCGGCGTCCAGCGCTGCCATGCAGCCGGAGCCGGCCGAGGTGATCGCCTGCCGGTACACCGAATCGGCCACGTCACCCGCCGCGAACACGCCGGGCACGCTGGTCTGGGTCGCGCCGCCGTCAAGGCCGGACTTGACCACCAGGTAGCCGCCGCTGCGCATGTCCAGCTGGCCGTCGAACAGGCCGGTGTTGGGGCTGTGGCCGATGGCCACGAAGAACCCTTGCGCAGCCACCTCGCGCTGGCTGCCATCGATGATGGAACGCAGACGCACGCCGGTGACGCCGCTGTCGTCGCCGAGCACTTCATCGACAGCATGGTTCCAGATGATCTCGATCTTGCCCTGACGCTCACGCTCGAACAGCTTGTCCTGCATGATCTTCTCGGCACGCAGGCTGTCGCGGCGGTGCACCAGGGTCACCTTGCTGGCGATGTTGGACAGGTACAGCGCCTCTTCGACCGCGGTGTTCCCGCCGCCGATCACCAGCACGTCCTGGCCGCGATAGAAGAATCCGTCGCAGGTGGCGCAGGCGGAAACACCCTTGCCCATGAAGGCCTCTTCCGACGGCAGGCCCAGGTACTTGGCGGTAGCACCGGTGGCGATGATCAGCGCATCGCAGGTGTACTCGCCGCTATCGCCCTTGAGCCGGAACGGTCGCTTCGACAGGTCGGCCTCGATGATGTGGTCGAAGATCATCTCGGTTTCGAAACGGCGGGCGTGGCGCTGCATGCGTTCCATCAGGTCCGGACCCAGCAGGCCCTCGACGTCGCCCGGCCAGTTGTCGACCTCGGTGGTGGTCATCAGCTGCCCGCCCTGCTGCAGGCCGGTGATCAGCAAGGGCTTGAGATTGGCGCGTGCGGCATAGACCGCAGCGCTGTATCCGGCGGGTCCGGAACCCAGGATGATCAAACGGCGATGTTGGGCGCTCATGTATAATCCTCGCCCGTTGTTGCGGGCCTGACAAATGGCTGAAACAGGGGTTGTTCGCTGTTGCGAACCGCCCATCAGCATGGGGCCCGGACAGCAGGCAATCAAGCCCGACAACCGAATCGACCAGCCTCCGGAGCCCCCATGCGCATCGGCATTCCCCGCGAAACCAAGACACTGGAAGGGCGGGTCGCCCTGGTCCCTGCCGCCTGCGCCGATCTGGTGCGTCGCGGCCACGAGGTCTGGCTGGAGAAGGACGCCGGCGTCAAGAGCGGTTTCCTGGATGACCAGTACACAGCGATCGGCGTGAAGATCGCGCCCGATGCCGCAGCGCTCTACGAAAAGGGCGAGTTGATCGTCAAGGTTAAGGAACCGATCGCCGGTGACCTGCAGCATCTGCGCAAGGATCATCTGCTGTTCTGCTATCTGCATCTGGCCGCCGAGCCGACCCTGACCGAGCGCCTGCTCGGCATCGGCCTCACCGGTGTCGCCTTTGAGAGCGTGGAATTCGATGATGGCTCGTTGCCGCTGCTGGCGCCAATGTCGATCATTGCCGGACGCATCGCCACCCAGATCGGCACGCACCTGCTGCATCAGCCGGCCGGTGGCAAGGGCTTGCTGCTCGGCGGCCTGCCGTCGACCGAGCGCGGCAAGGTGGTGGTATTCGGCGCCGGTGCCGCCGGTGGCAACTCCGCCGCGTTGGCCGCGGCCGCCGGTGCCAACGTGGTGGTGTTCGACAAGCGCCAGGATCGCCTCGCCGAGATGATGGCGATGGGTCCGAACGTCACCGCGCTGTATCCCTACGAGGAATACGCCGCCCGCGAGGTCGCCAGTGCCGATCTGGTGATCGGCGCCGTGCTGATCCCCAGCGCCAAGGCGCCGCGTGTGGTCACCGAGGCCATGGTCAAGACCATGGAGCCTGGCAGCGTGCTGGTGGACATTTCGGTCGATCAGGGCGGCTGCTTCGAAACCACCCGGCCGACCACCTATGCCGATCCGACCTATGTCGTGCACGGCGTGACCCATTTCGCCGTGACCAACATGCCCGGCGCCGTGCCCAAGACCTCGTCGGAGGCCATCTGCGCGGCGATCCTGCCGTATGTGCAGCGCCTGGCCAGTGATGGCCGCTGGCGCGACCACGTGCCGCTGGCGCGCGGCATCAACGTCGCCGACGGCAAGCTGATCCATCCGGCCCTGCAGGGTTGAGATTGCCCGGACCGCGGTTGGCCATGACCGATTTACTGCGCATCGCCCCGGCAGCCGCCGGCGCGATGTGCTTGCGCGATCACGGAATCGGCTGAGTCATGGCAGGCAAGAGCGGTCGCCACTCCGATTCGACCACGCCGAACCTGTCGGCGCCGATGCGTCAGCATCTCAAGGGCGTCGGCCTGTTCCTGCTGCTGCCGGTCGCCTTGTACCTGTTGATCTGCCTGGTCGGCTACCACGCCGAGGATGCGGGTTTTTCCACCGCCGGTGACGGTGGTCAGACGCGCAATGTCGGCGGCGTCGCCGGTGCCTGGCTGGCTGATCTGAGCTTCTACTTCATGGGCGCGGTCGCCTGGCTGCTGCCTCCTCTGGTGCTCTGGCTGGGCTGGAACATGGCCCGTGTGCGGCCGGATGAATCGCGTTTCGATCCGAGCCTGCGTCTGCTCGGCACCTTGCTGGTGTTGCTGACGGCGGCCGGTCTGGCACGCTTGTATGTGATCGGCAGTCCGAACCCCCAGGCGCCGCCCGGAGGTGTGCTGGGCGAACTGATCGGCGCCGGTTTCGCCAGCCTGTTCGGCATCGTCGGGGCCAGCATCCTTCTGCTCGCCTTGCTGCTGGGCGCGGTGACGCTGGCCTTCGGTATTTCCTGGCCGAAGGTGCTCGATCGCGTCGGTGCCTTCACGCTGGCCGTGTTTGGCTGGCTGGCCGCACGCTTCCAGGAGCGATTCCGCCAGCGCGAGGATCGCTCGGCGGCGCGGGCCGCGCGCAACGAGCGCGAGAAGGTGCGCAAGGTCGAGCGTGCCACCCGCGCGGAACGGGTGCCGCCGCGGATCGAGCCGGCGGCCGAGCCGGCACCGAAAACCGTGCGCAAGCGCGACGTGCAGATGCCGCTGTTCCCCGGCGCGGGCGGCGAGGGTGATCTGCCGCCGGTCAGCCTGCTCGACGAACCCAAGCCGCAACCGGCTGGATATTCACCGGAGGCACTGGAGGCGCTGTCGCGCCAAGTCGAACTCAAGCTCAAGGACTTCCGCATAGATGCGACCGTGGTCGGTGTCTATCCAGGCCCGATCATCACCCGATTCGAGCTGGATCTGGCGCCGGGCATCCGCGCCAGCCAGGTCTCGAATCTGGACAAGGACATCGCCCGTGGCTTGTCAGTGGTCAGCGTGCGTGTGGTTGAAGTGATTCCCGGCAAGACCACCATCGGGCTTGAGATTCCCAACGCGCAGCGCGAGACCGTGTACCTGCGCGAGATCCTGGATTCCGATGCCTACGCGCGTGCGCCATCGGCCTTGTCGATGGCGCTGGGCAAGGACATCGGCGGTCATCCGGTGGTGGTCGACTTGGGCCGCATGCCGCATCTGCTGGTCGCCGGCACCACCGGCTCGGGCAAGTCGGTCGGACTCAACGCCATGGTGCTGAGCCTGCTGTACAAGGCCACCGCCCACGACGTGCGCATGATCATGATCGATCCGAAGATGCTGGAACTGAGCATCTACCAGGGCATTCCGCATCTGCTGGCGCCAGTGGTCACCGACATGAAGGAAGCCGGCAACGCGCTTCGCTGGTGCGTGGCCGAAATGGAGCGCCGCTACAAGCTGATGGCGGCGCTGGGCGTACGAAATCTGGCCGGCTTCAACAAGAAGATCAACGACGGCAAGGCCGCTGGCCAGCCGGTGCTGGATCCGTTGTTCCGCCCCGAGGATGGCGTGGTGCAGCCGGCGCTGGAGACGCTGCCGTTCCTGGTGGTGATGATCGACGAGTTCGCCGACATGATGATGATCGTCGGCAAGAAGGTCGAAGAACTGATCGCCCGGCTGGCGCAGAAGGCGCGTGCCGCCGGCATCCATTTGATCCTGGCCACGCAGCGGCCCAGCGTCGATGTCATCACCGGCCTGATCAAGGCGAACATCCCCACGCGCATGGCCTTCCAGGTGTCGAGCAAGATCGACTCGCGCACCATCCTGGATCAGGGCGGCGCCGAGACCCTGCTCGGCCGCGGCGACATGCTGTACCTGCCGCCGGGCACCGCCTCACCCGATCGCGTCCATGGTGCCTGGGTCGACGATCACGAAGTGCACCGCGTGGTCGAGTTCCTCAAGCAGCGCTTCGGCGAGCCCAGTTACGTCGAAGGCGTGCTGGAGGAAGTGCAGATGATGGACAACGGCCAGTACGTCGGACCGACCGGCCTGCCCGAGGACGGCGACAGCGATGATCCCGAGTCCGACAAGCTCTACGACCAGGCCGTGCGCATCGTCATCGAATCGCGCCGCGCCTCGATCTCCGGTGTGCAGCGCCGGCTCAAGATCGGCTACAACCGTGCGGCACGCCTGATCGAGCAGATGGAGGCCTCGGGCATCGTCTCGCCGCCGTCGCACAACGGCAACCGCGAGGTACTGGTGCCGGCACCGCCGAAAGATTGAGGCTGCGACGCTCCTGCACCTGATCGTTCGCCGGCCCGAGACAGAAGGCGAGCCCGCCGCGGATCAGTCGCGACAGCTGCGCCGCGACGATCGTGACCCGGACCCGCTGCCCGGAAGCCGGCGTTCCGGACGAGGTCGGGCTGGTTATCATGACCGCGTCGTATCCTGCGGGAGCCGGTGGTGGACGCGGAAGTCAGCAATCCCTATCAAACGCTCGGCGTGTCAGCCACGGCCAGTGCCGACGAGATCAAGACGGCATATCGCCGACTGGCGCGCAAGCTGCATCCGGACCTGAATCCGGGTGACAAGGCTGCGGAGGAACGCTTCAAGAACGTCGCCAACGCCTACCGCCTGCTGTCCGATCCGGAACAGCGACGACGCTTCGACGCCGGCGAGATCGACGAGAGCGGCAACGAGCGGCCGCAGCAGCGCTACTACCGCGAGTACAGCGATCACGGTGAAGCCGGCCGCTATGGCAACGACGCCGGCTATGCCGATTTCATGGATGGCGATGATCCCTTCGCCGAACTGTTGCGTCGCAGTGCGCGTGCCCGCGGCAACCGCGCCGGACAGGATCTCCACTATCGGCTGGTCATCACCCTGGCCGAGGCGATCGCCGGTGGCAGCAAGCGTCTGACCCTGCCCGATGGCAGCGTGATCGATGTCAGCATCCCCGCACGCGTGGTCGATGGCCAGGTGATCCGGCTCAAGGGCAAGGGCTTGCCTGGCGCCGGCGAAGGGGCTGCCGGCAATGCGCTGATCGAGCTGGAAGTGGCGCCGGACGCCCGTTTCCGGCACGAGGGCGACAACCTGATCGTGGACGTGCCGGTATCGCTGACCGAGGCCGTGCTCGGCGCCCGCATCCGGGTGCCGACAGCCACCGGGGAAGCCATGGTCACGGTTCCCGCTGCGGCGAGCAGCGGCACCACATTGCGATTGAAGGGGCAGGGTGCGCCGCGGCAGGGTGGTGGCCGTGGCGACCAACTGGTCAAGCTCAAGATCGTGCTGCCACGCGAACCCGATCCGGAACTGCACGACTTCGTTGCGCAGTGGCAGGCTGGCAAAGACTTCAATCCGCGTCAGGAGGGTGCGTGATGAGGATCATCGAACTGACCACGTTCCTGCGCGAATCGCGTATCCAGCAGCACACGCTGGAACGCTGGATCGAACAGCGCTGGATCATTCCCGAGGACGCGGAGCGACGCGCCGGCCTGAGCGACATCAACGCCGCCCGGGCGTGTTTCATCCGCGATCTGCAGGACGACATGGGGGTCAACGAAGAAGGGGTGGAGATCGTGCTGCATCTGCTCGACCAGTTGCACGGCATGCGCTCGGCCATGCAGACCCTTCGCGCCGAGCTGGATCGAACGGCCGACGCGAAGAGCGCCGACGCCGACTGAGGCTCGGCGTCGCCTCTTGGTCGAATTCGCCACGGGTCGGCGGATGCGGCCCGCGGTCTGTTGTGACTATGGCGGCGTGACGGTAATCCGTGGAACGCGCGAGTTGCCGACCGCGCGGAGTTCGGCACGGTACATGTCCTCGGCCTGCGGCGGCGGTACGTTGAACTCGCCCGGCGACACCGCCCGCGCGATGTACCACAGCTCGGCAGTCTGCCCGCCCCAGACCCGCAGGGCGGCGACATAGCGATCGTCGCGGTACTCCTCGTGGCGAATCTCGGTGCCGTAGCGCGAAGACAGCGTCGTGTCGCCGATGGTGATCGATTCCAGCAGACGCGAATCGGTGAGGTTGAGGTTTTCCGCCTCCAGACCGCCGGGCAGGTAGTCGACCACCAGCAGGTCGTCGAGGTTCTGCTGCGCCTGCACGGTCAGCCGCACGATCAGGCTTTCGCCTTCCTTGAGGCTGCTGCCGCGGAACGGCTTGCCGTCGCTGCTGAACCAGTCGCGCCGGATCGACAGGCCCGCTTCGACCGCCGCCGGTGCCGTGCGCGGCACGCCGACCGCTTCCTCGACCACGAACAGCGGACCGCTGCCTTCCAGCGTGATGCGTGGGCCTTGCGCGAGTTC
Source organism: Lysobacterales bacterium (assembly GCA_035911475.1). GTDB lineage: Bacteria > Pseudomonadota > Gammaproteobacteria > Xanthomonadales > UBA2363 > Pseudofulvimonas. The sequence continues at coordinate 93,288 of JAMHVM010000101.1, read as the reverse complement.
GGCGCCGGTGAACTGACGCGAGTACAGGGCAGTCGGCGCAATGGGCTGACTCTCGCCGGCCAGCAGCAACTGTCCCGCCACCGGCTCACTGCCGACCCGACGCAGCTCGCGTCCCAGACGGAACAGCGCGACCTGTTCCTGTGTGCTGAAGTAGCGACGTGACTGATCGCCGCCCGACAGGCTGCGTGCCACGGTCAGCAGGCTGTCGCTGCTGCCTGGAGCATCGACGCCGTGCTGGCGCAACAAGGCCAGGGACAACGCGCGATCGCGCAGTTCGCTGCCGTAGTCGCCCAGGTACGACGGCCGCTGCGGTGGATTCTCGAAGGCGCGGGTGAGCACCTGTCGGGCCCGCGGCGCATCGCCCTGCAGGTGCAGGGCCAGGCCCAGATGCACCAGTGACAACAGGCTGCGGGCGTTGCCGATCTCGTGGTCCTGCATCGCGCGCAAGGTGCCCAGCGGTGCGCGACCCTGACGTGCCAGGACATAGCCGGCATGGGCCCGCACCGAGAAGCGCAGCGCCTCGCTGTTGTCATAGGCGTAGTAGCGGTCGCCGCCGGCGAGCAGGTCCTCGTTGAGCCGGTCCAGCGCCTTGTCGAGCACGGCTTCGGGGATGTCTTGGCCGTTGTCGCGGGCCTCGATCATCATTTCGGCCACGTAGGGGGTCATCTGCGACTGGGCGTGGGTTTCGCCACCCCAGAAACTGAAATGGCCGTTGTTGAGCTGCATGGCCGAGATCCGTGCCAGCGCGTCATCGAGCGCGCTGCGACGCTTGTCGCCGGTGATCGCCGGAATGCCCAGCTTGCGCGCGGTATCGTCGTCGAGCAGGGCCAACGGGAAGGCACGCGAGGTGGTCTGTTCCAGGCAGCCGTAGGGATAGCCGATCAGGCCTTCGATGGCGCTGGCGAACGGCACCGGCGGTTGCCGCGACAGGTTGACGCCGAGCACGGTCGAGCCGGGCAGGAAATCGGCAACCAGATCGGCAGACGGCGTGATCACCTCGGCCGAGGTCAGTTCGCGCAACCGGCTCGCGCGTGCCGGCGCCCAGCCCGGCCGCACCACCATCTCGTAGCGACGCTCCAGGGCGATGCCGGTGCCGGTGACGCGCACCCGGATGCCGGCGACATCCTCACCGGCACGGGCGATCAGCGGCAGGCTGAGCACCTGGCGTTGCTCGTTGGCGACGGCGACCACCTGATCGGCGTTCTCCACCTGCAGCGGACCGGTGGTGTCGACCTGGACCCGCAACTGCTGGGCCTGACCGCTGAGGTTGTGCAGATCCAGGCTGAGCTGCGAGCGGTCGCCCGGTGCCATCACGCGTGGGCTGGAGGCCTCGGCCACCAGCGGTGCGCGCACCTGCACGGCCGATTCCGCCTTGCCGTAACGATCCGCCGACCAGACCACGGTCGACAGACGCAGCTGGCCGTTGAAGTCGGGCAGGGTCAGTCGGACGGTCGCCTGGCCTTGGGCATCGAGCTGCACCGGACCGGAGAACAGATCGACTGTGGCCACCTTGGCGGTCGGTCGACGCGCCTGCGGCAAGGCCGCCAGCGCCATGTCGCCGCCGTAGCGCAGTCGCGCGGTGTGGCCGGCGAAATATTCGATCACGCGGCCGTAGACATCCCAGGCATCGATGCCGTAGCGGCGCGGCGCGAAGAAATGACCGGCCGCATCCGGAACCGGATAGCGGGTGATGTTGATGATGCCCTGATCGACTGCGGAAACGGTGGCAGCCGCCTGCTGCCCTGCCAGCGCCGGTGCGGTCAGCGTCACCACCAGTTCGTCGCCGGGGCGTGCCCGTTCGCTGGCCTGCAGCGTGACCTCGATGCGCCGGTCGCTGCGCTCGATCGGCAGATGCACGATGCCGATCGAACGATTCGGCGTGATGGCATCACGGGCGGAACCGGGCCGGAACACGATTGCGGTCAGATACACGTCGTGACGTTCCCACTCCGGCTGTACCGTCAGATTGACGCTCGAACCGGCACTGGCGTCGATGTCGCGACTTTCCAGCAGGCGACCGCCGGCTTCGACCAGCAGCAGGCCCCGCCCGGGGTAGGGCGGTGTCAGCGTCACCGTGGCCTGCTCGCCGGCGCGATAGCCGGTTTTGTCCAGCGCCAGGCGAATGCGGTCCGGACGTGCCGAGACGCCCTGGTTGGCGTCGTCGCTGACCCAGCCGGCGTGGAAGGGCAGGCGGGTGACCAGACCGGTCGCGGTGTCGGTCACGTCGAGGCGGTAGTCACCCCATTCCACGCGCGATTCAAAGTTCGTCGGCGCGCTGTCGGAAAGCGTGAGCGTCTGGCGGCTGCCGACGGTTTCCCAGTTGGAGGTGTACTCCACGCGCCAGCCCAGTTCCGGGTCGTGGCTCCAGGTGTAGTCGCGGCGGTCGCGCATCAGCGCGACCTCGACGTTGCCGCTGGCGAGGCTGCCATCGGCCGCGCTACGTACGATCTCGAAGGCCACCGGGGCATCCACGCTGGCGCCCTCATCTGCGTCAAACAGCGGCCGGACGCCAACCAGTTGTGCCGCCGGCCAGGCCACCCGCTTGATCGTGCGGCTGACCGCGCGACCGCCGGACTCGAACACGCTGCCACGCACGAACACCGCCACCGGCGTGTCCTTGCCCACCTCGTCGGGCAGGGCGATGTCCTGGGCGAAACGGCCCTCGGCATCGAGCCGCACATCCAGCGCCGGCTCTTCGACCTTCGGCAGCGAACGGGTCGGATCGCCGAAGCGGAAACCCTTGAGCGACTCGACCATGGCGCCGGCATGCTCGAAGCTCAGTTCGGCCAGAAAACGATTGCCCGCTGCCGGCGCGCCGTAGAGATAGGCTGCCTCGACCTGCAGTGGCAGCGCCTGACCCGGTTGCAGCTGCTCGGCTGCGCTGGCCAGTTCCAGTTTCAGGCGTTCCGGCAGGAAGTCCTCGATGCGCAGGGTGAATTCGCTGATCGCCTTGCCTTCCGGCTCGACGGCGACCGTCAATTTCCAGCGACCGGTGGGTACGGTTTCCGGCAGGGCCCGTTCCAGACTGAAGAAGCCCAGCTCGTCCGGCTGCACCTGGTCGCGCAGGTAGATGCGGCCGTCGGGTTGGGCGAGCTTGAGGAACAGCGGCGCGCTGTCCACGGTGCGGCCGTCGAAGTCGCGCAAAAGGCCATTCACGCGGATGGTTTCGCCGGGCCGGAACAGGTCGCGGCCGCCCCAGAGGAAGGCGTCGCGTTCACCGCTGCCGGTGCGGCCGCCGATGTCGAAGGCGGATAGGTCCAGTGCCGGCTGCCGGAACGACAGCAGCGACAGGTCGTTGCCCTTGCGCGCCACCAGCAGATGTTCGCGACCGGGTTTCACGCTCAGCGTGGCGTTGCCGGCGCGGTCGGTCTCGACCTCGGTGACTGTCTTGCCGTGACGATCCAGCAGGCTCAGCTGCACACCGGGAACGGCGGTACCGGCCGCCAGCGAGGCGGCGTGCACGAAGCTGTCCTGATCGTGCAGCCGCGCATGCAGGCCGATGTCGCTGACAAAGAACAGCGCGGTGTCGTAGCTCTCGTCGAAACGACCGGCGGCACGCATCACCGCGAAATAGATGCCCGGCTCGCGCAGCTCGACGATGTCGCGCACCGGAATGTGGTTGAGCGTACGCTGATTGGCGTCGGCCCGCAGCGCGAACCGGTTGGAATAGACGCTGTCGGTCATGTCGACCAGATTGCCCAGCTCCCAGCTGCTGCGCTGGCCATTGCGCTGGTACTCGCTGACGAACCGGGCCAGCGAGCGCGGGCGCACGCGCAGGAACTCGATGTCGGCGTCGGTCACGTTGACCGTGATCACCGGCAGCCCGGCACTGTCGCGGGCCGGCAGGATGTTGCCCTGGCTGGCGAAACCCAGCATCGGCAACAGTGGCCCGGAATAGACGGCATGCTCGAACGGCTGGCCGAGCGTGGCACCGTCGGCTGCTGCCAGCTCGCTCTTGATGCTCAACCGATAGCGGGTGTTCGCTTCCAGATAGGGAAACACCAGGTTGCGGTTGTCGTCCTCCAGCATCCAGCTGCCGTTGGGACGGGCATCCTCGTCAGTGCGCAGGTCGATCAGGCTGTCGAAGTTCTGGCCGGTCGCCAGCGCGCGCGGGAAACTGATCCGCACCGACGGGCGACCGTAGCGTACGAAGCCTTCCAGCTCGGCAACCTGGAACCCGTCACCGGATGGCGCGACATAGTGCGTGGCCGGTTCGGCACCCGCCGGTACGCCGGATGCGGACGCCGTCTCCTGATCGCCGGAACCCCGGCAGGCCGCCAGCGCCAGAATCGTTGTAGCCAGGATCAGGACGCGCTGGAAGCGGACAAACATCGGGGCAGCTCCGTGAAACGGGATCAATACGTATTCGGAAGGGAACGGGTTTCAGTGGCCGTTTGCCTGCCAGCCAGAAAAAGCCCCGTCATCGGGTCGGTGACGGGACCTGTTGCACAACGGCGTCCTGCCGTGTTTTCTCAGGCGCGCTTTCGTGGCGGACGCGGCTTCTTCGCGGCAGCGCCAGCGGTGGTCCTGGGCGTCTTCTTCGCCGCCGCGCGACCGCCGGTCTTGCCCGACTTCTTCGCGGCCGGCGCGCGCTTGGCCGGCGCCTTCCGGCCTTGTCCGCTGCCGGCGGCGGCACTGGTCCGATTGACGTCCTGAAACGCCTCGCCCGCGGCGCGTGCGGTCTGCCCTGCCGATCGGGTGAAGTCCCGACCGAGCTGTTCAAGACGCTCGGCCAGTCGGGTCAGGTCGGCCTGGGTCGGCAGCGACAGGCGCTCCACGGCTTGCGCGACCCGTTCGTCGATCGCCTCCTGGATGCGCGACATGCCTTCCTCGCCGCGCTTGCGCAGTCGCTCGCCGGCCTGGACGACCTGGTCACGGATCCGGGTGATGTTCTCCTTGCCGTGCTTGCGCGCCTTGGCTTCCAGCTCGGCGCCTTCCTTGATCAGATTCTCGAACACGCGCGAGCCTTCGGCCTGGGCCTTGGCGAACGCACCCAATCCTGCCAGCCAGATCTCGTGTGCCGACTCCGAAATCGCCTTGGCGGCCGTCTTGCCCTCTTTCTTGCTCATGTCCTGCTCCTTGACGATGACCAGCGTGAGTGGATTGTCCGTGCGGTGAATGGATGTTGGCGCGGCATGGGTCGAAGCGCCGTGATCCGGTTCGTCGAGCCCACTTTTCGGCACAGGAAGCGCGGCAGTTTGTATCTTCGGGTGAGCCGGAAACCTGACGGAAAGCCTAGCATGTTGTCCATCGACAACTGACGCCCGCCAGTGGTTTCCGCTAACCTCCGCGCCGATGGATTTGATGTTGCAAAGTTCCAACGGAGAACGCCTGCCCCTGGTTCCGGGCGCCGCACTGGATTTCTGCCTCGACGGCAGTGGGGGTGTTCGCCTGGCGCCACGGGAGGCGACCGGTCGACTGGCCAGCGTCGCTGCGGACGGTCGTGAGGCCTGGCTGGATGTGGCAGGGGGCGAACCCACCACCTGCGTGAACGGACGGCCCGTGCGACGCAAGGCGCGCCTGCTGGCGGGCGACCGGATCTGCTTCGGCGACGCCTGCCTGGACGTGATCGGTGCAACGCCGGGCAGCAACCGCTACACCGATCCGGTCAGCGCCTATGCACTGCGACGGCGCGGCGGCATCGGCAGCGGCAGCATGATGCCGGGCGGCCTGATCCATCTCGACCGTCAGGGCGAGCCGGTATCGGCTGCCGCCGGCGTGGTCGGCGTCGTTCTCGCCGATGGTGCGGTGTACCTGGATCCGGGTGATGCCGAGGTGCGTGTCAACGGGCATCGCGTTGCGTCGGAAGTCATGGTCGTCGATGGCGACAATGTCCAGGTCGGGCGGCAGCGTTACACGCTGGAGGCGCAGGTCTCGCAGGCACTGAAGGTGGTCGACACGATCCACGATCCTCGCGAAGAGGTCGAGATCGCGCTGGTGCCGGCGAAGCGCGGCCAGACCGGACTGGCCTGGCTGGTGGCTGCGGCAGCCGGTGCGGCGGCACTGATATCGGCCTTGCTCTACTTCAGCGGCGGCGCGTGACCGGTATCCGCGGTCGCAGCCGGACGATCCCGCCTGTTCCGCAAGGACTGTCTTATGACGCGGCCCAGGGCAGGGCATAATTCGCTGCGACTGCGCTCCGTTCGATCACGATGGTGTCCGATGGGCGACCGCAACGGTTCGTTCCGGTGTGTCGTCTCGACCAGGCCAATCGTGAGTCGTGTGTTCGAAACGGTTTCAGCAGGGCTGATGCCTCCCACCCGCCGCCAACCCTCCTGGTCAGAACTTCCATGAGCAGACTGTTCAATTTCGCCGCCGGTCCGGCCGCGTTGCCGCTGCCGGTGCTGGAGCGGGTGGCCGCCGAGATGACCGACTGGAACGGCGAGGGTGCTTCGGTGATGGAGCTGTCCCATCGCGGCAAGGCCTTCGAGGCGCTGGCGGCGTCGATCGAGACGAACCTGCGGACCTTGCTGGCAATTCCGGATGATTACGCGGTGCTGTTCCTGCAGGGCGGTGCGGCCCAGCACTTCGTGCAGATTCCGATGAACATCGCCGGCCCGGGCGCCAGCGCCGATTACGTGCTGACCGGACACTGGAGCGAGCGGGCCGAGCGGGCAGCCGCGCAGATCTGCGCTACCCGCGTGGCCGCGACTACGGACGCCGCCGGATATCGCGGCGTCCCTGCGGCCGACGACTACCGCTTCGATCCGTCGGCCGCCTACGTGCACCTGACGCCGAACGAGACGATCCACGGCGTCGAGTTCCATCAACTGCCCGACACCGGTCCGGTGCCGCTGGTGGCGGACATGTCGTCGACGCTGCTGTCGCGCCCGGTGGACGTGTCCCGCTACGGCATCCTCTATGCCTGCGCCCAGAAGAACATCGGTCCGTCCGGCCTGGTTGTCCTGATCATCCGCCGCGACCTGCTGGCACGCAGTCCGGAGGCGTTGCCGGAGATCCTTCGCTACGACCGGCACGCGGCCAATGGCTCCATGCTCAACACGCCGCCAACCTTCGCCTGGTATGTCGCCGGTCTGGTGTTCGACTGGATCCGCGATCAAGGTGGCCTGGCCGCGATGGCCGAACTCAACCGACGGAAATCGGCCACGCTGTATGACGCCATCGACGCGTCCGGCGGCTTCTACGCCAACCCGGTCGAGCCGGCCGCGCGCTCGTGGATGAACGTGCCGTTCCGCCTGCAGGACGAATCGCTCGATGCGGTGTTCATGAGCGAAGCCAAGGCGCACGGCTTGATCGGCCTGAAAGGACATCGCGTGGTCGGTGGCATGCGCGCCAGCCTGTACAACGCCATGCCCCTTGCCGGTGTGCAGGCCTTGATCGCCTTCATGGCCGATTTCGCCCGGCGCCACGGCTGATCTTCATTGCGGCTGCGCAGGCAGACAGCGCCGGTTCGGGCCGCTGGCATCGGCAGCTGGTAAAATCGCCGGCATGCTCCACGTCGATACTCGCGCCCAGGATTACTTCCGCAAGCTGCTCGCCCGCCAGGGTGAAGGCATCGTTGGCATCCACATCAGCGCGGTGGCGCCGGGAACGGCGACTGCCGATGTCGCCTTGCGCTACTGCGAGCAGGGCGACTTGCGCGGGGACGAATGGCAGGTCGACATCAGTGACGGCCTCAGCTTCTACATTGATGCCGAAAGCGCGCCGTTTCTGGATCAGGCCGAGATCGCCATGTCCGGCGACGGTGTCAACGAACAGCTGAGCATCCGCGCACCGGGCCTGAAGGCGCGCCAGCCGGATACCGACGCCAGTCTGGTCGAGCGGATCCGCTGGCTGATCGACAGCGAGATCAATCCGCAGCTGGCCAGCCATGGCGGCCGCGTCGCGCTGGAGGAGATCACCGCGGAAGGCGAGGTGGTGCTGCGCTTCGGTGGCGGCTGCCAGGGCTGCGGCATGGCTGACGTGACCCTCAAACAGGGCATAGAGAAGCGTCTGCTTGAGTCCTTTCCGGAAATCACCGCGGTCAGCGACGCCACCGACCACGCCAGCGGCTCGCGTCCCTACTACCGCTGATCGCCGCTGATCGCCGCTGATCCCGACCGCCCATGCGGTCGAGTCGGGGCTTGATACCGCTGCGGTGGGAACTCCCTGAATCCCGAAGCCCGCCGCCACCCTGGTCCGGTGGCGGTTGACCATACCTACTTCATGTGGCTCAGATCGCCAAGCGGTCCCTGCTGACTGGAATACCAGGCTGCCAGATCGGCGATGTCCTGATCGTTCAGCGTGGTCATGAAGCCCTGCATGATGGGATTCTGCCGCTCGCCAGTCTTGTAGGCGTGCATGGCGTGAACCAGGTAGTCGGCGTACTGGCCGGCAAGGATGGGGTACTGCGGGTCACCGATGCCGTTGCCGTCTTCACCGTGGCAGGCGACGCAGGTAACCGTCTTTTCGCGACCGCGCTCGCGATCACCGCGCTGGGCCTGGACGGCCGTGGCGAACAGCAGCGAGGCGACCACGGTCGCACCGATCAGGATCTGCCTCATCAGCGGTTCTCCCCGTGCGGTGCGGCCAGGTAGGCGGCGATCTGGTTGATTTCCTCGTCGGTCAGCCCTTCGCCCTGCGCGCGCATGGTCGGGTGGCTGCGCTCGCCGCTCTGGTACGCCTTCAGCGCGATCACCAGATACTCCCGGCTCTGGCCGGTGATCTTGGGCACGTGATAGTGCGGGTAGACGTTCTTGTAGCCGGTGATGCCGTGGCATCCCGTGCAGGTATAGGTCAGCTGCTTTCCGATGCTGGCATCGTCGGCAACAGCCGATCCGGCGGCAAATGCCGCAAGTGTGGCTAGGAACAGCGGCCTCAAGCTCATGCTCCGGCAGTCCATGGCGGGTACGAAAGGCCAAGTATAGCCATGCTGCCGACGACGCCCAAGCCCATTGCACGATTCCCGCACCATCACTGCCGGCCTCATGGGTCCGTTCCCGTTCCCCGATACCGCTGATATTCTTCGTCACCGTTCACTCAACCGGAGCAAAGCAGATGGGCAAGGGGGACAAGAGCACCCGCCGCGGCAAGATCTACGCGGGCAGTTACGGCAACGTCCGTCCGCATGGCAAGGCTGCCACCACGGCGGCCACGCCAGCGGCCAAGGCGGCTGCCAAGCCGGCCAGCAAGACGGCCCGCAAGAAGGCCTGAGCGTCCCGCTGACGCGATCGGAAAAAGCGCCGTCAACGGCGCTTTTTTTCTGCCTCCCGCCCTTGCGGCCGCTTCAGTCCAGCGACGGCGGAGGCCGGGGCTTGCCGGCCACGAACACCCTGGGACGGGGATAGGCGCCGATCCAGTAGCTGAGCTCGGCCGGCTGCTCGACCGGCCAGAGCACCATGTCGGCGTGTTGACCGGGCAGGAGCTGGCCGCGTTGTCCGGCCTGGCCCAGGGCACGGGCCGCGTGTACGGTGGCGCCACGCAGGGTTTCTTCGGGCGTCAGCCGGAACAGGGTACAAGCCATGTTCATGGCCAGTCGCAGCGAGGGCAGAGGTGACGTGCCCGGGTTGAGGTCGGTGGCGACCGCCATGGGTACGCCGGCAGCGCGCAGGGCGTCGATCGGCGGCGCGTGGGTATCGCGCAAGGCGTAGTAGGCGCCGGGCAGCAATACCGCGACCGTTCCGGCTCCGGCCATGGCGGTGATGCCGGCGTCACTGAGCCATTCCAGGTGATCGGCGGAAAGGCCGCCGAACTCGGCCACCAAGGCGGCGCCGCCCTGGTCGCTGAGCTGTTCGGCGTGCAGTTTTACCGGCAGTCCCAGCGCCCGCGCGCGCTCGAAGCAGCGTCGGGTTTCGGCCGGGGTGAAGGCGATGTTCTCGCAGAAGGCATCGACCGCGTCGACCAGCCCTTCGGCCGCCAGGGCCGGCAGCCAATGGTCGCAGACCGCCGCCACGTAGTCGTCGCGACGGTCGGCGAATTCGGGTGGCAGCGCATGCAGTCCCAGGAAGGTCGTGCGCACCTGCAGGCCCAGCGCCTGGCCGATGCGCCGGGCCACACGCAGCATCTTGCGTTCACTGTCGAAGTCCAGGCCATAGCCGGACTTGATCTCCAGGCAGGTGACGCCCTCCTCCAGCAGCGCCACGGCGCGAGGCAGGCTCTGCGCCAGCAGCGATTCCTCGCTGGCCTGGCGGGTCGCCCGGACGCTGGAGACGATGCCGCCGCCGGCACGGGCGATGTCGCTGTAGCTGACGCCCTGCAGGCGCTGCTCGAACTCGCCGGCGCGATCACCGGCGAACACCAGATGGCTGTGGCAATCGATCAGCCCAGGCGTCAGCAGGGCGCCTTCGGCGTCGATGATCGTATCGGTCCGTTCGGCGGCATCCTGCGGCAGCTGATCCATGCTGCCAACCCAGTCGATACGACCGTCGCGCCAGGCGATGGCGCCGCGATCGATCAGGCCGAAGCCCTGGTCACCGGCGAGTGTGGCCAGGCGGGCATGGCGGATCAGGCCATCCCAGCGTCCCGATTCCGTTCTGGTTTGCTCGCTCAGGGGCATGGATGTCTTCCTGTTGGCATCATCGCCGGCGGACGACTCCGAAGCACGATCGCGAAGCGGGCAGCGCTCATGATTCCGGCGGCGAGCGCGTGCCGTCGAGCACCAGCGCACGCAGGCTGGCCAGTTCGCTCTCCAGGGTGTCGATCCGGGCCCGCAGTTCGGCCAGTTCGTCGCCGGTTGCCGCGGTCGACGTGCCGGAACGCGCCGTCGATTCGGCCGCGATCATGATCCGGTCCGGGATGGCCCGTTCACCGCAGAGCAGATGGGCGTAGCGATCCTCACGCTGACCACTGGCACGAGGAAGACGCAGTACCAGCGCCGGGCTGCGTGACTCCAGTCGTTCCAGCACGTGCCGAACGTGTTCGACATCACGGTAGGCATGCAGCCGGTCACTGCGCGCCAGCAGTTCGCCGGCAGTCTGCGCGCCACGCAACATCAGCAGGGCCAGCACATGCCGCTGCTCCGGGCTGATCGCGTAGACGTCATCCATGCGATGGTCGTAGCGCTGGGCCCGCGAGCCGTTGATGGAACGCACCAGTCCGGTGTTCTCCAGCGTGCGCAGGGCGTGGCCGACCGCGCCGGGCTCCAGCGACATGACCGGCTCGCGCGCGGTCTTCTGATTGCAGGCAACGTGCACGGCGTTCGCGGTCAGCGGATATTGCTCGGGCGTGGTGGCTTCCTTTTCCACCAGGCAGGCTAGGACACGCGCCTGGGCGGCATCCAGGACCAGCGGCAGGCTGGCCCCGGTGTCGTCGGTCGATTCACTCATGCCGGTTTCGTTCAATTGCGTTGCGCCAGCTGCCGCAGAACATAGTGCAGCAGGCCGCCGTGGCGGAAGTATTCGACTTCCTTGGGCGTCAGCAGCAACACGTCGACGGTGAACACCTTCTCGGTACCGTTGTCGGCGCGTGCGCGGATGGTCGCGCTGCGCGAGCGGCCATCATCCAGGCCGGTGATGTCGATGACCTCGGTGCCGGTGAGGCCGTGGGTCTGCGCGTTCTCGCCCGGCTTGAACTGCAGCGGCAACACGCCCATGCCGACCAGGTTCGACCGGTGGATGCGCTCGAAACTCTCGGCGATCACCGCCTTGATGCCGAGCAGGTTGGTGCCTTTGGCAGCCCAGTCGCGCGAGGAGCCGGTGCCGTACTCCTTGCCAGCAAACACCACCGTCGGCACGCCGTCGGCCTTGTACTTCATGGCGGCGTCGTAGATCGACATCTTCTCCGGTGGGTCGGCGTCGAAGTACAGGGTGTTGCCGCCTTCCTCGCCGCCGAAGAACAGGTTCTTGATGCGGATGTTGGCGAAGGTGCCGCGCACCATCACGTCGTCGTTGCCGCGCCGGCTGCCGTAGCTGTTGAAATCGGCCGGCTGCACGTCGCGTCCGACCAGGAAACGTCCGGCTGGCGAATCCTTCTTGATGCTTCCGGCCGGGGAGATGTGGTCGGTGGTGATGGAGTCGCCGAAGATGCCCATGATCCGCGCGTCGCGGATGTCGGCGATGTCGCCGACCTGCATGGTCATGCCGTCGAAGTAGGGCGGGTTCTTGATGTAGGTGGAGGCATCGTCCCAGGCGTACAGCTCGCTGTCCGGCGACTCGATGGTGTTCCAGCGACTGTCACCCTTGAACACGTCGGCGTAGTTCTGCTTGAACAGCTCCGGGCCGATGGTCCTGGCGATGAAGTCGCCGATCTCCTGGTTGCTGGGCCAGATGTCGCGCAGGTAGACCGGATTGCCGTCCGGATCCTTGCCCAGCGGCTCGGTGGTCAGGTCGATGTCGACCGTGCCGGCCAGCGCATACGCCACCACCAGCGGCGGCGAAGCCAGGTAGTTCATCTTCACTTCGGCATGGATGCGGCCTTCGAAGTTGCGGTTGCCCGAGAGCACCGAGGTGACCACCAGGTCGCCGTGGGCGATGCCGGCGCTGACCTCGTCCGGCAGCGGACCGGAGTTGCCGATGCAGGTGGTACAGCCGTAGCCGACCACGTAGAAGCCGACCTTCTCCAGATCGTCGAGCAGGCCCGCCTTCTCCAGATAGTCGGTGACCACACGCGAGCCTGGTCCCAGCGACGTCTTGACCCAGGGCTTGCGCGTGAGACCCTTCGCTGCCGCGTTGCGGGCGAGCAGACCGGCACCGAGCATGACCGCCGGATTGGAGGTGTTGGTGCAGGAGGTGATCGCGGCGATCACCACCGCGCCGTCCTTCAGCCGATACGTCTCCCCGTCGATGCTGATGTCGGCATGACCCTTCTGAAGCTGCTCGTTGCCGACCGCGGCGCCGCCACCTTCGGCAACGAAGTCGGCCACTTCCTGGCTGCGCTTCTCCCGGTTGGTCGTCAGTGTGGGCAGGTTGACTCGGTAGTTGTCCTTGACCTTTTCCAGCAGCACGCGATCCTGCGGGCGTTTGGGGCCGGCCATCGACGGCTTCACATCGCCCATGTCCAGGTGCAGCACGCTGCTGTACTGCGCCTCCGGTGCGCCGGGCTCGTGCCACAGGCCCTGGGCCTTGGCGTAGGCCTCGACCAGGGCGATCTGGTCTTCGTCGCGCCCGGATAGGCGCAGGTAGTTCAGCGATTCCATGTCGATCGGGAAGATGCCGCAGGTGGCGCCGTATTCCGGGGCCATGTTGCCGATGGTGGCGCGGTCGGCCAGCGGCAGATGCTGCAGGCCATCTCCGAAGAACTCCACGAACTTCCCGACCACGCCGTGCTGGCGCAGCATCTGGGTGACCGTCAGCACCAGGTCGGTGGCGGTGGCGCCTTCGGGCAGCTTGCCGGTGAGCTTGAAGCCGACCACCTGCGGAATCAGCATCGATGAAGGTTGCCCAAGCATCGCCGCTTCGGCTTCGATGCCGCCGACGCCCCAGCCGAGCACGCCGATGCCGTTGATCATGGTGGTGTGGCTGTCGGTGCCGAACACGGTGTCCGGATAGGCCCAGCGCGTGCCGTCCTTGTCGCCGGCGAAAACCACCCGGGCCAGATTCTCCAGATTCACCTGGTGGACGATGCCGGTGTTGGGCGGCACCACCTTGAAGTTGTCGAAGGCCTTCTGGCCCCAGCGCAGGAAGCCGTAGCGCTCGCGGTTGCGCTCGAACTCGATGCGACCGTTGATGTCCAGGGCATCGGACTTGCCGAACACGTCGACCTGCACCGAGTGGTCGATGACCAGCTCGGAGGGGATCAGCGGATTGATCTGCTCCGGCTTGCCGCCCAGCTTGACCACGGCATCGCGCATCGCCGCCAGATCAACCACGCAGGGCACGCCGGTGAAGTCCTGCAGCACCACACGCGCCGGCATGAAGGCGATCTCGGTATCGGGCTCGGCGGCCGGATCCCAGGTGGCGACCGCCTCGATATGGTCGGGGCCGACGGTGACGCCGCCGTCCTCGTGCCGGAGCAGGTTCTCCAGCAGGATCTTCATGGAGAACGGCAAGTGCTTGATATCGAACCGCTCGCCGAGCTTGGGCAGGCTGGCATAGGTATAGGTCTTGCCGTTGACTTGGAGGGTGCTGCGGGTGGCGAAGGTGTCGGCCATGGCGGGCTCCTGTGGCTGTGGGCGCTGGCTTCAGGTCTGAACGGAGTCTACGCGGAATCCGCGTCCGACCGCCGAAGGTAAACGGGGCGGAAATCCTGAATGTTGCGGGGTATGCGGGCGCCAGTATGCCTGGTCAAGTATGTATAATTGCTGCATACCTGATCGCATGTGGAGAACGCCATGGAAGCCACCGTTGCCGAACGCGGCCAGATCACCCTGCCGAAGGCTGTGCGCGATGCGCTCGGGCTGACCAAGGGCACCTTGCTCAAGGTGGAGCTGGAGGGCGGGCGCATCATCCTGCGCAAGAATGTGGACGACGCCATCTCGCGCGCTCGCGGTCGCTTCAAGCTGCCGGAAGGCGTGACCACCGACGACATCATGCGCGAGCTGCGCGGCCGCGCGCCGGGCGATCCGGTCGAGCCCTGATCCCGCACCGATGATCGCAATCGACACCTCCATCCTGATCGACCTGCTGGGCGATGACGCCGGCATGGCCGATGCCGCCGAGCGCTGCGTGCGCGACGCGCTGGCGCAAGGGCCGGTGGTGCTGTGCGACGTCGTGGTCAGCGAGATCACCGCCGGCCTTGGCCATGGCACCGACATCATGGACGTGGTCGAGGAGATGGGCATGCGCTACCTGCCGGTGGAGCGCCGCTCGGCGATCCGAGCCGGGGAAATGCAGCGCCGCTTCAACCAGCGCAGACGCGCCGCCGGGCAGGGCGGACAGGTATCGCCACGCACGGTTCCGGATTTCATCGTCGGCGCGCACGCGCTGCTGCAGTGCGCGGGACTGATCAGCCGCGACGCCGGTTTCTTCCGCGACTACTTCAAGGGCCTGAAGATCATCGTGCCCAAGGCCGGCGCCTGATCCCCTTTCCAATTTCCCGTATTCCATCGCGCTTTTTCTTCGGAGACACCCTCATGCTGGAAGCCTATCGCCACCACGTTGCCGAGCGCGCCGCCCTCGGCATTCCGCCGCTGCCGCTGAGCGCGCTACAGACCGCCGAGCTGGTCGAGCTGATCAAGACGCCGCCGGTGGGCGAGGAGGCATTCCTGATCGACCTGATCAGCAACCGCGTTCCGGCGGGCGTGGACGATGCCGCCAAGGTCAAGGCCTCCTATCTGGCGGCGGTCGCCTTCGGCACCGAGAGCACGCCGCTGATCTCGCGGGAAACCGCGACGATGCTGCTCGGCACGATGCTGGGGGGCTACAACATCCAGCCGCTGATCGATCTGCTGGATGACCCGGAACTGGGTGCAGTCGCTGCCACCGGCCTGAAGCACACCTTGCTGGTGTTCGATGCCTTCCACGACATCGAGGAGAAGGCGAAGGCTGGCAATGCCAATGCCCAGGCCGTCATCAGGAGCTGGGCCGACGCCGAATGGTTCACCAGCAAGCCGGAAGTGCCGCAGAGCCTGACCATCACCGTGTTCAAGGTGCCGGGCGAAACCAACACCGACGACCTGTCGCCGGCGCCGGATGCGACCACGCGCCCGGACATCCCGATGCATGCGCTGGCGATGCTGAAGAACAAGCGCCCCGACGCGCCGTTCGTGCCGGAGGAAGACGGCAAGCGTGGCCCGGTGCAGGAGATCCTGTCGCTGAAGGACAAGGGACACCTGGTCGCCTATGTCGGCGACGTGGTCGGCACCGGTTCCTCGCGCAAGTCGGCCACCAACAGCGTGCTGTGGTTCACCGGTGACGACATCCCGTTCATTCCGAACAAGCGCTTCGGCGGCGTGTGCCTGGGTGGCAAGATCGCGCCCATCTTCTACAACACCATGGAAGATGCCGGCGCGCTGCCGATCGAACTGGACGTGTCGCAGATGCATCACGGCGACGTGGTCGAACTGCTGCCGTATGCCGGCAAGGCGATCAAGAACGGTGAGGTCATCGCCGAATTCCAGGTCAAGTCCGACGTGCTGTTCGACGAAGTGCGCGCCGGTGGCCGTATCCCGCTGATCATCGGTCGCGGTCTGACTGCCAAGGCGCGCGAGTCGCTGGGCCTGCCGGCGATCGAACTGTTCCGCCAGCCGCAGCAGCCGGCAGACACCGGCAAGGGTTTCTCGCTGGCGCAGAAGATGGTCGGCCGCGCCTGCGGCTTGCCCGAAGGGCAGGGCGTGCGTCCGGGCACCTACTGCGAGCCGAAGATGACCTCGGTGGGGTCGCAGGACACCACCGGCCCGATGACCCGCGACGAACTGAAGGATCTGGCCTGTCTCGGCTTCTCAGCGGATCTGGTGATGCAGTCGTTCTGCCACACCGCCGCGTATCCGAAGCCGGTGGACGTGAAGACCCACCACACGCTGCCGGAATTCATCTCCACCCGTGGCGGCATCTCGCTGCGCCCGGGCGACGGGGTGATCCACAGCTGGCTCAACCGCATGCTGCTGCCCGACACCGTCGGCACCGGCGGCGATTCGCACACGCGTTTCCCGGTCGGCATCTCGTTCCCGGCCGGTTCCGGACTCGTGGCGTTTGCCGCTGCGACCGGCGTGATGCCGCTGGACATGCCCGAATCGGTGCTGGTGCGCTTCAAGGGCGAACTGCAGCCTGGCGTCACCCTGCGCGACCTGGTCAACGCGATTCCCTACTACGCGCTCAAGGCCGGTCTGCTGACCGTGGCCAAGGCCGGCAAGAAAAACATCTTCTCCGGCCGCATCCTCGAAATCGAAGGCTTGCCGGACCTGAAGGTGGAGCAGGCGTTCGAGCTGTCCGATGCCTCGGCGGAGCGTTCTGCGGCCGGCTGCACCGTACGGCTCAACAAGGAACCGATCATCGAATACCTCAACAGCAACATCACGCTGCTGAAGTGGATGATTGCAGTGGGTTACGCCGACCCGCGCTCGCTCGCACGCCGCATCGCGAAGATGGAAGCCTGGCTGGCCGATCCGCAGTTGCTGGAACCCGATGCGGATGCCGAATACGCCGCGATCATCGACATTGATCTTGCCGACGTGCACGAGCCACTGCTGGCCTGCCCGAACGATCCGGACGACGTGAAGACCTTGTCCGATGTCGCCGGCACCGTGATCGATGAGGTTTTCATCGGTTCGTGCATGACCAACATCGGCCACTTCCGCGCGGCCGCCAAGCTGCTGGAAGGCAAGCGCGACATTCCCACGCGTCTGTGGGTCGCCCCGCCGACCAAGATGGACGCCAGCGAACTGACCAAGGAGGGCGTCTACGGCACCTTCGGTACCGCCGGTGCGCGGATGGAAATGCCGGGATGCTCGTTGTGCATGGGCAACCAGGCACAGGTGCGCGAAGGCGCGACGGTGTTCTCGACCTCGACCCGCAACTTCCCGAACCGCCTCGGCCGCAACTCCAACGTGTTCCTCGGTTCGGCGGAGCTGGCGGCGATCTGCTCGCGCCTGGGCCGCATCCCGACCAAGGCCGAGTACATGGCCGACATCGGCGTGATCAACGACAAGGGCGCCGAGATCTATCGCTACATGAACTTCGACCAGATCGAGGAATACCGGGAAACGGCGGCCAAGGTCGCGGCCTGACAGCGCAACCGCCTTCCGCACGAGACGCCCGGCATGGCCGGGCGTCTCGTGCGGGTGACGATCCGACAGATGACCGTACGCGCACGACAAAACAGCCGATGACGGCTGCCTGAGAAACGCGGAAACTCCCCGAACGCGACGCGGCGACGTCAGGTCGCCGACATCACTTCATGCGGTAGGTGATGCGACCCTTGCTCAGGTCGTAGGGCGTCATCTCGACCTTGACCTTGTCGCCGGTCAGGATGCGGATGTAGTGCTTGCGCATGCGCCCGGAGATATGGGCGGTGATGACATGGCCGTTGTCCAGCTTGACGCGGAACACGGTATTGGGCAGGGTCTCCAGGACCGTGCCTTCCATTTCTATTTGATCGTCTTTCGACATCCGTCGGCTTCGTTGGAATGGGGGAGCGGGCAGGGCAAGGCGGGGATTTTGCCATGCCGGACAAGCACGTGGCAAAACAAGTATCCCGGCGTGACCCGGCAACCCCGGGGACTGGTGCCCTCGCGCCGCCCTCAGATCAGGTCGGCGAGCCGCGGTTGCAAGAGCGCGCCACGCCAGCCGTTCAGTTCCGACGGCCATTGCCGGGTCACCGCCAGCTTCTCGATGGCCCGACGGGTGCACAGCAGGCTCGGCGGCAGATCCAGGCGGGTCGCTTCGTCTTCGACCGCCTGTTTCAGGCGCTTGATCACCGGCTTGAGTGCTGGATCGGCAGGCGCCTCGATCGGGACGGTTTCCCCGATCTCGGCCTCGTCAGGCACAGTCTCGACCAGACCCAGCAGCGGCTGCAGGCTGCGCCGACGCCCGGACGGCCCATCGGCCAGGCGGCTGGCCAACCGCGCTGCGCTGTGGGCCGGATCCGCGGCGATGCCGACGACAGTGTCGTCGTCGATCACCCAGCGCCGCGGCAGATCACGGTCGCGCGCGGCCTGCTCGCGCCAGCGCAGGATCCGACGCAACTGGGCCTGGGCCGGCAGCGGCCAGCGCCAAAGCTGCCGGAAACCCAGTTGCGGTTGTGGATCGGGCTCGGACAGCCAGGTGTCCCGGGCCAGGCGTCGGCATTCCTCGCGATGCCAGTCGGCGAAGCCGCGTTCGTTCAGCCGTTCGGCCAGCCGCTCGTGAATCGCGCCCAGATGGAGCACGTCGTCGACCGCGTAGCGCACCTGCCGATCCGACAGCGGTCGCGCCAGCCAGTCCGAGCGGGTTTCCTGCTTCTCCAGTTCCACGCCGATCAGGCGACTGACCAGCCCCTGATAGCCAATGCCCGCCCCTAGTCCGGCGAACGCGGCGGCGATCTGGGTGTCGTAAAGCCCGTCCAGTGGCGCCGGCAGCAGTGGCCGCAGGGCGACCAGATCCTCACCGGCGCTGTGGATCAGCACTGTCGTCTCCGGCGAGATCAGCGACCGGCCCAACGCATCCAGATGCTCGAAGGCGGTCGGGTCGAGCAGGCGGACATCGTGAGCGTGCGCCATCTGCACCAATGCCAGCTTCGGCCAGAACGTGCGTTCGCGGACGAACTCGGTATCCAGCGCGAGCACCTGGCCATCGGCCCCGGTCCAGCGGACCAGTTCTCCGGGCGAGCGCAACCAGCCCGGCACCGCCGGCTCGATCTCAGCGATCGACGGGTTCGTGGGCAGCGCGCTTTCGTCGCCTTCAGGCTGATTGGGTAACATTGAGGCCATGGATCAGCTATCGACAAGCGGCACATGATACGCCGGGTGATTTCGCTCCTGATCGCCCTGGCAGGAGCCGCGGTGCTGTTCGGGTGGTGGCAACGCGGCAACGAGCTGCCGCCAGCCTTGTCCACGCCGGAGACCGCGATGGTGCAGGGCGGTTCGACGGGCCCGACACCGCCACCGTCCGAGCAGTCTCCCGATGCGGGCGATGCCGGCGATGCCGACAGCGGGGATCAAGCCGGCGACGCTGCGACCGAGATTCCCGAGGAGCCGCTGGAACCGGCGATGCCGACCCAAGCCGCCATGGCCGGTTGGACGCCGACGCTGGTCGAGTTCGACCACAGCGATCGCAATGCGGTGACTGCACTGTTGCAACGCGCCGATGCTGCCGCCACTCGTGGCAACCTGTATGCGCCGGCGGGCGAGAACGCGGTAGACCTGTACTTCACCGTTCTTGACGCCGCGCCGGACAACAGCCGCGCCCGCGCCGGACTGGACCGTACCCTGGAAGCCGTTGTCCGGCAGGTCGAAGCCGCACTGGCCGGCGGCGACTACCCGCGCGCCGCCGAGGGTCTGCCGGTGCTGGAGCAGCTCAAGGCAGATGCCGCGAACACCATCCGCGCCAGGAACGCATTGGACGAGGCCGGCGAATCGCTGGAGCTGATGCGCCGTGCCGACCGTGCCATGGAACGCAACCGGCTCGATCAGGGTCGACGCAGCGCCGTGGCCTACCTCGGGCAGGTGCTGGAAGAGGAACCCGACAATCAGGCCGCGCTGGCACGCCTGGACGAGATTCAGCGGCGGCTGATCGAGCAGGCGCTGGTCAGCGGGGAAAACAGCGACTTCGACGAAGCAGAAGCATTGATCGAGCGTGCGGTTGCGGTCGACCCCGAGGCCGATGACGTGCTGTCCGAGGCGCGCACGGCGCTGGCACAGCAGCGCACCCGCGGGGCATCGGCCTTGTTCGACCAGGCGCATCGCGAACTGGATGAGGGTGAGCCGGCCAAGGCCGAGGCCTTACTGGAACAGGCGCTGGCGATCAGCAGCGACGCGCCCGGCATCGGCGCCTTGCGCGACCGCATCCGCAACGCGCGCATCTACGGCGGTCGCAGCGAAGGCGAACGGTTCAGCGATCCGCTGGACATCGGCGGCAATGGGCCGGCCATGGTGGTGATTCCCGTGGGCAGCTTCCTGATGGGCTCGCCGGACGGCGAATCGGGCCGCCGCAACAACGAGGGACCGCAATTCCGGGTCCGCATCGACCATGGACTGGCCCTGGCGGAATCGGAAATCACGGTCGCGCAGTTCCGGCGTTTTGTCGAAGCCGCCGGCTACCGCTCGCGCGCCGAGCAGGCCCGCCGCTCGACCATCTATGACGACGGATCGGGAAGCATGCGCGAGCGTCGAGGGATCAACTGGCGTCATGGCGAATACGGCGATGCTGCCGAAGACGGCAACCCGGTCGTGCACGTGGCCTGGGAGGACGCTGCCGCCTACGCTGCCTGGCTGGCGCAAAGCACCGGCAAGCCGTATCGGTTGCCGTCCGAAGCGGAATTCGAGTACGCACTGCGTGCCGGCACCAGCACCCGTTATCCCTGGGGTGACGGGCCGCCGTCCCGGCCCTTGGCCAACATTTCCACCCAGGGCGACCAGTCGCCGGCCAAGCGCACCTGGAGCAACGCCTTCCCCGGACCCAGCGACGGCTGGTTCGGGATCGCGCCGGTCCGCAGTTTCCCGGCCAACGCGTTCGGCCTCCACGACCTGGAGGGCAATGTCGGCGAGTGGGTCGAGGATTGCTGGCACAGCAGTTATCTGCGTGCGCCGGCCGACGGTCGAGCCTGGGTCAATCCCGGCTGCAGCCAGCGCGTGGTCCGCGGCGCCTCATGGGCCAGCGGCCCGGAACAGGTCCGCGCGGCTTACCGGCTCAATGTGGCTGCCGACACCAGCAATCCGCGGGTCGGTTTTCGGGTCGCGCTGAGCCTGGAGTAGGCTCGCGCGCCTGTCGCCTTGTGATGGCGCGGCAGCGGCAGCCGAAATCTGCCGGTCGCGTCTGATCCGCCCGGCGCTGTTGCGGCCACCCTTTCCAAAGTGCGGTGGCGGCGTATCCTTGTGCTACATGTACGGCCCTGGTCGCGTCGGTGACCCGGCGGTCTTCAATCCCCAGCAGGAGGTAGTCGCGGTGAGCCCTCTTCGAGTCGGACGTGGTGGTGGCATGCGTTGGCTGCCGATCGTGTTGTTCGTGCTGTATCTGGGTTATTACTGGGTCAGCAACCGCGACGAGGTGCCGATGACCGGCCGCAGCCAGCTGGTCGGCATGACCCCGGAACAGGAGCTCTCGCTCGGTCTTCAGTCGTACCGGCAGATCCTGTCCCAGGAGCGGGTCGTATCCGGAGGACCCCAGGTCGACAAGGTACGTGACATCGGCACCCGGCTGGTGCAGGCGGCACAGCGGATCGTGCCCAACGTCGACTGGGGCAACTTCGAATGGCAGTTCAACCTGGTCGACTCGGACCAGGCCAACGCCTTCTGCCTGCCGGGTGGCAAGGTCGCGGTCTACACCGGTATCCTGCCGATCACCGCCAACGACAACGGCCTGGCCGCGGTCATGGGCCACGAGATCGCCCATGCCATCGCCCGTCACGGCGCCGAGCGCATGGCGCACCAGCGCCTGGTTCAGATGGGCAGCATGGCGGCCGGCATGTCCATCGGCGACATGGACCCTGGTACCCAGCGAACGGTGATGGCGGCGATCGGGGCGGGCGCCCAGTACGGTGTGTTGCTGCCTTTCTCCCGTGATCACGAATCCGAGGCCGACCACATCGGCCTGATGATCGCCGCCGGCGCCTGCTTCGACCCACGCGAGGCACCCCGATTGTGGGAGCGTATGGCCCAGGCCTCCGGCGGCCAGCAACCCTCGGAATTCATGTCGACCCATCCCAGTCACGGCACCCGGATCGAGCAGCTCAACGCGCTGATGCCCAAAGCCATGGAGATCTATCAGCAGAACTGCCGATAGGGGGTCCCAGCGAACATGACCAGGGGCTGCCACGGCAGCCTCGGGCGCCGGCTGCCTGTTGGAACCGCCTTATATAATCCGGAACTTGAACGCCGGGCGCCGGTCTGCTGTCGCCTGCCCAGAAGAGTGCGAAAGGATATCGGCGCCGGATGAGTGACAGGGAAGTCGACCAGTTGCTGGTGGAACGGGTGCAGAAGGGCGAGCAATCGGCCTTTGACCTGCTTGTCCGCAAGTACCAGCACCGGATCATCGCGGTCATCGGCCGCTACATCTCCGACTTTTCCGAAGCCCAGGACGTGGCCCAGGAGACCTTCCTCAGGGCCTACCGCGCGCTTGGGAACTTTCGTGGCGACAGTGCGTTCTACACGTGGGTGTACAAGATCGCCATCAACACCGCCAAGAACCACCTGGTCGCCGCCGGTCGCCGGCCACCGACCGACGATGTCGCGGTAGACGATGCCGTGCTGTTCGAGGTCGACTCCCAGCTCAAGGACCGGGCCACACCCGAGAACGAATTGCTGCGCGAGGAGATCGAGCGCAACGTGTTCGCCGCGGTCGAGGATCTGCCGGAGGAACTGCGCACGGCGATCACCTTGCGCGAGGTCGACGGCTTGAGCTACGAAGAAATCGCCGAGGTCATGAACTGTCCCATCGGTACCGTGCGGTCGCGGATCTTCCGTGCCCGTGATGCCATTGAACGGCGCATCTCCCCCCTGATATCCGGAAACTGAATCGCCATGAGCAATGCGTCCATGGACAACGCCAAGGAAAACCTCTCGGCCTTCATCGATGGCGAGCTCGGTCGCAGCGAGACCGCGTTCCTGCTGCGCCGGGTAGGGCACGATCCGGAGCTGCGTCTGGCGGCCTCCAGTTATCACCTGATCGGCGACTGTCTGCGACGCCGTTCGGCGGTGGCGCCGGTCGGGTCGGCATTCGCGGATCGGGTGCGCTCGGCGATCGACATCGAAGCGACGCCTCGGCGCGCAGCCAGCTGGCAGGGCGGCATGCGCTGGGCAGCGGGTTTCTTCACCGCGGCCATCGTCGCCGCCGGCGCCTTCTGGTCCGTGCAGTCCGAGCGCAATGCCGAAGTGGTGGCGTCGACGCCGGATTCCGGATCGGCATCGGAAGTGGTGTCCTCCGGGGTGCGTGCCGACGACCTGCGCCGACAACTGCCGCTGATTCCTGTTTCAGCCCGCCAGTCTCGTCCGCTCAGTCCGCGCGAATTCGCTCCCCAGCCGGATCCGGAGACCTGGCAACAGGCACCGGTGGCGCCGCTGCAGTATCCGACCACCCAGTACATCGTGGTGCTGCCGGCACGGCCCGCCGGCAATGAGCCGGCCGGCACGCCAGAGCGCCGTTGACCGGTTTGCCCGGATACCTGGGCTTTCCGTTCGGTGTGCCTGATCGAAGCGGGCAGCGCTGGCGGGAAGCCTTGACCTTGGTCCGGCCCGACCCCAGTTGGCCGACTGCGATTCACCGCCTCATCTCATTTCTTTCTCGAGCTTGCAAGGACTGCCCATGATCATGCCCAGCCGGACGATCAGCCGCCTCTCCCTTTCCGTTCTGTTCGTCGCCCTGAGCCAGACTGCCTGTGCCCAGAGCGAGGCGCCGGTTGCCGGCGCGACCGCTGCGCCCGCTGCCGCCACTGCGCTGGCTGCCACCGCACCGGCCCAGGTCACCGGTCTGCCGGATTTCACCGTGCTGGTGGAGCAGAACGCGGGCGCCGTGGTCAACGTCAGCGCGGTGACCATGGCCGGCAGCCGCTCGCAGCAGCGTGGCGGTGGTGGTCAGCAGGATGTGCCGGAGTTCTTCCGCCGCTTCTTCGGCCCGGAGTTTGACGGACCTCCGGGCGGCGGCCGCGATCGCGAGTCCGGCGGTTCGGGCTTCATCATCAGCAACGATGGCTACATCCTGACCAACAACCATGTTGTCCGCGGCGCCGACGAGGTGACCGTGCGCCTGACCGACCGTCGGGAACTGAAGGCCGACGTGGTCGGCACCGATCCGGAAACCGATATCGCCCTGCTCAAGGTCGATGCCTCCGGCCTGCCGACCGTGCGACTGGGCGACTCCAACCGGCTCAAGCCAGGCCAGTGGGTGATCGCGATCGGCTCGCCGTTCTCGTTCGACCACTCCGTGACCGCCGGCGTGGTCAGCGCCACCGGCCGCAGCGTCGGCGGTGGTAATCAGCAGTACGTGCCGTTCATCCAGACCGACGTGGCCATCAATCCCGGCAATTCCGGCGGTCCGCTGTTCAACCTCAACGGCGAGGTGGTCGGCATCAATTCGCAGATCTTCTCGGGCACCGGCGGCTACATGGGCATCAGCTTCGCCATTCCGATCGAGGTGGCGCAGAACGTGGTTGACCAGCTCAAGAGCGATGGCCGGGTCCGCCGTGGCCTGATCGGCGTGCGCGTGCAGCGTGTCGATCGGGTGCTTGCCGAGTCGCTGGGCCTGGAAGTTCCGGCCGGCGCCCTTGTTGCCGAGGTGACGCCGGATGGTGCCGCGGCCAAGGCCGGCGTCGAGGTCGGAGACGTGATCCTGTCGTTCAATGGTCGACCCATCAACTCCAGCGACGATTTGCCACCGGTCGTGGGCACCGTCCGTCCTGGTACCAAGGCGCAGATGGAAGTGTTCCGCGACGGCCGCCGCCGCAGCCTCGACGTGACGGTCGGCGAAGCCCAGTCGGACCCGGAGGCGGTGACCGCCTCCAGCCGTGATTCCGGTCAGGCGTCGGGTGCCAACCGGATCGGTCTGACCGTACAGGCGCTGACCAGCGAACAGCGCGAGCAGCTCAGCCTGGGTGCCGACGAGGGTGTCCTGGTCAACCGCGCCAGCGGCGCGGCGGCCCGGGCGGGTTTGACCCGGGGCGATGTGGTGCTTCGGGTTGGCCGGACCAACATCGGATCAGTGGAAGCCTTCGACCGTGCCGTCAAGGACATCAAGACCGGCGACTCGGTGATGCTGCTGATCCGTCGCGGCGAGTCGAACTCGTTCATTCCGCTGACGGTGCGCGAAGCCGAATGACGACCGGTTTCGCCGGCAGGCGGCTCAGCCAAGCAAGCCTGCTACAGGATCATGGCAATCTCAGCGATGCTGTAGGCCACCTGTAGCGGCGCGGCTCGCCCCGTCGACTGAACCAGGAACCAGCCTGAAAAAAGCGGCTGCCCATGAGGCGGCCGCTTTTGCGATAATGGCGGGTCTTTTGCGTCCGTTCCTGCGGGCCGAGCTGCCCGAATCATGAAGCACATCCGAAATTTCTCGATCATCGCCCACGTCGACCACGGCAAGTCCACCCTGGCCGATCGCATCATCCAGATCTGCGGCGGCCTGACCGAGCGGGAAATGGAAGCGCAGGTCCTGGACAACAACCCGATCGAGCGCGAGCGCGGCATCACCATCAAGGCGCAGTCGGTGTCGCTGCCGTATACCGCGCGCGACGGCCAGACCTATCAGCTCAACTTCATCGATACCCCCGGCCATGTCGACTTCTCCTACGAGGTCAGCCGCTCGCTGGCGGCCTGCGAAGGCGCGCTGCTGGTGGTGGACGCCGCGCAGGGCGTCGAGGCGCAGTCGGTGGCCAACTGCTATACGGCTGTGGAGCAGGGGCTGGAAGTGGTGCCGGTACTGAACAAGATCGACCTGCCCACCGCCGATCCGGAGCGGGTCAAGACCGAGATCGAGGCGGTGATCGGCATTCCTGCCGACGATGCCCTGCAGATCTCGGCCAAGACCGGTGTCGGCGTCACCGATGTGCTGGAAGCGATCATCGCCCGCATTCCGGCGCCGGAACCGCGCGACACCGACCGCCTGCAGGCGCTGATCATCGATTCCTGGTTCGACAACTACCTCGGCGTGGTCTCGCTGGTGCGGATCATGCAGGGCGAAATCCGCAAGGGCGACAAGATCCTGGTGATGTCGACCGGGCGCACGCATGAAGTCGACCAGGTCGGTGTATTCACCCCCAAGCGCAAGGCGCTGGAGCGGCTGGGACCCGGCGAAGTCGGTTTCGTCTGCGCGGCGATCAAGGACGTGCACGGGGCGCCGGTCGGCGACACCCTGACCTTGGCCGCGGCGCCGGCACCGTCGCCACTGCCCGGTTTCCAGGAGATGCAGCCACGCGTGTTCGCCGGTCTGTTTCCGGTCGATGCCGAGGATTACCCCGATCTGCGCGAAGCCCTGGACAAGCTGCGTCTCAACGATGCCGCCTTGCGCTTCGAGCCGGAGAGCTCCGAGGCCATGGGCTTCGGCTTCCGCTGCGGTTTTCTCGGCCTGCTGCACATGGAGATCGTGCAGGAACGCCTGGAGCGCGAATACGATCTGGACCTGATCACCACTGCGCCGACGGTGATCTACGAGGTCGAACTCAACGACGGGCAGGTCCAGAGCCTGGACAACCCGGCCAAGCTGCCGCCGCTGCCGAGCATTTCCGAGATCCGCGAACCGATCATCGAGGCCAACATCCTCACGCCGCCCGAGCATGTCGGCAACGTGATCAAGCTGTGCGAGGAAAAGCGTGGCGTCCAGAAGAGCATCAACTATCTGGGCTCGCAGGTGCAGATCAGCTACGAGCTGCCGCTGGCCGAAGTGGTGCTGGACTTCTTCGACAAGCTGAAATCGGTGTCACGCGGCTACGCGTCGCTCGACTACCATTTCGTGCGTTTCCAGGGTGGCTCGTTCGCCCGTGTCGACATCCTGATCAATGGCGAGCGGGTGGATGCGCTCAGCCTGATCGTCCACCGCAGCTTCGCCGACCGGCGCGGCCGCGAACTGGTCGACAAGATGAAGGAGCTGATCCCGCGGCAGATGTTCGACGTGGCCATCCAGGCGGCCATCGGCTCGCAGATCATCGCCCGCTCGACAGTGAAGGCATTGCGCAAGAACGTGCTGGCAAAATGCTACGGTGGTGACGCCAGCCGCAAGCGCAAGCTGCTGGAGAAGCAGAAGGAAGGCAAGAAGCGGATGAAATCCGTGGGCAAGGTGGACATCCCTCAGGAAGCCTTCCTGGCGGTGCTGCGTATGGACAAGTGACAGGTACGGACACACGATGAGACTGGACTTTTCCCTGCTGCTGGTGGCGTTGACCGCGCTCACCGGCCTGATCTGGCTGATCGACCGGATCTTCTTCGCACCCAGGCGCAACGGTGGCGAGAACAAGACGCCGGTGGTGGTCGACTACGCGCGCTCGTTCTTTCCGATCATCCTGTTGGTGCTGGTGTTCCGCAGCTTCCTGTTCGAGCCGTTCAAGATCCCTTCCAGTTCGATGATGCCGACGTTGTTGATTGGCGATTTCATCCTGGTCAACAAGTTTGCTTATGGCATCCGCCTGCCAGTGCTGAACACCAAGATCATTTCCGTTGGCGAGCCCAAGCGCGGTGACGTGATGGTGTTCCGTTACCCGCAGGACCCCCGCATCGACTACATCAAGCGTGTCATCGGTTTGCCGGGCGACACCATCACCTATCGGGGCAAGACCGTGCTGGTGAATGGCGAGCCGCTGCCGCAGAACGCACTGGGTCGTTTCGTCGGCGAGGGCCGTGGTCGCGACATGACCGGTGCCATCGAACTGGACGAAAACATCGACGGTGTCTCACATCGGATCCTGCAGCGCTCCGAGTTTCCGGGAACGAACGAGGCGTCCTGGCAGGTGCCGGAAGGCCACTACTTCGTGCTCGGCGATAACCGCGACAACAGTCAGGACAGCCGCTATTGGCGCTTCGTGCCGGAAGAGAACCTGGTCGGCCGTGCATCCATCATCTGGTGGAGCTGGGATACGCAGAAAGACGGTATCATCGACTTCGGGCGGATAGGTACCGCCATTCGGTGATCGCTGCTGGATAGGGGAGGGGTTCATGCGCAGACGTCAACATGGCATCACGTTGATCGGTTTTCTGGTCGTATTGACCGTGCTGGGATTCTTCGCATTCATGGGAATGCGGCTTTTCCCGGTCTATTCGGAGTGGTACAGCGTGGTGTCGTCGATGAAGGGATTGGCCGGCGAGCCGGGCATCTCTTCGATGGGCCCCGACCAGATCCGCTCCCTGTTCGATCGCCGGCTGTACATGAGCTACGTGAGTTCGGTAAAACCCAACAATGTGCGCATCACGACACAGAATGGACCCCAGATCCGGGTCCGTTACGAGGTGCGCCGGCCCTTCATCGGCAATCTCGACTTTGTCGCCACATTCGACCGTACCGAGCCCCTCACCGGCCGCTGATGCCTTCGGTCACCGGTTCTCCGACCCGGCGCTGCTGCACCGGGCGTTGAGCCACCGCAGCGCCGGCCAGCCGCACAACGAGCGGCTGGAATTCCTCGGCGACAGCCTGGTCGGCGCCATCATTGCCGAATGGCTGCATGAGCGCCTGCCCAAGGCCAGCGAAGGCCATCTGACCCGACTGCGGGCGCAACTGGTCCGTCGCGAGTCGCTGGCCGAGCGCGCCAGGGCCTTGAAGCTGGGCGACCACCTTCGGCTGGGCCAGGGTGAACTGCGCAGTGGTGGTTTCCGGCGCGACTCCATCCTGGCCGACGCCTTCGAGGCGCTGGTGGCGGCCATCTACCTGGATGCCGGCTGGGCCGCCTGCCGCGACTGGCTGCGCGAGCGCTTCGCCGAGGTCGCTGTGGACCAGGTGCCGAGCCGCACGGTCGATGCCAAAACCCGCCTGCAGGAATGGTTGCAGGCAGCCGGTCGCCCCTTGCCAAGCTATGAAATCGTCGACACCAGCGGTGAGGCGCATACGCTTCGTTTCACGGTGCGCTGCCAGGTCGAGGGCGAAGATCGACAGACGCTGGGCGAGGCCGGCAGCCGCAAACAGGCCGAACAGATCGCCGCGCAGACCATGCTGGAACTTCTTGAATCGGAATCGGATGAACGCTGAAAACCCAGGCTTCCGAAGTGGCCACGCCGCGCTGGTCGGCCGTCCCAATGTCGGCAAGTCGTCGCTGCTCAACGCGCTGGTCGGAGAGCGCCTGTCGATCGTGTCGCGCAAGCCGCAGACCACGCGGCATCGGGTGCTCGGCGTGGCCACGCACGAGCACGGGCAGATCGGCTACCTGGACACGCCCGGCATGCATGCCAACGGCGAGGGTCGCGCCCTGAACCGGCAGCTCAACCGCACCGCCCAGACCGTGCTGACCGAGGCAGACGTCAACGTCCTTGTCGTCGAGGCACTGCATTTCGATGCCGAGGATCGTGCCGTCGCCGAAGCAGCAGCCCGGGCGGGCGTTCCGTGCCTGCTGGCGATCAACAAGATCGACCAGGTCAAGGACAAGACCAGACTGCTGGCCTACATCGCCGAACGTCAGTCGGAATTTCCCTATCAGGGCGTCTTCCTGGTCTCGGCCCGACGGCGCGATGGCCTTGAGGCGTTGCAGACGGCGATCATCCAGGTGCTGCCGGAACGCGAAGCCTTGTATGAGGTCGACACCCTCACGGATCGCAGCGAACGTTTTCTGGCGGCGGAGATGGTCCGCGAGCAGCTGATGCGGCAACTGGGTCAGGAGCTGCCCTACGCGACCACCGTCGAGATCGAACGCTATCAGCTGGAAGGGCGCATGCGCCGCATCAACGCGGTGATCTGGGTGGAGCGCGATGGCCAGAAGGCGATCGTCATCGGCGCCAAGGGTGCCCGTTTGCGCGAGGTCGGCACCCAGGCGCGACTGGCCATGGAGAAGCTGTTCGACGGCAAGGTGCACCTGGAACTGTGGGTCAAGATCCGCGCCGGCTGGTCCGACGACGAACGCGCGCTGGTCGAGCTGGGTATCAGCGAATAGGCCGGAATCGTCGTGACCACTACCGTCATGGCCATCCCGCGGCAGGAGGCGAGCATCGCGGCCACGGACGGCGGTCCGGGCATCGGCGGCGGCAGCCATGCATATCGAGGATGAAACCGGTTACGTGCTGGAAGCACGGCCATACCGGGAAACCAGCCTGTTGCTTGAGCTGTTGACCGCCGGCCATGGGCGGCTGGCGGTCGTTGCCAGGGGGGTTCGTGGCGAGCGGCCGCTGCAGCGTCAGAAGCGCGCGCTGCTGGAACCGTTCCGCCGCCTGCGCCTGGCAGTGTCCGGTCGCGGTGAAGTGTTGAGCCTGCAGCGCGTCGATGACGCCGGTGGTGCGTTCCTGAGGCCGAAAGGAACGTTCTTGCTGTCAGCGTTTTACGTCAATGAGTTGCTGCGAAAACTGATCCCGCGACAGGATCCGGCGCCGGGGATTTTCGCCCTGTATCGCGACTTTCTGGGGCGCCTGGGCGAATGCCTGCCGATCACGAATCCGCTGGCGTCGAGCGGTGCCGACCGCGGTGATCCCGCGGCACTGGCCTGGGCATTGCGACGATTCGAGCGCGATCTGCTGGGCCAGCTGGGTTACGGTCTGGCACTGGACCATGACAGCGACAGCGGTGATCCTGTGCAGCCGGATGCCCGTTACATGCTGGATCCGGAGCAGGGTGCCCGCAGCTGGCTCGATGGCAGTCCCTGGCGGCCGGTTGCCGGCGCCACCCTGCTGGCCTGGGCCGGCGAGGACTGTCCAGACAGCGAGACCGCCAACGAGCTGCGCAAGCTGGCGCGCGGCGTGATCCGCCACCACCTGGGCGGCGGCGAGCTGGAGACGTGGAGGTTGGCGCAGCGCTGGCAGTAGCGCCAACCCACCTTCTCAGCGCCACTCGAGACGGCCGTCGATCACTGTCCGGGTGCGACCGCCGACCCAGATTCCGGCGTCGTCGATACGCAGCAGCAGGGTCGCGTCACGACCGATCTCACGACCCTGACTGACCCGGTAGCCGCGACTGAGCGCGCCATCGGGTTCGGCCTCACGGATGTAGGCGGCGACCAGACCGTTGGCGGCGCCCGAGGCGGGGTCCTCGATGATGCCGACCCCGGCCGGGAAGGCGCGGACTACCAGGTCGTAGTCACGACCCTGACAGCGCGCGAACACGCACAGGCCCAGGCTGTCGCTGGCATGAGCCAGCGCGGCGATGGCGGCATGACTGGGATGCCAGCTGCGGACCTCGTTCTCGTCGGCCAACTCGGCCAGCCACCAGCGCCGACCGCCTTCGACCAGGGCCGGCGGCAAGGCGCCCAGACGGCGGGTCGACAGCAAGGCCAGCAACTGCGGATCGACACCCCCGGCCGCGGTCACGATCCGCGAATCGGGCACGCGGACCAGCAGCTCCCGCTCCAGGCCTTCTCCTTCGACGAGGATCGTCAGAATCCCCGCCGAGCAAGCCTGTATCAGCCGGCCCTCGCGTACTGGGGCGAACCCGATTTCCAGAACCGCGTGCGCGCTGCCGATGGTGGGATGGCCGGCAAAGGGAATCTCGCGCGACGGCGTGAAGATGCGCAAACGATAGGAAGCCTCGGGCGACTGCGGCGGCAGCAGGAACGTGGTCTCCACCAGATTGAGCCACGATGCCAGTTCCTGCATCTGCGGACCGCTCCAGTCATCGGCGCCGACCACCACACCGAGCGGATTGCCACCTCCCGGGACTGCAGCGAACACATCCAGTTGCAGAAACCTGACCGAACTCATCCTGCGCACTTGCCTCGATTCGTTGATGGGTGACTACGACGTGGCGGCGGCCGTGAAGGTTCCGCCATCCAGGCGCCAGACAAGTGCAGTGCCAACGCGCTGTCGCGGAAGGGCAGGCACACGCCATGGTCTGATCGTTGCCGAGCGTAGCGGAGCACGCATCAAGATTTCGAGCAGGAAGCTCCCTTCACAGCGCGGGCCCAGAATCGGAAAGCGGCCGTGCGAGGTCACTGCGGCTATCATCGTCGCACCGCCGCGGAACGTTTCATGTCACGAACGAACAACAACCATCTGATCTGGCTCGATCTGGAGATGACCGGCCTGGACCCGGACCGGGACACCATCATCGAGATCGCCACCCTAGTCACCGATGCCGATCTTGTTGTCCTCGCCGAAGGACCGGAGATCGCCGTGCACCATCCCGAATCGCGCTTGCTGGCGATGGACGACTGGAACCGAAACCAGCACCAGAAGTCCGGTCTGTGGCGCCGCGTGGTCGAGTCTGCCGACGATATCGACGCTGCCGAGCAGCGGACACTGGCCTTCCTGCGCGAGTGGACCGAGCCGGGCAGCTCACCGCTGTGCGGCAACACCATCGGTCATGACCGGCGCTTTCTCGCGCGACACATGCCCCGACTGGAACGCTGGCTGCATTACCGCAACCTGGACGTTTCCACGATCAAGGAGCTGGCGCGACGCTGGGCACCGGAAGTGGCGGAGGGCGCGCGCAAGGAATCGGCGCATACGGCGCTGTCGGACATCCGGGATTCCGTGGCGGAGCTGCGCCACTATCGCAGCCACATGGGTCTGCTGGCCCGGTCCTGAAACGAAAACGCCCGACACGGGGTCGGGCGTCGTGGTGTCCGGTCGGCGGGACGGATCAGAAGCGGAACTCGGCGCCGGCGCCGATCAGGTCGGTGTCCAGATCGTCCGCGCGGAACCGGTCGACATTGACGCTGACATTGAAGGCCGGAGTGAACTGGTAGCCGGCGAAGGCGCCCGCGTACCAGTCGGTGCCGTCGTCGCTGAACGCGCCGGCCTTGCCATCCCAACGATAGGCACCGCCGCGACCCCCGACGAAGAACCCGGTACCGTTGCCGCGGTCGAACAGGGCACGGCCCTTGACGCCGGCATAGAAGCCGTCGAGTTCGGCCTTGCCGCCGGCCAGATTGCGGTCGTAGAGGTTGGCGTAACCGGCTTCGATGCCGAAGGCCTGATTGAACCAGTAACCGCCGCCGATCACGAACGCGGTGTCGTCCTTGGCGTCGGGAACGTCCTTCAGGTCGGACTGGCCGACACGGCCGTCGACGAAGAAGCCCTGGGCGTTGGCCGGGGCGGAGGGGAGGGCGAGCGCGGTCAGGGTCAGGGCCATCACGCTGGCCAGGGGAGTCAGTTTCATGGAATCGTCGACCTCGTGGTTCGGGGTGCTGCCCGCGGATTGCGGACGCCTCGACTCTGGGCCAGGACGCATGTCTGATTTCTGAATATTCAGCCAGATACAGGGTTTATATTCAGTACTTGCTTACCAAGCTTGCTGGCAGATGACGACGCCGTGAAAGCACGTCCTTGCGGCACTGGACAAGCGCGATGACGTCGTAGTCGCCGCCAGATTCGACGACCTCAGATCCCGCTGCCGCGAGGACGCGCGGCAACGGCAACGTGCACAGGACGCTGCAGTTACTGCTTGCGTCGGGCCAGTCTCAGCCAGGTGTCGACCACGGTGTCGGGATTCAGCGACACCGACTCGATGCCCTGATCCATCAGCCAGTCGGCCAGGTCGGGATGGTCGGACGGGCCCTGGCCGCAGATGCCGATGTACTTGTCGCGGGCGCGGCAGGCGCTGATCGCCATCGCCAGCAGCTTCTTCACCGCGCCGTCGCGCTCGTCGAACAGGTGGGCGATGATGCCGGAGTCGCGATCCAGGCCCAGGGTCAGCTGCGTGAGGTCGTTGGAACCGATCGAGAAGCCATCGAACAGGTCCAGGAACTCGTCGGCGAGCAGGGCGTTGGAAGGCACCTCGCACATCATGATGACCTTCAGGCCGTTCTCGCCGCGCTTGAGTCCGAAACGTTCCATGGTTTCGATGACCTGGCGTGCCTCGCCGACCGTGCGCACGAACGGGATCATCACCCAGCAGTTGTCCAGGCCCATGTCCTCGCGCACGCGCTTGACCGCCCGGCACTCCAGTTCGAAGCAGTCGCGGAAACTGTCAGCGACATAGCGGCTGGCGCCGCGGAAGCCGATCATCGGGTTTTCTTCGTGCGGCTCGTAGCGCTTGCCGCCGACCAGATTGGCGTACTCGTTCGACTTGAAGTCGGACAGTCGCACGATCACCGGATACGGCGCGAACGCCGCGGTCAAGGTGGCGATACCTTCCTTGAGCCGGTCGACATAGAACTCGACCGGATCGCTGTAGCCGGCCATGCGCGCGTCGATCTCGGCACGGGTATCGGCGTCCTGTTTGGCGTAGGCGAGCAGGGCATGCGGATGCACGCCGATCTGGCGCTCGATGATGAACTCCAGCCGCGCCAGGCCGATGCCGCGATGCGGCAGCATGGCGAAGTCGAAGGCGCGCTCGGGGTTGCCCACGTTCATCATGATCTTGAGCGGGGCTTCCGGCATGCTGCCGACCTCCGCCTCGGTGCGCTGGAACGGCAGCAGGCCTTCATAGATGAAGCCGGTGTCGCCTTCGGCACAGGACACCGTCGCCTGCACACCGTCGCCGATGGTCTCGGTGGCGTTGCCGCAGCCGACCACGGCCGGGATGCCCAGCTCACGCGCGATGATCGCCGCGTGGCAGGTGCGACCCCCGCGATTGGTTACGATAGCCGAGGCCCGCTTCATGATCGGCTCCCAGTCCGGGTCGGTCATGTCGGTGACCAGCACATCGCCGGCCTGGACCTTGTTCATGTCCTTGATCGAGGCGACCACGCGGGCGGTGCCCTGACCGATCTTCTGGCCGATGGCACGGCCTTCGGTCAGCAGCGCACCCTTGCTGTCCAGGTGGTAACGCTCGATGGTGGTGGCGCGGGCACGCGACTTCACCGTCTCCGGACGCGCCTGCACGATGTAGAGCTCGCCGCTGATGCCGTCCTTGGCCCATTCGATGTCCATCGGACGGCCGTAGTGGCGCTCGATGATCAGCGCCTGGCGGGCGAGGGCATGGATGTCTTCGTCGCTCAGGCAAAAACGGTTCGCGTCGGCGCTCGGCACCGGCTCGATCTTCACCCGCTCCGCCGAACCTGCCGGGGCATAGACCATGCGCGACTGCTTGGCGCCCAGTGTGCGACGCAGGATCGCCGGCTTGCCCTTTTCCAGGGTCGGCTTGTGCACGAAATACTCGTCTGGGTTGACCGCGCCCTGGACCACCATCTCGCCCAGGCCGTAGCTGCCGGTGATGAACACGACGTCGCGGAAACCGGACTCGGTGTCGAGCGTGAACAGCACGCCCGAACTCGCCAGATCGGAGCGCACCATCTGCTGGATACCGGCGGACAGGAACACGTCCTCATGCTTGAAACCGTGATGCACGCGGTAGGCGATCGCGCGGTCGTTGTACAGCGAGGCGAACACTTCCTTGACGCGGGCGACCACGGCATCGGCGCCTTCGACATTGAGGAAGGTCTCCTGCTGGCCGGCGAACGACGCATCGGGCAGGTCTTCGGCGGTGGCCGACGAGCGCACGGCGACGCCGAGATTGGCAATCTTCGCCTTGGCCGACATCTGCGCGTAGGCATCGCGGATGGCTGCGTCCAGATCAGCCGGCAGCGGTGCGTCGGTGACCCAGCCGCGGATCTCCTTGCCAACCTGCATCAGGGTATCGACATCGTCGACATCCAGCCCGGCCAGACGATCGGCGATGCGCTGTTCCAGCTGATTGGCAGCAAGGAAGGCCTGAAACGCCGCCGAGGTGGTGGCGAAGCCGCCCGGTACCGAGACACCGGCGCCGGCGAGGTTGCCGATCATCTCGCCCAGCGAGGCGTTCTTGCCGCCGACCTTGGCGAGGTCGGACAGGCGCAGTTGATCCAGCCAGAGAATCAGCTCGGACAAGACGGTAGCTCCTGAAAACGAATCGGAAAGCGGTCGCCGCGCGGGCGAAGATGCGTATGATGAAGGCGCGGGCGGGCATCGGCAACAAAACCGGGCACCAGAACCGGGCCAGCAGGGCCCGGTTTCCAGTGTGTCAGCCGGTTCCCGGAAGTTCTTCGGCAAGGGCGCAAGCATGACGCGGACAGTTTTCTACGTCTCCGACGGTACCGGCATCACCGCCGAAACCATCGGCAACACCATCATCACCCAGTTCAACGACGTCGCCTTCGAGTCCTATCGCATTCCGTTCACCGATACGGTCGAGAAGGCCGAGCGGGTGGCGGCGCGGGTGCGCAGTCACGGTCAGGCCAACGGCCAGCGGCCGATCATCATCAGTTCGGTGGTCGATCCGGAGATCAGTGCGATTCTGGTCGACAGCGGCGCGCTGCTGCTGGACGTGTTTGCACCGTTCATTGCGCCGCTGGAGCAGGAGCTTGGTACCCAGCGTTCGCCGCGGGTCGGTCAGGCCCACGGCATGGTCGACTACGCGCGCTACGAGGCGCGCATCAACGCCACCAACTACGCGCTCAGCCACGACGACGGCATCGACGTGAACTACGACGATGCAGAGGTCATCCTGGTCGGCGTGTCGCGGTCGGGCAAGACGCCGACCTGCCTGTATCTGGCCTTGCACTACGGCATCAAGGCAGCGAACTACCCGTTGATCGACGAAGATCTGGACCGTCAGGAATTGCCCAAGCGTCTGTTGCCGTACCGCCAGCGCCTGTTCGGCCTGTCGATCGACCCGCAGCGCCTGGCCGAGGTGCGTGAAACCCGGCGTCCCGGCAGCCGCTACGCCACCTTGGAACAGTGCCGCTGGGAAGTGGCCGCCGCCGAAAAGCTCCTGCGTGCCGAGCGCCTGCCGATGGTCAGCACCACGCGATCCTCGATCGAGGAAATCGCCAGCAAGATCCTCAGCACCCTCGGTATCGACCGGCTGATGTTCTGAGGCGCCTGCCCGGGTTGGTTCGCTGCGTTGTCTGGCCGAGACCGGCAAGGGCAGGGCATGATCTCCGGGTCACCCGCAGCGGTCGTCGGGTCGACCTTGAAAGCGCCGGCATGGGTGACCACTTGTGTTGGATCGCTTATCCTCGAACCGGATGAACCACGCCCTCATCGCCCGCGAGAGACTGTTGCCACGGCGCTTCGCCTTGCTGATGGATCTCTACGAAGAAAACTACAACCGCCTGCAGCGGCTGTTCCACATCTCCGAGCTGGTACCGGACCGCTACCGTTCGTCAGTGGGTGATGGACTGGATGTGCTGATGGACGTCAGCGAGCGTCACGCCTACACCCTGGACGTGCGGCTGAGCTACGAACTGATCGATCCGGAAACGGGGCTGGCGACGCCATCAGCGATCCTGCGTGTCTACGACGACGCCCGGGTTGCCGAGGCCACGCACTGCCTGCCCGGACGGCAACTGGTCGACGTCATGGGTCCGTTTCCACCGGTGCGCGCGGTGGCCGATCACCGCCTGCGCATGAACACCTTCCTCAGCCGCTGGCTGGACTATCTGCGAGAGCACGGGCACGGCGCGCAGACCCTGACCATCGACGATTCAAGCTGCAAGTAAAAACAAGAAATTACGCGTATCTCATTGATAAATAAGCGCTAGAAAATCGCGCAAAATGAGGCGCCCGCGATCGAAAAGACGAATTAAGTGTTGACCTTCGCAACGCGAAACCCGTATCCTTCGCGTCCCTTGATGGGGCCATAGCTCAGTTGGGAGAGCGCTACAATGGCATTGTAGAGGTCGTCGGTTCGATCCCGTCTGGCTCCACCATCCACAATCGCATAAGGTTTCGTCTTAGCTCCTCGTTAGCGATTATTCGCTTGCGTCCCCATCGTCTAGAGGCCCAGGACACCACCCTTTCACGGTGGATACAGGGGTTCGAATCCCCTTGGGGACGCCATCTTTTGTGCGTTTCCGACCTCGACGAGGACTAAGGTGATCCGGCTAATCATTTGATTAGCCTAGTATCTTGCGGCCCACTCGTTCGGCCGCACTACCAGCCGTGAGGCGCCTCGGTAGCGCCAACGGCCTCGAACCCGTCATGGAACAGCCGGTCGTCGGCCAGGGTCCATACCCGCACGTAGTCGATTTCGTATCTCGCCGGATACGCCGGCGGGACACTCGCCACATGCACCGGAACCGGATTCAGGCAGGTCCGATAGCGCAAGGAGTTGTCCGGCATGGTCAGCGGTCGGGCAACCACTGCCGCACCGGCCGGTGCATCGGCCGGGTTGTTGACCAGGATCCAGGGCTCGCTCCAGTGACAGGACCAGTCCTGGGCTTCGGGATCGGGGTTGCCCGCGTCGTAACCGCCAATGGCCAGATTCAGTGCGATGTCGAACAGACCCTCGCCTGGATGACGTTCGAAGGGCTCCGTGGAAAAGCAGCTGCCACCGCCACACATGCCGGTGTGGAATGGTGTGCCCGCGACCAGTCCGCCGGTCCGCTGGACCAGCACCCCGTCGTAGTAAAAGGCGATCTGGATCTGGCCATCGTCGCGCGGCAGGATCTCGACACCCGCCACCAGCCATTGCGGCGGCTCCGAGGGCGGCCCCAGCGTGCGGTATCCACGCCAGACGTTCGAGCGCGGAACGTAGTGGAGGGCGGTCGCAATCCCGTTCGGTGACTGTGCCGGAAACGACTCCATGACATCGATCTCGACCACGCTCGAGCCGTCCCGGTGCCGCAGCCAGAATGCCGGCCACAGTCCACGCTGGCGCGGGAACCGCAACCGCGCCTCGTAGTAACCGAATCGTGGAAAGTAGCGGCCGTTCTCCCGGGTCCCAAGGAACGCCGAGGTGTACTGTCGATGCGGGGTCGCGAACCCGGCGTTCGGGTTCCAGGTCGGGCAGGTGTATGCCTCGGGAACGGCAGCCAGGGTCAGCACACCATCGGTGACCTGGGCATTGTCCGGACGGTAGCACTGCAGTTCGAAATTGCCGTCGCCGTAAGTGCTGTGATATCGGCGCCAGATCGACGTGTCCAGACCATCGCCGTCGAACTCGTCGGCGAAGTGCAACTGCCAGTGGCCGCCAGCCGGAGGATCGACACCCACAGGTAGCGGGATTCCCGCCGAGACAGAGCGGGCGATCGAGAGCGCGGCCATCAGGAGCAACAACGGCGTGGATGTCGTTTTGAGCCGGCTCGGCCTCGCATTCATTCCAGCGCCTCCAAACGTTTGCAACGCCGCAGGCTAGCAGCGCCAGAAGTGGCGGTCTCGAAAGGGAAAACCCGGGTACGGCACCGTATTCCCAGTCATCATACATAATAAACATTATGCGAAATGACAACGACCTGCCCGATCAGCCTATAGGCCGATTCGACACGTTTCTGCTCAACGCCGCGCCAAATCCCCCTCCCGTCGGCGTTGGTCGCTGGGACGTTGATCAGTTGGTCTCTGGTCGAGCGCTTCGTCCAGCGTTGCGGCGGCTGTCGACACTTCCAATCCTGCGATGGGTCGGACTCCCACGCGTTGGCTCTGTCGGCAATCTTTCGGGTAAACCGGTGACCCATGCATCGCTCGCCAGCCTTCAACGTTGAATCGGCGCGGGAACGTTCATCCGAACCAGTGACGTTGTCACGGCGAGCCGTGGGCCTCGCCTGATTGACCTGCGTACTCGTCTGTGACGAACGCTGCCAGTTCGCTTCATGCTCGGCAAGTGTTGCTGCGGCCTGGGCCTGCTCTGTGGCAATGTCCGCTCCTCTTGGGGACATCTTTTGAAACATCATGACACTCAGCAAACGCTATGGCGACGGGTGGCGTGGCTACCGCTCCTACACATAACGTCTCGACCAGACATGGAGGTAGCAAGCCAGTTGGCCACTGGATGAACGGATCAGCTTTGCGGCACCATCGGGGCGAGTTCGTTCGCCAGGTCGATGACCGGCAGGCGGTAGGCGATTGCCTCGCGTAGCGGCATGGCCTTGGCGAAGTACCAGCCTTGAGCCACCTCCACACCCGCCTCGAGCACCACGCGCAATTCCTCGGCGGTCTCCACGCCCTCGGCGATGACTTCCTTGCCCAGCCCGCGGCACATGCTGCAGGCGTGCTCGAAAATCACCCGCGCATTGCCCTCGGATGCGCCCACCACCAGGCTGCGATCCAGCTTGATCGCGTCAACCTTCACGTGCCGCAGCATCGACAGATTGGAGTTGCCCGTGCCGAAATCGTCGATGGCGATTCGGAATCCGTGCTTCCTCAACCACGTCAGCCGCTCCATGGTGGCGCTGCTGTTCACGAAACCGCGTTCCACGATCTCCAGCTCGATGCCGCGGCCGCTGAGGTTGCTTACCAGCCATTCCAGCAGTTCCATGTCGCGCAGGGAATCCGGATGCACGTTGATGCTGATCACCGAATCCGGATGGCCCGAGCGTAGCGTTCCGATATCCTCGGCGACCCTGCGACAGACCCACATGTCCAGCACCTTGGTCATCCCTGCCCGCTCGAAGGTCATCAGGAATTCCATCAGCGAGCAACGGATGCCGGATTCATCAAGTCGCAGCAACGCCTCGTAGCCATTGATCCGACGCGTTCGCAGGCAGATCCTTGGCTGGTAGTGCACGGTGAGATGGTTGCCATCCAGGTGCTTGAGCAAGGCGTCGACGCGGCTGTAGAGCTCGATCAGGTCCGATTGCGACTGCTGGAACGAATGCGTATGCAGCGGCGTGATCGGATTCAGTGAATCACCCACCGCGAGACTGGCACTGGCGCGCCGGTACTGCTGTTCCCAACTCACCACGCGCGCGTAGCGACGCACGAACGGGAGATAGATCGCGGTACCCAGCGCGATCATCACCAGCTGGATCAGCGGAGCGCGGATGTCGCCGTCGGTGGCCAGCCAGCCATTGATCAGCGGCGGCACGACGAATGAAGGCGTGGCACCGACCAGGCGAAGATCCATCCAGTCGAACAGCCAGGCTCCAACCGTGATGTTGACGACCGGCACCAGCACGAAAGGCAGGATCAGATACGGATTGAGGGCTATCGGCAGGCCGAAGATCAACACCTCGTTGATGTTGAATACCGAGAACGGCATGGCGGCCTTGGCGACATTGCGCATGTGCGCGTCGCGCCGGCTCAGGAAGATCGCCAGGATCAGCGACAGGCCCATGCCGGTGCCACCCAGGTTGGCGACGATCAGGTAGAACTTGCGTACCCGGTCCGCGCCCGCGATCGGGCCGTCGAGCATGCCGGCCGGGATGATGGCATCGATCATCAACGAGCCATGTATGCCCAGCGCCCAGAACAGCTGGTTGATGATGACCCGGATCAGTATTCCGACCATGGTGTTCATCTGCGCCGCCCAATCGCCCAGTGCGGCAATCGCGTTGCCAGGCAGGTCCGACGTCAGCAACACCATCGCCACGCCTACCGCCCACAGGTAGCAGACGACGAAGCGCGGCGTCTGCCTGAGCGACTTCGCCATCAGGGTTTCCATGCCTGGCAGCCATCGCTTCGACAAGCCATCGACACGGCGGAACAGGCGCAGGCCGACCATCAAGATGGCAGGCAGCAGGATCGCAATCACCGGCGCGCCGTGGTTGAGGAAGGTACGGGCCTGGTCGCTGCTCAGCTCAATCAGGAGAACGGTCGTGTAGGCGGTGAATCCAAGCACCGCCGCCATGACCGCATCCTCGCCGAAGGCGTGCGCGAGACAGATGCTGATGCTCAACAGCGCAACGAAGTGCAGCGTGCGGATCCAGCCGACCCGGATGGTGCCCTGCAGCGGCTCGATCGTGCTGGCGGTGGACGGAACCAGATCCGGCAACCAGTAGCCGGCCAGCGTGATGATCGAGCCCAGGATGATGACCGGC
This sequence comes from Lysobacterales bacterium, assembly GCA_035911475.1. GTDB lineage: Bacteria > Pseudomonadota > Gammaproteobacteria > Xanthomonadales > UBA2363 > Pseudofulvimonas. The sequence continues at coordinate 51,618 of JAMHVM010000101.1, read as the reverse complement.
AACAGCACGACGAATCCGTCGCGATAAGCCAGCAGTCCCTTGTGCAGTGTCGCCTTGACTCCCTGCCACTCGGTCATCGCTAAGGCTATCCCTGTGGCGCGATCAAGGACTCTGCGAGCGACCTCCTGCGCCGTGAGCGCCGCTCCAAAAAAGGCGATCTACGCCCTTTCCCACCCGAAAGCAAGCTTGCCCAAGTCCCCTTTACTGCCGATCGCGCCCTGGTCCGCGACCGGGGCAACTGTAGCCCACGTCAGGCATCGCGGGGCGGATCGCGTTGCGGTTGGCCGTCGGCCTGTTGGCAAATGGCGCATTTCCCGCATCCGGGCCGGCGCAGGGCTTGCCGCGATCATGGCGTGCGCCGGCGGTTGGCCGGGTATCGTGGGTGCCCCTGCACCATCCCTCCGCGGGCTTTCCCGGGAACCGCGTTCTTGAGCTCAATCCCGGCGAGGCATGCTACGGGCGCGGCTGACGGTTGCACTTCCAGTCCTGGGACGAGTCCGACTCCCACCGGCGCGCGTCACCATCGATCTGGCGCGCAAAACGGCCGCCGAGGCACCGCTCTCCGGGCTTCAATCGCGCTTCGAGCAGCTGCCGTTGCTGTGCTCGCTCGTTCGCCGCGATGCGCTGACGCTGGACGCGTTCATTGGCCTCGGCGGCTCGCCGTCGCTGATCGGCCGCCTGACGGTCGATACGCTGCATTTCCTCGTTGAATGCCGCCATGGCCGCGGCCGCCTGTGCGGCTTCGTACTGCTGCCAGAGCAATCTTCCGACGAAGCCTGCCACCACGAGTACCAGGAACAGCGCGATCGCCTAGCCGAGCAGCTTGCCACTGTCCTTCTGCTGTTTGTCCGAGATCTGACGCGACATTGTCCGGCCCTCCCATCTGCCATGATCCCACATCGACGGATATCCGAAGAACCTGATTCGTCCACAGGTATTGACCAGCGTGCGTCGCTTTGTCGTCGACAGTCCTTCGATGTCAAGAACGGCAGGCGGCATCCATGGCGCCTCGTCGCGTCTCGGACGTGGTCAACTCAAGGGTGGGTCGTGCTGGCCGCGTGCGACACTCGATTTCGTTCGCTGCGGTGGTTTAAGTTGACTGCTCCAGCACTCAACCCGGAATGCCCATGCCCGTCCGCAACGCCCCGTCGCAGATTCCGACCACCCTGCGCTTCATGGCATCACGCCTCGCGCGCAGATTCGGCAACCAAGGAGATCCGGCTGCGTTGGCTGGACTGGAATCCAGGCTGCAACGTGTCGGCAATGCCTTGCAGGACGCCGGTATCGTGTCGAGCAGCTTCCACGTCACAGCGGGCGGTGAGTGGCTCGATACCGGGATCGATCTTGAGGCCGGCGAGTCGGTCAGCGTACTGGCTGACGGAATGGTCTGGCTGGCGAAGGGGTTGGACGTCGGGTTCGGCCCACAGGTCGGTCTGTGGTACCGCGTCGGCGATGCTCCGCTGCGCAAGGCCAGCGGTGCGCATTCGTGGCTGGACACTGGCAGTGGCGGTCGCCTGCGCTTCACCACCAAGCCGCCGGGCGAGTTCGCTGACCGCGATGGCCGCTTCGAGGCTGGCCTCTCTCGCAAGCCACTCAAGGGCGGGTTCACGCTGGCCGTTCAGCGCTGGCCGCGAGACCTGGATACTGCCCTTGCCCAAGCCATCGCGATCGATGCAAGCCTGTTCGCACCGCTGACGCCGTTGCTCGCCACGCCGGCGCGCACACCGGAAGGCTGGCACTACCTGTGGCGGCTCGGAGATGGCCGCATCTTCAACAAGCCGGAACAGTCACCGCAACGACGACTGTGCTGCGACACCCATGCCGATGTAGGCATCCTGCAATACCCGGTCGATCACCCCTTGGACGCGGACACTCGACTGGATTGGCGCTGGTGCGTGCAGCAGCTGCCGTCCCGATTCGCCGAACATACCGCGCCCACGCACGACTACCTGTCGATCGCGGTCGAGTTCGACAACGGCCTGGACCTGACCTACCTGTGGAGCGTTTCGCTGCCAGTGGACACCATCTTCCAGTGCCCGCTGCCCTGGTGGGACAAGCGCGAAACCCATTGGGTGATCCGCAGCGGCACACTCGAGCTGGGCCAGTGGCTGGGGGAATCCCGCGCTGTCCTCGCCGACTATCGGCGCGCCATCGGCGGTCCGGAGCCGTCACGCATCGTCGGCGTCTGGCTGATCGCCAATTCCGCCTTTCAGCGCGGAACCGGACGCTGCCAGTACGAAGCCATCACGCTGAACACCGGCGGGCGGGCAGATCCGGTGGGCTGAACGGGGTAGACGTCCTGCCCTGTTCGGGTCGATCCCGCTCCTGATCTCGTCAGGGCTTCCCTTGATCTGGAAATCGATCTATAATTCCGCGCTTTACGCCGCCCCGGCCTTGAGGTTTGTGTCATGAAAGTGCTGTCGTCCCTGAAATCCGCCAAGACCCGTCACCGCGACTGCAAGGTCGTGCGTCGCCGCGGCAAGGTGTTCGTGATCTGCAAGAGCAACCCGAAGTTCAAGGCACGTCAGCGCTGAAACCGGACCGGTTGCACGGTTTTCCCGCAGGGCCGGCATTTTGCCGGCCTTGTTCGTTCAAGATCAGGCGTTTGCCGTGGCGATGTCACCGGACATCTGCTAGAAAGGCGGTCGGCCACCGACTTCCAGGGAGATCTGCGATGACCACAGGATTGCGAATCGCGCTGGCGGCGCTGCTGCTGGTGCCGGCGTTGCCGTCGTCGGCCGATGTGCTGCTGATCGAGCGCACCGAACAGGCTGCCCAGTCCAGCCTGCCGAAAAACGGGCTGACCATGGCCCAGGTCGAGGAGCGCTTCGGCGCTCCGTCCGAGAAGCTCGCCCCGGTCGCCGGCAACAAGCCCGCACATCCGGCGATCACCCGCTGGCGCTATGCCGGCTACACGGTGTACTTCGAGAAACAGCGCGTGATCAGCACGGTACTCGATTCACCGACACCGGTAGCCACCGGAAACACCACCAACCGCTGAGCACCCCATGCCGAAAACGCCGTCCTGGCCGGCGGAATGGGCGCCACAGGACGGAATCCTGATTGCGTGGCCACACGCCGGAACCGACTGGGCCGCCAATCTCGCTGACGCCGAATCCACCTACATCTCCCTGCTGGCCGCGATCACCCGCCGGCAGCACGCCGTTGTCTGCGTGCCCGATGCCGCCATCGAGCAGCGCCTGCTGGAGCAGGCGCAGGCGGCCGGCATCGACCGCGACCGGTTCACGCCAGTGCGCATCGACTACGACGACACCTGGTTGCGCGATACCGGGCCGATCACCTTGAACGACGCCGACGGCAGCGGTCATGTCCTGGTCGATTTCCGCTTCACCGGCTGGGGCGGGAAGTTCGAGGCCAGCCGGGACGATCAGCTGGTCGCCGGCCTGCGCGAGCGTGGCGTGTTCGCCAGCGACAGCCAGCACCGGATCGTCGATTTCGCGCTGGAAGGCGGTGCCATCGAGAGTGACGGCCAGGGCAGCCTGTTGTCGACCTGGCACTGCCTGGCCACCCGGCACCCCGACAAATCGCCTGCCCAGGTCGAAGCCGTGCTCGCAGACAGCCTCAACGTGGACCGTTTCCTCTGGCTGGAACATGGCGCGCTGGACGGTGACGACACCGACGCCCACATCGATACCCTCGCCCGCTTCGCGGCGCCCGACAGCATCGTCTATCAGGCCTGCGACGACAGCAGCGATGCCCATTTCGCCAGCCTCAAGGCGATGGAAACCGAACTGGCCACGCTGCGCACCCGCGACGGTCAACCGTATCGCCTGTTCGCCCTGCCCTGGCCGCGACCGATCCACGATGCCGACGGCCGACGACTCGCCGCCTCGTACGCGAACTTCCTGATCGTCAACGGCGCCGTGCTGATGCCGGGTTACGGTGATCCGGCCGACGAACGGGCTGCCGCCGTGCTGGCGCAGGCATTTCCCGACCGCGACATCGAGATCGTGCCGTGTCGACCGCTGATCGAACAAAATGGCAGCCTGCACTGCATCACCATGCAACTGCCGCAAGGAGTGCTGGCCCATGTCTGACGTCGTGGTCGCGCTGATCCAGGAACGGAACCAGGGCGATGCGCAAGCCAATCTGGCCTTGATCGAAACCCGCGTGCGCGAAGCCGCGGCCGCCGGCGCTCAGCTGGTCGTGCTGCAGGAACTGCACAACGGCCCCTACTTCTGCCAGCGCGAGTCGGTGGACGAGTTCGACCTGGCCGAACCGATTCCCGGCCCCAGCAGCGAGCGTCTGGGACGACTGGCTGTCGAGACGGGTGTGGTGCTGGTCGCCTCGCTGTTCGAGCGCCGGGCGCCTGGGCTGTACCACAACACCGCGATCGTGCTGGAGCGCGACGGCCGCATGGTCGGGCGCTATCGCAAGATGCACATACCGGACGATCCGGGCTACTACGAAAAGTTCTACTTCACACCGGGCGATCTGGGCTTCGAGCCGGTCGACACCTCTGTCGGTCGTCTCGGTGTGCTGGTGTGCTGGGATCAGTGGTATCCGGAAGCCGCGCGCCTGATGGCGCTGGCCGGTGCCGAAATGCTGATCTACCCGACCGCGATCGGCTGGGATCCGGGCGATGACGAGGCCGAACGCGAGCGTCAGCGCGACGCCTGGATCACCGTCCAGCGCGGCCATGCCGTCGCCAATGGCCTGCCGGTGCTGGCCTGCAACCGGGTCGGCTTCGAGGCTGATCCCGATGGCGTGGGTCGTGGCGCGCTGTTCTGGGGATCCAGTTTCGTGACCGGGCCGCAGGGCGAGTTCATCGCCCGCGCCGGCACCGATGAGCCGGAAATCCTGATCACACGGGTCGATCGCCAACGCACCGATGCCGTGCGCCGCATCTGGCCGTTCCTGCGTGACCGCCGCATCGATGCCTACGGCGACCTGCTCAAGCGCTATCGCGATGTCTGACCAGAGCATCGAGGCGCGTCCGAGCGCGTCACCACCGACCGATGAACGCGACCCGCTGAGCGGACAGCCGGTCGACGTGATCGAGCGTGATGGCGTCCGCTACACCATCCTGGGCACCGCGCATGTCTCGCTGGCCAGCGTCGATGCCGTGCGCGCGATCATCGCCCGACAGTCCTTCGATGCCATCGCCGTGGAGCTGTGCGACAGCCGCTTCCAGGCGATCAAGTCACCGGAACAGCTGCAGCAGATGGACCTGTTCGCGGTGCTCCGCGATGGCAAGGCGGGGCTGGTCGCAGCGCAATTGCTGCTCGCTTCCTACCAGGCGCGCCTCGCCGAACAACTCGGGGTCGAACCCGGCGCCGAGATGAAGGCCGCCATCGCCGAATCTGAACTGCGCCGGCTGCCGCTGTGGCTGGTCGACCGCGATGTCGGCATCACGGTCGGCCGCGCCTACCGCTCGGTGGGATTCTGGAAACGGATCGGCCTGATGAGTGGCCTGCTCGGCAGCGTGCTCAGCAACGACGCCATCGAACCGGAAGACATCGAGCAGCTCAAGGAAGGCGACATGCTCGACAGCGCCTTCCGGGAGTTCGCCCGGCAGTCGCAGCCGCTGTATCAGGCACTGATCGCCGAGCGCGATGCCTTCATGGCGGCACGCCTGCGTCATCTGGCCCAGCAACAGCCGTCAGTGCGTTCAGTGCTGGTAGTCATCGGTGCCGGCCACATGCAGGGCCTGGTGGAACGCCTGCTCGTCCAGGACGAGACACCCGCGCGGCTGATCGCCGACCTGGGACAACCGCCGGCCAAGGCGCGCTGGCCGAAATGGTTCGGCTACGGCCTGATCGCGTTCATCCTCGCCGGGTTCGTCTGGGCCTTCAGCCAGGGCGGTGAAGTCGGTCTCGACCTGCTCCTGGTCTATGTCCTGGCGACCGGCCTGCTCGGCGCGCTGGGCTGCATCCTGGCCGGCGGTCATCCGGCCAGCGTGGTCGCCGCCTTCGTCGCTTCACCGATCACGCCGCTGCACCCGGCGCTGGCTTCAGGCACGGTCAGCGCGGCGGTCGAGCTGTGGGTGCGCAAGCCCACGGTCAGCGACTTCAATCACCTGCGCACCGACCTGGTGACCTGGCGCGGCTGGTGGCGAAATCGGGTGAGCCGCATCCTGATCAATTTCTTCCTGACCAGCCTCGGCACCGGCATCGGCGTGTGGCTGACCGGGGTTCGCTTGATACGACAGATTTTTGGCACAAGCACATGAAATCGTTTTCGTTCTTTCGGAAGCCTGATTGGCAGTCACCGGACGCGGAGCGCCGCGCCGCGGCGGTCGCAGTAGACGACAGCACCGACTTGCTGGCCGCCCTGCCCCGACTGGCCGTCGAAGATCCTGACGCTGGTGTGCGGCGCCAGGCCCTGCGTCGCTGCAACGACCCGGCGCTGTTCAGCCGCGCGGCCAGCGACGACAGCGACGCCGGTCTGCGCACCTGGGCGCGCGAGCAATGGCTGGCCGCGATCCAGTCCGGTCGGCTGACCTGCGATGACGCGCAACTGCTCGCCCTGGCTGCGGATGAACGCGAGAAGCTGGCCATTCACGCGACCGATCAGGGCTTGCGGGGCCGCGCGTTGGCCACCATCGATCGGCAGGCGTTTCTGGCCGAGCGGATCCTGGCAGATGGCGACAGCGCATCCAGGCTGGCGTTGATCGCGCGCATCGAAAGCCCGGCGGCGCTAGATCGCCTCGCGGAACAACTGCGGCGCAAGAGCAAGCAACTGCATCGCGCAGCGGTCGACCGCGCCGAGCAGCTGCGCCTGGCCAGCGGCGATGACGCCACCCGGGCGCGCCTGGCCGACGCCGTCTGTGCCGATCTGGAACGCCTGATGCGCGACCCGGCCGATGCCGACAGTCGTCGCGCGCAGATGGATCAGGCCAGTGCCCGCTGGCAGGCGCTGGCGCCGGAAAGCCTGACCGAGCGTCTGCGTACCCGTTTCGAAGGCGCGCTCGCTGTGCTGCGCGTGCAGTTGCAGCCGCCAGCGCCTGTACCGGTTGCACCGGTCGAGCCCGAGTCGGTCGAACCGGCGCCGGTTCCGAGTCCCGAGGAACTGGCCGCCCAGGCAAAGCTGGATGCCGAAATCGCCCGCAACCGTGCTGAGCGCGAACTGGAGCAGCAACGCCAGCGCGAGCAGGCCGACCGCGAGCGCCAGGAGTTGCAGGAACGGCAACGTGCCAGCACCGCGCTGGTCGAGCAGCTGGCCAAGGCGCTGGATGCCGGCGAATCGGCCAAGGCGCGCGATCTGGCGGCCAAGGTCGACGGCGCGTCGCTTTCCGACGCGACACAGCGGCGCTGGACCGAGCTGCAGCCGGCACTCAAGCAACTGCTGGGCTGGGAAGCCTGGGCCGGCAACAAGGTGCGCGTGCGCCTGTGTGCCGAGGTGGAAAAACTGATCGGCAGCGGCCTGCACCCGGACGCCATCAGCAGCCGCATCCAGGAAATCCAGCAGCAATGGCGGGCGTTGGACGCCAGCGAAGGTCGCAACGACGACAGTCCGGCCAGTGGTCTGGACAAGCGCCTGCGTGTGGCCGTGGCACGGGCGCTGAAACCGGCGCGCGAGTTCTTCGACAAGCGTCGCGAACTGCGCAACGAACACCGTGATGCACTGTCCGCCTTTCTGGCCGAGGCCGAAAAGTCACTGTCCGACGAAGCGCCGGTTGCCGACCTCAATCACCTGCTGGTGCTGCAGAAGCAGTCGGTCGAACAGCTGCGCGCACTCGATCAGCAGCAAGGCGGTGACCGCAAACGTCTGGGTCGACGTCTGCGCGAGCTGCTCGACACGATCAAGCCCCGTGTCGAGGCCTCCTTCGCCGGCGTCGAGGAAACCAAGCAGGGTCTGATCGCCGCTGCCCAGGCCTTGGTCGGCGAAAGCGACCGTCGTCGCGTTGCCGGCGAAGCGAAGTCACTCAACGAGCGCTGGAAACAGGCCGGCAAGGGCCGTACCGGCCGCGATCAGCAGCAGTGGCGGCAGTTCCGCGCCTCGCTTGATCAGGCTTTCGGGCACCTGGATCAACAGCGACAGGTCCAGAACGAACAGCAGCAACAGCGTCGTGAAGCCGCGCAGGCGCTGGTTGTGGAAGCCGAGGCGCTGGCCCGTCTGGACGGCGAACAACTGCCGGGCAGCGAGGCGGATGTCCGCGCCCTGCGCGAACGCTGGCAGGCGCTGTCAGTCCGTGACGGCGATCTGGCCGAACGTTACGACAACGCCCTCACCCTGCACCGCGAGGCGATCAAGGCGCACCGCCAGGATCAGCAGCGCGAGCGCTTGCTGGCCATGCTGGAGACCACCGCGAACACGGATCCCGCGGCGCCAGCGTCTGACAGTGCCTCGGCAGCCCTGGAGCTGGTGTTCGAGGCTGAAGCCTCGGTCGGTATCGAGGTCACCGAGGCCGAGCGCGAAACCCGGCGCCAGTGGCAGTTGCGTCGCCTGCAGGATCACCTGCGCGGCGGCGGTGTCGGCAGCGGCAATGACGCGGGCAGTCTGGAAGCGCTGCTGACCCGATGGCGCGAGCTGGCCCCGACCCTTGACCAGACCCGTGTCGCCAGCCTGCGCGAACGTCTGCGCCAGGTGGTGCTGCGGTTCAGAGGCAGCTGATCAGGAACGGTTGACCGGCACGGCCACCGCGCGTGCGCGGGTGAACACGTAGACGCTGGCCGGCGGCAGGTTGCGCAAGGTGAAACCGTGCCGCTGGGCACGCAGACCCAGCTCCTTCATGACCTCCTCGGCCACCGGCACCTTGGGGCCGTAGGTGAACTGGATGAAGCGGCCCTCCGGCGGCAGCAGCGCGAAGGCGCCAGCCAGCACCGAGCGTTGCATCCCCTTGGGCATGGCCAACAGGCCCAGTCCACTGACAATCGCCTGCACCGGACCGGCCTGCATGAACGCGGCAACGTCGCTGTTGGCGTCCAGACAGCGCGCATCGGCCTGGATCACCGAGACCCCAGGAAACTGCTGCAGCAGGTATCGGTGCAATTCGGGATTGAACTCCACCACCAGCAGATCGCCGGGGGCAACGCCCTGTGCCAGCAGGGCACGGGTGAATACCCCGGTGCCGGCGCCCAGCTCGATCACGCGGCTGGTGTCCGCTGGCAGCGCGGCAACGATGCGCCGCGCCAGGTACTTGCTGCTGGGAGCGACCGAGGCGGTCGACAGCGGTCGCCGCAGCCATTGCCGGAAGAAGGTCCAGGCCTCGGAACGGCGGCTGGCAGCGGTACGGTCGGAATCCATGGTGGCCTGTCGAGCGGGCAAGGGTGGGGATCATAGCCAGTCGCCGTTGCGGTTGACGACTGACCGTGGTCATGGTCGGTGACCTTAACCGGCCGGCTTCAAGCGAAGTTCAAATACCTGGTGGATGCGCGGGTCGCGGGCGAAATCGAACGGCAGCATCCGTGGACCCAGATCCCGGACCGTGAAACGCTCGGAAAGTGCCTCATGATCCATCTTGAACTTCCTGAAATGATTGGAAAAAACGATCGTTCCGCCGGGTTTCAGGTGATCCGCGCAGGCGTCGAGCAAGGCTACGTGCTGGCGCTGGACATCGAAGTCCTCGTCGCTGCGCTTGGAGTTGGAGAAGGTCGGCGGATCCACGTAGATCAGGTCGAAACGATCGCCGACCGCGCCGAGCCAGCGCATCACGTCGGCCTGGACCAGACGGTGACTGGGTCCGCGCTGGTTATTGAGCTCCAGATTGCGCTGCGCCCAGTTCAGGTAGGTGGCTGACAGATCCACACTGGTGGTCGATCGCGCGCCGCCCGCGGCGGCATGCACCGTGGCTGCACCGGTGTAGCAGAACAGGTTGAGGAAGTCCTTGCCGGCGGCATTGGCGCCGATCCACAGGCGCACCAGGCGATGGTCGAGATAGAGGCCGGTATCCAGGTAATCGTCCAGACGGATCTCAAAGCGCAGCCCGCCCTCAGCAGCGACGATCGGTGCCGGCGTCCGTGTCGTATCGCGCGCCTGGTACTGCTCACCGCGCCGCTGCCGCTGCCGGGTCTTGACCACGATGCATCCGCGCGGGATGTCCAGCGCTGCCTGTACCGCGCGGACGATCTCGCCGAGTCGGCGCCGTGCGGTTTCGGCAGGGATCTCCACCGGCGCCTGGTACTCCTGGATCACCGCGTGGCCTTCGTAAACGTCGATCGCTGCCGCATACTCCGGAAGGTCAGCGTCATAGACGCGATAGCAGCTGATGCCTTCGCGCTCCAGACGCTTGTGCAGGTGCTTTTGATTCTTGCGCAGGCGGTTGGCCACCATCTTCGCGCCTTCGCTCAACGGGCGCTGTTCCGTTGCTGGCGCCGCTGCGCCGGCTTCAGCCAGTTCGAACAGCAACAGCTCGCAATCCAGTGCGCCATTGCTCAGGGCGTAGCGCTTGCGCGCACGCAGCCTCAGCGCCTTGCCTCGGCCGTCGGCCAGGGTCAGCAAGGCCACGCGCGCTGCGCCGTAGTGCTCACGCAGGGCCTGGCCGAACTCGCCGTAGAGGACGCGGGTGCTGTCGTCATCGCCCAGCCGTTCGCCGAACGGCAGGTTGGCAATAACCAGATCCGGCGCCGGTTCCGCTGCCGGTCGACGGCGCGCATCGGTGTGGCGGAACGACACCAACTCGGCGACGCCGGCATTGTGCGCATGCTCACGCGCCAGATCGACCAGACGCGCGTTCAGATCCGAGCCATGCAGTCGGCCGGGTTGCCAGCGGGTCATGCCGCGCTCGCGGCGCTCGCGCGCCTCCTGCCGCAGGCTCCGGGCGGTGGCCGGGTCGAAGCCCAGCCAGCGCTCGCAACCGAACTGCCCGCGCAACAGGCCCGGCGCGGTGTCGGTGGCCATCCAGGCCGCCTCGATCACCAGGGTGCCGACGCCGCAGAACGGGTCCAGCAGGCGCTTGCCTTCGTCCGCCAGCTGCGGCCAGCCGGCGCGCAACAACATGGCCGCGGCGACGGTTTCCTTCAGCGGCGCCTGGCCCTGCCCGCTGCGCCAGCCGCGGCGATGCAAGGGTGCGCCGGACAGGTCGATGGCAATCGCTGCCCGATCGCGGACCAGTCGCAGATTGATGCGCACATCCGGCGCTTCGGTATCAACATTCGGGCGCTCGCCATGTTGCCGGCGGACCTGGTCGACGATGGCGTCCTTGGCCTTCTGGCCGGCGAACATGCCCTGACTGATGCTCGACAGACGCACGCCGGCGTCGATGGCGAAGCTGCGTCCGGGGTCCAGATGGGCGCTCCAGTCGATCGCGCCGACGCCGTCGTAGAGCGCCTGTGCGTCGCGCGCCTCGAACTCGGCCAGCGGCAGCAGGATGCGGCTGGCCAGCCGCGACCACAGGCAGGCACGCAAACCCAGTGCCGCATCGCCGCTGAAATGCACGCCGGCCAGTGCCTCACGGGCCTCGCTGGCACCGAGCGCCTTGAGCTCGTCGACCAGCAGGTATTCCAGGCCTTTGGCGCAGGTGGCGAAGAAGCGGACTGCGGTCAAGCCAGACCGTCCAGGAAGTGGCCGAACCACTGCGCGATGATCTCGACATGCGCGGCCAGACGATGGCTGTCGTTGACCAGGGTCAGCGGCAACTGGCGCTCGCGCGCGAACGCGATCACGTTGTCGGCGGGGATGAGTTCGTCGTGCCAGCCGTGCACGATGGCGGCCGGCACGTCAGCCAGGTCGAACGGATCCGGATAACCGGGCAAGGCCAGTGGCGGTGCCAGCAGGTACACACCCAGCACCGGCGTGCTCAGCGAGGCGCGACCTGAGATGTAGGCGCCCATGCTCGACCCGGCCAGCACCAGCGGCTCGCCCGGCACCACGGCGGCGAGCAGCCGATCAATGCGCTGCCGGATCCGGCTGATGTCGCGCGTGGCATCCAGATCGAGGTAGTCCGGACGGGTCGTTCGCCAGCCGCGCTGCTCGGCGACTTTTGCCAGCGCCGTCACCTTCGCGGCCTGTGGTCCCGATTCCAGACCGTGCGACAACAGGACGTGCCCTTTCATGGCCAAATGTTAGCATGCAGGCATGACCAGCCCGATCGCGGAAGACGGCTCCGATGCAGCCGTGATCATCGATTCCTGGCTGCCTTACGCCTCGCTCCTCACACCACGTGAGCTGGGCACGATCGACCTGGTGGTGATCCATTGCACCGAACTGCCCGACCTCGTCCAGGCACGTGAATTCGGCGAACACATCCTCTACGCCAGTGGCACCGGCAACAGTGGCCACTTCTACATCGACCGCGACGGCCGCATCGAACGCTGGGTGCCGGAGGATCGCATCGCCCATCATGTCCGCGGCCACAACGCGCATTCGCTGGGTATCGAACTGGTCAATCGGGGACGCTGGCCGGATTGGTATGATTCGCGCCGGCAATTGCCGACGCAAGCCTATCCGGATGTGCAGATCCAGGCCTTGATCGACTTGCTGGGCTGGCTGCGAACGCGACTGCCTTCACTGACGCGCATTGCCGGACACGATGCGCTGGACACCGACACGGTTCCAGCCAGCGACGACCCAGCCATCCACGTGCAGCGCAAGGTCGATCCCGGCCCCTTGTTCCCCTGGCCGGCGGTGATCGCCGCTACCGGCCTGCGCGAGATTTCTCACCCTTCCCTTCCCGAGCCCTTTCAACCATGACCGAACCCGTCGTCTCCGAGCTGGTCGACCTGCTGCACCTGGAGCGGCTGGAAGAATCGCTGTTCCGCGGCCAGAGCCGCGACATCGGCACCCGCTACGTATTCGGTGGCCAGGTGCTCGGGCAGGCGCTCTCGGCAGCACAGCAGACGGTCGATCCCAGTCGCCGCGCTCATTCGCTGCATGCCTACTTCCTGCGCGCCGGTGACCATGGCAAACCGATCGTCTATCAGGTCGAACGGACCCGCGACGGCGGCAGCTTCTCCGCTCGCCGCACGGTGGCGATCCAGGATGGCCAGCCGATCTTCATCTGCACGGCCTCGTTCCAGATCGTCGAGGACGGCGCCGAGCATCAGGCCTCGATGCCGACCGTGCCGCCACCGGAGGATCTGTCGCCGCCAGAGCCGCTGTCGGCCGAGGCGCTGGAAAAGGTACCGGCGAAACTGCGCCGCTGGCTGATGCGCGCCGGTCCGTTCGAGTTCCGTCATGTCTGGCCGCGCAATGAACTGGCACCGGAACGACGCCCGCCGATCCAGCACGTCTGGTTCCGGCTGACCGGCCCCGTCGCCGACGATCCGGCCCTGCAGCGCAGCCTGCTCGCCTACGCCTCCGACTTCCATCTGCTGGGCACCGCCACCCTGCCCAATGGCATCTCCTATCTCCATCCCAAGGTGCAGATGGCCAGTCTCGACCACGCGATCTGGTTCCATCGCGAGTTCCACATCGATGACTGGCTGCTCTACAGCTGCGACAGTCCCAGCGCCCAGGGCGCACGCGGTCTGGCGCGCGGCAGCATCTTCACCCGCGACGGTGTCCTGATCGCCTCCACCGCGCAGGAAGGGCTGATCCGCCTGGTTCCGTAGGTGCCCGATCGGTCTGGTCGGCGAACAATGCACGCTGGAGTCAATCGATCGTGCGCTGAAGGCGTTTTGACTGAGCGTGATGTCGTGTCGACGCCTCGTCGCAACTCCGGCGGCGGGGCCTGCCGGTTCGGGGTAAAATCGCCTGGTGCGACTTGAGGTCGTCACCACCATCAACTTGCGGAAGTGTGGCCGAGTGGTTGAAGGCACCGGTCTTGAAAACCGGCAACGGGAAACCGTTCGTGGGTTCGAATCCCACCGCTTCCGCCAAACTTCGCAGTGCGCCTGTGTCGAACGGTGGCCATACGGTGATTCACCCGACTACCGGTTCGGAAATCGCCACCGGGGTGCAATGAAAAAGGGGCCGTTGCCGGCCCCTTTTTTTTACGTTTCGCGTTGGAAACTGGCGATTACTCGGCCGGTGTGCCCTCGCCTTCGGTCACCGCCTTCATCGACAGGCGGATGCGGCCCTGCTTGTCGACTTCCAGCACCTTGACCTTGACGATGTCGCCTTCCTTGAGCTTGTCGGACACCTTCTCCACACGCTCGGACGAAATCTGCGAGACGTGCACCAGACCGTCGCGGCCCGGCAGGATGGTGACGAACGCGCCGAAGTCCATCAGCTTGGCGACCTTGCCCTCGTAGATGCGACCCGGCTCGACATCGGCGGTGATCTGCTCGATGCGGTGACGGGCGGCGTCGGCGGCGGCGCGGTTGACCGAGGCGATGACGATGGTGCCGTCGTCCTGGATGTCGATGGTGGTGCCGGTCTCTTCGGTGATCGAGCGGATCACGCTGCCACCCTTGCCGATCACTTCGCGGATCTTGTCCGGATGGATCTTGAAGGTCATCAGACGCGGCGCGAACTCGCTCATCTCGGTGCGCGCGGTGCTCAGCGCCTTGTTCATCTCGCCGAGGATGTGCAGGCGGCCTTCACGGGCCTGGGCCAGCGCGGTACGCATGATTTCCTCGGTGATGCCGTCGATCTTGATGTCCATCTGCAGGGCGGAGATGCCTTCGGCGCTGCCGGCCACCTTGAAGTCCATGTCGCCCAGGTGATCTTCGTCACCCAGGATGTCGGACAGCACGGCGAAACGGTCGCCTTCCTTGATCAGACCCATGGCGATACCCGCCACCGGCGACTTCAGCGGCACACCGGCGTCCATCATGGCCAGCGAGGAACCGCAGACCGAGGCCATCGACGAGGAGCCGTTGGATTCGGTGATCTCGGAGACCACACGGATCACGTACGGGAAGTCGGCATCGGCCGGCATCACCGCCTGCACGCCACGCTTGGCCAGACGGCCATGACCGATCTCGCGGCGCTTGGGGCTGCCGACGCGGCCGGCTTCGCCGACGCTGAACGGCGGGAAGTTGTAATGGAACAGGAACGGATCCTTGCTCTCGCCTTCGACCGCATCGATGATCTGCGCGTCGCGGCCGGTGCCCAGCGTGGTAACCACCAGCGCTTGGGTTTCGCCGCGGGTGAACAGCGCCGAGCCGTGGGTACGCGGCAGCACGCCGACGCGTGCCGTGATCGGGCGGACCGTGGTCAGATCGCGACCGTCGATGCGCTTGCTGGTGTCCAGCACCGAGCTGCGCAGGGTCTGGTACTCCAGCTCGCCGAATTCCTTGCCGGCTTCGGCGGCGTCCCAGCCATTGGCTTCGATCTGAGTCTGCAGACCGGCAACGACTTCCTTCTTCAGTGCCGAGATGGCGTCGCGACGGGCCAGCTTGTCGCGGATCTGGAAGGCCTCGCCCAGCCGGCTGCCGATGCCGCCCTTGAGTGCGTCGATCAGCGCGTTGTTGCGGGCCGGCGCCTGCCAGTCCCAGCGCTTCACGCCGGCTTCGGCGACCAGTTCGTTGATCGCGTTGATCACCGCCTGCATCTGCTGGTGACCGTAGACCACCGCGCCCAGCATCACTTCTTCGCTGAGCAACTGGGCTTCGGATTCCACCATCAGCACGGCGTTGGCGGTGCCGGCAACAACCAGATCCAGCTTCGAGGTCTTCAGCGCCTCCGGGCCGGGGTTGAGCAGGTAGTTGCCATCGGCGTAACCGACACGGGCGGCACCGATCGGGCCGTTGAACGGCACGCCGGACAGCGACAGCGCTGCCGAAGCGCCGATCAACGCCGGGATGTCGCCAGGCACTTCCGGATTCAACGACAGCACGGTCGCGATGACCTGCACTTCGTTGTGGAAGTTCTCCGGGAACAACGGGCGGATCGGGCGATCGATCAGACGCGAGGTCAGCGTCTCACGCTCGGTCGGACGACCTTCGCGCTTGAAGAAGCCACCCGGGATGCGGCCACCGGCGTAGAACTTCTCCTGGTAGTCGACGGTGAGGGGAAAGAAATCCAGCCCCTCACGCGCCGTCTTGACGCCGACCGCGGTCACCAGGACCACGGTGCCGTCGATGCTGACCATGACCGAGCCGCTGGCCTGCCGGGCGATTTCGCCGGTCTCCAGGATGACGGTCTGATTGCCGAATTGAAACTGCTTCGTATGCTTGGTCACTGCCTGGCTCCTGGCCTGGTGAATCAGCGGCGGATGCCGAGCTTGGCGATCAGCGAACGATAGCGTTCATCGTCCTTGCGCTTGAGATAGTCCAGCAGTCGCCGGCGCTGGTTGACCAGCTTGAGCAGGCCGCGGCGGGAATGATGGTCTTTCTTGTGGTCCGCGAAGTGCTTGGTCAGATACTCGATGCGTGCGGTCAGCAGCGCGATCTGGACTTCGGGGGAGCCGGTGTCGTTGGCGGCACGCTTGTGCTCGCTGACGATGCGGGCGGTATCTTCAACGCTGAGTGTCATGGGATTCTAGGTCCTGAAAAACAAACGAAACCGCGCGAGTCGTCAGGACCCGCCCCCGGTTTCGTGCTCATGGGGTCGATGGCATTGCGAAGGCGGTCGACATTCTAGCGGCTGAGGCCCCGTCGCAACAAGCGTTTAACGTCAGAGCCAGGGGCGATTCCGTGCTTTTTGCCTCAGTCCAGCAGCAGGCGCTGCGGCTGCAGTTCGCCCTGTTCGGTGACGACGATCAAGCCCACCAGGCGGCCGGTTGCGTCCAGTGCGGCCAGTCGACTACCCGCCGCCGTGTGGGCATCTCCCGGCAGACGCCGGCCCTGGCGCATCCAGGCGATGGCATCGGCGTCGAGGACGACCCGGGGCCAGTCGCTGACGGCGGTCGCCGCTGGCAACAGCGCCGCCTCGCCCGCCAGCACCTGATCCAGCGTGGCCATCGGGCTGTCACGAAACGGTTCCACCCACAGGCGGCGCAAGCTGGCGACATGGGCGCCACAACCCAGCGTCTGGCCCAGGTCGTGGGCCAGCGAGCGGATGTAGGTGCCGCTGCCGCAGACGACCTCCAGGTCCAGCCGATCGCCGGCGAGGCTCAGCACCGCGATCCCGTGGATGTTCACTTCCCGCTCCGGCGCGACCACGGCCTCGCCACGGCGCACGCGCTTGTACAGCGGCTGGCCCTGCTGCTTGATCGCCGAATAGACCGGGGCGCGCTGGCGGATGGAGCCGGTGAACCGGGCCAGATGGTGCTCGACGGTGGCCAGGTCCAGTGCCGGAACGGGGCGCTCCTCGACCACCTCACCCTCGGCATCATAGGTATCGGTTACCTGTCCCAGCCGACAGCTGACCCGATAGGCCTTGTCCTTGTGCAACAGGCAGCCGGCGACCTTGGTCGCCTCACCGAGCAGGATCGGCAGCATGCCGGTGGCCAACGGGTCCAGGGTGCCGGCGTGGCCGGCCTTGCTGGCGCCGAGCGCCCGCTTGACCTTCTGCAGGGCGCTGTTGGAACTCAGGCCCAGGGGCTTGTCGAGCAGGACGATGCCGTTCATGGAGCTGTGCATCAGCGCCGCGCGCACGAGGCCCGCGCCGACTCGATCAGTTGCCTGATTCCGGGGACTCGATGGCGTCGCCGGATTCGCGCAGCAACTGCTCGATGCGCTCGCCCTGCTCGATCGAGGCGTCGTACTTGAAATGCAGCTCCGGCGTGTTGCGCAGACGGACGCGCTGAGAGAGCTGCCTGCGCAGATCCCGCGCCAGTTCCTTCAAGGCGACGAGCGCCGGCGCCGAGGCCGCGTTTTCCAGCGCGGTGAACCAGACCGTGGCGTGGGCGAAATCGCGCGTCACCTCGACATCGGACACGCTGATCTCCGGCACCAGGCCGTCGCGGACGGCCTGGTGGATCAGCAGGCCGATTTCACGGCGCAATTCGGCCGAGACGCGATCGGTGCGCTTGAACTGCTGGTTGCGCATTTGCCTTACAGCGTCCGCTTGACTTCGATGCGCTCGAAGCACTCGATCTGGTCACCGGTCTTGACGTCGTAGCCCTTCACGCCGATGCCACACTCGGTGCCGTTGCGCACTTCCTCGACGGCTTCCTTGAACCGGCGCAGCGATTCCAGCTCGCCTTCGAACACCACCACGTTGTCGCGCAGCACGCGGATCGGCTTGTTCCGCTTGACCGTGCCTTCGACGACCATGCAGCCGGCGATCTGGCCGAACTTGGAGGAACGGAACACTTCGCGGACATCGGCCACGCCGATGATCTCCTCGCGGATCTCCGTGCCCAGCAAGCCGGTCACCGCCTGCTTCACCTGATCGATCACGTCGTAGATGATCGAGAAATAGAGCACCTCGATGCCGGCATCGTTGACGATCCGGCGCGCGGTGGCGTCGGTACGCACATTGAAGCCGATCACCAGCGCCTTGGAGGCAGCTGCCAGCGTCGCATCGGACTCGGTGATGCCGCCGACACCGGCGCCGATCACGTTGACCTTGACCAGTTCGTTGGTCAGTCCGGTCAGCGAGTCGCGCAGCGCTTCCACCGAACCCTGGACGTCGGCCTTGATCAGGATGTTCAGGGTCTGCTGGTCGCTGGTCTGGCCCATGTTGGCCATGATGTCTTCCAGCTTGGCCATCTGGGTCTTGGCCAGACGCGCGTCACGCAGCTTCTCCTGACGGGTCTGGGCGACTTCCTTGGCCATGCGCTCGTTGCTGACGACGGTGAAGTCGTCACCGGCATTGGGTGAACCGGAAAGACCCAGGATCTCCACCGGGATCGACGGGCCGGCGTCCTGCACCGGCTTGCCGTTCTCGTCGAACATGGCACGGACACGGCCGTACTCGACACCGGCGACCACGAAGTCGCCCTTGCTCAGCGTACCCTGCTGCACCAGCACCGAAGCCACGGTGCCGCGACCGCGATCCAGGCGCGATTCGACCACGACACCGGACGCCGAACCTTCGGCCACGGCGCGCAGTTCCATCACTTCCGCCTGCACGGAGATCGCATCGAGCAACGCATCGATGCCCAGGCCGGTCTTCGCCGATACCGGCACGAAGATGGTGTCGCCGCCGAAATCCTCGGCGATCACCTCGTGCTGCAGCAGTTCCTGCTTGACGTTGTCGGCATTGGCCTCGTGCTTGTCCATCTTGTTCACCGCCACGATCACCGGTGTGCCGGCGGCGCGCGCATGCTGCACGGCCTCGATCGTCTGCGGCATGACACCGTCATCGGCAGCCACCACCAGCACCACGATGTCGGTGAGCTTGGCGCCACGGGCGCGCATCGCGGTGAATGCGGCGTGGCCCGGGGTATCCAGGAAAGTGATCACGCCCTTGTCGGTGGTCACGTGATACGCACCGATGTGCTGGGTGATGCCACCGGCTTCGCCCGAGGCAACCTTGGTGCGGCGGATGTAGTCCAGCAGCGAGGTCTTGCCGTGGTCGACGTGACCCATGATGGTGACTACCGGCGGCCGGCTCTGGGCATCGCCCGACAGCTCGGCATGGGCCAGCAGCTCCATTTCCACGTCGCGCTCTTCGGCGCGCACCGCGGTATGGCCCAGTTCTTCCACCACCAGCACGGCGGTGTCGTGGTCCAGCGGCTGGTTGATGGTCGCCATCACGCCCATCTTCATCAGCGCCTTGATCAGTTCACCGGCCTTGACCGCCAGCTTCTGCGCCAGATCACCGACGGTGATGGATTCACCGATCTGCACCTCACGCACCACCGGCGCGGTAGGACGCGAGAAGGCATGGCCGCCTCCGCCACCGCCGCGTGGCGCTTCGACCGTGCGCGAGCGGGTACGGCGCTTGCCGGGCGCACTGCGGCGCTCGTTGCTCAGATGCAGCTCGCCACGGATGTAGGGTGGCGCTGCGACGTCTTCGCTGACGTCGGTTTCCGCCATCCGATGCGAACCGCGACCGGGGCGGTGATGGCGCTTGGCAGCGTCGTCACGACTCTTGTCGTCGGCCCGCGGCGCTTCCTTGCGCGGCTTGTCTTCCGGCTTGCGCTTGGCAGCTTCCGGCTGCTCCTCGGTCGCGGCCTTGCTCGCCGCCTCTTCGGCCGCACGCTTGGCCGCTTCTTCTTCCAGGGCCAGTCGGCGCTTTTCGGCTTCTGCCTGACGCTTCTCGTCTTCTTCGCGGCGCGCCTTGTCCGAGGCTTCCAGCGTCTTCAGTTCTTCCTGCTGCTGGCGACGGGATTCCTCTAGCTTGCGCAAGGCATCCTCGCGCTCGCTGTCCGCCGGTGCCTCCTGCTCGGTCAAGGCCGTGCGCTTGACGTAAGTGCGCTTCTGCCGCACCTCGACATTGACCGTGGTCTTGCCGCGTCCCTGCGGACCGCTCACGGTCAGCTCGCTGACCGTCTTGCGCCGCAGCGTGATCTTGGCCGGGGTCTTGTCCTCGCTGGCCGGCGTGGCCGCCTGCTTGCCGTGCAGCGTGCGCAGGAATTCCAGCAACTTGCGCTTGTCGCTGGGCTTGACCACCTCATCGGCGCTCTTGTAGCTCATGCCGGCCGAGGCCAGCTGCTCGATCAGGGTATCGGCCGGGGCACCCACCAGGGCGGCCAGTTGTCGAATTGTTTCTGCCATGTTCCTCAACTCCTGATGCTGCCCCGATCCGCCTTCCGTACGCGCTGCCGCAATGCCGGCAACGCCTTACTCGGCTTCCTCGAACCAGTGCGCGCGCGCCGCCATGATCAGCTTGCCGGCGCGCTCCTCATCCATGTCCTCGATGTCGGCGATCTCGTCCACCGCCGCTTCCGCGAGATCCTCGCGGTTGACGATGCCGCGCGCCGCCAGCGCATACGCGACCGCCTCTTCCATGCCTTCCAGTTCCAGCAGGTCGTCGGCCGGACGATGCGCTTCCAGCTCTTCCTCGTCGGCGATCATCTGCGTGAGCAGGGTGTCGCGGGCGCGGTTGCGCAGTTCATTGACGATGTCGGCATCGAATTCCTCGATCGCCAGCAGCTCCGCTTCCGGCACGTAGGCGACTTCTTCCAGCGTCGAGAAGCCTTCCTGGACCAGGATGCCAGCGATTTCCGCGTCGACTTCCAGCTTGTCCTGGAACAGCAGGCGGGCCGCTTCCTGCTCGGCCTCGGACTTCTCGCGGACCTGCTTCTCGGTCATCACGTTCAGATGCCAGCCACTGAGGCGACTGGCCAGACGCACATTCTGGCCACCGCGACCGATCGCCTGGGACAGCTTGTCCTCGGCCACCGCGATGTCCATGCTGTTCTTTTCCTCGTCGACGATGATCGACACGACCTCGGCCGGCGCCATCGCGTTGATGACGAACTGCGCCGGGTTGTCGCTCCACAGGATGATGTCCACGCGCTCGCCATTGAGCTCGTTCGACACTGCCTGCACGCGCGAACCACGCATGCCGATGCAGGCGCCGATGGGATCGGTGCGGTTGTCGTGGGCACGAACGGCGATCTTGGCGCGGTCGCCGGCATCGCGGGCACAACCCATGATTTCGACCAGGCCCTGGCTGATTTCCGGCACTTCGATCCGGAACAGCTCGATCATGAACTCCGGCGCGGTGCGTGAGATGAACAGCTGCGGGCCGCGCGGCTCGGAACGCACTTCATACAGATAGCCGCGGACACGGTCACCCACGCGCAGGTTCTCGCGCTGGATCGACTTCTCGCGCGGAATGAAGCCTTCGGCGTTGGAACCCAGGTCGATGATGATGTTGCCGCGCTCGGCACGCTTGACGGTACCGGTGAGCAGTTCGCCGACACGATCCTTGTAGGCCTCGACCACCAGCGCCCGCTCGGCCTCGCGCACCTTCTGCAGGATGACCTGCTTGGCCGCCTGGGCGGCAATGCGTCCGAACTCGACGTTCTCGACCGGCTCCTCGACATACTCGCCCACCTGGATGTCGGCCTTGATGTCGACCGCGTCCATCAGGCGGATCTGCCGATCCGGCGATTCCATGACCACATCGTCGGCCACGACTTCCCAGCGGCGGAAGGTCTCGTAGTCGCCACTGCCGCGATTGATGCTGACGCGCATTTCCGCGTCGTCCTCGTAGCGCTTCTTGGCAGCCGATGCCAGGGCCGCCTCCAGCGCATCGAAGATGACCGCGCGCTCGACGCCCTTTTCATTGGCGACGGCTTCGGCAACCAGCAGAAGATCCTTGCTCATTGATGTTCTCCGGGGACGTCGGCGTCCTTGCGCCCACGTCCGGCTTGTCCCAACAACCTGGCGTAGTCCGGCTTGACCCGTATCTTCGCCGCCTGACCGAAATCAAACGAAAACGCATTGCCGTCGACATCCAGCACGACCTGCTGGCCCTCGACCGACGTGACCTCGCCCTGCACCCGGCGTCGACCGGCCACCGGCGCATGCAGCGTGGCTTCGACCCGTTCGCCAATGAACCGCTGCATCTGCGCCGCCTTGAAGAACGGCCGGTCCAGACCTGGCGAAGACACTTCCAAGGTGTACTGGCCGCGGATCGGATCCTCGACATCGAACAGTGCCGCCACTTCCCGACTCACCGCCTCGCAATCGTCGATGGTGATCTCGCGATCGCTGCGGTCGATGTACAGGCGCACCAAGGCGTTGTTCGGGCGCGCAGCGTACTCCACACCCCACAACTCCACCTGGAGTGCGGCGAGCGTGTCCTCGACCAGCCTGGCGATATCCTCGGTCCTGTCCATCCGTCGTGCGCGAGAGGCAAAAAACACAAACAAAAAATGGCCGCAAGCGGCCATCCTTGAGCCATGACCGAGCGTCGCCAAGGCGATCCTCCGGTCATGAAAAAAGCCTCGCTGAGGAGGCTTCTTTCGAAGACTGGTAGCGGGGGCAGGATTTGAACCTGCGACCTTCGGGTTATGAGCCCGACGAGCTGCCAGACTGCTCCACCCCGCATCAGCGAACGCGCATTGTAATGACGAATGTGAATACTGGCAAGTCTGCGGCGACGCCGGAATTACCGGTCCCGGCTTGCCCTGCTGTCCATGAAACGCTGCAGATCCTCGGGCAGATCGCGGTCGGGATGACGCTGACGTAAACGATCGATCGCGATCAGGGCTCGCTCGGTGTGCTCGTCGGCGACAAGTCGCCGGATGCGCTGAACGGCGCGCCGGAAGTCCGCCGGCTCCAGCTGCTCGGCAGCGTCTGCTGCTGGCGCCTGCTGCGACGGTTGCTGCGGCAGCGCCTCGTCGCCTGGGAAGGCTCTGGCAGGCACGCTTGGGTCCGGCGGTACCGGGGCTGGTGCACTCTCGGCGGAGTAGCCGCTTTGCGCCGCTTGCCGTTCGGACTCGCGGGTCGACGGAGTGCGTGCCCGGGCAATCGCCGGTGGCGCGGCAGCAACGGGCGGCGATGTCGGGATCGGCGCGGAAGCAGGCGGTGGCGGGGCGGGCGGCGGCGGTGGTGCCGGCGCTGGCTCGACCTCGACCTTGCTCGCCGCCTGCGCGTCCGCAGCCGTGTCGGCGGGCGCCGGCGACGATCGCTGATGAGTTGGCGCAGGCGGCGCCGAGGGCGCAGGCGGCTCGGCCGGCGACGGAATGCCCTCCCTCGCCGGTATCGCCACCTGGTCCCGATCCGAGCGCATTGCCCGTTGGTCCGTCGCTTCCCTCGCCGACTGGCCCGTGTTCGCGGCCCCACCCAGCACTTCCGAACGCTCCAGTCGTGTCGAGCGTTCCGGCATCGGCGGTGGCGGCGGTGGCGACATCTGGACGGGCGCAACCAGTTCGAACGATTCGGCGTCCGCCAGCACACCGCGCGCTGCAGATTCCGCCGGTGCTTCATCCGCAGTTGCCGGCAGTTGTTCACGCGCCATGCCTGGCAACGACTCCGACGGCTGCTCGGCCACGCGCCAGATCAGGCCGACCGCGAACACGAACGTTGCCGCCGACGCCAGCCCGACCAGCCAAGGACGCCGGCTGTTCCGGCGGTCCGGGCGTGCTGCCGGGGTCGCCACGGCCGACCGGGCCTGAGCCAGGATCCTCTGGTCCAGCGCAGCATCCGGCTCGCCGGTTTTCCATTGCGCCAGGCGTTGCGCCAGCGCCTGTTCTTCCGGCGACAGCGGTTCGGTGCGCGGATCGGGTCGCGCGGTCATGTCAGCAGTTCCTTGAGCTTGTCCATGGCGTAACGCAAGCGGGATTTCACCGTTTCCCGTCCCACACCGGTAATGGCGCCGATCTCGTCCAGACTCAACTCCTGGTCCAGGCGCATCAGCAGTGCCTGTCGTTGTTCGTCCGGCAATCCGGCGATAGCAGTCCGCAGCTGTCGATGACGCTCGAACTCCGACAGGGCGCGATCGGGCGCCTGTCTGCTGTCGCCGGCCGGCAGTTCCGGCACGGCATCGATGGGCACTTCCGGTCGCTGACGGCGATGCCGGTCGATCAGCAGATTGTTGGCGATCTGCAGCAACCAGGTGCTGAAGCGGGCGTCGGGTCGATAGCTGGCGCGGGCATTGATCACCCGCGACCAGACTTCCTGGAAGCAGTCGTCAGCTAGATCGCGGCGCCCCAGCGAGCGCATCAGGAAGCCGTACAGCGTGTTGCGATGACGCCGGTACAAGGCCTCGAACGCCGACGCGTCGCCGGCGGCATAGGCCAGCATCAGGCTCTCGTCGGTGGATTCAGCGTCCATCGACGGCAGTTTAGCCGGCGCGCCGCGCTCCGACCCGACCAGCATTCCGGTGGCCGTGGTGACAACTGCGCCGGACATTGTTCCGGCGACCTCTTTCCGCTGCTGGCTGCCGCCGGATTTCGTTCGCCATGCTTCCAGCCACGTCGTGCGGCCGCCTGCCTGGATCGCGCCGATCCCCGCGGGAAGGCAGACGGCCGTCACCATGGCATCACTGCCCGCTGATCGCCGCGGCAGCGCTGGCACGCGAGGTCGACAGCGCGCCCGCCAGCCCGATCAACTGGGCGAACTCGGCGCGATAGCCCCAGGCATCATCACCACGCGCCGACGCGGCCAACTCGCCGATCTGTGCCAGGGTCATGCCGTTGCCGTACTTGCCGCCGCGCAGGTGATCGGCGAATCCGGCCACGGCCGCCGCGAAGCGCAGGCGTTCACTGGGCTGGTCGGCGATCTGACTGCTGCGGATCGGCGTTTCGATCAGTTCGCTGCTGGTTTGCCCCGGCTGCTTGTATCGCAGGCGCAGGAAGGCCAGTTCGTCGGCACCAGCCGCTGCCGGCGGCAAGGCTGCCGCGTTGCCGTAGCGCAAGGGATCACTGGCGGCCGCCGCGGAGCCGGTCAGCGTGATCTCGTACAACGCGGTCACGTTGTGTCCGGCACCGATCTCGCCGGCATCGACCTGGTCGTTGTTGAAGTCCTCGCGCGCCAGCAGCCGGTTCTCGTAGCCGATCAACCGGTATTCCTGCACCAGCGCCGGATTGAACTCGATCTGGATCTTCACGTCCTCGGCGATGGTCAGCACAGTGGACGACATCTGCTCGACCAGCACCTTGCGTCCTTCGTTCAAGGTGTCGATGTAGAAGTAGTTGCCATTGCCGGTGTTGGCCAGCTGCTCGGCCAGGTGGTCGTTGAGATTGCCGCCGCCGAAACCCAGCACGGTCAGGCCGACGCCGCTCTTGCGCTTGTCGGCGATCAGGGTCTTGAGCACATCCACGCCGACGTAGCCGACGTTGAAGTCGCCGTCCGAGGCCAGGATCACCCGGTTCACGCCACCCTCGATGAAGTGCTGCTGCGCGACCGAATAGGCCAGTTCCAGGCCGGCACCGCCGTTGGTGGAGCCGCCCGCCGCGAGCCGGTCCAGCGCCGACAGGATGCTGGCCTGGTCGCTGCCTGGCGTGGACGGCAGCACCAGTCCGGCGCTGCCGGCGTAGGCGACGATGGCGACCCGGTCCTGCGGCCGCAGTTGTCTGGTCATCAGGCGGAAGCTCTGCTTGAGCAGTTCGATCTTGTCCGGTGAGTTCATCGAGCCGGAGGTGTCGACCAGATAGACGATGTTGGCGGCGGGAATGGCCTGCTTCGGCACCTCGTAGCCCTTGATGCCGACCAGCAGCAGCTGGCGCTGGCTGTTCCACGGCGCCGGCGCGATTTCGGTGGTCACCGAGAACGGCGTCGAGCGATCACCTGGCGGCGCGTAGCCGTAGTCGAAGTAGTTGATCAGTTCCTCGGCACGCACCGCGTCGGCGGGCGGCAGCCGGCCCTGGTTGAGCATGCGCCGGACGTTGGCGTAGGCGCCGGTATCCACGTCGATGGAGAATGTCGAGACCGGCTGTTCGGAGACGCGATGGATCGGGTTCTCGTCAATGGCGGCATAATTCTCGCGGTCGGCGGGTCCGGGATCCCAGGCAGGCGGCGGCGGTGGCGCCGGCGGCGCGATGCTCCCGCCGATCACCATCCGCTGCCGGGTCAGCTGCGCGTCCGCCGCGGCCAGCGGAGAGCTGGGCGACGATGGTGCGGCCAGCTCGGCGGGCGGCGCATACTCCTCGCGCGGCGACTGTGCGTCCTCGCGCGCCTCCTGCGCCCGGGATTCGGCCTGGCGTTGCGGTTGCGAGCAGCCGGCGAACAGCACCGACGCGATGACCAGGGACAAGACTGTGCGTTGCATGACGACCTCCGTGGTTGGCGACTGGTCGATGTAACGCGGCTCCGGAGCGAACGGGGTTGCGTCGGGACCAACTTGTTCACCCCGACCTGTGCGGCGCGCGATCGGTCACCATCGCCAAACACCCGGCATCGGCGCATCATTCGGGGATCGAAACCACCGATTCCCACGGCAATGGCCACCGGTTCCCTGCTGCCCCACTACGCCATCCTCACTGCCATGCTGGCGCCAGCGTTCTTCCTGACTGCCACCGCCTCGCTGCTGATTTCAGCCAACAATCGTCTGGCGCGGGTCATCGACCGCGCCCGTGGCCTGTTGCGGGACCTGGCGGACGTCGACGATCCCGGCGAGCGGCCCGCGCTGGAACGGCGGGTACTGGTCCAGCGCCAACGCAGCCGGATGATCCTGCGCGCCAGCCAGCTGCTCTACGTCGCGATCAGCTGCTTCGTGGGCACCAGCCTCACCGTCGCCCTGGATGCCTACAGCGATCACTGGTTCGGCCCCTTGCCCACCGTGCTGGCGGTGCTGGGTGTCCTGGCCATGTTCGCCGCCAGCCTGCTGCTGGCCCGCGAGGCGGGCATCGCCGTTCGCGCCATCAACGAAGAGATGGACCACTCCTACCGTCATGCCGGCCGGCGCAAGGAGCCGAGCTGATCACCGATGCCCCGGATCAGTCGCCGCCGGGATCGACATCGACCACCGGAGCGATCTCCGCCTTGCCACGCTTGCGCCGGAAATAGTTGCTGAGGCGACGCCCAGCCTCGTCGCCCATGATGCCGTGGATGACCTCGACCCGATGGTTGTGACGCGGATCGGCGACCAGGTCGAACACGCTGCCACAGGCGCCGGTCTTGGGGTCGGCGGCGCCGAACACCAGACGGGCCACCCGCGCATGGACGATCGCCATCGCGCACATCGCGCAGGGCTCCAGCGTGACGTACAGGCTGCTGCCGATCAGCCGGTGGTTGCCCGCCGCTTTGCCGGCCTGACGCAGCGCCACGATCTCCGCATGCGCGCTCGGATCGTGCTCGGCGATATTGCGGTTCCAGCCTTCACCCAGCACGGTGCCATCAGCGGCAACGAGCAGCGCGCCTACGGGTATTTCGTCGAACTCCTGCTCGGCACGCTCGGCCAATGCGAAGGCGTGGCGCATCCAATGCAGGTCGACGGCTGAACCGGCATCGGCCTGGTGTTCCTGTCGAGGGGCCTGCCCGGCATCGTCGTTGGTCTTGTTCAATTCCGTTCCATGATGCTGCGATCTTGGTCCGCATTTTTTTCAGTGAAGCGACGCGGCTTCGACGTGGCTTCGACAGGTCCAACGATCTGCTCGGCCAGATATGGGCAACGTCCGGTTGCGGTCTGCCTGCGCTGATGGCACCCGCCCGGCGCCTGGCGCCTGATTGGGACATCATAGGACAGGCAACCCGTGCCTACCCCGTCCGATGCGGAGTCGATCGATGTCGGAAACGCGAAATCAGCGGCCTGCACGATCCACCCCGGATACCCGTCGACGGCCGCGTCGCTGGTTGCGCCGCCTCGGAGTCGGGTTCCTGCTGATCATTGCGCTATGGGTTCTGGCTGCTTATGTCGTGCTTCCCCGCGCATTGCGCCACTACGATCACCAGGCCTCGCTCGCCGGCATGGAAATGATCACCCGCACCGGCATCGGACTACCGGGCGATCCACTGAATGTCGGCGTGGTCGGCACACGCAAGGAACTGGTCACCACCCTGGCGGCCGCCGGATGGTCGCCCGCCGATGCCGTCACCCTGCGCAGCAGCGTCGAGATCGTCGGCAGTGTGCTGTTCGATCGCGCCTATCCGGACGCACCGGTCAGCCCGTTGCTATACCAGGGACGCCAGCAGGATCTGGCCTTCGAGAAGGCGGTCGGCATCAGCGCCGACCGGCGCCAGCACGTCCGCTTCTGGCATGTGCTGGACGAGGGGCGCGAGGGCCGGCCGGTGTGGCTGGGTTCGGCATCGTTCGACATCGGCGTCGGCGTGAGCCACTACACCGGCGCGATCACCCATGCCATCTCGCCCGATGTGGATGCGGCGCGTGACCGGCTCGCGTCCGACCTGGCAGCCACTGGAAAAATCCGCGAGACCTACGAGGTGACCGGAGTCGGGCCGATGCTCAATGGCCGAAACGGCGAAGGTGATCGCTACTACACCGACGGGGAACTGCGCGTTTCGGTCATCGCCGCCGCCGGTCAGGCTGGCCACGATCCGCCGCCGGCCTTGCCCAATCCACCCCTGGTCGATATCAAGAATCGGCTGTGGCGCCGGTTCCGGTCCGCCGATGAATCGCTCCAGCACGGAGCCGAGAACGATCAGCCCAAGCCGGCATCACCACGAAGTGCGCACTGACCGTGAGATCACGGCAGTCTTGGCCGACGGTTGCGACAGCGGCGCTATCGCAGACGCTCACTCCCACTCGATCGTTGCCGGCGGCTTGCCGCTGATGTCGTAGACCACGCGCGAGATGCCGCGCAGCTCGTTGATGATGCGGTTGCTGACCGTGCCCAGGAAGTCGTACGGCAAATGCGCCCAGTGCGCGGTCATGAAGTCGATGGTCTCCACCGCCCGCAACGCGATCACCCATTCGTAGGCGCGGGCATCGCCGACCACGCCGACCGATTTCACCGGCAGGAACACGGCGAAGGCCTGCGAGGTCTTGTCGTACAAGTCGGCCTTGCGCAGCTCGTCGATGAAGATCGCGTCGGCCCTGGCCAGCAGTTCGGCGTATTCGGGCTTTACCTCGCCGAGGATGCGCACGCCCAGTCCGGGACCGGGGAACGGATGCCGATAGACCATGGTGCGCGGCAGACCGAGTTCGACCCCGAGCCGGCGCACTTCATCCTTGAACAACTCGCGCAGCGGCTCGACCAGGCCCAGCTTCATGTGCTCGGGCAGACCACCGACGTTGTGGTGGCTCTTGATCACGTGCGCCTTGCCGGTCTTGCTGCCGGCCGACTCGATTACGTCCGGATAGATCGTGCCCTGCGCCAGCCACTTCGCGTTCTTCAGCCTGTTCGACTCTTCCTCGAAGATGGCGATGAACAGGTTGCCGATGATCTTGCGCTTGGCTTCCGGGTCGGCCACACCTTCCAGTGCCTTGAAGTAGCGCTCGGCAGCATTGACGCGGATGACTTTCACGCCCATGTGCTGCGCGAACATCGCCATCACCTGGTCGCCCTCCTGCCAGCGCAGCAGGCCGGTGTCGACGAACACACAGGTCAGCTGCTCGCCGATGGCCTTGTGCAGCAGCGCCGCCACGACCGAGGAATCGACACCGCCGGACAGGCCGAGGATCACCTCGTCCGAACCGATCTGCTCGCGCACGCGGGTAATCTGGTCGTCGATGATGTTGGCGGCCGTCCAAAGGGTGGCGCAACCGCAGACATCGACCACGAAGCGGCGCAGCAGCGTCTGTCCCTGCAAGGTGTGCGTGACTTCCGGATGGAACTGCACGCCATACCAGCGCTTGTCCTCGTTCGCCATCGCCGCGACAGGAATGCGGTCGGTGGTGGCGGTGACGCTGAAACCCGGCGGCACCTGCGAGACGTGATCGCCGTGACTCATCCAGACGTTCAGTCGCGACGCACCCGGGTGGTCGCTGAGGCCGGCGAACAGCGCATCGGCCTTGATCACATCGACCTCGGCATGGCCGAACTCGCGCTGATCGGCCGCTTCCGTCGCACCACCGAGTTGGGCAGCCAGGGTCTGCATGCCGTAGCAGATGCCGAGGATCGGCAGACCGCTGTCGAACACCTGCTCAGGTGCTGAGGGCGCGCCCGGCAAGGTGGTCGATTCCGGCCCGCCCGAAAGGATGATGCCGCGGGCACCGAACGCGGCTATCTCGGCCGGATCGTGGTCCCAGGCCCAGATCTCGCAATAGACGCCGATCTCGCGGATTCGGCGGGCGATCAGCTGCGTGTACTGCGCGCCGAAATCGAGGATGAGTATCTTGTCGTTATGGAGATTGCGCATCAGTTTTTCCAACAGATTTCAGTGCGCACGAGTCAGTCTGGTGATCCCAGGCACCGCCCCGATCCAGACAGCGATCTTGCTGCAAAAAGTGAACCAATGCCGGCCAGTCTTGAGCGACGAGCCAGGCCGAGAAAATCAACGCAACGATCAAGCCGATGCGACGACGGTATCTGGACAAGGCGCTCTCCAACCGACTCAGCCCATGCGGTAGTTCGGCGGTTCCTTGGTGATCTGCACGTCGTGCACATGCGACTCGCGCATGCCGGCACCAGTCACCCGCACGAACTGCGGCTTGCTGCGCATGTCCTCGATGGTGGCGCAGCCGACATAACCCATCGCTGCACGCAGGCCGCCGGCCAGCTGATGCACGATGTGCTTGATCGGCCCCTTGTACGGCACGCGTCCTTCGATGCCTTCCGGCACCAGCTTGTCGGCGTCGGTGCTGTCCTGGAAGTAGCGATCCTTGCTGCCCTGCTGCATGGCGCCCAGCGAACCCATGCCGCGATAGGCCTTGTAGGAGCGGCCCTGGTACAACTCGATGTCGCCCGGCGCCTCGTCGGTTCCGGCGAACAGGCCGCCGATCATGATGGTGGCAGCGCCGGCCACGATGGCCTTGGCGATGTCGCCGGAGTAACGGATGCCACCGTCGGCGATGATCGGCACCTCGTCGCCAATGGCGTCACGGACCATCGACACCGCGCTGACCTGTGGCACACCGACACCGGCGACCATGCGCGTGGTGCAGATCGAGCCGGGACCGATGCCGACCTTGACGCCGTCGGCGCCGGCGTCGATCAGGGCTCGGGCCGCTTCGCCGGTAACGATGTTGCCGCCGATCACCTGCACCTGCGGAAAGTGCTTCTTGACCCAGGCGACGCGGTCGAGCACGCCCTGGGCGTGGCCATGGGCCGTGTCGACGATGAGCACATCGACACCGGCGTCCACCAGGGCGTTGATCCGGGCTTCGGTATCGCCGCCCACGCCGACCGCAGCGCCAGCGAGCAACTGCTCGTCGCGATCCTTGGCCGCGTTCGGGTTGTCCTGGGCCTTCTGGATGTCCTTGACGGTGATCAGGCCGCGCAACTCGAAATCGTCGTTGACCACCAGCACCTTCTCGATGCGGTGCTTGTGCAGCAGGCCGATGATCTCCTCGTCGGAAGCGCCTTCCTTCACCGTGACCAGTCGTTCCTTCTTGGTCATGATGTTGCGCACCGGGTCGTCCAGCTTCTTCTCGAAGCGCATGTCGCGACCGGTGACGATGCCGACCAGCTTGCCGCCCTCGACCACCGGCACGCCGGAGATGCGGCGGGCCCGGGTCAGACGCAGCACTTCGCCGATGGTGGTGTTGGGACCAACCGTGAACGGCTCGCGGATCACGCCGGCCTCGAAATTCTTGACCTGCTGGACCTCGGCGGCCTGGCGCTCGATCGAGAGGTTCTTGTGGACGATGCCGATGCCGCCGAACTGGGCCATGGCGATGGCCATCGCGCCTTCGGTGACCGAATCCATGGCTGCCGAAAGCAGCGGCAGATTCAGTTCGATACCCCGGGTCAACCGGGTTTTCAGGGACACGTCCTTGGGCAGGACGCTGGAATAGGCAGGAACGAGCGAGACGTCGTCGAAGGTGAGCGCCTCGGCCAGGATACGCATACGCGAGAACTCCGGAGCCGGATGAAGCGCGCCATTATAGCGCTGCCGGTGGCCGGCTGCCGGCGACCTTGCACCCGGCCTCGGCAGCTGGGTACGCAAGCCCGGAATGACCACAGTCTGAGCAATCCGCGACTGCGCCCGCCCAGCCACCGGCGTGCCGCCAGCGCAGGCACTATGCTCGGGAACGATGTCCGTTGCCTGCCCTGCCCGCTGCCAGCTGCCCAGTCCGATCCGTGGCGAATTCCGGGATGCCGCGCCCGAGTGCACCGGAGCCGACGGCCGGTGACCATGCGCCCGGAAAGCGTGCGGTTGTTTCAGACGCTGGATCACCCCTGCGGCTATTTCGGCGACCGCAACGCCCGCAACCTGGTCATCGACCCGCTGGACACGCGGCTGGCCAGCATCTACGAAACCGCGTTGACCTGGGGCTTCCGTCGATCCGGCGGCCATGTCTACCGGCCCAACTGCCGGAAGTGCCAGGCCTGTGTGCCGTGCCGGCTGCCGGTCGAACAGTTCCGGCCCGATCGCTCGCAGCGTCGCTGCCTGAACCGCAACCGGGACCTGGAGGTGCTCTGGGCCGAGCCATCGGCGGATCCGGACATGATCGCGCTGTACGAGCGCTACCTGCGCGGGCGCCATGCCGGTGGCGGCATGGACGACCCCGGCGCGGAGGATTTCGAGCGTTTCCTGATCGCCCCCTGGGGTCAAAGCCGTTTCCTGCAGGTCCGTTTGCACGGAAACCTGATCGCGGTCGCAGTCACCGACCAGACCGCGCACAGCCTGTCGGCTGTCTACACCTTCTTCTGTCCGACGCAGGCGCGACGCAGCCTTGGCGTATTCTGTATCCTCGAACAGATCGCCCAGGCCCGTCGCCTGGGTCTGCAGCATCTCTACCTTGGCTACTGGATATCCGGTCACCCCAAGATGCATTACAAGTCGCGCTACGCTCCGCTGGAAATCCAGATCAATGGCCATTGGCGCGTGCTCGCCGACGATCAGCTTCTGGCCGCACCATGACCGCCGTTGCCACCTGCCGCGCCATCGTGCTGCTGACCCTGGCCGTGTCGTTGTCGACCCTTTCGCAGCCCGTCGCTGCAGACCAGCAGCCCGCAGGTGACCATACCCGGCTGCGGGTTGCCACCTTCAATACCTCACTGTTCGGCGAGCAGGCCGACGAACTGCGGCAACGACTCAACACCCGTCGCGACGAGCAGATCCGGCGGATCGCGGCGGTGATCCAGGCGGTCCGCCCGGACGTGTTGCTGATCAACGAGTTCGACTACGATCCCAGCGGCGATTCGGTCGAGAAGTTCCAGCACAACTACCTCATCCGCGGCCAGTTCGGACTGCGCGGCATCCGCTATCGCTTCCACTACACCGCGCCGGTCAATACCGGCCTGGCCAGTCCCTACGACCTGAACCGCGATGGCAAGGTCGAGGGCCCGGGCGATGCCTGGGGTTTCGGGCACTACCCCGGCCAGTACGGCATGCTGGTGCTGTCGCGCTATCCGATCACCCAGCGCCAGGTGCGCACCTTCCGACTGTTCAAGTGGAAGGACATGCCCGATGCCCTGCTGCCCATCCACCCCAGCGGCGCGCCCTGGTACAGCGACACCATGCTGCGCTACCTGCCGCTGTCGTCGAAAAGCCATTGGGATGTGCCCGTGTGGACGCCGTCAGGCCACCTGCACCTGATCGCCGCGCACCCGACGCCGCCGGTGTTCGATGGCGAGGAAGACCGCAACGGTCGACGCAACCATGACGAAATCCGCCTGCTGGCCGACTACGTCAGCGGTGACCCGGCCCGATCGGACTACGTGTACGACGATGCCGGCCAGCGCGGCGGCCTGCCGGCCGACCGCCATTTCGTGGTCGCCGGCGACCTGAACGCGGATCCTTTCAACGGCGACAGCCATCCCGGCGCCATCGAACAGTTGCTCGGTCATCCCCGCATCCAGGGCCAGATCACCCCAGCCAGCGAGGGCGGCGCCGAATCGGCGCATCGCATGGGTGGCAGCAACCTCCAGCATGAGGGCGACCCCGCCAACGACACAGCCGTGTTCGGTGATCCGCCTGGCAACCTGCGGGTCGACTACGTGTTGCCCTCCACCGGCTTGCGTGTGGTCGATTCGGGCGTCTACTGGCCACTGTCCAGCGACCCAGGCGCGCATCTGCTCGATGCCAGCGACCATCGCCTGGTATGGATCGACGTCGAGATTCCGCGGCCACCGCCGGTACCGGATCGCGGTGCCGGACTGCCTGGCAAGCGCTAGCCACGACACAATAGCTTTCCGGCCCCGCAGCCCCGGTCAGTCCTGCGCCGCGCCTACGGTACTGCGCTCCGATCGAATCGTTTGCAGGATCAAGTTCCGACCCGACCCGATTCGCCTCTCAGTCCTCACGCAACGGCCTGACTTCGCCGATGCTGTCGACATCACCGATCAGGTCGACGCCATCCGGCGGGGTGAAACGGAACTGCCCGGCATCCAGGTTCGGGTTGCGTTGCCAGTCCCGGAAGCTGATTTCGGTGCTGCCACCGAGACTGTCGGCCATGCGCATGCGGCTGAGGCCGTTCGCATCCAGCCCCAGCTCCGCGAACTCGAAGCCGGCGCCTTCGTCGACCGGCTCCAGACGCAACCAGTCCAGTCCGGATTCGCTGCCGATCTCGCTGACCCGATAGCGCTGATCGAGACTGGCCGGATCGGTCAGTACCACCAGCGGACTCTGCGCTTCCTCATGGGCCTGACGGCGCACGGTGACCTGCTCCAGGTCGACGTCGTACAGCCAGACATGGGTGCCATCGGCCACCACCAGCTGCTGGTACGGCGTTTCGTACTGCCAACGGAAAAGGCGTGGCGCCTGCATGGCCACCGTGCCACGGGAAGACTCGCGCAGCGAGGCATCGCTGTTGAACGCCTTCTGTTCGAACTGGCCGGAAAGAGCGACCAGATCGCGCGCGAACGCGTCCAGGCGCGCGCGGGCTTCGGCGGAGGCTAGCTGCGGACTGGCCAGGGCCATTGCAGCCAGCAGACAGGAGATCAGGCTTGTTTTCATGCGCGAATGGTATCTGCAAGCGGGCGGCGGAAATGACCGCAGACATGCCCCGGTTATCCGTCGTCGTTGATGACGTTCAGTCGACGGATAGCTTGCGGTCCGCGCTGCCGCCGATTGGCGGCAAGGCCCCGACGACATTGCACTCAGCCGCGGATCACCAGCAACCGCGTCTCGGTCATGTCCTCGATCGCATAGCGCACGCCTTCACGGCCCAATCCGGAATCTTTCACCCCACCGTAGGGCATGTTGTCCACCCGCCATGACGGCACATCACCGACGATCACGCCACCGACCTCCAGCTCGTCCCAGGCCTGAAGCGTGTGCGCCAGCGAATCGGTGAATACGCCGGCCTGCAGGCCGTAGCGGCTGTCGTTGACCGTGCGCAACGCCTCCGCGAAATCGTCGAACGGCTGCAGCAACGCCACCGGCCCGAAGGCCTCCTCGGTGGAAACGCGGGCATCGGCCGGCACATCCTCCAGCAAGGTGGCCTGAAGCATCGCACCATCGCGCTCACCGCCGCACAGGACGCGGGCGCCAGCGTCAACCGCCTGTTCGATCCAGCCGTGCAGGCGCTCGGCTTCGCCGGTGTCGATCATCGGGCCGATGAAAGTCGCTTCCTCGCGCGGGTCTCCGGATTTGAGTGCCTTGACCGCCTTGATCAGACGTTTACGCAGTTCGTCGTATACGTCGCGATGGGCGAGGATGCGCTGCACGCTGATGCAGCTCTGCCCGGACTGGTAGTAGGCACCGAACACCAGCCGTTCGACCACCGCTTCGAGCTTGTCGCGCTGATCGCCGTCGACGATGCAGGCGGCATTGCCGCCCAGCTCCAGTACCACCTTCTTCTTGCCGGCGCGTGCCTTCAGATCCCAGCCCACATCCGGCGAACCGGTGAACGAAAGCAGCTTGAAGCGCTCGTCGGTGGTGAACAGCTCTGCGCCATCACGCCGGCACGGCAGCACCGAGAACGCGCCTTCGGGCAGATCGGTTTCGGCCAGGATCTCGGCGATCACCAGCGCGCCGATCGGCGTACGGCTGGCCGGCTTGAGCACGAACGGGCAGCCGACAGCAATGGCCGGCGCGATCTTGTGCGCGGCCAGGTTGAGCGGAAAATTGAACGGTGAAATGAACGAGCACGGCCCGATCGGCACGCGCCGGGTGATGCCACGATAGCCCTCGGTGCGCTGGGAAATGGCCAAGGTCAGCGTGTTGCCGTCGATGCGCACCGACTCTTCGGCGGCGATCTTGAAGGTGTCGATCAGGCGGCTGACTTCGCCGCGGGAATCGCGGATCGGCTTGCCTGCCTCGATGCACAAGGCCAGTGCCAGCTCTTCGGCCCGCTCGCGGAACCGGTCGACGCAGTGTTCGAGCACCTTCTGGCGCCGGTGCGCAGGCATCGCCGCGAACGGCTGCTGGGCCGCTACCGCGGCGGCAATGGCGCGGTCGATGTCGGCCGGGCTGGCCATGGCCACCCGCGTCGCTTCTTCGCCACTGTACTTGTCGGTGACGACCAGGTCGGCGTTGGGCTGCTCGGGCTTGTTGGCGAGATAGAACGGATAGCGTTCGGCAAGCATGGGTTCAACTCCTTCAGGACGTCTGGCCGGGCGACAAGGCCTGGCTCAACGCCGGGATTTCCTCGTTGAAGATGCGATGGTCTTCGGAATAGTCGATGGCGACATCGATCAGGTCGATGCCCGGACGCGCGAGGCACTCGCTCAGCACACTGGCGAAAGCCGCCGTGGACTCGGGGCGATGCCCGCGCACGCCATAGGATTCGGCGTAGCGCACGAAGTCGGGATTGCCGAAGCGCATGCCGTAGTCGGGCAGCCCCATGTCGCGCTGCTTCCAGCGGATCATGCCGTAGGCGTCGTCACGCAGCACGATGACGGTGAGGTTCAGGCCCAGGCGAACCGCAGTCTCCAGCTCCTGCGAATTCATCAGGAACCCGCCGTCGCCGCAGATCGCCAGACTGGCGCGCTCGGGATACAGCAAGGCTGCGGTCATGGCCGCCGGCAGTCCCGCCCCCATGCTGGCCAGGGCATTGTCCAGCAGCAGTGTGTTCGGACGCCGGGCCCTGAACTGCCGTGCGAACCACAGTTTGTACATGCCGTTGTCGAGACTGACGATGCCGTCTTCGGGCATGGCCCGGCGGACAGTGTCGACCAGTCGCGCCGGATGGATGGGCCAGCGCTCGTCACCGACATAGCGCATCAGATGCTCGCTGAGCGCCGCTCGGACCTGGGTGAAGAACGAGAAATCCCAGTGCCGTTGTGGCTGCAGCGCCTGACTGAAACGCCAGATGCTGTTGGCGATGTCGCCGACCACTTCAATCTGCGGAAAGTAGACCGGATCGACCTGGGCGCTGGAGAAGTTGACGTGGATGACCGTGCGCTGGCCGCGGCGCATGAAGAATGGCGGCTTCTCCACCACATCGTGACCGACGTTGATGATGCAATCGGCAGCGTCGATCGCGCGATGGACGAAATCGTTGTCCGACATCGCGGCATTGCCCAGCCACAGCGGATGGGTCTCGTCAACCACGCCCTTGCCCATCTGGGTGGTGAAGAACGGGATGCGGACCTGATCCACGAATGCGGACAGCATCTTGGAGGTCAGCTTGCGGTTGGCGCCCGCGCCGATCATCAACAATGGCCGCGTGCTCCGGGCGATAGCTTCCACGGCCCAGGCAATCGCCTTGTCTTCCGCGACCGGCCGACGGACCTGGCTGGGCGGCATCAGGATCGCCTCGCTGTGGTCGCGGGCGATGTCCTCCGGCAACTCCAGATGGGTGGCGCCGGGGCGCTCCTCCTCGGCCTGCCGGAAGGCCTCGCGTACCCGCGCCGGCACCGCATCGGCAGAGACGATCTGCCGCGTGTACTTGGTCAGCGGCTGCATCATGCCGACCACGTCGACAATCTGGAAATGCCCCTGCTTGCTGGACTTGATTGGCTTCTGGCCCGTGATCATCAACATGGGCATGGCACCCAGTTGCGCGTAGGCGGCGGCGGTGACGAAGTTGGTCGCGCCGGGCCCCAGGGTCGCCAGGCAAACCCCGGCCCGTCCGGTCAGACGCCCGTGTGTGGCAGCCATGAAACCGGCGGCCTGTTCATGCCGGGTCAGGATCAGACGGATGCCGGATTCACGCAGCGCCTCCAGAAAATCCAGATTCTCCTCACCAGGCAGACCGAACACGCATTGCACGCCTTCGGCTTTCAATGCCTCGACCATGAGTTGCGCAGCCTTCATCTCCACCTCCTGTGATTCGTCTTCGATGCAGCCATTGTGCCGAATAAGGACGCAACACCGGCCGGCGGCCCGCCGACAACGTGGGATACCGCGCTCCTTGAATGACCGGGCGTTCACTTTCGGGCACCGACGCTTCATCGGATTTCGACAACGCGGTCGACACGATGAGCCTGAGACCGCGCACATTCCGATACGTTCAATGCCAGCTTCGGCATCAGGAGACCCGCATGAACCCACTGCTGCGCTCGGTCATTGTGACCGTCTTGCTGCTCCCCGTCCCGACGTATTCGGCGGGATACCCGACATTGACCACAACACCCCTGCAGCCGCCCGTTTGTCCGCTCACCGGGGAATTGCCTGCAGATGCCTCGACCTTTGCGGACGGGCTCGCGGTCGAGCTGGATGCCGACGCTCCGGCAGTAGCCGGCAGTGCCGCCATATCCGGCGACACCGTCGACTACGCCGAGTTTCGCCAGCGTGAACTGGACTGGTTCGAGGGTTTCCTGGCGTCACGCCCGCCTTCGGTCGAAACGTCACCGGTCAGCCTTTCGCTGGCTGTCGAACAGCGCGCGGCGATCGAAGGCGAGGCCATTCCCACGTCCGGACGTGTCCAGGTCGGTGCTGCGATCACTGTCGGTCATCAGGTGGCGTTCACCGACCTGGCAGCGCAGCTGGACACCGGCGCCGTATTCACTCATCGCCAGGGTCAGCTGCTGGCCTCGACGGACCACGACCTGATCTGGGAAATCGGCATCGAATCGCTGGATGCCAAGGCGCTGCGACTGGGTTTTGATCACCTGGATCTGGCCGAAGGCACACAGCTGTTCGTCTACAACGAACACGGCCGCGTCGAAGGTCCCTTCGAGGCGCATGGCCCCGACGGCAGCGGCCGCTGGCTGAGCGGGTCGGTGTTCGGCGATCGCGTGCGTGTCCGCATGCAGGCGGAGTCGGTCGAGGCGCTTCGGGCCAGCTCTTTCACCATCGATTCCGTGGTGCACATGGGACAGCGCTTCGTCGTTGCCGACGTGATCCGTGACGACTATCTGGGTCGGGCCGATCCGGATGCCGATCGCGGCACCTTCTGTGGCTTCGATGTGCCACCGTGCACGATCAACGGTGTCTGCGCCATGGATTCCAACCCGACCTTCGGCGACACCGTCAAGGGAATCGCACACATCAACTTCATGCGTGGCGGCGGCAGCTTCATCTGCACCGGCACCCTGCTCAACAGCAGCGGCAGCGGGCCGCGACCGCCCTACTTCCTCACCGCCAACCATTGCTTCGACACCCAGGCATCGGCAACCACGCTGGAAGCGGTCTATGACTACCGGACCACCAGCTGCGCCGGCTGTACGCCCACGCCTACCGTGAGTTCGACCGGCGCGACCCTGCTTGCCACAGGAGCGCGGCCAACGCACCCGGACTTCACCCTGGTGCGAATGAATTCGGTGCCGTCCGGGCGCTGGCTGCAAGGCTGGACGACCGGCGCCATTCCGAACGCCACCCAGGTATTCCATCTCGGACATCCCGCCGGTTCGCCGCTGACCTACGCGATGCGGCGTCTGCGCACTTCTGGCACCGGTGTCTGTCCGGATCTGCCACGCCCTGCGTTTCTCTACTCGGGCCTGGGCACGTCATCGAGTGACGTCCAGGGCGCTACCGCCGGCGGCAGCAGTGGTGGCGCCGCCTTTGTGATGGGGGCCGATGGCCCAGTGGTAGTCGGCCAGCTTATGGGGGCGTGCTTCAGCGAGGAAAATCCCTGCAATGCCGACACCCATCTCACTGTCGATGGCGCATTGGCAGCCTCGTTTCCGCAAATCCGGCGCTACCTCTATGACGGAATATTCAGCAACGGATTCCAGCAGCCGTAGCCAACCCGACTGTTCGTCACCGCGACCGTCGATCAGCGTGAGCGCAGAGTTTGGCAGTCATGAAAAAGCCCCGCCTAGGCGGGGCTTGTTTCTGCATCATCCTGACCGCGACCGTTCCAGCATTCGTCAGAACGGAATGTCGTCGTCGAAGGCTTCATCCATCGGCGGCCGCGACGATTCCTGCTGACGGGACGGGCCGCGACCTTCCGAGGCCGCCGGACGACCGCCGCCGCTGCGTTCGCGCGGGGCACCGCCACCGCCTCCACCGCCACCTTCACCCATGCCGCCGAGCATCTGCATCTCGTTGGCGATGATGTCGGTGGTGTAACGCTCGACACCGTCCTTGCCGGTGTACTTGTCGGTGCGCAGCGCGCCTTCGATGTAGACCTGCCGGCCCTTGCGCAGGTACTCGCCGGCAATCTCGGCCAGGCGTCCGAAGAACTTCACCCGGTGCCACTCGGTGCGCTCCTGCTTCTGGCCGCTCTGCTTGTCGGTCCAGCTGTCCGAGGTGGCGACGCTGATGGTGGTGATTGCCGCACCGGACGGCGTGTAGCGGGTCTCCGGGTCGTTGCCCAGATTGCCCACCAGAATGACCTTGTTGATGCCTCGTGCCATGCGCGTCCACCCAATGCCAATGCGGAGCGCAGAATACCACGCGGCTCACCCGGACCGGTCGGAAAAGCGGACGACGGCACCGGTAAGAACGAGCGGCCGAGGCCTCGGAATTTTTCGTCAACCGGACTCGACCAGTGGCTCGCGGGCAATGCGCATCGGCAGCCACGCCAGTACCAGACACCACAGCGCCGCCAGTCCGGCGGCAGCCGCCAGTACCCCGGCTTCACCGAACCAGCCCATGATGACGCCACCACCCAAACCGCCCACGAAGGCACCCAGGAACTGCAGGCTGGCGTAGGCGCCCAGGGCCGCGCCGCGCTCCTGCGCCGGCGCCAGACGCGAGACCAGTGTCGGCAGCAGCGCTTCCAGCGCGGTGAAGCCGGTGAAGAAGGCACATCCGGCCAAGCCGATGGTCAACACGTTGTCCGACAAGGCCAGCATGCCCAGACCGGCCGCACACAGCGCCAGCGCCACGATCTGCCGCCAGCCCAGATCGACCAGCGAACCGCGCCGACCACCGGCGAACACACCCAGACCCAGGGCAGCCACGACCATCGCCGGCAGGTAGAACTCCCAGTGCCGTGACAGCGGCAGATCCAGTCGATCGGTCAGCAGCGACGGCAAGGTGACGAAGGCGGCGGTCAGCAAGGCGTGCAACACGAAAACGCTGAGGTTCAGCAGCATCAGACGGCGATCGGCGAGCACCGTGCGCAGCGCCGACCCCGCGCTGGAGGCGGCTGTTGTCGGCGCTGGTGGTGTCGGCACCAGCAGCCACAGCAGCAGCAGCGCCAGCGAGGCCAGGATGGCAGTGAGCGCGAACAGGAACGGCAGTCCGCCCAAGGCGTACAAGGGCGCACCGACGATCAGCGCCAACACGAAGCCGGCACCGATGCTGGCACCGATGATGGCCATGACCTTGGCACGGACCGGTTCCCGGCTGAGATCGGC
The DNA here is from genome assembly GCA_035911475.1 of Lysobacterales bacterium. Lineage (GTDB taxonomy): Bacteria > Pseudomonadota > Gammaproteobacteria > Xanthomonadales > UBA2363 > Pseudofulvimonas. The sequence continues at coordinate 9,956 of JAMHVM010000101.1, read as the reverse complement.
CGCCAGCGCCAGTCCCGCGCCGGAAACCGCACCCATGCCCTGCAGGGCACGACCCACCACCACGGCCTTGAGCGTTCCAGCCAACGCAGCGACCGCGCCGCCGATGGCGAAGATCAGCAGTCCGATACTGATGGTCGGTCGACGACCGATGCGGTCCGAAAGCCAGCCGAACGGAAACTGCAGCAGCGCCTGACCCACGCCATAGACGCCGATGGCCAGCCCGATCAGCCAGGCCGTCGCATCGGGATAGGCACGCGCCTGCACGGCGAACACCGGCAGGATCAGGAACAGGCCGAACATGCGCAGGCCGACAACCAGCGCCAGTGCCACGGCGGCGCGGCGTTCGAGTGCAGTCAGTTTCACGAGTGTTGCGATTCCGAAGGCCGGTCAGACGCCGGCCAGGCGCCTATTGTGCCGCCATTCATGCCCTCGGTGCTGCCTGGTCGCGTCGACTCAGGTAGATTGTCGCCATGGAAACCCGGGCCAAATACGTCCTGATCGGCGCCTTCGTGGTCGCCGTGTGCGCCATCGGCCTGTTCCTGTTGCTGTGGGCCGGCAAGCACAGCATGGATCGCGAGTTCGAGCACTACGACGTGTACTTCCGCGAATCGATCACCGGCCTGTCCAAGGGCGGGCCGGTCTACTACAACGGCATCCAGGTCGGCGAGGTTTCCGCCTTGCGCCTGAGCCGGATCGACCCGGCGCGGGTCATCGCCCGCATCCGGGTCGGCGCCAGCACGCCGGTCAAGACTGACACCACCGCCAAGCTGGCCTACACCGGCCTGACCGGCGTCGCCGCCATCCAGCTCAGCGGCGGCACCATCGATGCGCCACGACTGGAACCGCGTCCGGGCCGCAGCATCGCGGTGATCCGCGCACAGCCCTCGGATTTCGCCCGCCTGTTCGAGTCCGGCAGCGACATCGTCACCACGGTCAATGACGTGCTGACCCGGGTCAGCGCGATCCTCAGCGACGACAACGCCGACCGTCTCAGTCGCGCGATCGAGAACTTCGACAAGCTGACCACCGCGATCGGCTCGGAGAGCGAGTCGATCAAGACCATCCTCAACGAGGGCGCCCTGGCCAGTGCCGAACTGACCCGCACCCTGAGCCAGGTGCGGACGACCGTGGCGCGGCTGGAGCAGACCATCGGCAACGCCGACCGCATCCTCGACAGCGACGTGGCAACGGCCATGACGGCGCTGCGCGATGCCAGCGTGCAACTGCAAGGCATGCTGGAAAGCAACCGCGGTGCGGTCGACCAGTTCGCGCAGCAGACCCTGGTCGAGCTGGGTCAGACCCTGAGCGAACTGCGCGTGGTGCTGGTCAACCTGGGCGAGTTGACGCAGCGTCTGGAGAACAATCCCTCCGGCTTCCTGCTAGGCCGCGATCAGCCCAAGGAATTCGAACCATGATCATGTCGACGAGGCGCCCTGGGCAGCGCCGCCGGTTGCTGCCACGCCTGCTCGTGCTGGGCATGCCGCTGATGCTGGCCGCCTGCGGCAGCCTGACCGGGCCGCGCGAGAACTTCACCGTCTACACGCTCAATCCGGCCATCGCTGCACAGGCCACGACGGCAACAGCCGACTGGCAGTTGCTGATTGATACACCCAAGGCCAACGACCTGCTCGACGGCCAGCGCATCGTGGTCGCACCCGATGGCAATCAGCGCCAAGTCTATCGCGGTGCGCGCTGGGCCGAGCGGGTGCCGGTGATGCTGCAATCGGTGTGGTTGCGCGGCTTCGAAAGCGATGGCCGTGTGCCCGGTGTCGGTCGCAACGGCAGCGGGCTGCGCGCCGACCTGATACTCGCCAGCGACCTGACCGATTTCCAGGCACGCTATGTCGATGGCCAGCCGGTGGTGGAGATCGAGATCCACGCGCGGCTGATCGATCCGCGCGACCGGCGTATCCGGGCCAGCCAGCGCTTCTCGGCCAGCCGGCCGGTATCCAGTGCGGACATCGCCGAGGTCGTGCAGGTGTTCGAACAGGCACTGGCGGGTATCACCAGCGAGCTGATCGCCTGGACCATCGAGCACGGCAGCGTGGCACGCCCGGCGCCCGCAGCCGGCGCGCCTTGACCACGCCATGACCGGAATCAGCACCCGTCGTGCCGATGTCGGCGACCTTGAGGCGCTGGTGGCGCTGTTCGACGGCTATCGCCGCTTCTACAGTCAGCCCTCGCAGCCGGAACTGTGCCGCGAGTTTCTGCGCGCGCGCATGGAGCGCTCGGAGTCGGCCATTTTCCTGGCGCTTTCCCCGGAAGAAAAAGCACTGGGCTTTACCCAGCTGTATCCGGGCTTCTCGTCGGTCCAGCTGCGACCGGTCTGGCAGCTCAACGACCTCTACGTGCATCCGCATGCACGCGGCCGCGGCGCCGGGCTGAGTCTGCTCGATGCCGCTCGCGGTCATGCACGCGCCACCGGCGCCGCCTGGCTGATCCTGGAAACCGGCGCCGAGAACACCTACGCCCAGGGCCTGTACGAGCGCTACGGCTATGCCCGCATGGATCCGGACCGGCGCTTCTACCAGCTCGATCTGAATGACTGATTCGCCCCTGGACGAGTCTCGCGGAACGGCGGACAACGGACCCGCACGCGCGCCGGCGCCTGATCGATGACTCAGACCTTGGCCAGCGAACTCGAGCACGCCCTGCTGCTGGCCAACGGTGGCCGACTGAACGATGCATTCGATCGTCTCCTCGGCATTGTCCGCGACTATCCCGATGAAGCCGAACCCTGGCGGCAGCTCGGCGTTCTGGCCTTGCAGGCAGGCGATCTCAGCCGCGCCCGCGACGCCCTGGATCGCGCCCATGCGCTGGCGCCGCTGTCACTGCCTGTGCTCGGAAATCTCGGCGCCCTGGCGGCCAGCGAGAACGACCTCGTCTCTGCCGAAGCGCACTATCGCGAAGCGCTGCAACTTGACGCGTACCATGCCGGCATCCACAACAACCTGGCCGGTCTATTGTTTCGACAAGGTCGCATCGCGGCCGCCGAACAACATTATCGCCAGGCGTTGGCGGGCGATCCAGGCCATGCGCCGGCGCGCAGCAACCTGTCGGCCTGTCTGCTCGCGTTGGGCAATCCGCAAGCCGCCCGCACCGAGGCAGACCGCGCAGTGGCGGCGGCCGCTGGCTATCCACCGGCTTGGCTGGCATTGGCGCACGCGTTGTCCATTCAAGGCGATCACCCGGCGGCACGCATGGCGTTCGAGCGAAGCATACAGCTCGGCCTGCACAGCGCAGAAAGCTACTATGGACTGGCCCGAACACTGGACGAACTGGGCGAATGGGCTGCCTCGTTGGACTGGTGCCAACGCCTGCTGGCACAACAGCCCGGCAGCGGTGAGGTTGCCAGTCTCGCTCAATATCTTCGTCGGCGTCTTTGTCGACATCGCGACATCGCCAGAGGACGTGACACGCTCCATGCGCTGATTGCCGACAATGCGCAAGGCATCGCGCCGTTCGCGTTGCTGAGCGAGGAGCTCACGCCGGAGTGGCAACTGCGCGCAGCTGCTCTGGCCAGCAAGGCAGTACTGGCTTCGTTGCCGACCGACATCGTGACTGCCACCGAAGCAGCGATGATTGCACCCGCTGCCGACCGAGTGCGCGTTGGATTCGTGTCGAACGGCTTCGGCCAACATCCCACAGCGCTGCTGATCGCCGATCTGGTCGAACAACTGCACGGCGGTCGCCTGAGCACGATCGGGTACGCCACCAGCGCCGACGACGGCGGTCCCATGCGCCGGCGATTGCAGGCCGGCTTCGAGCAGTTCCAGGAGCTGTCACCGCTGAACTGGGCCGAGGCCGCCAGGCGCATCGCCGATGATCGCGTCGATATCCTGATCGATCTGCGTGGCTGGGGCGGTGGCAGCGCCGCGGAACTGTTCGCGCGCCGACCGGCGCCGATCCAGGTCAACTGGCTGGCCTATCCCGGCACCTCCGGCGCACCCTGGATCGACGCCATCCTCGCCGACCGTTTCGTGATTCCGCCGGACGAGTTCGGCAATTACAGCGAAACGGTCATCCACCTGCCGAACTGCTTCCAGCCCTCCGACAGCACGCGCGTCGTCGCGCAGCCACCGTCACGCGCCGAGCTCGGTCTGCCGGGGGACGTCGTGGTGTTCTGCTGTTTCAACAACAGCTACAAGTACTCGCCGGAAACCGTGCGCCGTTTCTGGCGCGTGCTGCACGGCGTGCCTGGCTCCGTGCTCTGGCTGCTCGATGGCAAGGTCGCCGAAGTGCGTGACAACCTGCGCGCGCTGGCGCGGGATGCCGGCATCGATCCGCAACGCCTGGTGTTCCTGCCCAAGCAGCCGCACGAACGCTATCTGGCCTGCTATAGGCAAGCCGACCTGTTCCTCGACAGCACCCCATACAACGCGCATACCACGGCGTCCGACGCGCTCTGGGCCGGATGTCCCGTGCTCACCCTGCCCGGCCGCAGCTTCGCCTCGCGCGTGGCAGGCAGCCTCAACGCGACCCTGGACATGGCCGACATGAATGCACCGGACGAGGACCGCTTCGTCGCGCAGGCCATCGCCATCGGCAACGACGCCGCGCAACGCGATGCGCTGAAGGCGCGGCTGGCGCGGGCGCGCGCCGAATCACCCCTGTTCGACATGCGACGGTTCGCGCGGGATTTCGAGACAGCACTGCTGACGATGGCCGGCCGCGAACCGGCCTGAGCATCCTGGCAGGTTTGTTGCAGGTTTCTTCTCGGCCACACTGCGGGGCGCTGCCGGTCGCCGCGCTGAGGGCAACGGCACGGCATCCGGCCAGCCGAGCCGCCCCCGGGAGTGCTGTGCAGCAACCCCGGCAGCGGCAAGGCGAAACTGCGCGACTCAGTCCTTGCTGCCGCGCAGCTCGCGCGCCAGATGGCCGGCGCCGTAGACCTTTTCCAGCGACTCCAGCATCACCGCCGGGTGCACCGAAACGGCGCGGTTGAGTTCGGCGTCATACCAGTAGGCGCCGCCCAGCGCGTGGATGTTGCCGTCAAAGACCAGACCGACGATTTCCGCATCGCGGTTGATCACCGGACTGCCGGAGTTGCCGCCGATGATGTCGTTGGTGCTGACGAAGTTGAAACGCGCCTGTCCGTCGAGCTTGCCCTTTGCAGCCAGCCAGCGATCGGACAGGACATAGGGATCATGACCGGTGGCGCGATCGAACACGCCAGCGATTTCCGTGAACGGCTCGATGTCACGCCCCTGTTCGTTCCAGCCCTTCACCGCGCCATAGCTCAAGCGCAGGCTGAAGGTGGCATCGGGATAGATGCTGGTGCCGTAGCGGGCGAAGCGGGCTTCGGCAATGCGCTGGGCATTGCGGGTATCGACCGCGTCGATCTCGTCTTCGACACGCTTGCGCACCGCGCGGGCGGCCGGGTCGATCTGCCGCGCCAACACGATGAAGGGATCATTCGAGGCAGCAACCGCCTCGGCACCGCCTTCCCACAAGGCCTTGCGCACGGCCGGATCGCCCAGCCTGGTGCCGTCGACCAGTCGCGCCGCGACCACTTCCGGCGAGTCGCGTCCCAGCACCTGCACAACCAGTGGATGATCGGTGCCCAGATTCTCGCGCAGCTTGGCCAGTGACCAGCCCAGCTTCACCTTCTCGTAGTCGGGATGGATCGGCGCATCCGACTCCAGCGCCTGCACCACCCGCGGCAGGGCGCTGTCGGAAAACTCGCTCAGGCGCTCGCCATTGGGCTTGTCGCGTTCGGCCGTGCCCCGGAGCAGACGCCGGGCCTGGGTGAAGTACTGCGAGTAGAACCCGCGCGCGGACTCGAGCATCGAATGCGTCGGCGACAGTTCGCGATAGTGCCGCTGGGCCTGGGCGATCTCGTCCCAGGCCGAACCCCATTTCGCCTGCCGTTGCGGATCGGCAGCCACATAGTCGCGCAGATCCTTCTCCTGCCGCTGCTTGAGTTCGATCACGCGTGGGTCGGCCAACGCCATCGCCTCGTGACGCATGACCTTGATGCCGTTCTCGATGCCCATGATGTCGGCCTGGGCATAGCGGGCGGCGTCTTCGCTGCTGCTGGCGTACTGGTTGATCATGCCGCGCAGCTCGGACATGTGGACCAGCCACGACAGCAGGCCGTAGTCGCGATTGGCTTCCAGCTGCGCCACCGTCAACAGGCGATCGGTGCTGCCGGGATGTCCCAGGATCATGGTCAGTTCGCCAGCCTCGGCTCCCTCCGGGCTGAACCGGAAGTAGTCCTCGACGGTTGCCGGCTTGCCGTTCTCCCAGGCACGCAGCAGCGCCATGTCCAGGTTGTAGCGTGGGAAGTTGAAGTTGTCCGGATCGCCACCGAACAGGCCGACCGTGCGCTCGGGGGTGAAGCTGAGCCGGACATCGTTGAAGCGGTGGTAGCGGTAAAGCTGATAGACGCCGCCGTGGTAGAGCTCGACCACATCGCAACGACGGCTGTCGCCCTGGTCGCCGACACAGGCCTTTTCCAGTTCCGACTGAATCGCGCGCTTGGCCTCGGCGAACGCATTGCCTTCGCGGCCGGCGGTCGCGGTCTTGATCCGCTCGGTGACGTCGGTGACCTCTTCCAGCCGGTTCAGTTCGAAGGTCGGACAGCGCAGCTCCTGCTGCGGATTCCCGGCCACGAAGCCATCCTTGAGCAGATCGCGCTCGGCACTGGTGAGCTGCTGCACGCAGCCGATCACACAGTGGTAATTGGTCAGGACCAGGCCTTGCGGCGACACGAACGAACCCGAGCAGCCCCCAGCCAGACGCACGGCCGAGCGCTGGGCATGACGCAGCCAGTCCGCGTCCGGCTCGAAATCATAGGTCGCCTTCAGTTCCTGCAAGGGCAGATTGTCCAGCGTCCACATGCCTTCCTCGGCCTGCGCCGCGAATGCGGGCAGCAGCAGACCGGCAACGAACAACCATTTGCTTTTCATGGGATTCCTCAGTGAGTGCGTCACGCCTTTGGACAGCCTCCCGATGGCTGCCCGGCGTCGGGTGTGGCGACCATAGCAAACCGACCCCACCGTGGGATCGGCTGGAGGTCATGCCTGCCGCCGCATTCGGACCACCGACAACGCGACGAAAAAACAGTTGACAGCTTTCGCGGACCTGTGATCTTCTCCGCTCCATGTTCCGCACCGCAGCAATCGCCACGTTGAAACAGCGCCACGCCGACCAGGCGCGCGTCCTGCTTTCGTCGATGATCGCTGGCGGTCTCGTCCTCGTACTCGTACTTATTAGCCGACTACAAGGTGCGGGATAGACCGATTCATCCATCGAAATCCGGTCTCGAAACAAGAACCCCGCACCTGAAAAGTGCGGGGTTTTTTCGTTTCGGGGCCTGCGGAATGCCAGGAACCCCCCATGCACAGCCACGCCATCAAAACCGGACCCGCCAGAGCCCCCGCCCGGGCCATGCTGCGCGCGACCGGCCTGGATGACGAAGCCATCGCCCGGCCGCTGATCGCCGTCTGCCATACCTGGTCGGATGTGTCGCCCTGCAACATCACCTTGCGCGATCTGGCCGGTCACACCCGCGAGGGCATCAAGGCGGCCGGCGGCACCCCGATCGAGTTCAACACCATCGCCGTGACCGACGGCATCGCCATGGGCAGCCCCGGCATGCGTGCCTCGCTGGCCTCGCGCGAGGTCATCACCGATTCCATCGAGCTGGCCGTGCGCGGTCATTGTCTGGATGCGGTGGTGATCCTGGTCGGCTGCGACAAGACCATTCCGGCTGCCGCCATGGCACTGGCGCGACTGGATCTGCCCGGCCTGATCCTGTACGGCGGCACCATCATGCCGGGACAGTGCAAGGGCAAGGCACTGACTGTGCAGGACGTGTTCGAGGCGGTCGGCGCGCATTCGGCCGGCAAGCTGGATGATGCCGGTCTGGCCGAGGTCGAGCGCCATGCCTGCCCCGGCGCAGGCGCCTGTGGTGGCCAGTTCACCGCCAACACCATGGCCATGGTGCTGACCTTCCTGGGTCTGTCGCCGCTGGGCCTGAATGACATCCCCGCGATCCATGTCGACAAACCGGCAGCGGCCCATCGTTGCGGCGAGCTGGTCATGGACCTGCTGCGCCACGGCGCACCGACTCCGCGCCAGATTCTGACGCCCGGCGCGCTGCGCAACGCCGCTCGCGCCGTTTCCGCCACCGCCGGCTCGACCAACGCCGTGATGCATTTGATGGCGATCGCCCACGAGGCCGGCGTCGCCTTCGCACTGGACGAGTTCGATGACGCCGCCAGCCGAACGCCGGTGATCGCCGACCTGAAACCGGGCGGCCGCTTCACCGCCGCCGAACTGTTCCAGCAAGGCGGCACGGCACTGGTGGCCCGGGAAATGCGAACGGCCGGCCTGATCGAGGATATCCCCACGGTCACCGGCCGTTCCCTTTTTCAGGAGCTGGATGCGCTGGACCTGCCGGCCGACGCCGAGGCGGTGCGGGCGATCAGCGACCCGATCAAGCCGCGTGGTGGCTACGCCATCCTGTACGGAAACCTGGCGCCTGAAGGTTGCATCCTGAAGCTGGCCGGCCAGGGTCGCAGCCGCCATGAAGGCCGCGCCCGCGTGTTCGATTCCGAGGAAGCCGCCTTCGCTGCCGTGGAGGCGCGGCAGATTGTTGCCGGCGATGTCGTGGTGATCCGCTTCGAAGGCCCGGCCGGCGGTCCCGGCATGCGCGAGATGCTGGCGGTCACCGCGGCGCTGGTCGGTCAGGGTCTGGGCAACGATGTCGCCCTGATCACCGATGGTCGCTTCAGCGGCGCCACCCACGGTTTCATGGTCGGCCACATCGCTCCGGAAGCGGCGCGCGGCGGTCCGCTGGCGCGCTTGCGCGAAGGCGACACGGTGATCATCGACGCCGATTCGCGCGAGCTGTCCAGCCACGCCGATCTGGCTTCTCGCGAAGCCGCCGACTTCACACCGCGCGTTCGCACCGGCGTGCTGGCCAAGTACGCGCTGCAAGTCGGTTCGGCCTCGCAAGGCGCCGTCACCACGCCCTTCATTGCTGCTCACGAGTCCACGTCTTCCCCTTCCCGCGCCGAAACCTTCGACGCGGACCGTTCCATTGCCATCGCCGTCACTGCCTGAGGTTCATCACCATGTCCGCTGCCGAAACCACGAACTTTCCGACCCGCCTGCCCAAGATCGCCGTGATCGGCTACGGCAGCCAGGGCCGCGCCCACGCCCTGAACCTGCGCGACTCCGGCCATGACGTGGTCATCGGGCTGCGTCCGGGCGGACCCACCGAACAGAAGGCGAAGGCGGATGGCTTCACGGTAAAGCCGCCCGGGGAAGCGGTAGCCGGTGCCGGCCTGATCGCAGTACTGACGCCAGACATGGTGCAGCCGCAGCTGTGGCGCGACGTGATCGAGCCGAACATTGCCGAAGGCGCCTGCCTGATGTTTGCGCACGGTTTCAACGTGCACTACGGCGAGATCGAACCGCGCCAGGATCTGGACGTGGCACTGGTCGCTCCCAAGGGCCCGGGCGCGCTGGTCCGGCGGGAGTACGAAATCGGTCGCGGCGTGCCCTGCGTCTATGCCGTGCATCAGGACAGCACCGGGCGCGCCGAGCAACTGGCTCTGGGCTACGCCGCGGGTCTGGGCGGCGCCCGCGCCAACATCATCCAGACCACGTTCAAGGAAGAAACCGAAACCGACCTGTTCGGTGAACAGGCGGTGCTCTGCGGCGGCGCCACCAAGCTGGTGCAGGCCGGCTGGGAAACCCTGGTCGACGCCGGCTACCAGCCGGAGATCGCCTACTACGAGTGTCTGCACGAGCTGAAGCTGATCGTCGACCTGCTCTACGAAGGCGGCATCACCCGCATGCACGAGTTCATCTCCGAGACCGCGCAGTACGGCGACCTGACCCGCGGCCCGTACGTGGTCGACGATCACGCCAAGGCGCAGATGAAGAAGATCCTGACCGAAATCCAGGACGGCACCTTCGCGCGTCAGTGGATCGCCGAGTAC
>JAMHVM010000100.1:0-29081 GCA_035911475.1 Lysobacterales bacterium | reverse complement strand
CCGCGCAAGGCCCTGGAAGACATCGCCCATTTTCTGGAGCGGCAAGGCTGCGAAGTGGTGCTGGAGGCAGAGACCGCCAGCAACACCGGCATGACGCACTACCCGGCCCTGAACGTGGAAGGGATCGGCCGCGAGTGCGACCTGGGGCTGGTGGTCGGCGGCGACGGCACCATGCTCGGCATCGGCCGGCGGCTTGCCCGGTTCGGCACGCCGCTGATCGGCATCAACCAAGGCCGGCTGGGCTTCATCACCGACATTCCGTTCGACGCGTACCAGACCACGCTGCCTTCCATGCTGCGTGGCGAGTACGAAGAGGACCTGAGGCCGCTCATGCACGCCACCGTGGTGCGCGACGACCGCGTGGTTTTCGAGGCGCTGGCCATGAACGACGTAGTCGTGAACCGCGGCGCCACATCGGGCATGGTGGAGCTGCGGGTGGAGGTCGGCGGGCGCTTGGTGGCCAACCAGCGCGCCGATGGTCTCATCATCGCGTCGCCCACCGGCTCCACGGCGTACTCGCTGTCCGCCGGGGGGCCCATGCTCCACCCCTCGATTCCCGGATGGGTGCTGGTGCCGATCGCGCCCCACACCCTTTCCAACCGCCCCATCGTGCTGTCCGACGCCACGGAAGTGGCCGTCGAAGTCGTCAGCGGCCGGGACGTCAGCGCCAACTTCGACATGCAGTCCCTGGCCTCGCTGCTGCACGGGGACCGCATCCTCGTCAAGCGCTCGGAGCACTGCGTGCGCTTCCTGCACCCACTGGGCTGGAACTACTTTGCCACGCTGCGCAAGAAGCTGCGCTGGAACGAGGGAGGCTCCTGACCATGGCGCTCAGGCGGATCACCCTGCGTGATTTTGTGATCGTGCAAACGCTGGAGCTGGATTTGAGCCCGGGCTTCACGGTGCTGACGGGAGAAACCGGTGCCGGGAAGTCGATCCTGATCGACGCACTGCAGCTCATCCTGGGCTCCCGTGCCGATGCGGGCGTCGTGCGGGAAGGCGCCGCCAGGGCGGACCTGAGCGCCGAGTTCGACTGTCCGGCCCATGCACACCCGTGGCTGGAGGAAGCCGGCTTCGAAACCGGCGAGCTATTGCTCTTGCGCCGCACGGTGGATACGCAAGGCAAGAGCCGGGCCTGGGTCAACGGCACGCCCGCCACGGCCACCCAGTTGCGCACGTTGGGGGATCTGCTCCTGGACATCCACGGCCAGCATGCATGGCAAAGCCTGACCCGGCCCGATTCGGTGCGCGAGCTGCTGGATGCCTATGCGGGCGTGCGCGCCACGGACACGTCGGAGAAGTGGAACCAATGGCGTGTCGACCAGAAGGCCCTGCAGCAGGCGCGCCAGGATCAGGCCACCCTGCAACAGGAACGCGAGCGCCTGCAGTGGCAGATCGGCGAGGTGGATAAGCTGGCCCCCGCCGAGGGCGAATGGGACGAGCTGGACGCCCAGCACAAGCGGCTGTCGCATGCGCAGGCGCTGCTGGACGGTGCGGAAGGCGCGCTCCAGGCGCTGCAGGACGACGATGCGGGTGCGCTGGCGGGGCTCACGCGCGCGCACTCGCTGTTGCAAGGCCAGGAGCACATCGAGCCCGAGTTTGCCGGCCTCGCCGACATCCTGGCATCCAGCCTCGCGCAAGCCAGCGATGCCGCCCATTCGCTGCAGCAGTATCTGCGCCACGCCGAGATCGACCCCCAGCGTTTGGCCCAGCTGGACGCCCGCATCTCCGCCTGGATGACCCTGGCACGCCGGTACCGCCGCACCCCGGCGGAACTGCCGTCGCTGCTGCAAGGCTGGAAGGACGAAATGCGCCGGCTGGATGCCGCGACGGACCTGAACCAGCTGGAAGCCGCCGAGGCCGCCAGCGCCAAGGCTTACCAAACATCCGCCCGCGCCTTGTCGCAGGCCCGCGCCAAGGCAGCGCCCAAGCTGTCCAGCGCCATCACGCAGGCCATGCAGGGCCTGGGCATGGAAGGCGGCAAGTTCGAGGTGTCCGTCACCAAGCTGCCCGAGCCCGCATCCCACGGCCTCGATGACATCGTGTTCCTGGTGGCGGGCCATCCCGGCATGACGCCCAGGCCCGTCGGCAAGGTGGCCTCGGGCGGGGAGCTGTCCCGCATTGCGCTGGCGATCTCGGTGACGACCAGCGAGCTGGGCGCGGCGCCCACCCTCATCTTCGACGAGGTGGATTCCGGCGTGGGCGGCGCGGTGGCGGAGACCGTGGGCCGCCTCATGCAGCAGCTGGGCAGCGACCGCCAGGTGCTGGCCGTCACCCACCTGCCCCAGGTGGCGGCCTGCGCGCACCACCACCTCCAGGTGGCCAAGCGCAAGCATGCCGAGGGCACGAGCAGCACCGTCCAGGCGGTGCAGGGCGAGCCGCGCGTCGCGGAAATCGCCCGGATGCTGGGGGGAGAGAAATCCACGGAAACCACGCTGGCCCACGCCCGCGAAATGCTCGATCTCGCAGACGCCGCTGCGCAAGGGAGCCACTGACCGATGGCGCTCGACATCGTGCTGATCACCGGCATGTCGGGCTCCGGCAAGTCCGTCGCCCTGCATGCGCTGGAGGACGCGGGGTACTACTGCGTGGACAACCTGCCGCCGGAGTTGCTGCCCGCCTTCGTGGCGCTGGAGCACCGCCACCACGGCCACCGCCTGGCTATCGCGATGGACGTGCGCAGCGCCACCGCCCTGCACCAGGTGCCCCAGGAGCTGGGCCGCCTGCGCAGCCAGGGCGTTTCCGTGCATTCGATCTTTCTGGATGCGACCATCGACACCCTGGTGCGGCGCTTCTCGGAGACCCGGCGCAGGCACCCCCTGTCGCATGCCGATCTCCAGGAGGGGCGCCAGGCCCTGGTGCAGATCATCGAAGTGGAGCGCGAGCTGCTGGCGGAACTGCGCGAGCAGTCGCACGTCATCGACACCAGCACCATCCGCTCCTCGCAGCTGCAAAGCTACGTCAAGAGCCTGATGGCCACCACGACCCAGGGCCAGCTGACCCTGGTGTTCCAGTCCTTCGCCTTCAAGCGCGGCATTCCGATGGATGCGGACTACGTCTTCGACGTGCGCATGCTGCCCAACCCGCACTACGAACCCGCCCTGCGCGACCTGACGGGGCTGGACGAGCCCGTGGCGCATTTCCTGCGCCAGCAGCCCGAGGTCGCGCGGATGCAAGAACATATCGAGCAGTTCCTGGCGCATTGGCTGGACATGCTCGACCGCAACCACCGCAGCTACGTCACGGTCGCCATTGGGTGTACCGGCGGCCAGCACCGCTCCGTCTATCTGGTGGAGCGGCTCGCCGAGGCTTTTGGCGGCCGCTGGACGGCCTTGCGCAGGCACCGCGAGCTGGACGGCAGATAGAGAAAACTACTGTTTTGATAGCTGCTTGCGCTTACCCAGCAAGCGCTAGAGGCCGATTTGACTCATATTCCCTGTTGAATTACCAGAGCTGCGCCTGCGTGGCTTCCAGCAGCTTGCGGATGGGTGCAGGCAGGCCGATGGCATCCCACTGGTCCGCGCCGAACCAGCCGCCCTCTTCCAGGGGCCTGCCGGGCACCGCCCCGGAAACCAGCACCGGATGCAGGTGCAGGTCCCGGTGCGTGAGCACGTGGACAAAGGGCTGCAGTTCATTCACATCCAGGCGGGACGCAGCGCCCAGCGCCGCAACGCAGCGCTGCAATTGCGCACTGTCGGCAAAGACCGGGACGCAATGCATGCCTGCCCAGATGCCGCTGGCCGGGCGCTTGTGCAGCCACGCCTGGCCTTGCGCATTCTTGAGCACAAGCAGCTGCCAGGACTCCGCCTTGCGCGAGAGCTTGCGCGTCTTGACGGGGTAGCGCTCCGGGTCGCCCGCCCGGAAGGCCTTGCAGTCGTCCTGCAGCGGGCACAGCCCGCACTGCGGCGCCCGGGGCGTGCAGACCGTGGCGCCCAGGTCCATGAGGCCCTGGGTGTAGCGCGGCATCGCGCTGTCCAGGTCCGTGCGCGGCAGCAGCTCCTGCGCCTGCTCCCACAGCAGGCGCTCATTCTTGGCCTGCGCCAGATCGGCATCGAAGCCCAGCAGGCGCGTCAGCACCCGGCGGACATTCGCGTCCAGGATGGGCACGCGCTCGGAAAAGCAGAATGCGGCAATGGCCCCCGCGGTGGAGCGGCCGATACCCGGCAAAGTGGCCAGCATCTCGGCGCTGCGTGGAAAAGCGCCGCCATGTTCGGAGATGACCTGCTGGGCGCAGCGGTGCAGGTTCCTCGCGCGGGTGTAGTAGCCCAGCCCGCTCCACAGGCCCATGACCTCGTCCTGGGGCGCCTCGGCCAGCGCCTCCACATCGGGAAACCGGGCCAGGAAGCGTGCGTAGTAGTCCAGCACCGTGGTGACCTGGGTCTGCTGCAGCATGATTTCCGACAGCCACACGCGGTAGGGGTCCCGTGTCTGCTGCCAGGGCAGGTGGTTGCGGCCATGGGATGCCTGCCAGGCCACCACGCGCTCGGCGGCACTCCCCTGCGCCCGGCCCGTCATGCCGACAGGAGGTGCGCGTCGTCTGCCGGCTCAGCCGCCGCCAGTCCGGGCGGGGCCACGAGCTTCGATGTCAATTCATGGAGCTTGCGCTCCATCTGCATCAGCTCTTCCTCCCCCGCCTCGATTTCCGAGATGCGCTCGTCCAGGCCGCTGGCCGCCTGCTGGATGCGGTCCACCGCCTCGATGCGGCGCGCGAAGCTGCGGCGCCGCTCGCGCAACTGAGCGTCCAGCTGGGCCGTGGCCGATTTGCTCCACAGCTCCAGGTCGTTCGCCGCGGACTCGTACACGGTGCGCAGGCGCATCGCCATGGCGCGCACCAGGCGCTCCGCGAATTCGGGCTGGGCCAGCTTGAGCGCGTTGCCCATGCCCAGGTACTGCAGATGGCTCTGCTCGATCTGGTCAAGGTCGTGGGTGAAATGCTCCAGCTGCGGCGCCGACGGAACCTGCAGGGAGAAGCCGAACTCGGCATTGAGCTGCCGGAAAGTGCCGCCCAGCATGGCCTGGATCTCGGTGCCCGAGGCCTGCGCCTTGTCCAGCGTGGCGCGCAGCTTGTCGAAGGTCTGCAGGTAGATCTTCTTCACGCCCAGCTTGAGGCCCTTTTGCTGCAGCGTCTGCGCCAGCTCCGCGAGCTCCGCCTTGAGGGCCTTGGCGCCCAGCTGCTGGAACACGTCCCGCAACAGCTTGAGGTGGACGGCGCGCACGGCCTGGATCTTGGTGGTGCTCAGGTCGAACTCGCGCTGCTCCTGCTCGATGCGGTGGCGCATCGACTCGATCACCGAGGCGTTCTTGCCCCGCAGGCTGCGCAGCTCGGCCATCTGGTCGTCGAGGTCGCGGTGCCGGATGTTGATGGCGCGCGAGGTTTCGCTGCGCAGGCTGGCCACGCCGTTGGCCACGGCCGCCCGCAAAATCGCCTGCCGCCGGCCCATGATGCCCTTGGCCAGGGATTCCTCCAGCACGGGCAGCCCGCTGGTTTCGAGCAGCAGGTCATCGGCCGTGATCTTGGCCACCAGCCCCTTCTGCGCCGACACGGGGACCACCCGGTCCAGCGGAACACCCAGCATCTCAGCGGAGGTGCTGCACTGGCGCTCCATCTGGGCCTGCACCTGCTCCGCGGAGTTCAGGGTGTCCCACAGGGTATCGATCTTGTTCAGCACCACCAGGCGGCCGTCCATGCTGTCGGGCGAAATGGCCAGGTGCTCCCGCCAGATGGACAGGTCGGAGCGCGTCACGCCGGTGTCCGCGCTCAGGATGAACACCACCGCGTGCGCCTGGGGAATCAGGTTGACCGTGAGCTCGGGCTCGGCGCCGACGGCGTTCAAGCCAGGCGTATCCAGGATGACCAGGCCCTGCTTGAGCAAGGGGTGGGGAATGTTGATGACGGCGTGGCGCCACATGGGCACTTCCACCAGGCCCTGCGCATCCGGCACGGGGTTCTCGTCGGTCAGGTCGTCATGCCAGAACCCCAGCGCGCGGGCGTCCTCCACGCTGACCTTGCGCACTTCCGCGACTTTTTCCAGGGCTTTGGCGATCTGGTCCGCATTACCGACGTCCAGGGGGATTTCCTGCCAGCGGTCGGCCTTGATGCGCCACTCCGCCAGGCTTTGCGCCTGCAGCCGGGTTTCGATGGGCAGCAGCCGAAGGCTCGGGGCAACGCCGGCGTCGTACCCCAACTCGGTGGGGCACATGGTGGTGCGCCCGGCACTCGCGGGCATGATCCGTCGCCCGTAGTCGGCGAAGAAGATGGCGTTGATCAGCTCCGATTTGCCGCGGGAGAACTCGGCGACGAACGCCACCATGACCTTGTCGCTGCGGACCTGCTCCTCGAGCCTGTGCAGGCGCTCCTGCACGGCGGCGTCCATGAGGTCGTGCGAGGACATCCAGTCGGCCAGCCGCTTGAGCTGCTGGGCGAACTCCCGCCGCCAGACGCCGTGCTGGTCGAACTGCTCGTTGAATGAAGGTCCCACTTTGCTCCCGGAGGTGTCTATGAGTGGCCTGCAGGGCCGGTATCCACAAAATATAGCATCGACCTCAGCTCCGCTGGCACCCGGGGCAGAAGTAGCTGCTGCGCTGCCCCTGGCGCAGCAGCCGAATCGGTGTTCCGCACACATGGCAGGGCGCCCCGTCGCGGCCATAGACGTTGGCCTGGAGCTGGAAGTGCCCGGCCATGCCATCCGCGTTGGAAAAGTCGCGCAGCGTGCTGCCGCCCATTTCCACGGCCTTCGCCAGCACCGTCTGGATCGCGGCATGCAGCTTGCGCACCCGGGCCGGCCCGATGCGCGACGCGACCGCCGTGGGCCGGATGCCCGCCAGGAACAGCACTTCCGACGCATAGATGTTGCCCACCCCCACCACCAGGCGGCCCCCGAGCAGCAGTTGCTTGATGGGCATGCGGCTCTTCTTGAGCCCCTCCTGGAAGACGGCCAGGGAGAACGACTCCGACAGCGGCTCCATGCCCAGCGTGCTCAAGAGCTTGACCGCCACCGGGTCTTCCTCGCCCCGGGCATAGACCACCGCCCCGAACCGGCGCGGATCGTGCAGCCGCAGCGTTCCGCGGTCCGTCGCCAGGTCGAAATGGTCATGGGTGCCCGCCGGCGGCAGCCCGTGGCTGAAACGCAGGCTGCCCGACATGCCCAGGTGCAACAGCAGCAACCCCTGGCTGGTATCGGCCAGCAGGTACTTGCCCCGGCGACGCAGGCCCAGCACCTGCTGCCCCACCAGGAACTGCGGCTCGCAGCCCAGCGGCCAGCGCAAGGGCTTGCCCAGGGTCACGGCCTCGATGCGCGCACCGGAAATGGCCTGCGCAAAGCTGCGGCGCGTCACTTCCACTTCGGGCAACTCAGGCATAGAAACACCCTGGCAATGGGTTAACAGGCATGGATTATTATGACCCGATGGTGCTATTTCACAGCTTTCGGACCGCCGCATTGACCACCGCGATCGCGGTCGCCGCCTGCTCAGCCTGGGCACAACCCTCCAGCAGCGGCACCCCGCCCGCCGCCGCGGAACCGGCGGTGGAATCGAACCCCGCGCTGGATGCGGAGCTGTTCTACGAAATCTTCCTGGGCGAAGTCAGCGCCCGCACCGGCGACCCGGGCGCGGGCTACGCATTCATGCTGGAGGCGGCCCGCCGCAGCGCGGACGGGCAGCTCTACCAGCGGGCGGCAGACATCGCCCTGCAGTCGCGCTCCGGCGAGTACGCCCTGGCGGCCGCCAAGGCCTGGAAGGAGGCCCTGCCGGAGTCCCGCGAGGCCAACCGCTACGTGCTACAGATCCTGGTGGCGCTGAACCGCATCGGCGAAACGCCCAGCCTGCTGCGCCAGGAGCTTGCCCAGTCCCCTCCCCGCGCCAAGGCAGCCACGCTGGCGGCGCTGCCGCAGATGTACGGGCGCGCCAGCGACAAGGCGCTGGCGGCCAAGGTGGTCGAAACCGCGCTCGTGGACGAACTGGCCCACCCCGCCACCGGCCCCGTGGCCTGGGTGTCGCTGGGCCGCCTGCGCCTGGCCGCCGGCGACAAGGCCGGTGCACTGGACGCCGCGCGCAGGGCCCAGGCGCTGGACGACGCCAGCGAACCCGCGGCGCAGCTGGCCCTGGAGCTGATGGAAGAGGGCAACCTGGAAGCCGAGCCGCTGGTGGTCCAGGCGCTCGCCAAGCAACCTGTTCCCGAGCTGCGCATGGCCTATGCACGAGTCCTGCTGGGCCTGCAGCGCTACCCGGACGCCAGCCGCCAACTGGAGGCTGCCACCAAGGAAAAGCCCGACCTCATGGAAGCCTGGCTGGTGCTGGCCACGCTGCAATTGCAGGACAACCGCCTGCCCGGGGCGGAGTCCGCCCTGCAACGCTTCATGGAACTCGCATCCGCCGCCCCGAACGCGGAGATTCGCCAGCGCGCCCAGACGCAAGGCTACCTGCTCCACGCGCAGATCGCGGAGAAGAAGCAGGACTACGCTGCAGCGGAAGACTGGCTCAAGCGCATCGACAACGTGGAAGAAGTCTTCAGCGCGCAGGCCCGCCGCGCCTCGCTGCTCGCACGCCAGGGCAAGGTGGCGCAGGCGCGCGCGCTGCTGCGTAACCTGCCTGGCACCTCCGCCGACGACAAGCGCATGAAGCTGCAGGCCGAGGTGCAGTTGCTTCGGGAGCTGCGCCTTTACCAGGAGGCGTACGAAGTGCAGGTCGAACTCGTGGCCCTGGCGCCCGACGACACCGAGTTGATCTACGACCAGGCCATGCTGGCCGAAAAGGCGGGCCGCCCCGAGGTCATGGAACAGCTGCTGCGGCAGGTCATCGCCCAGAAGCCCGACTACCACCATGCCTACAACGCGCTCGGCTACTCGCTCGCGGAGCGCGGCGTGCGCCTGCCGGAGGCCAAGCAGCTGATCCTCAAGGCGCTGGAGTTCGCTCCGGCGGACCCCTTCATCACCGACAGCCTGGGCTGGGTGGAATTCCGCATGGGCAAGCCCGCCGAAGCCCGGCGGCACCTGGAAGCTGCCTACAAGGCGCGTCCTGATGTCGAAATCGCGGCCCACCTGGGCGAAGTGCTCTGGAGCCTGGGCGACAAGGACGCCGCCGTGCAGATCTGGCGGGAAGGCCAGCGCGCGAACCCCGACAACGAAACCCTCAAGGAAACCTTGGCACGCCTCGGAGCAAAGCTTTGATGCGAAGCCTGCGTTCCAGGCTGGCCGGATGGCTGGTCTTCGCCATCTGCGCGTTGTGGCTGGCAGGCTGCGCCCAGCCCCTGCCAAAGACCAGCACCGAGGAAGAGGCCTGGAGCGGCCGCCTGGCGCTGCAGGTCGAAGGGCAGGCCTCGCAATCCTTTTCCGCCCTGTTCGAGCTGCGGGGCAACGAACGGAACGGCGGCCTGGTGCTGACCAGCCCGCTCGGCAACCGGCTGGCCCAGCTCGACTGGCAGGACGGGCATGCGCAACTGGTGAGCGCGCAAGAGACCCGCACGTCCGACTCGCTCGACGCACTGCTGCAGGACGTGACGGGCACCCGCCTTCCGGTCGCTGCGCTGTTCAACTGGCTCCAGGGCACGCAGGCCACGGCGCCGGGCTGGCGGGCCGACCTGTCCGGGCTGGCCGATGGCCGGCTCATCGCGCACCGCGACGACCCGGCGCCACAGGCCACGCTGCGCATCGCCCTGACCCGATAAGCCCTCGTTTCCGCCATGCAAGCCCTGTATGACGTGCCGGCGCCGGCCAAGCTCAACCTCTTCCTGCACATCACCGGCCGGCGCGCCGATGGCTACCACCTGCTGCAGTCGGTCTTCATGTTGATCGACTGGTGCGACACGCTCCACTTCGAACGCCACGCGGCCAGCAGCGAGATCACGCGCGAAGACCTGGGCGCCGCACTGCCCGGCGTGGACCTCACCATCCAGGCCGCGCGTGCGCTGCAGCAGGCCACCGGCTGTACCCAGGGCGTCCGCATCGGCGTGCACAAGAGCATTCCGGCGCAGGCCGGCATGGGCGGCGGCTCGTCGGATGCGGCCACCACGCTGCTCGCGCTGAACCGGCTCTGGGGACTGCACCTGCCGCGCTCCGCGCTGGAGAAGATCGGCCTCGCGCTCGGCGCCGACGTCCCTTTCTTTTTGCGCGGCCGCAACGCCTGGGTGGAGGGAATTGGTGAGACAATCACGCCGCTTGAGAAAGCGCACCAGTTGCCGCCAGCGCGCTTCGCCGTCGTGAAGCCCGCCGCAGGCCTGGAGACAAAATCAATTTTTTCGTCTCCAAGTTTGAAACGCGATTCAGATAGTGCTACAATCTTAGGCTTTGCTGCAGCACACTTTGATTTCGGTCGAAATGACTTGCAGCCAGTTGCCCAGGCACTTTGCCCCGAGGTCACCGAAGCCATCGAATGGCTCAGGTTGCGCGGATTGCATGCCCGGATGACCGGCTCGGGCAGTGCGGTGTTTGCGCAAATGACGTCTCATGCAGTCGATCTGGCTGGGGCCCCGCAGGGCTGGCAGGTCAAGGCATGCGACAACCTGATGATTCACCCTCTTGCGGGTTGGGCATCGGACGAGAATTGAGGTAGGTTGCCTTTCGGCAATCGACCTGTGTAGGGGAGTCGCCAAGCTGGTTAAGGCACCGGATTTTGATTCCGGCATGCGAAGGTTCGAATCCTTCCTCCCCAGCCCCACAGCATGAGCGCGCCACCGATGTCGTCGGTGACGGCTCCAGGCAGCGAAGCAGCCGCATGAACGTTCCGGCTGTGCATGGACGAGGCAGCCGCGGCGCATTCCCGGCTGCCTTTGTTTTGCGTGACATGTTTTGCGTGACATCCGTTCGCTGGCGCAACGCCGGTCCGCGAACGAACAGCCGGTTCGCTGGCGTCACGACGGGTTCACTCCCGTGAGCAGACGGTAGCCGAGCAGCAGGTTCGAACATCACCTTTCACGAACGAATCCCATGGCCTACGACAGTCTGATGGTGGTTACCGGCAACGCGAATCCGCGGCTCGCCGAAGACGTCTGCAAACACCTGAGCATCCATGTGGGCAAGGCCAGCGTCGGTCGCTTCAGCGACGGCGAAGTGATGGTCGAGCTCCTCGAGAACGTCCGCGGCAAGGACGTCTTCGTGCTCCAGTCGACTTGCATGCCCACGAACGACAGCCTGATGGAGGTGCTGCTCATCTCCGACGCGCTCAAGCGTTCGTCGGCCGGACGCATCACCGCCGCCATCCCGTATTTCGGCTACGCCCGCCAGGACCGCCGGCCGCGTTCGGCCCGCGTCGCGATCAGCGCGAAGGTCGTCGCGAACATGCTGCAGGCCGTCGGTGTGAATCGCGTGCTCACGATGGATCTCCACGCCGACCAGATCCAGGGCTTCTTCGACATCCCGGTCGACAACATCTACGCCGCCCCGATCCTGCTGGGCGACGTCTGGAAGCAGCAGTACGAGAACCTCATCGTCGTCTCGCCCGACGTCGGCGGCGTGGTCCGCGCCCGCGCCCTCGCGAAGCGTCTCGAGTCCGATCTCGCGATCATCGACAAGCGCCGGCCGAAGCCGAACGTCTCGACCGTGATGAACATCATCGGTGACGTCGCCGGCCGCACGTGCGTGATCATGGACGACATGGTCGACACCGCGAACACGCTCTGCGAAGCCGCGTCAGCCCTGAAGGAACGCGGTGCCGTCCGCGTGCTCGCCTACTGCACGCACCCTGTCCTGTCCGGCAAGGCGATCGAGCGCATCACGAACTCGGTGCTCGACGAACTCGTCGTGACCGACACGATCCCGCTGTCCGAGGCCGCGAAGGCGTGCCCGAAGATCCGTCAACTGAGCGTCGCCGGCCTGCTGGCCGAGACGATGCTGCGCATCAGCAACGAGGACTCCGTGTCCTCGCTGTTCATGGAGTGACCGCAGGGTCGCTCCAACTTCGCGGGGCCGATCGCCATTGATCGCCCCGTTCCGAGAGACGACGCCGGCTGGTCGCGGCCGGTGTCCACAGCAGGAGTATCGAAATGAACCTCGAAGTCATCGCAACGCCGCGGTCGGTGCAGGGAACGGGTGCGAGCCGCCGTCTGCGCCGGACCGGGCGAGTCCCGGCCATCGTCTACGGTGGCGGCAAGGATCCGCTCAACATCGAGCTGGACCACAACGCCCTGCAGCAGCAGCTGAAGCACGAAGCCTTTCACGCGTCCGTGCTGACCATCAAGGTCGGCGACGACACCGATCGCGTCCTGCTCCGTGACGTCCAGATGCACCCCTACCGCCTCGAAGTCCTGCACGTCGACTTCCAGCGCGTCGCTGCCGACCAGCAGATCCACATGAAGGTGCCGCTCCACTTCCTGAACTCCGAGAACGCGCCGGGTGTGAAGTTCGGTCACGGCATCATCAACCACGTGATGAACGAGATCGAAGTGCTGTGTCTGCCGGACAACCTCCCGGAATTCATCGCCGTCGACCTCGGCACGCTGGAGCTGGGTCACTCGGTGCACCTGGCCGACGTGAAGTTCCCGGCTGGCGTCGAGTCGCTGCTCTTCAAGCGCGGCGACAACGCGGTGGTCGTGACGATCCAGGTCCCGGGTGGTGCGATCGAGGCCGAGAAGGAAGCTGCTGCTGCCGCTGCACCCGCCGCTGCCGCGCCTGCCAAGAAGTAAGGAAAGACCGCAGTCGACCTGTCGTCCAGGGACTGTTCTCGCGACGGATGCCGGTGCGAACGTCGCGCGATCGATACCCCCGGATGGCAGGCACCGGCCCGCACGGAACGCATGTTCCCTGCGGGCCTTTTCATTCGAGGGCTGCAGGTTTCCTCATGCGTGGCCTGCAGGCTTTCGTTCGTGACGACGGCTTGCCGGAGGCGACACGACCCCTCCCGCATCGGGCGACGTCGTTCGTCCGGCTGATCGTCACGGCATTCACGGAATCGGGATGCGATGAGACTGGTGGTGGGCCTCGGCAATCCGGGGCGTGAATACGAGGGGACGCGACACAACGCGGGCTTCTGGTTCGTCGACGGACTCGCGCGCGCCGAGGGCGTGCAGCTGCGCATGGAATCGCGCTTCCACGGGGTCATCGGCCGCATCGGTCGTGGCGACGACGAGTGCTGGCTGCTCGAACCGTCGACCTTCATGAACGCGAGCGGCCGCGCAGTTGGCGCGCTGGCGCGGTTCTACAAGATCCTGCCGCACGAGATCCTGGTCGTGCACGACGAGCTCGACCTGCCGCCTGGCGGTGTCAAGCTGAAGCGCGGCGGCGGCGCGGCCGGCCACAACGGATTGAAGGACATCATCGCGAACCTCGGCCAGGATTTCTGGCGGCTGCGCCTGGGCATCGGCCATCCTGGCGATCGCGCGCAGGTCATCAACTTCGTCCTGCAGGCGCCGCGCCGCGAGGAGCAGGACGCCATCGACGAGGCAATCGATCGCAGCCTCGCCGTGTGGCCGCTGCTGCACGCGGACAAGCTCGAGGAAGCGACGATGAAACTGCACACGAAGGGATGACGATGCCGACGGTCGCAAGGTCCGACGCGCGCGCGCACCGCGAACGTCCGCGACCGCACGCAGCACGCGACAGCGCATCATCGACGTCGCCCCCACCCATTTCCGCATCACCGAACACGGAGCCATCATGAGCCTCAAATGCGGCATCGTCGGATTGCCCAACGTGGGCAAGTCCACGCTCTTCAACGCGCTCACCAAGGCGGGCATCGCCGCCGAGAACTATCCGTTCTGCACGATCGAGCCGAACGTCGGCATCGTCGAGGTGCCGGACCCGCGACTCGCGAAACTCGCCGAGATCGTGAAGCCGCAGAAGACGCTCCCGGCCGTCGTCGAATTCGTCGACATCGCCGGTCTCGTCGCCGGCGCGTCGAAGGGCGAGGGGCTCGGCAACCAGTTCCTCGCGAACATCCGCGAGACCGATGCGATCGCGCACGTCGTGCGCTGCTTCGATGATCCGAACGTCGTGCACGTCGCGGGCAAGGTCGACCCGATCTCGGACATCGAGGTCATCAACACCGAACTCGCACTCTGCGATCTCGCGACGGCCGAGAAGCAGCTGAATCGCTACACGAAGATCGCGAAGAGCGGCGGCGACAAGGAAGCCGCGCGCCTCGTCGCCGTCCTCGAGAAGCTCATGCCGGTGCTCAACGAGGCGCGGCCCGCACGCACGCTCGACCTGACGAAGGAGGAGCAGGCGGTGATCCGTCCGCTGTTCCTGCTCACGATGAAGCCGACGCTGTACGTCGCGAACGTCGCGGAGGTCGGCGGCTTCGTCGACAACCCGCTGCTCGAACTCGTGAAAGCGCATGCCGCCAAGGAAGGCGCGCCGGTCGTCGCCATCTGCGCCGCGCTCGAAGCGCAGATCGCGGATCTGTCCGACGAGGACAAGCACGTGTTCCTCGCCGACACCGGCATGGAGGAGCCCGGCCTCAACCGCGTGATCCGCAGCGCGTACGACCGACTCGGCCTGCAGACGTACTTCACGGCCGGCGTGAAGGAAGTGCGCGCGTGGACGATCCACAAGGGCGACACCGCGCCGCAGGCCGCCGCCGTGATCCACACCGATTTCGAGAAGGGCTTCATCCGCGCGGAGGTCATCGCCTACGACGACTTCATCACGCTGAAGGGCGAGCAGGGCGCGAAGGAGGCCGGGAAGATGCGGCTCGAAGGCAAGGAGTACATCGTGCGCGACGGCGACGTCATGCACTTCCGGTTCAACGTCTGAAGCGTCTCATGGCCGGCGCGGGTTCCGGTGATCTCCATCGGAACCCGCTGCGGACACGATCGACGGCGTCGTGTCGATGGATTGCTCCGGGCGCT
The DNA here is from genome assembly GCA_035911475.1 of Lysobacterales bacterium. Taxonomy (GTDB): domain Bacteria; phylum Pseudomonadota; class Gammaproteobacteria; order Xanthomonadales; family UBA2363; genus Pseudofulvimonas. Next base: position 14,302 of record JAMHVM010000100.1, on the reverse strand, counting down.
GTCGTCGCGCACCGCTGATCGCACCGACGGGCTCCCGAACGCGATTGCGGCAGACGGCCGGGGCCGCGTGAATCGGGCGAGAGGGCGCCGACGTGACCGACCCCGGGGCCTCGGACCACGGATGCCGTCCGGCTCCGTGGTCCGAGCAGGCGCCAGGGACTGCTCACACTGCGGATGCTAGATGGCGTCCAGGAACGCCAGCAGCGCGTCGCGATCGCGCTTGTTCAACTGCACGAACAGATCGCGCGATCCCTGCGCCTCGCCGCCATGCCACAGGACCGCTTCGGTCGCATCGCGGGCGCGGCCGTCGTGCAGCAATGCGCCGTTTCCGTTGACGATCCTCGACAGGCCCAGTCCCCACAGCGGCGGCGTGCGCCAGTCGCGACCGCTCGCGGCGAACTCCGGGCGCCCATCGGCGAGCCCGTCGCCCATGTCGTGCAGCAGCAGATCGGTGTAGGCGTGGATCGTCTGTCGCGCGAGCTGCGGCAGGCGCGCGAAGCCGTCGGCCGTGGTCAGTGTCGGGACGTGGCAGACGGCGCATTGCAGTTGCTCGAACAGTGCCGCGCCGCGCTGGACTTCCGCATCGTTCCAGTGGCGCCGCGCCGGGACGCCCACACCGAGCGACCAGAGTTCGAAGTCGTCCCATGCGCCATCGATGAGTTCGGGATCGTTGCCCGGGACCTCCTTCCGGCACACCGTCTGGATGTCGGGGCAGTTCTGTCGCGGAAACAGGCTTGAGGTCACGCCCATGTCGTGGAGGGCCGCTGCCGCGACCTGCTGGCGCACGCTCGGCTGGCTCGCCTTCCAGCCGAAGCGGCCAAAGGTCTCGCGCTGCTCGATGGCATTCCACACCCTGTTGGGTCGGCCATTGAATCCGAGCTGCCGCTGGCGCGCGGCGATGTCGAGCAGGGTTTCCTCCGGCACGGCTTCGAGCAGGCCCATTCCGAACACGGGCGGCGCGTTGCGCACGGACAGCATCGTGTCCGCGCCCAGTTCGCCGAACGCGAGGTTCTCGATGCGCAACGCCGGTTTGCGCAGGTGCACTTCGGAGCCATCCGCGAGCGTGACGCTGCTCGGTTCCCAGTCGAGGTAGAGCTCGGCTTCAGCGGGGACGGGCAGATACGCATGCAGCAGCTCGACGCGCTGCCCCTGCAGCGCGCGATTCTGCAGTTGTCCGCCGTAGTGCCTGTGCGGTCTCGGACCACCGTTGTGGTCGGTCCCCGGCACGCTCACCCTCACCAGTGTCGAGAGGAGTTGCTCGTTCGCAGCGCTCGGTGGTGTGCCACGTCCGTTGCGGACGTGGCAGGCGCTGCAGCGATCCCCGATGAATGTCGGGCCGATGCCCCAATCGCCAGCACTGACGCCGAACACGACCCACGGTCGATTGAAGGCGGCGCGTCCCCGCTTGAAGGTCTCGCGCTGTCGTTCGGCCAATGCCGGCGCGGGTTGCGAGTAGGCCCCCGCGTCGGCGCGAGGCACGGTGAAGGCCCCTGCGGACAGTTCGTCGACACTGTTGTCGGCGGAGCAGACGAGGCTGAACGCTGCGGCGGCCAGGGTGAGTACGGGGTGACGGATGGTCATGGGTTCGAGCGTGATGTCCCGAGGTGGGAATGGACCTCGATCCACCGACGTCCCGCGATGTGCGCGATGGCTGCCGGACGATCGGGCGGTGGTGGCGGTGCGTCTCCGCGGCGAGGTGCGAATGCTCGCATCCCGCCGCACGCCGATCGTACGACACCGTACCGCGATCGCGGTACGGCGCGGTGACGGATCGGGACGAACTCCCGGCTGCGCCCTTCGCCTATCGCCGCCGGCGCAGCGCGAGCAGGCCCAGTCCACTGGCCAGCAGTGCCCACGTCGCCGGTTCCGGCACGGGCGCGGCGAGCGCCGTGATCTCGAGACCCAGCGCGTGGTCGCCGTAGTGCAACGCGTAGCCGTAGCCAGTGCGGGCCGCCTCGCCCACGAGCGAGAGCGTGAACTCCCCGGCGCGCGTCTCCCAGGTCATCAGCTCGAACGACTGGCCGAGCGACGGCAGGAATCCGTCCGCGAAGCCGATCTCGAGCAGCCCGGCGAGCGTGGCATCGCCGCCGATGGCGAACGGGCCGGCGACCGAGCCGAGCGTCATCGCGAGCGTGCCGTCGACGGTCTGCCGGAAGTCCAGCACGGCGGTCGCACTGCCGGACTCCAGTGCGAGGCGTCCTTCGTTGATGACTTCGGTCACGCTGAACCGGAACTCGCCTGTCGCGGTATCGCGCTGGACGACGCCCTGGTTCACGAATCGCCCGGGGCCGACGATGGCGCCCGTGCCCGCGGCGGTGGCGTCGTTGGCGAGTCTCAGCGTCGCGCCGGGCAGCACGGTCAGCGTTGCGCCGTTGCCGATGCCGAGTCCGACGCTGCCCTGCACCACGGTGTTGCCACCGAGTTCGACCGCACCCGTGCTGACGATGAAGTTGGCCTGGAGGTCCAGCCCGTCGAGGAAGCGTGTCCGGCTGGCCACCGCGCCGCTCACGAATCCGATGCCGTCGACGCGGGCGCGATCGATGACGTCCACGTGGCCCGTCGGCAGGAAGGTGCCGGACGAGAAGCGCAGGTTGCGAATCGTCCCGTCGCCGCTCCACACGCCCTTGCCGCCGTTCTCGACGGTCACCGTGCCATCGAGCGCGAAGCTGGCGGCGTCCACCGTGTAGTCGTGGAACTGGGAGAACGTTACGTTCCCGGCGCCGGAGATCGTGTTCAGGAATGTCTGCGCGCCCACGAACCGCAGCTCCGCGCCGGCGTCGACCGCGAACGTGCCCGTGTGGACGACGTTGTCGGACCCGTTCGTCAGCGTCAGCACGCCCGTGCGATTCCGGACGACGCCCTGGTTGCCGCCGCCGCGCAGGAAGATCTCGAACGCACCCGTGCCGGCGGTGCGGTCGATCGTGCCGTCGTTGAGAAGCGTGCTCTGGACCACCAATCGGTCGCCCGCGCGGATGTCCACGGTCGCGCCGGCCGCCACGTGAACGGGGACGTTCCCGAGCAGGATGCCGACCCCGCCCTCCAGGATGGAGGTGCCGTGCAGTTCCATCGCGCCGGCATTCATGCCGACGAGCGAAGGCGCTGTGAGGTGGATGCCTTTCGCGAAGGTCCAGGTGCCGCTCGGGATCGAACTGTCCACGTGCAGGACGCCGCCGCTCCAGGTGAAGGCCTCCTCGAAGGTGGCGTCGCCCTTGACCAGCAGCGAACCCCCCGAGTGCTCGACGGCCGACTTAGCGAGCAGGCTGGCGACCGTGAATCGCGACAACGGCGAGGCCGGCGCGCCCGCGAGCTGGCGGATGATCGCCGTCGTCGTGCCGAGATCGATCGTGACATCGTCGGCGTCGGTCGGCAGCGCCACGCCGGGCCAGTTCGAGGCGTCATCCCAGAATCCCGTGCCGGGGGTGGACCACGTCACTCCGGCGGCGAACGCCGTCGAGACCAGCGCTTGTGAAGCTGCCGCGGCGAGCCCCAGCCGCCATGTCGTCGTTGTCATTTTCAGGTCTCCGATCAGGGTGCTTCGTATCTAGCACGCAACCCGCTGCACGGACAATGTGCCGAATGTTCACGTCGCGATCCCCTCGGGGGCGGGCCTGCCTGTCGGCCGGGCCGGTGGATCGGCCAGGCGCGTCCACCCGGCCTCCGGCGGTTTGCCCGCCCGCTCCGGCAACGGCATCATCGACGGCCCCACATCTGCAGGTGACCCACGCCATGTCCCGAGCGATCGTCCTCCGCGAACCCGGTCCGCCCGAAGTCCTGAAAGTGGAATCCGTCGAGGTCGGCGCGCCCGCCGCCGGGCAGATCCGCCTGCGCCAGACGTACGTCAGCGTGAACTTCCACGATTGCTACGTGCGCTCGGGCCTCTACAAGACGCTGCCGCTGCCGGGCATCCCGGGACTGGAAGGCGTCGGTGTCGTCGAGGCCGTCGGACCCGGCGTCACGGCATTCCGCGAGGGTGATCGCGTCGCGTACTTCACCGGCGCGTACGGCGGCTACGCGGAGGCCCGGCTGATCGATGCGAACCTGCCCGTCCGGATTCCGGACGACCTCGACGACCGGACCATCGCCGCGAGCTGGTTGCGCGGGCTCACCGCGCAGATGCTGGCGTACTCGGTGTTCCCGATCCGCGCGGGACAGACGGTGCTGATCCATGCGGCGGCGGGCGGGGTCGGGCGGCTGCTCTCCCAGCTCGCGCATCACCTCGGCGCCACGGTGATCGGCACGGTCGGCAGCCCGGCGAAGGCCGGACTCGCCCGCCAGGCCGGCTGCGATCACACGATCCTCTACCGCGAGGAAAATTTCGTGGACCGCGTCCGGGAGATCACGGCCGGCCGAGGCGTGGACGTCGCGTACGACTCCGTCGGCAAGGACACCTTCCTCGGTTCCCTCGACGTGCTCGCGAAGCGCGGTCATCTCTGCAACTTCGGGCAGTCCTCGGGACCGATCGCGCCGTTCGAGATCTCGCGGCTCTTCGCGGGTTCCAACAGCATCTCCCGCCCGGCGCTGTTCCACTACTTCGAGGGCGGGGAGCGCGAGGTCATGTCGTCGCGGCTCTTCCAGGCCCTGCGCGATCGCGTCATGACGACCGACGAGACGCACGAATACGCCTTCGAGGACGTCGCGCGGGCGCACGCCGACCTCGAGTCCCGCCGGACGACGGGGGCCGTGCTGCTGAAGGTGTGACCGGGCGCCGTCGGTCAGTGGTGCTTGCCCGACGCGGACCTGCAGCGGCTGAGACGACGGGGTGAGCTGGTCGATGCGAGCGCGGCCGGCGCCGTCGGGTTTCCGGGCGCGTCGCGTCCGCGGTGGTCAGGCGCCTGCGGACGCCTGCGGCGTATCGGTCCCGGTCGCGGCGGATGTCGCCCAGCGCTCGAGCAGCGCCTGCAACTGCGCCCGCGTGAAGGGCTTCGACAGGTAGTCGTCCATCCCGCCGGCGATGCACGCCTCGCGGTCACCGGTCATCGCGTTGGCGGTCAGCGCCACGATCGGCACGCGCGGCGCGCCCGTCAGCGCATCCCGTTCGCGGATCATCGCCGTCGCCGAGAATCCGTCCATCCCGGGCATGTGACAGTCCATCAGCACGACGTCGTACCGGACCCGCGCCGTCGCATCGACGGCTTCGCGTCCGTCGACGGCCGTGTCGGCCGAGAATCCAAGGCTGCGCAGCATCGCGAGCGCGACGTGACGATTGACGGCGTTGTCCTCGGCGAGCAGCACGCGCGTCGTCGAAGGGACCGGTGCTGCGGCGACGTGCGTCGAGTCCGGTCCGGCCGTCGGGAGCGCGCTGCCTTCGTGGATCGCCGGCGCGTCGGCCACTGCGAGACGCACCGTGAACCAGAACGTCGAACCTTCGCCGGGACGGCTGCAGACGCCGATCTCGCCACCCAGCAGATGCGCGAGCTGCCGGCAGATCGCGAGGCCGAGGCCCGTGCCGCCGTAGCGTCGACTCGTTCCGCCGTCGGCCTGGTGGAAGGCGTCGAAGATGGTTTCCTGTGCCGCGGGCGCGATGCCGATGCCGTGGTCCGCGACCTCGAACCGCAGGACGACGTCGCCGTCCACGTGCCCGGCCAGCTCGACGCTCACCTCGATCGAGCCGCGCTCGGTGAACTTGACGGCATTGCCGACGAGGTTCGTGAGGATCTGGCCGAGCCGCGACGGATCGCCCCGCACGGCCGGCGGCACGTCGGCAGCGACCCGCACCGAGATCGCGAGTCCCTTGGCGGTGGCGCGTCCGCGCAGCAGGTCGACGGTGTTGCCCACGCAGTCCGCGAGGACGAAGTCGACCTGCTCGAGTTCGAGCTTGCCCGCCTCGACCTTCGAGAAGTCGAGGATGTCGTTGATGATCCGCAGCAGCGCCACGCCGGATCCGTGGACCGTGTCGACGAAGCCGCGCTGCTCGGACGTGAGCTGCGTCGCGCGCAGCAGCTCGGTCATGCCGAGGACACCGTTCATCGGCGTGCGGACCTCGTGGCTCATGCGCGCGAGGAACTCCGACTTCGCGCGGCTGCCGGCCTCGGCGGCTTCCTTCGCCCCGGAGAGCTGGCGCTGCTGTTCCTTCAGTTCCGTGATGTCGCGGATAGAGCCGACGAGCACCTGGCGGCCATCGAGCATGCGGATCGCGCGCTTCTTCGTCGAGAGCGTCCGGGTGACGCCGTCCGCGCCCGTGACTTGTTCCTCGGCGACGAGGTCCGCGGACGACGCGAAGACCCGGTTGTCCTTCTCCCAGAAGTCGTCGGCCAGTGCCTTCGGAAAGAAATCGTGGTCGCCCTTGCCGAGCAGCACTTCGCGCGGCTGCCCGATGAACGCGCATGCAGCGTCGTTCAGCAGCATGAACCGATGTGCCTCGTCCTTCACGAAGATCGGATCGGGCACGGCGTCGAGCAGCGTCGAGAGCACCTCGCGGGTGGTCCGTGCGTCCTGCTCGGCCTGCTTCAGGACCGTGATGTCCTTCACGATGCCGCGGTACCCGGTGAAGACGCCGTCGGCATCGAACACGGGTTCACCCGACACGCTCAGGAAATGGATCCTGTCGTCGTCCGTCGTGCGTTTCAACACCAGATCGCGGAACGGCTGATGCGCCTCGAGCGTCGCGCGGTGTGCCGACCAGCCGTCGTCGGGCGGCGCGATACCGCGAAGCTCCCAGGGGTGAAGCCCCGACTCGATGATCGGATCGCCGCTGCCGGTGGTGTCGAACAGCGCGTCGGACGCGACGAACCGCAGCTCGGTGTCTTGCTCCCAGTACCAGTCGGACGACAGCGCCGTGAGACCGCGGAAGCGCATCTCGTTCTGCTGCGCGATCCGCTCGGCCGACTTCTGCGCGGTGACGTCGACGAGCATCACGTAGTAGCCGACGACCGTCCCGGCGTCGTCGATGTCGGGGACGAACTCGCCGGTGAACCAGTGGACCGTGCCCGCAGCAGTGGTCTGGGTGCGCTCGAAGCTCGTCACCTGCCCGGTCAGGACCGTCGCGATGTGGGGCCGGATGATCTCGTAGACGGATTCTCCGACGACGTCGCGCACCTGCTGCCCGACGATCGCATCGCGCGGCACGCCCAGGCGCGTGCTGTACGCCTCGTTGATGTAGCGGTAGGTCTCGCCCGCATCGACGTAGGCCAGCATCACCGGCAGGCTGTCGTTGACGAGGCGGATCCAGCGTTCGCTCTTCGCGAGTGCGGCCTCGGTGCGTCGGCGTTCATCGACCTCCGCCCGCAGGCTCTCGTTGAGCCGCTGAAGCTCGTCGGTGCGTGAACGCACCTTGTGCTCCAGTTCGTCGTTCGCCACGCGCAGCCGGTCGTGCAGGTCCTGCATCTCGCGCGACGAGAGCGTCATCGAGCGCTCGACCATCTCGCGCGCCTGATCGGCCTGCGTGTACGCCGCGTCGATGCGGCCGATCAGCCGGGCCCAGCTTGCGGCGTCGGGCTGTGCGTCCGGCGAAAGTCCGAGTCGATCGAGTTGTCGGGCGAGCAGCGGATGCATGTCAGGCTTCCGCGAGTGTCGTGAGGGTCATGGTCTGGTTGTGCAGTTCGCACTTGCCGCCATTGAGCGGCGACAGTTCGCCGTACGAGTAGAAACCGATCTGCCGGGACAGCCGCGGCAGGGCGTCGCACGTCGCCTCGATCTCCTCCTCGGCGCGGTCGCCCAGGACGAGCCGGCGTCCGACGCAGCTCACGGCGATCGCGAGCACGTCGCCGCTGACGTCGTCGCCGTTCGTGTCCAGCGCGGCGTCCTCGGCGCCCTGGATCAGCCGGTCGAAGTTCGCGTACATGAGCTGCGCGAACCAGCCCTCGGGTACGTCGCCGGCGAACGTCATCGACTGCTCGGCCTCGTCGATCGCCAGGATCGTCCGCACGAGGCGGCGATCGTCGTCGCTGTCGGGCCGCAGCGTCAGCGGGAAGAGCAGGGCCGTCGCGGGGAGTCCGCGCGCCCGGTCACCGAGGTATTCCTTGTAGAGCGCGAGGGCCGGGCGGCCGTCGAGTTCGTACAGCACGTTGCCGACGGAGCGCGTCACGCGGCGCTCGACGCCGAAGGCATCCCATCCGCCCTTCGAGCCGTGCCCGACGCGCAGCCGCTCACCGTAGAGTCCGACGGCGACGACACGTCCGGCGCCGAGGTCGCGGCCGCCCAGAACCCACGTCCGGGCGAAGCGGTCGCCGTCACCGGCGAGTCCGCCAGACACGACGACGGAATCGGGCAGCACGGAATTGAGTCCCTGCACCAGCGAGCTGCCGTTCACGAGCAACCCGTCGGACAGCACCAGCACGGCGCGCAGATCGTCGGCCTGCAGCTGGTGCGCGATCGATTCACCGGCGGCGAACGAGTCCGAAGCAGCGACGACCGGTGCCGAGGCTTCGCGCAGTTGGACGTCCTCGAACCGGGCGACCGCCACGACGAGACTGTCGTCGTGGATGCGGGTGCCGTGGACCTCCCCGGACGTCGAGCAACCGAGGATCCGGGCTTGCGGGTACGCGGCGAGCACGTCTTCGATGGGGCCGTGCGCGTCGACGAGTCCGGAGGCACCGAAGGCGAGCACGAGCGTCCGCCCGGAGTCGAGCCGCGGATCGAGCGGGATCGACCATCCGGTCGCCGGGAGAAAACTGAACACCGAGACCTGCATTCTTCCTCCGGGGATGTGGCTCGCGGGCCTGTCCGTTCACTGCATCGGGATACCTTGACCGACGCAGCGAGCCCGATGCAATTGCTGGCGCCTCATGGTCCTCACGGCACCCCGTGCGCCGGCTGGAGGCCTCGGGACAACGGCATCGGGACCCGACCTTGCGGATCGCGAATTACGGACTTTCCCGTGCGCACTTGAGGGTGATCGCAGCCGCCGGGCGTGCGCGATCGATGTCTCCGATCCGCACGCACGCGCGGCGTGTCGCCAAAAAAATGAAGCCCGCGCGGCGTGAACCGCGCGGGCTTCATTCCTTCATCGGCCCCCGGACCGCGGGGCCGTCATGCGGATGCGTCGATCAGCTCAGGGCTGCGCCGACGGCGTTCACGTACAGCGCGTAGATCGAGGTGCTGCCGCACATGAACAGGCGGTTGCGCTTCGTGCCGCCGAAGCAGAGGTTCGCGATGACTTCGGGCGTGTGCAGGAACGCGAGCAGCGTGCCGTCCGGGTGGTGCACGCGGACGCCGTTCGTGTCCATGCCGCCCCAGCCCCAGCCGCACCAGACGTTGCCGTCGGTGTCGCAGCGGATGCCGTCGGTGAAGCCCGGCGCGAAGTCGGCGAAGACCTTCGGGTTCGACAGCTTCGTGTCCTTGACGTCGAACACGATGATGTTGGCGGGGTTGCCCGGACCATCGGTCGCGCCGGTGTCGACGACGTAGAGGCGCTTGAAGTCGGGCGAGAAGCAGAGCCCGTTCGGACGGCGCATCGGACCTTCGGCGGCGATCGTCACCTTGCCCGACGGATCGATGCGGTAGACGCGCGTCGGCAGCTCGAAGGCAGCCTTGTGGCCTTCGTACGGACCCATGATCCCGTAGCCGGGGTCGGTGAAGTAGATCGAGCCGTCGGCGTGGACAGCCGCGTCGTTCGGCGCGTTGAGCTTCTTGCCGTCGAAGCTGTCGCACAGGATGGTCCACGTGCCGTCGTATTCGCGGCGGCGCACGCGGCGCGTGTCGTGTTCCATCGCGATCAGGCGACCCTGGTTGTCGCGGGAGTGGCCGTTCGAGTAGCCGGACTCCGTCTGGAAGGTGGACACGTGGCCGTCGTCCTCGCTCCAGCGCAGGACACGGTGGTTCGGGATGTCGCTCCAGAGCAGGCAGCCCCAGTCACCCATCCAGACCGGACCTTCGCACCACAGGGCCGCGTCGTTGCCGCTGCCGTGCCAGATGCGCTGCAGCGTCGAGTTGCCCTGGCGACCCGAGAAGCGCTTGTCGAACACTTCGAACGCGGGCTCCGGATACGTCACCGGATGGTTGCCCGTCCAGTCGCGGTCGCGGGCGAACTTGTCCTGGGCGGACACGAGCGGGGAAGCGGCGGTGAGGGCGGCGGTCGCTGCCGTCGTCGTCAGGAAATTGCGTCGACTCTTTTCCATGTGTTTTTCCTCCAGCGTGATTGGTGAACTGCTTTTCTTCGAGGGGACGAACGACGGCCGAAACCACATCTGCTGTCGCGGAATGCCCGGTGCCCGATGGTCCTGCAGGACGCTCGCGAAGCGATGTCCGTCGCGAGTCATCGAGCGCATGAGCATTCGTACGATCCCGCTCGAAACGTATCCCTGCGCGCCGTACTTTGCAAACTGCAATTCGAATGCAAATGGCGTTTGCTCGACGACGCGCGTGAAGTGTTGCGTCAACTCGACGTGCGTGGGTGTCGTTCAGCACGCATGCCGGACAACGGTGCGCTCGGGAGGGCTTCGGGAATGGATGAATTGATTGCCGCCATCGCGGCGGCGGTGTTCGCGTTCGTCACGATGACGGTGTTCGCCGCCGACGACGCGACGCCCGCGGCTGCTTCCCGGGAAACACCCGACGACACCCGTCCGCCCGCGCAGCCTCACGACACCCGGGGCGTCGCCGGCGTCGCGTGATCGAGATCCGGACGCCGCCACGGATCGACGTGCGTCATCAGGTTCAGCACCCGATGGCGCTGCAGCACACGCTGCCTCGCAGCGACGGCGATGTCGTGGCCGGCTTCCACCGTGATCGACGCATCGACCTCGATGTGCGCGTCGACGACGATCATGTCGCCCATCTTGCGGGTGCGCACGTCGTGGACGCCGCTGATGCCGGGCGTGTCGAGCAGCGTCTGGCGGATCAACGCGACCTCGGCCTCGTCGACCGCGCGATCCATCAGGTCATGGAGGGCGTCCCATGCGAATCCCCAGCCCATCTTCGCGACGATGAATCCGACGATCAGCGCGGCGATCGGATCGAGGATCGGATAACCCGCGAGGTTGCCCGCGATGCCCGCACCGACGACGAGCGACGATGCAGCGTCCGACCGTGCGTGCCATGCGTTCGCGACGAGCATGCTCGACTTCACGCGCTTCGCGACGGCGAGCATGTAGCGGAACAGGAGTTCCTTCGCGACGAGCGCGCCGCCCGCGACCCACAGCGCCGCGACGTGCACGCGCTGCACGGTGTCCGGGTCTTCCAGCTTGCGGAATGCCGACCACAGCATGCCGACCCCGACGGCGAGCAGCAGCCCGCCGAGGACGAGCGACGCCGCCGTCTCGAATCGCTGGTGACCGTAGGGGTGGTCCTCGTCGGCGTCCTTCTTTCCGTGGTGGCTCGCGAAGAGCACGACGAAATCCGCGACGAGGTCCGAGGCGGAATGCACACCGTCGGCGATGAGGCCCTGCGATTTCGAGAACACGCCCGCGACGATCTGCGTGATCGTGAGCACGAGGTTCACGCCGACGCTGACCCACGTGCTGCGTGATGCCGCCGCCGCGCGCTCGGCGGGGTCGTGCTGGGTGTCTTCTGTGTCGTCGGGAAGGTCGCTGAATTTCATGGCTCGGTGTCGCGGGTGTCGGTGGGGGGAGTCCGGCGCGCGGGCGCGGCGTCATCCGGGCGGCAAGGGTACCGCGGGCATGCGCATTCACGACCGGCGCGCACGACATCGGCGCGCCGATCGCATCGGAAGCCGCCGTGCCGGCAGGCGTCGATGCTCGGCGTGCGATGTGTCCGTGTGCGCTACTTCGCGGCGATCACCCGTCGCATCTTCCCGCTCGGCACGTCGGGCTGCGGCGGATGCGTGTCGAGCGCGACGTCGATCCGGCCGAGCCCCTGGCTGTGCAGCCAGGCTCGCAGGACCTCCGCGGCGGGCGCTGCCCGCGCAGTCTCGCTGCGGCCGGCCCGCAGCAGCAGGTGCGCACCGTCGATCTGGACGAGCTGGAAGTCGAAGAGTCCGGCGTCGTCTTCCAGCACCGTCGAGATCGCGAGCGGCAGCAGATGCACGACCCGTTTGCCGGCGCCGCGGAAGGCGAGCGTGTCGTCGCACCGGCCGTGCACCGTGATCACGGGGAGCGTGCAGCCGCAGGCGCATCCGGTGTCGTGCAGTGTCACGCTGTCGCCGAGGTCGTACCGGATCAGCGGCTGGACGTGGTTCGCGAGATTCGTGAGCAGCACCGTGTGCGACGCGATGCCCGGTGCGACCGGCGCGAACTGCGCGTCGACCGGTTCGAGGATGACCCAGTCGGCGTTCACGTGCAGGTTGCCGTGGGCGCATTCCCACGCGATCGGCAGGAACTCCGACGCGCCATAGCCCTGCCGAACGCGTCCGCCGAACGACTGCGCCGCGAGGTCGCGCTGGCGCGATGTGAAGTTCTCGCCGCCAGCCCAGACCTCGTGCGGACGGATCGACAGCCGGCCGGCCGACTGTTCCTCCGCGAGGACAGCCAGCGCCGTCGGATAGCTCGCGAGCACGGTTGGCTGGAACGCGTCGAGTGCGGCGACGAGCCGGTCGATCGGATCGAGGATCGAGAACACGCGCAGCTGCGACGCGAGCAGCGGGTTCGCACGTCGCAGCCGCTCGGCGGTGACGTTCGACGCGAAGTGGCCGCCCGTCGCGCACACGATCGCGTAGCGCTCCGTCGCGAACGTGGCGAGCGTGAGCGGCGCGGGAAAGTACGGTCCGCGGAATCGCAGCGCCTCGAGCGCGTCGTAGACCGCGAGCGCGTGTTCGTCGTGGATGAACACGCCGGGCATTCCGGTGGTGCCGGAACTGGTCCAGACGGCGTATTGATCCCGGAAGCTTTCGCCGACGCGGCCGGCGTCCGCGCAGAACGCGTCGACCTCGCGGCGCTCGATGTCACGGACGGTCAGCGCGTCGTCGAACGACTGCATCAGATCGGTGCGCGTGAGCACCGGGAGGTCGCGAAGCGTCCAGCCATCGGCCGGCAGGTGGCGGCAGCGCGCCGCGTGAAACGGCGAGCGGGCGCGGGCGAGGTCGACGAGGGATTCCAGCCGCGACTGCGCGAGGCTCGCGCTCCAGGCGGGTGGCGCGTACGTGCCCCATCCGACCTCGCAAGCGAGCGCGACCGACTGCGGCCAGTCGAACAGCATGCCGTGGCGGGGCAGCGTGTTCGAGGGCGGACGGTGGAGCGGTTCGTCGGGGCGGCGCATGGGGACTCCCGGAGGCCGGAGGTGGCATCGCGATCGCGTTCAATGTAGCGAAGGCAACCGCCCCCGGGCTTGCGTGCGATCAAGCGGGCGGGTGTCCGGTGACCGATCGGTCGGCGGGAGGCCGCGGAAACCGTGCAGACCGACCGCGTCGCTGATCCGACCAGCGACCTGCACGCACACCACCCCGTCACCCCAGCGAACGCTGGGGTCCAGCAACGGACATGGCACCGGCCACCGCCGCACTGGATTCCAGCTTGCGCTGGAATGTCGGGGGAGCAGTTCCGTAGGTCGGATCAGCGCGCAGCGCGTAATCCGACGCGGACCGTTGCGCGATCGACGGCGTCGGATTACGCGGCCATGCCGCGAATCCGACCTACGAAAGCTGGCTGGACTTTCTGAACTGCGCATTCCTCACCCCGTCACCCCAGCGAACGCTGGGGTCCAGCAACGGATGTCTCGCTAGGCAGCGGTCAGACTGGATTCCAGCTTTTGCTGGAATGACAGGCAGTGGAGTAGATCGGATCACGCGCGCTGGTCCGACTCTGCTCGACCCCCCGCACGTCTTGCGATGCGGGCAACGTCGTGCCTTCCCCTCCACATTCCCGCGACGGAAGGAACTTCCCGCGGCGCCGCGACTCTCCCTAGAATCGAGGCAGGGTCGTCGCACCAGCCGCGAGCCTCGTTCAACAAGGAGCTTCCATGGCCAAGAAAGAAAAATCCGTCGCCCCGATCGACAACGGCATTTCCGCGAAGGACCGCGCACGCATCGCCGAAGGCCTCTCGCGTCTGCTCGCCGACACGTACACGCTGTACCTCATGACCCACAACTTCCACTGGAACGTGAAGGGTCCGATGTTCAACACGCTGCACGTGATGGTCATGGCGCAGTACACCGAACTCTGGAACGCCGTCGATCCGATCGCCGAGCGCATCCGCGCCCTGGGCTTCCCGGCGCCGGGCACGTACGGCGAGTTCGGCAAGCTCTCGACCGTGAAGGAAGTCGCGGGCGTCCCGAAGGCCGAAGAGATGGTTGCGCTGCTCATCAAGGGGCACGACACCGTGGCCCGCACCGCTCGATCGCTGCTGTCGGCATCCGACGACGCCAACGACCAGCCGACGCTCGACCTGCTGACCCAGCGTCTCGATATCCACGAAAAGACGGCGTGGATGCTGCGCAGCCTGCTGGAAGACTGATTCCCGAAGAGGTTCGGCG
>JAMHVM010000099.1:0-1721 GCA_035911475.1 Lysobacterales bacterium | reverse complement strand
GCGGCGCGTGTTCCGCCAGCAGGCGGGCCAGATGCTGGTGCAGTTCGGCGCCGATGTGGCGCAGTACCGCAACCGGCAGCACACCGCGTACCAGATCAGTACCGCCGAAGGAACCATCGCCACGGCGCGCGACATGGCCAGCCTCGAATCCGGCAATCCTGAGGCGGTGGCGCAGGCTCAAGGAGCGATCAAGGCCGCGGTATACGAGCTGGGCCGGCTACACGGCTGGAGTGCTCAGGAGACGCTGGCGAAGACGGTCGAGCAGCTGAGCACGATGCATGCGTCGGTGGCGACCGAGGCCATCCAGCAGGGGCGAATCGACTACGCCAAGACCTACTTGGAGCAGGTCAAGGCAGAACTGACGCCTCAGGCGCGGATGCAGCTTGGAGCGGCGCTGAAGATCGGAGACACCAACGCGAGGGCTCAGGCGTTCGGAGACGAAGTGATTGGCAAGGGCCTGACGCTGTCCGACGCGCTTGGAGAGGCCCGCAAGAGGTTCGAGGGCGAGGCTGAGGCCGCTGCAGTGCGCGAAGTGAAAGATCGCTTCGGAGAGCAGGAGATCGCCAGGGCGCTCGACGTGAAGGCGGTCGGGTCGGCCGCGTGGTCCGCCGTGATGGCAACGGGTCGCATACCGCCGACGATGCTGGCCGACCTGCGTGCGAAAGCACCCGAGGAGGAACGGCAGATCCGCGACTGGTTGGAGGCCAAACAGAGGCAGGCGAAGGCCGATGCCGAAGGAAAGCAGCAGACCGACATGGACGTGTACTACGGCCTGCGGCGCATGGCGATGGATGACCCGGCGGCGTTCTCTGCGCTGGACCTGCGCCGGTCGCAGCCCTACTTGAAGGACGGCGACCTGAAGCACCTGATCGAGATCCAGGGATCGATCAGCAAGGGCGATGCGAAGGCGATGGAGTCGCAGCGAGTGGTGAAGCAGACCTTGGGCGCGATCCGGGCGGAAGTGACCGCCATCGGTATCGACCTGAGCCCCAAGGAGGGGAGCCCGCAGGCCAATGAAACCGCGCGGTTCCTGGGTGCGCTCACCCAGGCGCTGGACGACGCCACCCGTGGCAAGGGCGCCCCCCTGACGCCGGATGAGGCCAAACGCATCGGAATGGGCATGGTCCGCGAGGGAGTCGAGCAGGGCAGCGGCGTCTTCGGCACGTTCCAGACCAAGAAGCGCGGCTACCAGATCGCCACGGACCCCGACATCGCGCCGGGGGCGTCCTTCGTCAATGCGCGCTTCAGCGACATCCCGGCCGCGGCGCGCAATGGCCTGGCTGCCGAGTTGCGCCAGAAACGCGGCATCGGCACGCGCGCCCTCACCTCAAGCGAAGAGGCCGAGATCGAGCGGGCCTACACCCGCGGCATCCAAACCGGAAGGTTCAAGTGATGGGCCAGTTCGCCGACCTGTTCGACGAAGAGAAGCCGACGCAGCAGCGCGCGGCCATGAATCTGCGCTTCGGCATCGAGGCACAACCCGACGTGGCGGCCCGCGACCAGGCGCTTGCCCGGCGCTTCGGCCTGCCGCCAGCGGTGATCGAGCAGTACCGGCCCGACTACGCTGCGCGCGCGGCGGTGGCCGACGCAGCCCCGGTGCTGGAGCAGTCGCCGAAGCTGCGCGGCTGGCTTGCTGACGACGCGCAGCGCGCCAAGGTGGCGCACGACGACGTGCCCCAGATGGGCGCCATCGAGGCCGCGGTGAAGTGGCTGGTGAGCGC
>JAMHVM010000098.1:0-1307 GCA_035911475.1 Lysobacterales bacterium | reverse complement strand
GCGTTTACGCCGCACCCGACCGGCAAGCGGGACGGCACGGCGCTGACGTTTGTATCGTCGCAGCTGGTGACGCTGGCCAACGCGCCGTTCTCGAAGAACGACCCGTGGCTGCCGCCGATGTCGACCGAGGCGCGCGGCAACAACGCCATCGCTTATGCCGACATCGCGGCTCCCGACGGCCTGGGCATGGGCGACGTGATGCTAAAGCCCAGCATGCCGGGCGAGTTTGACTATTTGCTGGATGTCGCAAAGGACGACCCGGCCAAGGATCAGACGACGATTCAGGCGGTCACGACCAACTTCTTTTACATCGTGAACCACCTGCACGACACCTACTACGACGCGGGCTGGGACGAGGCGTCGCGCAATCCTCAGAAAGACAACTACGGGCGCGGCGGCGTCGCGGCAGACCCGATCAAGGCCGAGTCGCAGGACAACGGGGGCCGTAACAACGCCAACGCTTCGACTCCGGCGGACGGCAGCTCGCCGCGCATCCAGATGTACCTGTTTGACCCGAACGAGGATGCGGTCAAGATCAACAGCCCGGCGGATCTGGCGCGGGTGTATCAGGTCGGTCGCGCGTCGTTTGGTCCCAAGAACTTCGACGTGACGCAGAACCTGGTGGTGGTAAACGACGGCACCGGCATGAGCCCGACCGACGGCTGCGAGACGCCGTTTGTCAACGCCATGGACGTCAAAGACAAGATCGCCGTCATCGACCGCGGCAACTGCTTTTACGAGCTGAAGGTGTATAACGCCCAGGTCAACGGCGCCAAGGGCGTGGTCATCGTCAACAACGTGCCGGGCGCGCCCGTTGGCATGGCTGCGGGCACGACGCCGCCTCCGATGCCGGTGACGATCCCAGCGGTGCAGGTGTCGCAGGAAGATGGCGCGCTGATTACCGCCAAGCTCAAGGCGGGCACGGCGGTGCAGATGACGCTGCGCACGCTGCTAAGCAACAACGTCAGCTCCCTGGACGGCATGATCGTGTCGCACGAGTGGGGCCACGTCATGTCCAACCGCCTGATCGGCAACGGCAGTGGCCTGGGGAACAACCAGGGCCGCTCGATGGGCGAGGGCTGGAGCGACTTTGTGGCGCTGCTGATGACCACGCGACCCGAAGATGCGACGGCGTCGATCAACGCCGACTGGAAGGGCGCGTTTGCGGCGGCGGCTTACGCCACGGGACCGTCGGGCAACTCGGCGTATGACGGCATCCGTCGCTATCCGTACTCGGCGGACCTGGACAAAAACCCGCTGATGTTCCGGCACATCCAAAACGGCGTGGCGCTGCCGATGATGCCAGC
>JAMHVM010000097.1:0-16312 GCA_035911475.1 Lysobacterales bacterium | reverse complement strand
CGACGGCTGGATAGTGGAAGTCGAGCAGGAAGCTTCCGTCTGGACCGAGGTCAAGGACCACGGGCCGATCAATCCGGCTGGAGCCGTGGCGGCCAACTCCTTTGAATTGCGTGGTTACGAGAATGCACAAATCGGCTTGCTGGCGGCGACATCTGTCACCTTCGGGCCCATGGGGCAGGCGGCCGAGCCTGCGGACGGCGCCCGGTTCGGTCTTTGCCGGCCCGATGGTGTAGTAGCCAGGTCAAGCGGTGTCCGCGTGGAAATACCGGGGCGCACCCAATCGGTGCGTGGTCTGTCAGCGCTGGGGCTGAGCTGCTCATGATCCAGGCCCGCACAGCCCAGCGGGGCTATACCCTGCTCGAAGTCCTGATCGCGCTGCTTGTCTTCAGCATCGGCTTGCTGGGACTTGCCGCCATGCTGGTATCGGCGGTCAAAGGCAATCATCAGGCCTATCACCATTCCCAAGCCGTCTATGTTGCCGAAGCGATGGCCGAATCGCTTCGTGCCAATCTGGCCGGAGTGAATGCCGGCGCATACAACACCGGTGGTTTCATCTCCACTGCAACCGGGTCGGGTTGCGCGATCTGCTCCGCTGGCGACATGGCGCAGCGTGATGTGGCCTCCTGGGCGCAGATGGCTTCGCAGCGTCTCCCGGGCGGCGAGGTGTCTTCCGCCTGCACCGCGGGCGGTCCGATCGGGTTCACTGCCGCCGGTTACACAGGTGTCTGCACGCTCGCGGTTCGCTGGAGCGAGGTGGGCGATGAGGGTCAAACACAGGCCTCATCGCAGCAGACCTTCACCTGGATGGTTCAGCCATGAGTGGTCGATTTGCAGCTCTTCGCCAGCACGGCTTCTCGATGGTCGAGCTGATGATCGCGATCCTGATCGGCAGCCTGGTCTTGCTGGGCATTACCAGCCTTTTCTCGACCACCTCCAACGTGAATCGCATGGAGAATGGTCTGGCGAGACTTCAGGAGAACGGTCGATTTGCGCTCAACCAGATCGTCCGCGACCTGCGCATGGCATCGGCGATGCGCAGCATGCGCAAGGCCAGTGAGGGCGGCGGGCCGGGTAGCAGTAATCCCGACAGGCCAATCATTTCCTACGCGGCGCTGCCGGCGACAACGGGTCTTCCTGCAGCACCTGGCGGTGCAGCCACCGTTGGACGCTATCTCGTTCCCCCCAGCTACTTCCTTCGAGGTTACGACTGCATTGCCGCAGCTTGCGCGCCGGTCCTTGGAGGAGAGGGGAGCGATCTGTACAACATCAGTGGTCACGGTGTCTTGCCAGCGCTCGGCACAACGGCTGGTTCACGCGCTCGCGGTGCAGATGTGCTGACGATGCGTTATCTCCGCGGCGATGGGGTTCGGCTGGCCACCAGCATTCCATCCAGCAATGTCAACGGCGCGGCAATCGCACTCGCCGAACCGTTGGAAATCGGCCCAAGTCAACGCATTGTCATCGGCGACTACGCGACAACCGCCATCGTTTCGG
This sequence comes from Lysobacterales bacterium, assembly GCA_035911475.1. Lineage (GTDB taxonomy): Bacteria > Pseudomonadota > Gammaproteobacteria > Xanthomonadales > UBA2363 > Pseudofulvimonas. The sequence goes on along the minus strand of JAMHVM010000097.1, from coordinate 14,818 downwards.
TGGCACAGTCAGCCGGGGAGTACACGGGTCTGACCGGTGGTGGAAACTGGGGCACTTCGCGATTCTCATCGGGGTATTCCATTGAGAACGATGTGCGTATCAACGATTTCGACAACGATTTCGTCAATGTCTCGTATTACCTCCGCCTGGAAAACGACCCCTCCCGACCCGGACGTTTGATAAGCACCCTGCGTCGTCGCGAAAACGGCGTCGATGGTGCGATCGCCGAAGGCATAGAGCGGCTGGATTTCCTGTACCACGCGGAAGATCGACAAGGGAATATTCGGCCGCTGACTGCCTCGCAGGTCCAGGCGATGACCTCCGCCCAGTGTCCTCGTGCATCGATCTCCCCCGAACTGGTTGCACCGATTGCAGCATGGGACGCCGGAAATTGCGGTTGGCGTTCCGTTCGTGCGATCGAGGTGTTCCTGCTCGCGACCACGGTTGATGACGTGGGTGCTGGTCAGGAGCCGTTTCAGTACGGCTTCTTGCCCAACGGTACGCGGAATACCGCCAACACGACGATGGTCGCATGCGATCCGGCCTACGCCACCTGCCCCGGCGGGTCGATGACCGTGCTTCCCTCCAACCTCGGGCCGGGCCGAATGCTGCGCCGTGAATTCCGAACCGTTGTCACCATCCGAAACAACGCGTACTGAATGCTCGTCTCCAGGAGCACATGCACATGATCAGCGTTGCAAAACGAAAATTCCCGGTCACGATTCGGTCACTCGCATCCGCCAGGAAGCAGCAGTCCGGCGTGGCCTTGGTGGTCGGCCTGATCTTCCTGCTGATCACGACCTTGATGGCAGTCACCGCCATGAGCGGCGTCATCATGCAGGAGCGCATGGCAGGCAATCTGCGCAACATCTCGGTGGCCCAGGCAGGCGCGGAGAGCGCTCTACGCGCCGGCGAGAGCTGGATTCGCGAATTCCATTCGAAAGGCGATCAGCTGGCTGGTGACTGCTCGGCCACGGATCAGGTGTTCGCCAGCACCAGTTCGGCCGTTGACCTGCTCAATTCCGCCTGTCAGGCCAACATGACAGCGCTGAACGAGTTCCGTAGTGCCAAGCAGTGGATCGAATCACCCTCATCGGCGTTCATACAGGATTTCCCTGTTGGCCGGATAAGTGATGGTCAACTCGGCAGTCATACCGGAGCCAGCCTCGCTCGGCGACCGCAGTTCGCCATCGAAAGCCTGGGACCATTGCGTGGTCTGGACAGCACGGGCGGCCAGGTCGGTTCCTTCGGCGGCGTGGATGCTGCCGGTAGCGGCAGTACCACACCACCGGCGACGGTCTATCGCATCTCCGCACGAAGCACCGGATCAACGCTCAACGTGGTTCGCGCGGTGGAAACCTACTATGTCGGGATCATGGGCGGCGCCCAGGCGCCACCGGTGCCCTGAATCACCACGATCTACCGAGCCATCGCGATGATCAGCGGTCACCTCATTCAAGCCAGGAGCAGGCAAATGCTTTCCTTCCTCAGAATCTCAACGGCGGTAGGTTTCGCCGTGTTCATGGCTGGAGCCAACGCGGCACCGTTGGATCTGTCGCGAATTCCGCCGGAACTCAACGCCAGCCTGCCGCCCAACATCATGGTGACGCTGGATGATTCCGGAAGCATGGGGTTTGGTTTCACTCCTGACCTCGTCGACAGCCAATCGTGCTTCTATCGGCGCCCGATGTATTACTCACCGGCATTCAACAAGCAGTACTACGATCCGACCGTTACGTATGAGCCGCCACTGGATATCAATGGCGATCCGATGCCGACGATGTCGTTCAATAGTGCCAAGATCAATGGTTTTGACATGAACGCAGGTGCTCCGAGGATCAACCTCGGAACGCAGTATCGGGTGAGTTGGTGGGAGGGTATCCAGAATTTCAACCGCACCGTTATCACGCATAGCACTTCTTTGTCGCCAGCGACAGGTTGGCCGATGGGACCTTCCGGGTGTAATACCGCTCAGGCTGCGGATAAGTACGCAAGATTTCCCTTTGACAACGCTGCGTTCTACTACAGGTATACCGGCAGCATGTCGCTGCCGAACATAGACACCACTGCCAGCAACTTCACGGCGGTGAATGTGTCAGTGGCATCAGGTGCGCAACGTACCAACTTCGCGAACTGGTTTTCCTATTACCGCACTCGAGGACTTGCAGCCCGTTCCGCGCTTTCCACGGTCTTCGCGCGGGTAGATCCCAACACGCGGGTTGCTTGGCAGAACCTCACCCGAGAGGCGATTGTCAACGACACGCGAATCAACGCGATCACCGATGGTTCAACCTGGCGTCAGAACTTCTTCAGTTGGATTCACACGTCGTGGAATGAGTTCAAGAACCATCCTGGATATAGTGGTAGCTACAGCAGCTATGCCACACCAATGCGAGCGGCGAGTATCCGCGCGGGTAATTTCTTTACGAGATCGGGGTCGAACACGCGCAATCCCTATTGGGATGCAGGCTATGGTCGAGAGCTCTCGTGTCGACAGAATTTCCACATGCTGGTTACCGACGGCTACTGGAACGAGGACAATCCATCCTGGGGCCATGGGGATACCGATGCCACGGCGATAACGCTCCCGGATGGCAGGGCGTATTCCACATCTTCCAACGCATCCCGCGTGTTTTGGCGGCAGCAGGCTTGGCCGGGAACCAACGGAACGGGCTGCAACAGCAGCAACAATTCTCTGTGTCAGCCGACATTGGCTGATATCGCGTTCCGCTACTGGTCCACAGACCTGAGAACCGATACGGCGATGCCCAACAATGTGCCCAGCTATTTCGCCGATCGCTCGACTGGCTTGATTGCCGGTGCCACGCCGGAGGACGAGGTCTATTTCAATCCTGCCAACGACCCCGCCAACTGGCAAAGAATGGTGAGTTTCATCATCGGATTCGGCGTGTCCGGGACACTGACATACAGCGCGGCTGGTCCGGTAACCAAAGCCCAGCGGCTCCTCAGGCTGCGCCAGGGTGTCGACCAGTGGCCCTATTCGACCAACAACAGTGAGCGAACGATTGATGATTCGTGGCATGCGGCGATCAATAGTCGAGGCGACTATCTGAGCGCGGGAAATCCCCAGGAACTGGTCGATGCTCTGGCGAGTGTGCTCGACAACGTCAGCAGACGTCAGGGTGTCACGGGCAGTGCAGGCTCGACATCCTTCCTTCGTTCGGACACCGTGCAGTATCAGGCATCGTATGACAGCGGCTCCTGGTTGGGTGACATCATCGCCGAAGAAATCGACGAAGACACCGGAGAGCCGACTGGAGTTCTCGCCTGGCCGAACAGCGCCGGTGCTCAGCTCGACGCACGAACCCCCGGTTCCCGAAACATCTTCGTCAATACGCGAGCTCCAACGGCGGCCAATGCCCAGGCCGATGCCGAACCTTTCCTGTGGGGGTCAGACCTGGGGGATATACAGACTTCGCTGAGTATCGATCCGTTGACGGGAAGTACAGACGTCATGGGTCCTCAGCGTCTGGCCTGGATTCGCGGTGACCGCAGTGTTGAACAGAGCTCGGGTGGTCCGATGCGCAACAGGACAAGCGTGCTTGGCCCCTTTATCGGTTCGAGTTTGATCAATGTCGCTGCGCCACGCTTTGGCTATCGCGGTCGCGAAGATTTCGATGAGGGCGGCATAGCCTACGCGACCTTCCGCAACGACCATGTCGATCGACAGGCGGTGATTTACATCGGCGGGAACGATGGCATGTTGCATGCATTCGATGCCGAGACCGGTCATGAACTCTGGGCTTACATACCCAATCGGGTCAGTCACAATCTGGCTCGGCTGACCACGCCGGCGTATCAGTTCGTGCCATTCGTCAATGCCACGCCAGTCGATCACGATGTGTACTTCGATGGCGAAGGTTGGCGTACCGTTCTGGTCGGCACGCTGGGGCTGGGTGGTCAGGGTGTCTACGCCATCGACGTCACCGACCCGGCCAACCCCGATTTTCTGTGGGAAGTGACCGATGCCATTGATTCCCGACTCGGCTATACCTATGGGCGGCCCAACGTGGGACGCCTCAGCGATGGCACCTGGGTGGCATTCGTCTCCGCCGGTTACAACAGCGAAGCCACAGTCGACTACGCCACACGTGGCATGCCGAATGCGGGTGTCGACTCGCATGCTGCGTCAGGTGAGAGCGTGGGTGCGGTGTTCGTGATCAGGATGAGTGACGGGCAGGTCCAGCGGATCGATCTGCCTCAGGCGCGTGGATTGGCAACAGTGCAGCTGGCCGACTATGAACTGGATTACAAGGTCGATTTCGCCGTTGGGGGCGACCTGAACGGAAACCTCTGGCGCATTGACCTGGCAGGTCTGACTTGGGGCAATGTCAATGGAGCGCACGTCGAACGCCTGTTCACCGGTAATGTGGTGTCGGGGGTTCCGCAACACCCGATAACTTCGGCGCCTTCGATATTCAACGATCCTGCGACCGGCAAGATGGTCGTTGTCGTCGGCACCGGGAAGTACATTGAAGAGAACGACCGTGAGACAGCCATTCCACGTCAGAGGATCTACGGGATTCGTGAATGCGGGCCGAGTTGTGCGACGTATCCCATAAGCCAGGGGACATTGGTCGAGCAGACGATCACCAGCACCCACACGGCGGGAGGGCACGAGTATTTGAACATGACGCAGACCAATGTGGTCCCTCCGACCCGTAATGGGTGGTATGTCCAGCTGGGCAACACAAGCCTTCTGTCCGGTAGGCTTACAGGCGAACGAGTCGTCGACATGTCTGTACCGATCAGTTTTCCATCGGGCATCGTGGCGTTGGGCAGCTTCATTCCGTCGAATGATCCTTGCTCTCCACTGGGAGATGGAGCCATCTATGCGCTTTCCGCCGCGACCGGTGGTTTCGCATTCCCTGGCGACTTGAATGCTGGCGGAACGGCATACCAACCAGGGGAGGCGATCTTCCCTGGAGGAACCAACCAGTCAGTCGGCAGGCTGGTTGGACGTCGCGTCGATCTCTCTGCTTTCCTGAACCCGGATGGTGGCAACATGACCATCATGGGTGTCTCGGTCAACGGCGTCCCTGTGCGGCGTCGAAGTGGCTGGCGCGAAATTCCGCTGGAGTGATTCGGATGAAGCCTGAACATCTTTCGCTGAAACTTCGTCGTCGGTTTTCGCCGATGGGACGCAGGTCGACTGGATTCACACTTATCGAACTGATGATCGTGGTCGCCATTCTGGCGATCCTGGTGGCCATCGCGTATCCGAGCTATCGCGAACACGTGCTGAAAACGAAACGCGCCGAGGGGAAAGCGCTTTTGACACGCATCGCCGGCGAGCAGGAACGTTTCTTCACAGCGCGCTCCGTCTACACCAACAGCATCACCGGTGCCAAACCGGGCGGATTGGGATTTGCCGATGCGTTCTCGGAGAACGACTGCTATCAGGTCACAGTGACGCTTGCGGGCGACTCCCTCAGCTATACGCTGACGGCAGCACCCCAGAACAACGCGAACTGCGGCAACCAGACATCAGATGCACAGTGCGGCAATCTGACCATGACCAGCCTGGGAGTCAAGAATGCCACCGGCACGCTGGGAGCCGCGTGCTGGTGACCGGACAGGCCCGCCGCTGCGCGGTTTGATCCATCGGGTGCGTCGGATCACTCATCCCGCGGGACAGTCTCCCCGCGATCGGCGTTCCGAGGTGTGGTGACGTTGGAGGACACGCGCCGGAACGCGAAGCGCTCATCGAGACCGGGCCCGGCCAAGGGCCGAAGCCAGCCAGGAGTAAGCAAGGACTGGTGCCGTTGAGAAGAATCGAACTTCCGACCTACTGATTACGAATCAGTTGCTCTACCGACTGAGCTACAACGGCATCGGGTTGCGAATTATAGGCTCGCGGGGGGTTAGGGACAACGTCGCCGGATTTTTCGCTCCGGCCGGGCCGGGAATGTGCAGCCGGCGTCCGTCCGGATTCGGAGGCGGCGAACTGGGCGCGACGGATGTTGTGCGGCGAGAGCCACACTGGGGTCGTAACCGTGGCTGGCAGTCAAGCGCGTCGGCGTTCGTGCGACGGTGCGATCCGCAGCTGTTCGCGATACTTGGCCACTGTGCGCCGCGCAACCGCCAGCCCGCGCTGCTTGAGCACGCCGGCGATGGCCTGGTCGGACAGCGGCTTGCTGGGGTTTTCCTGGCCGATCAACTCGCCGATCAGCGCCCGTACCGCCGTTGCCGCGGCATCGCCGTCACCCTCGCCTCCGCTGTAGCCGGTGGAGAAGAAGTGTCGCAGCTCCACCACACCGCGTGGTGTGTGCAGGTACTTGCGGGCGACCGTCCGCGAGATGGTGGATTCGTGCAGACCGAGCTTGGCGGCGATGTCCTTCAGCAACAGCGGACGCATCGCCTGCGGGCCCTGGTCGAGAAAGTCGCGTTGCGCCTCGACGATCGCGCTGGTCACCCGGAACAGGGTGGTCTGGCGTTGCTCCAGTGCCTTGATCAGCCAGCGCGCCTCCTGCAGGCAGCCGCGCAGGTAGCTGCGGGCCTCCTTGTGCCGGCTGGCCATGTGCAGATAGTCGCGATTGATGCGCAACTGGTGCTGGCGATCGCTGTGCAACAGCACGCGCCACTCGCCGTCCTGCAGCACGGCGTAGACGTCAGGTTGCACGTACTCGGGCGTACTGGCGTCGAAGCGTTGTCCCGGTTTCGGGTCGAGCGAGCGGATCAGGGTCATCGCCGCGTCGATGGCTTCTTCGCTGCTGCCCAGTTGCCGGGCCAGATTGCTTCGATCCAAGCGCGGCAATCGATCCAGATGCTCCGCGATCAGTCGTCTGGCCTCGACCAGCCCGGGCGGTGAACCGCCCAGCGTATCCAGTTGCACCAGCAGACAATCGCGCAGATCGCGACTGGCCACGCCGGTCGGATCGAAATGCTGGATGCGATGACGCACGGTCTCGATCTCGTCATCGTCCACCGAGTAGGCCGGCGCCACCGTCGCGGCGATCTCGTCGTTGTCGACGCGCAGATAGCCATCCGGCTCCAGCGCCTCGATGATCGCGGCGGCGATGGTCTTGTCGCGGCCGTTGAACGGCGTGAGCTGCAACTGCCACATCAGATGTGCCTGCAGGTCCTCCGCCGGCGCCGCTGCCCGCTCGATGGGGTCATTGTCCGGATCGCCGCTGCCGCTGCCGGACCACTCCGGGTCCATCATCGTATCGTCGTCGGTGTAGGCCAGATCCGGCATGTCCTCGCCAGAAGCCTCGTCGCTGCGGCTGTCGTCCGTGTGATTGTCGACCGGGTTCTCGGTGCTTTCATGATCACTGCCGGCACCGCTGTCATCGCTTGAGCTGGCCGGAAGGTCGGGCTCGGTGTCGGACATTTCCAGCACGGGATTGCCTTCGAGCTGCTCGCGCAGCTCGATCTCCAGCTCGGTCTGCGACATCTGCAACAGCTTGAGCGCCTGCCGCAGCTGCGGACTCAGGCGCAGTTGCTGGCTGAGTCGAAGCTCGAGTCCGGCGCGCATCAGCGCTTGCCCCCAGGTGGCAGTCGGGCAGCTTTCGCACGATTTCCGCTAACGTCGTGGTCCGGGCAGGCGCTGCACGGGGAGCGGATGGCGTGATTGCTGTTGATTGCTGTACGCCAGCGGCGCGGACAGCCAGTGACCGCATCGGAGATGTTCACAGCCGGAACTCGTGCCCGAGGTAGATCTCGCGCACGTCACGATTGGCCAGGATCTCGGCCGGACTACCTTCGGCCAGCACGGCACCGTTGTTGAGGATGTAGGCGCGATCGGTAAGGCTGAGCGTTTCGCGTACGTTGTGGTCGGTGATCAGGATGCCGATGCCGCGCGATTTCAGGTGCCGGACGATGCGCTGGATGTCCAACACCGAGATCGGATCGACGCCGGCGAAGGGCTCGTCCAGCAGCATGAAGCGCGGCTTGGCGGCCAATGCCCGCGCAATCTCGACACGCCGGCGTTCACCGCCGGACAGGCTGATGCCGAGGTTGTCGCGCAGGTGCGCAATCTGCAGCTCTTCCAGCAGATCGTCGAGCTGGTCGATGCGGTCCTGCGAACGCAGATCGCGGCGCAATTCCAGAATCGCCATGACGTTGTCGGCGACGGTCAGGCGCCGGAATACCGATGGCTCCTGCGGCAGATAGCCGATGCCGCGGGTGGCGCGGGCGTGCATCGGCAGGGCCGTGATGTCGTCGCCGTCGAGCTGGATCTCGCCGGCGTCGGTCGGCACCAGGCCGACGATCATGTAGAAGCAGGTGGTCTTGCCGGCGCCGTTTGGCCCGAGCAGGCCCACCACTTCGCCTTCGGCCAGGGTCATGCCGAAGTCGCGAACGACCTCACGCGCCTTGTAGCGCTTCTTCAGCCCCTGTGCGGTCAGCATCAGTCGTCGCCGTTCTCGTTGTCGGCAGCCGCGGAGGGGGGGCGTCCGGGGAAGACCATGCGCACCTGTTCGCTGCCGGATTCGGCGCGGACGTTGCCGCCGGCAATGTTGTAGGTGATGCGCTCGCCGGTGAGGGTGCCGCGCGGCTCGACGATGCGGACGTTGCCGCTGAGCACCACGGTATCGCTGCCGGCGTTGTAGTCGATCTGAGCAGCACTGGCGCGCATTTCGCCCGCGGCGTTGTCCAGTTGCTGCTGCATGCGTGCGGGCGAGCCGCGCAGGATGATCCGCTCGACCTCACCGCTGCGGCTGTTCTGGTGCACATCGCCGTTTTCGGCTTCGACCTTGAGCGTGCCCTGGGTAATGCTGACATTGCCCATGAGCTTGAGCACCCCGGTGGCGCGGTCGGCTTCGGAACGGTCGGCCAACACGTCCATGGGTTGCGCGCGGTCGCTTTCCAGAGCGATGGCCGGTGCCGCCCACAGGGTGGCGGTGGCCAGTGTCAGCAGGGCGAGAAGGTCAGCGTGCCGGCGGTGCATGCAGTCGGAAGTCATCGAGTTCCATCCGGGATTGGGCAAAGTCGGCACGCAGGCCGGAGCCATTCAAGGTCGAGCGCCCCTGGATGATGGTCACCGGCACGTCGCTTTGCACCTGCTGGCTTTCCGGGAAGGCGAGCAGGTGGTCGGTGCGGATGTCGAGCGGTCGGGGGTCGTCGGGAAGACTGTGGAAGCGGACACCACCGCGCAGTTGCAAGGTGTCGCCCTTGGCGTCGATCAGGCTGTCATCGGAACTGGCCTGCCACTGTGGCTCGCCCTCGCGCATGATCAGCAGCTCGGGGCGCGACACCAGGAAATGGCCGTCGCCGCTATGCCGGTCCATGTGCGGTGCTTCGACGGTGAAGGACAGCTCGCCGTTGTCGCGATACATGCGCAACTCGAAGTTGTTGAGCGTGTACTCGGGGCGCAGCGGACCGATGAACTCCGGGGCCTCGGGATCCGGCGCAAACAGCCACAGCAGCCACTGGCTGGCTGCCGCCAGCAACGCCAGCACGGGAACGACCAGCCACGGGCTGGCGCGCACACCGGTTCTGCGTTTGCCGGTTCGCTGCTCAGCCATGACCGTAGCGTCGGGCGATGTCATGCAGGCGACCCTGGGCATGCAGGATCAGGTCAGCCACTTCGCGCACGGCACCGGCGCCGCCGCTGCGCTGCGTGACGTAGTGGCAGTGCGGCGGCAGCAGCGGATGGGCATTGGCGACCGCGACTGCCAGCCCGACGCGCTTGAGCACCGGCAGGTCGGGCAGGTCGTCGCCGGTGAATGCGCACTGGTCGGCGTTGAGCTTGAGCGCAGCCAGCAGACGCTGGCAGCAGGCCAGTTTGTCCGGCTGGTCCTGATACAGCAGTTCGATGCCCAGCTCGGAGCAGCGCCTTGCGACTGCCGGGCTGAAGCGCGAGGAGATGATCGCGACCTGGATGCCGGCTCCGGCAAGCAACTTGATGCCCAATCCGTCCAGGACGTGGAAGGCCTTGAGCTCACGGCCGTCGTCGGTGAACCAGAGTTGGCCGTTGGTGAACACGCCATCGATGTCGAATGCGGCGAGCTTGATCCGGGCCGCGCGGGTCAGGACGTTCTCGGGGAGTTGTTCCAGGGAGGGCCACATGGCGGGCAGCGGGCGGTTCCGGTGTCTGGCGGGAGAGTGCGGTCGCCGCACTTGGCAGGCCGCTTGCTTGGACCGCCATTGGACGCGAAAGCACCGGTGGCGTGCAACCCCTGTTTCGCCGTGTTCAGGTCGAGCCATAGGGGAAACCACTGGCCAGCAGCACGTTGCCGGCGGGCTGGCTGGCGATGTTTCCGTGCCGCCCGGCAGATCAGCGGGTCAAACCACCCGTGCGCGCAGCAGGTCGTGAATGTTCAGCGCGCCGACCAGCTGGCCGTCTTCCTCGACCACCAGCAGGGCGTGGATCTTGTGGTCTTCCATCATCCGGGCGGCTTCGGCAGCCAGCCGGTTGGGGGTGATGGTCTTGGCGCGCGTGGTCATCAAGGCGCGCACCGGGGTGCCGTGCAGGTCGACTTCGGAGTCGTCCAGGGTGCGGCGCAGGTCGCCGTCGGTGAACACGCCCAACAGCCGGCCGGCATCGTCCACCACGCCGGTCATGCCCAGACCCTTGCGGGTCATTTCGATCAGGGCATCGGACACCTTGGCGTCCGGCCCGACGCTGGGCAGGGCGGCGCCGGTATGCATCACATCGCTGATCCGCAGCAACAAGCGACGGCCCAGGCTGCCTGCCGGGTGCGAGCGGGCGAAATCCTCGGCGGTGAAGCCGCGTGCTTCCAGCAGCGCCACGGCCAAGGCGTCGCCCATGACCAGGGTGGCGGTGGTGCTGGAGGTCGGTGCCAGGCCCAGCGGGCAGGCTTCCTCGGGCACGCTGATGTCCAGATGCACATCGCTGAGCCGGGCCAGACGCGAGTTCTCGTTGCCGGTCATGGCGATCAGGCGATTGCCCTGCCGACGCAGTGCGGGAACAATGGTCAGCAGCTCGTCGCTCTCGCCGGAGTAGGAGATCTGCAGCACCAGATCGGTGTCGGTGATCATGCCCAGATCGCCATGGCTGGCTTCGGCCGGGTGGACGAAGAACGACGGCGTACCGGTGGAGGCCAGGGTCGCGGCGATCTTGCGCGCCACATGACCGGACTTGCCCATGCCGGTCACCACGATGCGTCCCTCACAGGCCAGCATCAGCAGGCAGGCCTGATGGAACTCGCCGTTGATGCGGTCGCGCAGGGCATGCAGGGCCCGCGTCTCGATCTCGATCACCTGCCGGCCGGACCGGCACAGCGACTCGGCAGTTGGCGCGGGAACCGGCTTGCGCAGCTGGCCGGACAAAGGAAGTGTGCTCATGAGATCGTAGGCCGGTTCCGGGGCGGGCTGCCCGGGGTGCTGCAAACTGCTATTGTAGCCGTACATGATCGTTACTCCTGTTTCCCAAACTAATTCATGGATGCCGAACTGATTCGTCAGCTGATTCTTGTGGCGATACCCGATGCCCGGGTTCGCGTCGATGGTGCCGACGGTGTCCACTTTGAGGCCGAAGTCGTTAGCGCCGCGTTCACAGGCAAGCGCCTGCTGGAACGTCACCGCATGGTCTACGCCGGCCTGGGCGAGCGCATGGGGGGGGAGATCCATGCGCTGGCCCTGAAAACCCTGACGCCCGAAGAACTGCAAACCGTCGCAGACCGTCCGTACTGACCGTACCGCCCGCCGGCACGGCCACCCTCAACATCCCCGAACCCATGGCAAAAATCGAAATCACCGGTGGCCCGGCGCTGTCCGGCGAGGTCACCATCTCCGGCGCCAAGAACGCGGTGCTGCCGATCCTGGCCGCCACATTGCTGGCCGATGAACCGGTGACGCTGGGCAACGTGCCGCATCTGCGCGATGTCACCACCACGGTCGAGCTGCTGGGCCGGATGGGCATGGACTTCATCATCGGCGACGGCATGCGCATCCAGGCCGACCCGCGCGGTGTCGACAATCCGGTCGCGCCCTACGAGCTGGTCCGGACCATGCGTGCGTCGATCCTGGTGCTGGGTCCGCTGCTGGCCCGTTTCGGTTCTGCCGAGGTCTCGCTACCGGGCGGCTGCGCGATCGGCTCGCGGCCGGTCGACCAGCACATCCTGGGACTGCGCAAGCTCGGTGCGGATATCGAGGTTGAAGGCGGCTATGTCAAGGCACGCTGCGAGCGCCTGAAGGGTGCCCGCGTGGTCATGGATGTGGTCAGCGTCACCGGCACCGAAAACATCCTGATGGCGGCGACCCTCGCCAAGGGCACGACGATGATCGAGAACGCCGCGCAGGAACCGGAGGTGACGGACCTGGCTCACTGCCTGCAGCGCATGGGCGCGCAGATCGACGGCATCGGCAGCTCGACCCTGATCGTCGAGGGCGTCGAGCGGCTGGGCGGCTGCGAGTACGAGGTCCTGCCCGACCGCATCGAGACCGGCACCTTCCTGGTGGCCGGCGCCATTACCCGCGGCCGCGTCACCACCAAGCGCACGCGGCCGGAAACGCTGGACGCGGTGCTGGTCAAGCTGGAACAGGCCGGCGCGCGCATCAGCACCGGTCCGGACTGGATCACCCTGGACATGGAAGGGCGGCGTCCGCGTGCGGTCGACATCAACACCGCGCCGCATCCGGCCTTCCCGACCGACATGCAGGCACAGTTCACCGCCTTGAACGCAGCCGCCGAAGGTGTCGGCGTGGTCACCGAGAACGTGTTCGAGAACCGCTTCATGCATGTCCAGGAGATGCTGCGTCTCGGCGCCGATATCCGCGTGGAAGGCAACACCGCGATCATCCGCGGTGTCGATCATCTCAGTGGTGCGCCGATGATGGCGACCGACCTGCGTGCCTCGGCCGGACTGATCCTGGCGGCACTGGTCGCCGATGGTGTTTCCACCGTCGACCGCATCTACCACCTGGATCGCGGCTACGAGAACATCGAGGAGAAGCTCGGCGCGCTGGGCGCCAAGGTGCGTCGCGTCGCCTGATCGTGCGACCTGCCAGTCAAAAAAAACGGGCGGCCCAGTGAGCCGCCCGTCATGCAGTGACTCCCGCTCGCCGCTTACAAGCTCAGCAGCATGCGGTAGGGGTTTTCCAGCTGGTTCTTGATGTCGACCAGGAAGGTGACCGCGTCCTTGCCGTCGATGATGCGGTGGTCGTAGCTCAGCGCGATGTACATCATCGGTGCCGCGATGACCTGGCCGTTCTCGACGATCGGCCGCTCCTTGATCGTGTGCATGCCCAGGATCGCGCTTTGCGGCGGGTTGACGATCGGCGTGGAATACAGCGATCCGAACACGCCGCCATTGGTGATGGTGAAGGTACCGCCCTGCAGGTCGTCGAGACTCAGGCCGCCTTCGCGTGCCTTCTTGGCGTAGTCGGAGATCGCCTTCTCGATCTGCGCGAAGCCCAGCGTGTCGGCATCGCGCAGCACCGGGGTGACAAGGCCGCGATCGGTCGAAACCGCGATCGAGATGTCGGCGTAGTCGTGGTACAGGATGTCGTTGCCTTCGGTCGAAGCGTTGACCACCGGATGGCGCTTCAGCGCCTCAGCGGCTGCCTTGACGAAGAAGCTCATGAAGCCCAGACGGACGCCGTGCGCCTTCTCGAAAGCTTCGCCCTGTTCCTTGCGCATCTTCGACACGGCGGCCAGGTTGACCTCGTTGAACGAGGTCAGCATGGCGATGGAGTTCTTCGATTCCATCATGCGTTCGGCGATGCGGGTACGCATGCGCGTCATGGGAACGCGACGTTCGCCACGGCCGGCTGCAGCAGGTGCCGCGGCAACGGTCGCTGCCGGACGCGGCTGGGCCGCCGTGCGTTCGACATCTTCCTTGATCACGCGGCCACCACGCCCGGTGCCCTCAACCGAAGCAGGATCGACATTGTTCTGCGCGGCGGCGCGTTGCGCGGCCGGCGAAAGCTCACCCGCTGCCTTGCTGGTTGACGGCGCGGCCGGTGCCGCACTCTTGGCCGGCGCAGCAGCTTCCTGCTTGGGTGCCGGCTCGGCGGCCACCGCGGTGGCGCCAGCCTCGATGATCGCGATCACTTCCTGGCCGGTGACGGTATCGCCTTCGTTACGCAGGATCTCCTTGATCACACCGTCGGCCGGTGCCGGCACTTCCAGCACGACCTTGTCGGTTTCCAGGTCGACCAGATTCTCGTCGCGCTTGACCGCGTCGCCCGCCTTCTTGTGCCAGCTGGCGATGGTGGCGTCGGCGACCGATTCCGGCAGCACCGGGACTTTGACTTCGAGACTCATGACAGGCGTGACCTCAGATGGAAAATGACAGGACGTTGGCTCAGTGACGGAAATGCGTGGTCGGCATCATTCCAGGAACAGGTTGCCGTTGAACTTGCCGGTGAGGGCGAGTTCGACCAGGGCATTCTGCTGCTGGACATGGGTGTTGAAGTGGCCGCAGGCAGGAGCCGGCGAACGGCCGCGCCCGGCGTAGTGCAGGCTGGCAGAGGAACCTGCCTGGTTGAGGCAGAACTCCAGATGGTGGCGAATCTGGTACCAGGCGCCCTGGTTCATCGGCTCTTCCTGACACCAGACCAGTTCCTTCGCACCCGGGAAGCGCTTGAGCTCGGCGGTCAGTGCTTCGCGCGGGAACGGATACAGCTGCTCCACGCGCACCAGCGCGACGTTCTTGAGCTTGCCTTCTGTGGCCTTTTCCAGCAGGTCGTAGTAGACACGACCGGAACAGGCGACCACACGCGTGACCTTCTTCGGGTCGGCTGCCGTGGTGTCCGGGATCAGGGTCTGGAACCCGCCGTTGACCAGGTCGTCCATCGTCGACACTGACGCCTTGTAGCGCAGCAACGACTTGGGTGTCATCACGATCAGCGGCTTGCGCGCGCTCTGCAGGTGCTGGCGACGGATCAT
>JAMHVM010000096.1:0-1234 GCA_035911475.1 Lysobacterales bacterium | reverse complement strand
CAGGCCGTGCGGGGCCGTCTCGGCCTCGATGACCGAGACGGCGTGCGGGATGCGCGGGTACTTCTCGATGATCTCGCGGCGCATCACGTCGGCCGCCAGGGGGCTGCCGGAGAGTTCCGCGCGCGAGGCGAAGCCGTCGCCATCCACGTGGGCGAACAGCAGGCGGCGGCCGTTCTCGGTGGTCGCGTCGGGCACGGGCAGGGGGGGCAGGCGTAGGCTGCGCGCGACTACCTGAAACGGGTCCATCACCCAGTTCGTGTAGTCGGTGCCATAGACCTCGGCCGTGACGAAGGGGTCGGCCAGGAAGCCGCCCCAGGGCATGAGTGCACCTCCGATGTAAGCCTGTCCGTCTGCGTCCTGCAGCTCAATCAGCGGTTCGACCGCGTCTTCCTTGGGCTGGAAGCCCTTGTTCAACGCGAAGTGCTGGCCGCTCAGTGGTTGCGGCTGGGCTTCGAAGCCCAGCAGCGGGCTGGAGCGCACGATGCGCCGCGTCCCGGTGGCTGGCATGGGGGTGACGCCCAGGCGCTCGGACAGCGCGGGCGTCAGCTCGAAGCCGAAGTCGCCGAGCACCAGCAGAGGCATACGGTCGTTCAGCCGGGCATGCAGCCATTGGCCCAGGTGGCTGACGCGGTCCTCGGGGACGTAGCCGTTGAACCAGGTGATGACGCCTGCATACCGGTCCTTGTTGACCACGGGCAGCGTGCCTTCGCGGACGTCGGCGTAGTCCACGACGTAGCCGAGGTAGTTGAGCGGCATCTGCAGGAAGCGATGCGCTTCGGTGTAGTTGAGCGCCGGGATGCTCGTGCCGTCATAGACCACCAGAATCCGGCGCGGCACGGGTTCGACGCGGCCGATACCGGTGGTCTCCAGCAGCCCGTCCGCGACGTAGGGGGTGAAGCCCAGCGCGGCGATGTCGGCGGCGGTCTGGCGCGTCAGGGCGCGATCGTGCGGCGGCACGTAGTCGATGGCCAGCACGGGCAGGCCGTCGCGTTCGCGCACGGTGCGCAACTGGCCCAGCAGCCACTCGCGGTCAGCCGCTCGCACCTCCTCGTAGCGCCGGGCCTTGGCGTTCCAGCCGCGGAACAGCGACTCGGCCGCGACCATGCGGATCTTGTCCTTGACGCGCGGCACGATCTCGAAACCCCGGTTCTGGATGAGCTGGATGCCCGGAAAGCGCGCGTGCAGGGTTTCGATCACCCGCACCAGGCCGTCCTGCTGCGCGGCCTCGTCGAAC
>JAMHVM010000095.1:0-1621 GCA_035911475.1 Lysobacterales bacterium | reverse complement strand
CGAAAAATTGGGATTCAACAAATATAGCTAGCTAGCCATGATGTTGCAAACTGGATTCGATGCCTGCGGGCTCGAGCCAGCCACCCTGTTGCCGAACCTGACCGCCACCCGATGTGCCGACTGTCTGTTGCGACATCAGCGATCAGCCGGGGTTGCCCAAGGATCCAGCAACGCAACTCCCGTTCGGACAAAGTCAGGTGTGTTGCGCGTCACCAGTGTCTTGCCGTGGTGCAGCGCGGTCGCGGCAATGAACAGATCCGGTTGCGAATAGGTGTGCCCCGCCTTGCGGCCCTGCTCGACCAGCAGGCGCCAGCGCAGCAGCACGTCCTCCGAGACGGGCAGCGTGCGCTGGCGAAACATCGGCCGCACCCTGCCATCGAGCCACTCGTGCAGCTCGCGGCGGCGCAGGGCGTCATCTACGCACTCGATGCCGAAGCGGATCTCGGCCAGGGTCACCTCGCTGACGAACAGACTCTCCAGCGGCTGAGCTGCCACGAACTCGACGACGCGGGCATCCGGGCGCGGGCGTCGCAGCTCGGACAACACGTTGGTGTCGATCAGCCAGCCGCTCACAGTTCGACCGCGCGCACCGGCATCGGCGCCGACCGGGTGGGTTCGACCTCGACGTCCCGGTGCGGCGAGGCCTGCAGCGCCTCGATCAGCGCCCGGCCGGTCTGGTCACCCTGCAGGCGATCGAATTCGGCAGCGTCCACCACCACCACCGCCTGGCGACCATGGACGGTGACGCGCTGCGGTCCGGCCTGATGCGCCAGGCGAACCACCTCGCTGAACCGGGCCTTTGCGTCCTGCAGGCGCCAGGATTCCGGAGCACGCTCTTCAGCGCGCAAGGAGAAGGTTGATGAAAAAATGGTCATGCTGACCAGATTAGCATGTCTTCGCATCGAAGGCGAATCGAATCGAATCGATCAGGGTGCCCATGCGGGCTGTCGACGCTGCCTGCGTCGCCCAATGCCCTGTGGCGCACCGGAAAGCGCCTAAAATCTGACCTGTCTGGTCAGACTTTCTTGTTCCGGAGGTGACTGTGCACACATGGCAAATACAGGAAGCGAAGGCGCGCTTGTCCGAGCTGGTCAAGCGTGCCGAGGTCGAGGGCCCGCAGGACATCACCTTGCATGGCCGATCGGTGGCCGTGGTGCTTTCGCGCGCTGCCTACCAGCGCCTGTCTGGGCAGCAGGCTTCGCTGCTCGACTTCATGCAGGCCTCACCGCTGGCCGAACTGGATGAGGAACTGGTGATCGAGCGCGATGCGAGCCTGACGCGAGACCTGTCGCTGTGAGCTACCTGCTCGACACCAACGTCCTGTCGGAGCTGCGACGTCGGATCCCCCATCCAGGTGTGGTCAGCTGGGTGGAGCAGCGTCCAGCCGGCACGCTGTACCTGAGCGTGCTGACGCTGGGCGAGCTGCGCAAGGGTGTTGAAGGGCTGGCCGACACCGAGCGCCGGCTGCGGTTGCTCGACTGGCTGGAAACCGAGCTGCCGGCGTTCTTCGCGGGGCGGATCCTGCCGGTTGACGCTGCCGTGGCCGATCGTTGGGGGCACATGGTGGCCAAGGCCGGGCGACCTGTGCCGGCGATCGACAGCCTGCTGGCCGCAACGGCGC
>JAMHVM010000094.1:0-1298 GCA_035911475.1 Lysobacterales bacterium | reverse complement strand
AGCGACGACCTCAAGATCGACGGCAGCAAGATCGACCTGGTGCGCTTCTTCAGCCTGATCGACAAGGCGCCGGGCACCTTCCAGATCGTGACCAAATAACGCGCAGAACCCAATCGAGAGACCCCCCCATGGAAGTCAAACTGAATGCAACGGCCGACCACGTGTTCGGCCTCCTGACCGACCCGAAATGGCTCGAGGCGCGCAGCCTGGCCTTGGGCGAGCTGAGCGCGAAATGTTCAGCCCGCAAGAGTGGCGGCGTGCAGGTCACGATGAAGCGGCGCGTGCACCGCGACATGAACGCCATCATTGCCAAGGTCCTCAATCCGGATAGCGACATCGAGATCGTCGAAAAATGGTCGGGCGACGGCGACCGCCGCCAGGCAACCTATGCCCTGACCATCGTCGGCAAACCGGTCACGGTCAGCGCCGACATCGAACTGGAGGCAACCGGCAAGACCTGCGTCTACCGGATCACGCACCGGGGGCATGTCAAGGTGCCCTTGATCGGTGGCGTGATCGAGAAGTTCGTCGTCGGAGAAACCGAAAAGGGGTGCATCGATGAGCTCAACTACCTGGCCAACTACCTGAAGAAAAACAAGTAGCCCGGGCCATCGTCCGAATTCCAGAATAAGCGTCCATCGGTCAACAGGAGACACTGTGCCCGCCCTATCCGTCATCGATCTCGCGATGTTTCTGCTGGAAACGGGCGAGCGTCCCTACAACATCGGCCCCCTCGCCATCATTGCGCCGCCGGCAAACTTTCGCGGCAATTTCGCCGACAAGCTGCTGGAGCGCATGCTGAAACGCCCTGTGGGTGCGCCGTTCAACTACCGGCTGGGGAGTTCGGCGTTGGGCATTCCAACGCTGGAGATCGATGAGCAGGCGGACGCCCGCCAGCACGTCAAACGGCTGACGCTGGACGCGCCAGCTTCCATGGATCAGCTGTGCGCCACGGTCAGCCGCCTGCATGAAGTCCGCATCGATCGCTCCGGATTGTTGTGGGAGCTCTACGTGATCGACGGTCTGGAGGACAACCGCGTCGCCCTCTACGGAAAGGTCCACCATGCCATCATCGACGGGCGTACCTTCGTGCAGGTTGTGTCCAACTGGTTTGCGCCAACCGCGTCGGACAAGACCGTCCGGGCCCTGTGGGAAGGTGTGCCCAAGGCGCCCCGCAGGACGCCGGCGAAACGGTCGCTCGTGGAATTCGTCGGCGGCACGATCCGCCAAACCGCGGCGACCACCGCGTCCGCGTTCGGCCTTTACAAGCTGCTGGCCCGCCAGGCATTGACCACCGT
>JAMHVM010000093.1:0-1356 GCA_035911475.1 Lysobacterales bacterium | reverse complement strand
GCGTTTGCCCAGCTTAAAGACGCCATCGATCTGTACTGCCGTGGCGAGGGTGACGGCGCGCAGCAGCTGCTTCGTCAGTCCCAGCTGGTAAGTCCGATGCAGCGACCGATGCCGATGCCGCTTGCTCTGACCGTGCGCGCGGCATGCTTGGTGGCGCGTAAGCCGATGCCCGCGCTGCCATCAGATGACGATGCGACACCGCCGCCGCGCTAGCTTCAGGTCGCCGTCCACCTCGCCCCAAGTCACCGCTGCTCGCCGCTTGGTTTGTCGCACCAGCCCGACGCAGAACTTTTTGGAGAGCCCGTGAGTAAGCCAGCCATCTTGGAGACCGCTGCTGCGTATGAGCAGCTTGTGCACTCGTTGCAGGAACACGATCGTCGCTACTACGTCGACAACGACCCCAGCATCGCCGATGTCGAGTACGACCTGCTACGCAAGCAGCTAGAGGCCACCGAGGCCGCGCATCCCGACTGGGTGGTGGCGCACTCGCCGTCGCGTCGGGTCGGTCATGTGCCGCTGTCGGCGTTTCGCAAAGTCGAGCGCGCGGTGCCGATGCTGTCGCTGGACAACACCTACAGCGAGTCCGATCTGCGCGAGTTCTGCGAGAGGGCGCTGCGCGGCCTGATCGCTGCGGGCGACAGCAAGCCACCGGTCTACGTCCTAGAGCCCAAGATCGACGGCATCGGCATCGAGCTCTGTTACACCGCGGGCCTATTTACCCTCGGCAGCACGCGCGGCGACGGCACCACTGGCGAGGATGTGACCCAGAACCTGCGCACCATTTTGACGCTGCCGCTCAAGCTCAAGCAGCCGGTGGATCTGACGGTGCGCGGCGAGATTTACATGGACCGCGCCGGCTTTGACAAGCTCAACGCCGAGCGCTTGGCGGCGGGTGAGGAGCCGTTCAAAAATCCGCGCAATGCCGCCGGTGGGACGCTCAAGCAGCTAGACCCGCGCGCGGTTGCGCAGCGACCGTTGAAGATCCTCCTGTACGAAGTGGTCGGCGAGGTGCCCGGCGTCACGTCTCATCAAGGCTTGCTTGCCTATCTGCGGGCGCTGGGGCTGCCGGTATATCCGCAGATCTTGGCGGTGGACGGGCTGGCGCCGCTGCTGGAGCAGGTCGAGAAGTGGCAAGCGCGTCGCGTCAGCGTCGGCTTTGACATCGACGGGCTGGTGGTCAAGGTGGACTCGCTGCAGCAGCGTGAGGCGCTGGGCTTTACCGCGCGCGCGCCGCGCTGGGCGATTGCCTACAAGTTCCCGGCGCAGCAGGCGACCACGCGGCTTATTAACATAGAAGTCAATATCGGTCGCACCGGGGCCGTGACGCCGGTGGCGGTGCTAGAGCCCGTCGAGCTG
>JAMHVM010000092.1:0-1322 GCA_035911475.1 Lysobacterales bacterium | reverse complement strand
TCCTCCAGCGCGTCCGACGCATACACCGCCAGCCGCTGCATGCTCGGCAGCGACGAGTGGCAGCCGGTGAAGCCGAAGTTCATGGCCCCGGCGTAGCTCTCGCAGGTGATGTTGAGCGCCTGGCCGTGGGTCACGATCGAGGCCGGATAGATGGCCACCAGTTCCGCACCGCGGAAATACAGCGGCTTGTCCGGTCCCGGCACATTGGAAATCGTGATGTTGAACATCGGCCGCGTGCGCCCGCCGATGCCCGTCAACAGGGTGAGGATGGTGGGCGCCATGAGCAGCACCGTGTATTGCAGCATGGCCCGCCTGGGCAGGCTCTGCACGTGCTCCTTGGCCCGGCGCACCGATTCGCGGATTGCGCCGAGGCGCTCGCGCGCATCCGCGATGTCGGTGCCCAGCGTGGCGATGATGAAGGTGATCGCGTTGCCGCTGCCCTGATCGTCGGCCGGGCGCACCGACACCGGAATGCCGGTGGTCAGCGATTGTTCCGGCAGGCCGTCGCGCTCTTCGAGGAAGCGGCGCAGGGCGCCGCCGCAGATCGCCAGCACGATATCGTTGAGGGTGCATTCCGCCGCCTTGGCCAGCGTGCGCAGGCGCTCCATCGAGAACTGCTGGGTGGCGAAGCGGCGCTTTTCGCGCACGCGGCCGTTGAGCACCGAGCGCGGCGAGGTGAAGGGCACGATCATGCCTTCGCCGGTGCCGAGGCCCTTGAGCATCTTGCCGAAGGCGAGCGCGAGTTGCGGCACCGTCCTGGCCTGGCCGCGCAGGGCCTCGACCGCCAGGGCCAGGGCATTGGCCACGGTAGGCAGGGGGTTGGCCACGCCGGAGCGTGTGGCACGGGGCAGGCCGGAGGCCCAGAACGGCGGCAGCTTGCGGCTCTTCTCGCGATCCGGCGACATCGCAAGTTGCAACAGCTTCATGCCGCTGATGCCATCGATCAGCGAGTGGTGGATCTTGACGAAAAGCGCGAAGCGGCCGCCCTCGAGCCCCTCGATGATGGTGCATTCCCAGGGCGGTCGGCTCAGATCCAGCGGCGTACTCTGCAGGCGGCCGACCAGTTCGCCGAGTTCGCGCTCGCCCCCCGGCCAGGGCAGGGCGGCGTGGCGCACGTGGTATTCGAGGTCGATTTCGTCGTCCTCGATCCAGACCGGCAGCGGATTCTTGTTGAAGGCGTACTTGAGGCGCCGGTTCCACGGCGGCGCGAACTCGCGGTGATTGCGAAACCCGGCCATCAGCTTGCGCAGGTAATCCTTCGGCGCGCGCTCGGGCAGGCGGAACTGCAACAGGCCGCCGACATGGTTGGGCGTGGCGCGGCT
>JAMHVM010000091.1:0-9728 GCA_035911475.1 Lysobacterales bacterium | reverse complement strand
TTTCGGGTGTGGCCGCCGCACAACAGCATCTCCGGGGCTTGTCGGCGAATGCGCGTCGTCGCCCGGGCCGTCATAATGCGCCTCTTTTTCAAGCCACTTCAGAGGCGTGTCGATGAGCGGCAACAAGTACCCGGAAAAGGTCTGGATGAACGGGCAGATCGTGCCCTGGGCCGAAGCGACCGTGCACGTCATGGCGCATGTGCTGCACTACGGGTCTTCGGTATTCGAAGGCATCCGCAGCTACGAGACCCCGAAGGGCCCGGCGATCTTCCGACTCACCGATCACCTCAAGCGCCTGTACCACTCGGCCAAGATCTACGAGATGCAGATTCCCTACGATCTGCAGACACTGCACGCCGCCTGCTTCGCCACCCTGGCTGCCAACAGCTTGCGTGGCGGCTACCTGCGCCCGGTGGCCTACCGCGGCCTGGGCGGCTTCGGGCTCAGTGCCGAGACACCGATCGACGTCGCCATCGCCACCTGGAACATGGGGCCGTACCTGGGCCCCGGTGTGCTTGAGAAGGGCATCGACGCCTGCGTCTCGAGCTGGCAGCGCATGGCGCCGAACACCATTCCCACTGGCGCAAAGGCGGGCGGCAACTACCTGTCCGGCCAGATGATCGCGCGCGAAGCGCGCCGGCTCGGTTTCGGCGAGGGCATCGCGCTGGCCTCGACCGGCCTGCTCTCGGAAGGCGCCGGCGAGAACCTGTTCCTGGTGTTCGACGGTGAGCTGCACACCACGCCGGTTTCAGCGGCGCTGCTCAACGGGATCACCCGCAACACGATCATCCGTCTCGCCCAGAATGCCGGTCTCAAGGTGGTCGAGCGCGACCTGCCGCGCGAGTACCTGTACCTGTGCGACGAGATCTTCATGTGCGGTACGGCCGCCGAGATCACGCCGATCCGCAGCGTCGACGGCCGACCGGTAGGCGACGGCAAGCCGGGCCCGATCACGGGCCAGCTGCAGAAGCTGTTCTTCGGCCTGTTCGACGGCAGCACGCCGGATCCGGACAACTGGCTGGAATACGCCTGATCGCTACTAGGCGAAAGTAACCGCGCGCCCGGGTTTTCGGGTTGCGCGATTCCCCGTCAGTGGCCGGTTGATCACCGGCCGCGTCAGCGTGGGTTGCGATGGCATCGACCAGCACGGTCGATGCCATTCCTTGGCGCATCGCCGCGCTCCGGCCAGCAGGTCGGCGATTGCAGGATTGCCCGCGTATTCGCGTTATCGGGTCCAGACCCAGCCTGGATTCCCGCCCCGATGTTTCTGCGCTTTCGTTCGCTGCTGCTCTTGCTGGCCCTCGGCCACGCGTTGATGGCCCAGGCCGACGTGTTCCGCGTGGGCTCGGATGTGCATTGCACCCACCCGACCCTGGCGGCTGCGCTTGCCGCCGCCGTAGCCAACGGTCCTGGGCGGGACGAGATCCGCCTGACCATCGACGTGCAGACCACCAACGCGGCGTTCTACATCGAGCACACCGACGTGCTGATCGCCGGCGGCTACACGGCCTGTGGCGTGCTGGCTCCCGGCGCCAGTGCGCAGTCGCTGATCGTCGGCAACGGTCATGATTCGGTGTTCTATATCGGCAATGGCCGCAACGTGGAACTGCAACAGCTGGCGATCACCAACGGCGGTCGTCACGGCATCGCCAACGGGGACTTCGCGGTCGGCGGCGCGGTCTGGCTCAACGGCGGGGTGGCGATCCTGCGCGGTGTGCGCGCCATGCACAACCGGGCTCGTCTGGGCGGTGCGCTGGCGGTCACCGGCAATTCGGTGCTGGTGATCTACGCCGGCAGCACCGGCTCGCGGATCGAATACAACGACGCCATGCTCGGCGGCGGCATCTATGTCGGCGAACGCGCGACCCTGCGCATGGAGAACGACCGGGTCTCGGTGATCCACAACGCGGCCAACGCCAGCGCCAACTGGTGGGAGAACTCCGGCGGCGGCATTTTCGCCATCGGCGGCGCCAGCACCCAATCCACGGTCGAGGTCACCTGGCTCAGCGGTGATCCGGATGTGCCGATGCCCACGCCCAGCGGTTTCCTGCTCGCCAACAACACCGCCACCGGCGATGGCGGTGGCATGGCCTTGTACGGCACCGCCAGCTTCAGCGCGATGGAGGCGACGATCCGCGACAACAGCGCCGGCGGCGCCGGTGGCGGCATCCATCTCTATGGCAATCAGCTGGGTTGGGGTGCCTCGGCGCAGATGCATCGCCGGCACAGCGTGCTGCCGTGGTGGTTGAAGAACTGCGACGGCCAGTACGGTTGCAACCGGGTCACCGGCAACGTTGCCCGTCGCGGCGGTGGTGTGATGGTGATGCACGGGCAACTGCGCCTCGGGCAGATGCTGATGGCCGGCAACCGCAGCACCGAAGGCGGCGGGGCAGCCATCGACACCGGCAACATCGCCAACGTGCCCAGCCCGGTGAACCGGATCTGGCTGGATTCGATGGTGATTGCCGGCAACCAGTGCAGCGGCCCGGTTCCGAGCGCGCATTGCGCCACGCTGGATCTGGGCGCCGGGCCCAACCAGATGCACCTGCAGCACTTGACCCTTGCCGACAACACGTTGACCGCCTGGGCATCCAATCCGCCCCCGGAAATCGATCCGGGAGGGCTGTTGCCGCCGATGGTGTTGCGCTCGACGATCATCGAGCCCCGATTCGGAGCGATTCCGATCGCGTTCTCGCCGGCGTCGATCGATGCCGACTGCCTGATGGCACCGTCGACCTACAACGCCGGTACGCGAGCGATCACACGCAGCGCACCGTACGCCTTCGTGTCGCGCGCCAACTACGACTACCGGCCGGCCGGTCGCGACATCGCCATCGATGCCTGCGACACCAGCCAGCTGCTGGACAGCGAACTGGCGGACCCGGCATTGATTGCCCACGGCAGTGTCGATCATCCGGAAGTGCCCAACCGCCTCGGTCCTGCCGCTCGTGCCGACCTCGGTGCCTTCGAAGTCGACTACGTGCCGAATCCCGATCTCATCTTCTTCGACGATTTCGAGGACTGATCGCCCACGAAAGACATCGACGTGTTGTCCAAGGTGGCGCCGTAAAGGCGGCTGTCGCCGCGATCCACTGGGGATCGACGCCCGGTCTGCGTCAGCGGCCGAACACCAGGGTGGCGATCGCGCCGTGCGGTTGCCGCGGCACCAGGCTGACCCGCCAGTCGTAGAGCCGGCACAGGCGGCCGACGATGGCCAGACCGATGCCGCCACCGCCGCCGGTGGCGGCGCTGCCGCGGTAGCCGCGGTCGAAGGCGTGGGCGGCGTCCTCGTCGCTGAGGCCGGGGCCGGTGTCCAGCACCTCGACCCGGTCTTCCAGCACGCGCACGATGATCTCGCCCTCGCGGGTGTACTTGCAGGCGTTGCTGATCAGGTTGCCCAGGGCCACGGCGAACACCGCTTCGGGCGCCAGGATCTTCGGCTGCGCCTCGATCTCCAGTCCGATGGTGATCGGCTTGCCGCGGATGATGTTGGTGTTGTCGTCGATCAGCTGGTCGCACAGCGCGGCGATGTCGGTGCGGCCACCGTCGCCGACACCACGCTCGTTGCGCGACAACATCAGCAGCGCGGTGATCAGGTCCGAGCACTGGCGCACGGCGCGTTCGATGCGCTGGGTGCGTTCGCGCATCTTCGGCGGCTGCTCTCCGGCCAGCATCAGTTCGGCTGCGCCCTTGATCACCGCCAACGGCGTGCGCAGTTCATGGCTGACATCAGCGTTGAACTCGCGATCGCGACGCACGACTTCGGTGAGGCGGGCGGCATGGTCGTCCAGCGCAGCCGCCAGCTGCCCGACCTCGTCGTCGGCGAAGTGCGGGGCCAGCGGCTGCGGATCGCTGCTGTCGACGAACTCCTCGACCCGGCGGACCAGGTTGGTGACCGGCTTCATCACCCGGCGTGACGACCACAGGCCGACCAGCAGGGCGATCATCGAAAACACCACCAGCGCGCCGGCGAGCACGCCGATCAACTGGCGCTTGCTCAGTTCCTCGCGGGTGACGTCGTAGCGCAGGAATGCCCGAATATCGCCGTCATCCCGCACCGCCAGCTTGTAGTGGCGCAACTTGCCGTCGGGTTGTACTTCGTCGATGTCATGGATGCCGGTGTCCAGCTCGCGCCATTCCAGCGGGATATTGGCGAACCGGTGCGCGCCGTAGATGAAGCCGACGTAGTTGTTGAATCCGTACTGGGCGTCCGGCTCGGGGTGTTCGCGCTTGAAGGCGACAAAGTTGTCGACCTCGGTCTGCAGGTTCTCGTTGATCAGCTCGCTTTCGAGCCGATCACGCAGGTACAGCGCGGCCAGTGCGAAAGCCGTCGTCAGCAGGGTGCCGAAGACGACGAACGCGATGACGATGCGGCTGCGAAGCCTACGCCGAAACTGCTTCCGGGTCCGCGATCCGGTAGCCGATGCCATGACGGGTGTGGATGAGGGGCTTTTCGTAGGGCTTGTCGATGACCTGGCGCAGGCTGTGGATGTGCACGCGCAGCGAGTCGCTGTCGGGCAGTTCCTCGCCCCAGACCCGGGTTTCGATGTCGCCGCGGGTGACCACCGCCGGCGAGGCTTCCATCAGCACCTGCAGGATCTTCAGCGCGGTCGGATTCACGGACAGCGTGTTGCCGGCGCGACGCACGGTCAGCGTGTCCAGGTCGTATTCCAGGTCGGAGACGGTGAGTACGCGACTTTCCGGCCGCTTCTGCCGACGCGCCAGCGCGCTGATCCGCGCACCCAGTTCCTGCAGGGCGAACGGCTTGACCAGATAGTCGTCGGCGCCGGATTCGAAACCGGCCAGTTTCTGGTCCAGCGTGTCGCGCGCGGTCAGCATCAGCACCGGCGTGCTCTTCTGCGCCTCTTCGCGCAGCCGGCGGCAGACTTCCAGGCCATCCATGCCGGGCAGGTTAAGGTCGAGCACGATCAGGTCGAAATCCTGGCTCACGGCCAGATGCAGCCCGGTCACGCCGTCGGCGGCGAAATCGACCTCGTTGCCCTGTTCTTCCAGGAAGTCGCCGATGTTGGCAGCGATATCCCGGTGGTCTTCAATGACGAGTACACGCATCCCGGCAAGCTAGCCCCAGCCCGCTTCCAGCGCAAGTCAGCGGCAGCCATGCCATTTGTTTGCGGTACACGCAGACGAGCGCGTTGGCGCGATCGACGGGAGGCGCGCGGATCCCGGCCTCTGATCGGCCGGTGGGCGATTCGGGGCCTGGATCGGTCACTCGCCGGTGCCGGGATCTGTGGGCGGCGAGCCGGCGCAGGCCGATACAATGGCCGGCCTGTCGTCAGGGAAAGCTGCGCGAATGACCGATATCGAGGCCCGGGTACTGGGCAAGACCTGGTTCTACCCGTTCCGTCTGCCGTCTGGCCAGACCGCGCCGACCTACGACGGCGGGGTGCTGGACAGCATCCACCACACCCGCAGCGCCATGCTCGCGCAGGCGCTCGATCAGGCATTCGGTGCCGATCGCGGCGGCCTCTCGGCGGTCGATCTGGCCTGCCACCAGGGCTGGTTCTCGGTGCAGCTGGCGCAGTCGGGCTTCGGCCGGGTCCAGGCCATCGACGCGCGCGATGAACATGTAGCGGATGCGCGGCTGATTTCGCAGGCACTGTCGTTGCCGGCGATCTCGGTCGAACAGGGTGATGTCTACACGCTCGACACGGCGGCGCTGGGACAACACGATCTGGTGCTGTGCTTCGGCCTGATCTATCACCTGGAGAACCCGGTCGGTGCCCTGCGCACGGCGCGCGCGCTGTGCAGGCGCCTGTGTCTGGTCGAGACCCAGATCGCTCCCGGCCAGAGCGGCTGGATGGACTACGGCAGCTACCGCTTCGTGCGTCCGATCAAGGGCAGTTTCGCCATCATCGACGAGACCGAGGAGACCCACGGTCCGGAAGCCTCGACCACCGGCATCTGTCTGGTGCCCAGCCTGGAGGCGCTGGTCTGGATCATGCAGCGGGTTGGCTTCAGCCGGGTCGAGGTACTGCCGGTGCCGGCCGACGGCTACGAGCAGCTGGTGCATCACAAGCGGGTGATGGTTGCCGGCTGGGTCGACTGAAAGGCGCAGGCTGCAGACATGAAAAACCCGGAACCGTTGCCGGTTCCGGGTTGAATGTTACTGCCCCGATTACCGTAACCTGCCTCGCGTCCCTGACGTTGGAGTGTCTGCAGTCTTACGATGGCCGAAGTGTACGCCCCGGCCGGTAAAGGTTTGGTTAAGCCAAACGAAAAACGACGTTAAAACAACACCGTCAAGCCGGTTTCTTCCGGTCACGGGCATTCCGGCCCGGCGCGGCCGAGGCTTTCCTGGTGGTCTTTCGGCCGGTCGCGGCCAGCTTCCTGCGCGGATCGCCAGCGCTCTGCCGACGCAGCCGCTGCTCCAGGTGGGCGATGATGGCGCCGGCAACATCGATGCCGGTGGCGTGTTCAATCCCTTCCAGACCGGGTGTGGAGTTGACCTCCAGCACCAGCGGGCCGCGGTTGGAACGCAGCAGATCGACGCCCGCCACGGTCAATCCCACCGCCTTGCAGGCGCGCAGGGCGATCGCGACCTCTTCCTCGCTCAGTTGCACCGAATCGGCCTCGCCACCGCGATGCAGGTTGGCGCGGAAATCGCCCGGTGCGGCACGGCGCTGCATCGCTGCCACCACCTTGCCGCCGACCACCAGGCAGCGCAGGTCGGTGCCGCCGGCCTCCTTGATGAACTCCTGCACCAGGAAGTTGGCGTACAGGCCACGGAAGGCTTCGGCCACGCTGCGCGCCGCGCTGGCCTTTTCGGCCAGGATCACGCCGTTGCCCTGCGCGCCCTCGACCAGCTTGACCACATACGGCGGAGCGCCGAGCAGGTTGAGCAGGTCGCCGGTGTCGTCCGGGTTGTCGCCATAGACGGTGATCGGCAGGGCGATGCCCTGACGCGCCAGCAACTGGTGCGCGCGCAGCTTGTCGCGCGCGCGCAGGATGGCGTCGGAGGGATTGGGCGTGTAGGCGCCCATCATCTCGAACTGGCGCAGCACCGCCGTGCCGTACTTGTTGATCGAGGTGCCGATGCGCGGCAGCACCGCGTCGATGCCCGACAGTTCGCGGCCCTTGTAGTGCATCTGGAACTGCTGGGGGCCGATGCGCATGTAGCAGCGCAGCGGATCCAGCACCCGCACGACATGGCCGCGCGCGCGCGCCGCTTCGACCAGGCGCTGGGTCGAGTACAGCTTGCTGTTGCGCGAGAGGATGGCGAGCTTCATGGGGCCTCGGAATCGCCGCCGAGCAGGAACGACTCGGCCGGGTCGATGCGCAGGCGTCCGGCCATGGCCGTGCGCCCAAGCAGCATCGGAAACAGCATATTGCTGCGGGAAGTCAGGTTGATTTCAATCGGCCATTGCTGGCCGGCGAAGGAAAGCAGGGTGCGGATGAACGGCCGATGGCTGGTGCGCCCACCCGAATCGGTGACCGGGCGTATGTCGATCACCGGGGTCTGCACCGTGACCGGCGCGGCGTCGGCACCCGGACGCAGGACGAACCGGACCAGTCGGTCGGCTTCGCCATCCTGCGGCAGCAGATCCAGCTGATCGACATGCAGCGCCGAACTGCGCGCGCCGCTGTCGATCTTGGCCTTGATCGCCGGCAGGCCGAGCTCGGGCAAGGCCAGCCATTCGCGCCAGCCCACCGTGATCAGTGATTCAGTCACGAACGTGTTCCCGGGGCTGCGGGTGGGCGGTTTCGAAGGTCGGTGCGACGTGGCGGATGCGAGGCAACCGGCCGCATGGTTGAAAGGCCGGAAATTCGCTTGCAGACATGGAGCGGGTGATGGGAATCGAACCCACGTTAGTAGCTTGGGAAGCTACAGTTCTACCATTGAACTACACCCGCCCGGACGCTGCAGCGACGCCATGGTAGCGCCGCCGCAGGCCGGCAACCACCGTTACGCCTGACGCCGCAGGGCGTCGCGGATCTCTTCCAGCAGCACTTCCTGACGCGGCGGCGCGGCCGGGGCGGCCTCGGCCTGCTTCTTGAAGCGGTTGAACTGCTTGATCACCATGAACAGCGCGAAGGCGACCAGCACGAACTTGATCACGGCGTTGATGAACAGGCCGTAGGCGATCACCGGTGCGCCGGCTTCGCGCGCGGCTGCCAGCGAGGCGAACTCGCCGCCGCCCAGGGTGATGAACAGGTTGGTGAAGTCCAGTTGCCCCAGGACCAGGCCCAGCGGCGGCATCAGGATGTCGTCCACCAGCGAGCTGACGATGGTGGTGAATGCGGCGCCGATGATGATACCCACGGCCATGTCGAGCACGTTGCCGCGGGTGGCGAATTCCTTGAACTCCTTGAACATGGACCAGTCTCCGAAATGTGGGTGGGGCCAGGGTGGCGGCGCTATGGTAGAGCAGGCATCGTCGTCGCGGGCAACAGGTGAACAGTGCGACGAACACCGACACGGTTCGGCGGACGATCGTGCGCGATGCCGGCTAGAATATGGCGATGGAAATCGTGCTCAACGGCGAGGCGATGCGCGTGGACAGCGCGCTCACCGTCGCCCAGCTTCTGGAACGCATCGGCATGGGCGAACGGCGGGTCGCGGTCGAGGTCAACCGGGCCATCGTGCCGCGCAGCCAGCACGACACGCACACGCTGGATGCCGGCGACCGGGTCGAGATCGTGCACGCGATCGGAGGCGGCTGATGAGCGACCGCCAGGACCCGGTTGGCTCCGACACCGCCGACGATCTGGTCATTGCCGGTCGCCGCTACCGCTCGCGGCTGCTCACCGGCACCGGCAAATACGCCGATCTGGACCAGACCCGCGACGCCACCGAGGCGGCCGGGGCGGAGATCGTCACCGTGGCGATCCGGCGCAGCAACATCGGCCAGGATCCGTCGCAGCCCAATCTGCTGGATGTGCTGCCGCCCGAGCGCTACACCATCTTGCCCAACACCGCCGGCTGCTACAGCGCCGACGAGGCCGTGCGCACCCTGCAACTGGCGCGCGAGCTGCTCGACGGCCACAGCCTGGTCAAGCTGGAGGTGCTGGGTGACAAAACCACCTTGTACCCGGATGTGATCGAGACGGTGAAGGCCACCGAGACGCTGGTCCGCGACGGCTTCCAGGTGATGGTCTACTGCAGTGACGATCCGGTGCTGGCCCGTCGCTACGAGGAACTGGGCGCGATCGCGGTGATGCCGCTGGCGGCGCCGATCGGTTCCGGTCTGGGTATCCAGAACCGCTGGAATCTGCTGGAGATCATCGACAATGCCAAGGTGCCGATCATCGTCGACGCCGGCGTCGGCACCGCCTCGGACGCCGCCATCGCCATGGAACTGGGCTGCGACGGCGTGCTGATGAACACCGCCATCGCCCATGCCCGCGACCCGGTGCTGATGGCCAGCGCCATGAAGAAGGGCGTCGAATCCGGCCGCGAGGCTTTCCTTGCCGGCCGCATGCCGCGCAAACTGTACTCGGCCGACCCGTCGTCGCCAACTTCCGGATTGATCGGCTCATGAGCGGCGCCCCGTTGATCGAATCGGCTGCCGACGGCGTCTACGAAGAAGGCCGTGAGGGCCACGGCCATATCAAGAGCTTCGTCCGCCGCGCCGGCCGGATGTCTGAGGCCCAGCAGCGCTATCTGGCCGAGATGATGCCGAAGATCGGCATCGAATATCGTCCGGAAGCCATCGACCTGAACGCCGTATTCGGCCGGCCGAATGCCAAGATTCTTGAAATCGGCTGCG
>JAMHVM010000090.1:0-2426 GCA_035911475.1 Lysobacterales bacterium | reverse complement strand
TCGATCTTGCTCTGGCTGAAGCTGAGGCTGCCCGAGGCGCCCGCGCCGACCGTCACACTGCCGCCAAGGCTCTGCTGGCGGCTCTTGAAGGTGCTGGTGTCCTGCAGGCTGTCGATGGCCAGATGGCCACTAACTTCGGCGGTGATCTGTTCCGCCTTGGCGAGCGCTCCCTTGAGCGTGGTGTCGCCGCCCGATTGCAGGATGAGCTGCCGGCCCGCCTCAACATGGCTATTGGCGTAGGTCACGTCGTTTCCGTCGGCCTTGCCGCGGGCGGCGCTGGCACTGAGGGTGACGCCGAGACCACGGCTGCCGATGTTGATGCCGACCGCGCCGCTCACGCTGTTGTTGGTTGATTGCTGGTCGGCGGTGTTTTTGCCGGCCAGTAGCTGGATGGCGTTGTCGGCGGCGAGGCGGATGTCGTTGCCGGCCTGGAGCGTGCTGCCCTGGACGGTCAGATCGCTGCCGGCCTTTGCGCCGGTGGCGGCGATGGCCACGTCTCCGCCCGCTGAGACGGTGCTGCCGCGCCCGCTGTCGCTGTTCTGGACGACCTGGCTCCGGCTCCGGCTGGCACCGAGGCTGAGGGTGAGGTTGATGCCGCTGCTTGCACCGCTCTCCTGAACCGCCGTCGCCGCGTTGTAGGCCGCCATCCCGGTATTGGCTGCCGCTAGCGCCTGCATGCGGCTGTCGGTGGTCTGGCTCGCTGAGTCTTTCATCTGCACGGCCGTCTGGACGGCGCTGATCAGCGGGCTGCTCAGCGCCAGGGTGAGACCGCTTTGGGTGAATTGCGTGTTCGTTTGGCTACGCCGGACTTCGCGTGCCGCGACGATATCAACCTGTGGCGCAACGATGTCGATGCTGCCCTGGGGCGCCAGCGTGTCGCTACCGGTCTGTGTGTAGGCCTGGCCGGCCTGCAGCAGCACGTTGCCGGCCGTGCTGCCGATGGTGGAGGCGGCGGCGGTGCCACCCTGCATGTCCTGGTCGGTCTTTTGCTGCTGGGTGCCGATCGTGATACCGAAACCGCCACCACTGAAGAGGCCGGATTGCTTCTCCGTGTAGGCATGCGTTTCATGGCGCGTGTCGGTGACGGCTTCAATGCTCAGATCCCGCCCGGTCAGCACCTGCGTGCCCTGGCTGCTGACCACGTTACTGCCCTGGATGCGCACATTCTGGTTGGCTGCCACGCTGGTGGTGTTGCCCGACAAGGTGGTGGCCAGGGCGGTGCTCTGATCAAGCGTATCGCGAGTGGTGATGGTGGTTTTCTTCAGGAAGCCCTGTTCCTGGTGTTGGTGGGCTTCGTCGAGCCGAGCCGTGGCCTGGCCGGCGGCGAGGGTGAGATCGCGCCCGGCCAGAGCCTGGAGGACGCCCGCCTGGCTGGTGAGGTTGGCGGCACGCAGGCTCAGATCCTGGCCGGCAATCAACTGGAGATCACCCTGGGTGCGGATGGTGCTGCCGATCTCCGTCGTACCGGCCTCGCTGCGCCGGTTCTTGCCGTCCCAGACAATGCGCTGCTCGGCGCTTTCGGTGACGGTGCCCAGATTGAGGTCGCGCCCGGCGGCAAGTGTGGTGGGGCCGGCAGCGGTGGGAGCGCTGTTGATGAGTTCAGCGGCGTCGAACTGGATGTCGCGGCCAGCCTGGACCGTCAGACTGCCGCCGCTGACGTAGAGGCCGGCGAGCCGGTCGCGCTGCGTCTGGCTGCCTTGTTCAGACGTACTCGAACGGGTAGTACTGGCAACGCGGATGTCGCGGCCGGCGGACAGTTCGAGGGCTTGCATCGCCTCCATGCGACCGCCGAGGTTGGTGATGTCGAGGAGCGCATTCAGGGCGACCTTGTTGCCGCTGATCCGGCCGCCGAGGTTGGTGAGGGTATCGGCGGACAGGTCGACCCATTGGCGGCCGGCCACGGTGCCGCTGTTGAGCAGGGTGTCGCCCAGGTTCAGGTTGAGACTGTTGCCGGACAGCAACGCGCCACTTCCATCGATGTCGCCGTCCCGGACGCGGACGTAGACCTGCGGCGCGAGGACATGCTGGACGCTGCCGTCGGCAAGCGTCACGGGGGTGTCGATGAGCCACACGATGTCGGTGGTCAACTGGGCCATCTGGGCGGCGCTCAGGGCCACGCCGGGGATCAGGTTCCAGGCCTTGGCGTAGGCGAGGCCGGCGCGCATCAGATCCTGGTATTGGGCTTCGTCGTTGGCGTAGCCGTCGAGGAAGCGTCGGCCGGTGAGCTGGGCGACTTGCTCACGGACACGTTGCTGCTCGTAGAAGCCGTCGCCCAGGCGCTTGTGGATGGTGGCCGCGTCCACGGACAGGGCACTGAGCATGTAGCTGGAATCCAGCCAGGTGCGCCTGTCGGTGAAGCGCGGGTCGGTCTCGACCAAGTAGCCGGCGCCGGGTTCGGGGCGGACGGTAAAGAGGCGGTTGTCGGG
>JAMHVM010000089.1:0-59614 GCA_035911475.1 Lysobacterales bacterium | reverse complement strand
CGGCGTCATGCCCGCCGGCGCCGGGAGATGGCGCAGCCTGTCCCAGTGCAGATAGCGTCCGCGGTCGTCGACTTCGGATGACAGCCCGAGTACCTGGTCGACCAACGCCGGTCCCTGCGCAAGCGTGGCCTGGAAAAGCGCCTCGAACGGGGTCGGTTCTACTGGCAGCTTCATAGCGAATACCTTAGTAAAATCCGTTGGTTGGATCGGCATCTGACTATTTCATACTTGTTTTTGAAAAACAAGTATGAGTGTGCGGGGCAGGCTGAGCCGGTGCCGGCGCCCCGGGCTAGACTGGTGCCAACCGGCGGCATTGGTGTCGCCGGATCGAGCCACTGTCGGTGAGGAGCACGCCATGCGCCGGAACGTCGTCCTGCCCATTCTGTTCGCTACGGCCGCATGCGCCGTCGCGGCCGTCGTCCTGACCGCCTGTCAGCCGTCGGCGCCGCCGCCCGAGTCGCCGCCCGAGGCATCGTCATCGCCGGGCGCCGGCGACACCGCGCCGGCGCAACCATCCGGACAGGCAGCCGACGAGCCGGCTCCGGCTGCGGCCTCCGTCTACCGCGCGCGCGGCAACGAGCCGGGCTGGCTGGCCAGCATCGACGGCAACCAGTTCACCCTGGATGCCCGCTACGGCGAACTGCAGGTTTCCGGGCCGGTGCCCGACATCGCGCCGGAAGCCGACGGCAGCCGATCCTGGGAGCCCGCCATCGAAGGCTACCGCGTGACGCTGGCCACAAGCCCCGGTCCCTGCCACGACAGCATGAGCGGCATGGTGTATCCAGATCGCGCCACGCTGGAACTCGACGGCGAATCGCTGTCCGGCTGCGCCGGCGAGCCGCGCGATCTGCTCACCGGTCCGGCCTGGCGCATCGAGGCCATCGGCAGCGAGGCGACCATCCCCGACAGCAAGGTCGACATCGCCTTCGACGACAACAGCCGCGTCGGCGGCGCCGGTTCCTGCAACCGCTACACCAGCGGCTACACACTCGACGGCGAAGGGCTGCGCCTGGGTCCCATCGCCGGCACGCTGATGGCCTGCGAGCAGGCGTTGATGGACCAGGAACACCGCCTGCACGAGGCGCTGGCCACGGTCAGCCGCTTCGACATCGCCGACGACGGCGCGTTGCTGCTCCTGGCCGGCGATGACGCCGTCGCGGTCCGCGCCGTGCGTTGAACAGCGCGTCTTGGCGTTCGCACCTTGAGGCGTGTTCCGGACCGGTCCGGTCCGGAAGACGCGGGCGGGCTCAGCCAGCCTTGCGCGCGAACGAGAACAGCGCCGCCAGCGGATGCCTGCGCCGCTCGATGCCGGCACGGATCAGGCCGGCGCCGATCATCGAGTAGGTGATGCCGTTGCCGCCGTAGGCCATGGCGAAGTGCACGCGCCCGCCGTGCTCCGGATGCGGCCCGAACCAGGGCAGGCCGTCGCGGGTCTCGGCGAAGGTGCCGGCCCAGGCGAAGGCCGGCGTCAACGGCAGGTCCGGGTACAGGCGCCGCACCTGGCGGACGAGCCGCCGCGACTTCGCCTCTACGCGCCGGTCGCGGCGCGCCGGGATGTCGACGGCATCGTCCTCGCCGCCGACCAGCAGCCGGCCATCGCCGGTGCGGCGCAGGTAGAGATACGGTCGCGCCGATTCCCACAGCATGGTGTCGGCCAGCGGGCCCAGCGCCGGCTCCTCGATCGGATCGGTGATGAAGGCGTAGCTGCTGCGGTTGACCGCCACCGGCCGCGACAGCCATTTCTGCGAGGCATAGCCGGCGGCGACCACCAGGTGGCCGGCGCGGACGGCGAACCCGTCCGTGGTGCGTGTGAGCACGTCGCGATCGCGGGCGGTCACCGTGTCGACGACGGTGCGGTCGTGGATGCGCGCGCCGCGCCGTTGCAGGCGCGCGAACAGCCGGTACGCCAGCCGGTAGGGGTCCACGCGTGCCGCCAGTCCGCTCAGGATCGCGCCGGGCGCGGCAAAGCCGTAGCGCTCGCGCACACTGTCGCGGTCCAGCCATTCGACGTCGAAGCCATGCCGCTGGCGCAGCGCGAATTCCGCCGCCAACGCGCGCCGGTCGCGGCGGCGGCTGGCGTAGTACAGGCTGCGCATCCGACCAAAATCGACATCGCGGAACGGCCGCGCCACCGCCTGCAGCATCGGGATCGCCTCGGCGCAGGCGCGATAGGCCAGCACCGCCGGCGCCTCGCCGTATTGCCTGGCCAGGTCGGTCAGGTGGGTGTCGATCTCGTACTGCAGCAGCGCCGTGCTGGCGGCGGTGCTGCCCCAGCCGACGTCGCGCTGTTCCAGCACCATCACCTCGTGGCCGACGCCGGCCAGCTCGTCGGCGATCAGCGCGCCGGTGATGCCGCCGCCGATCACCAGCACCTCGCAGCGCGCGTCCGCCGCCAGCTTCGGAAACGCATGCATCAGGCCGTTCTTCACGGCCCAGAACGGGTAGCCGCTCTTCAGGTCCATCGCCGCGGTCTCCGGTAGTGGCCGGCGTTCCGGGTACCGTAGCGCCACCGGAGGAAAACGTGTGGAACGCGTAGCTTCCGGCGATGGCAAGCGTGGTGCAGCGCGTGATCGGATGGTTCTGACAGACGCCGCGCTGCATTCGACCCTGACCCTGCGCGAAAGTCGGGTGCGGGAATCGAACTACCACGACTACCGCGTCCTGCGCCTGCAGCAGATGCCGTTAGTGGAAGTCCATAACGTGCCGAGCACTGAAAAGATGGGCGGCGCTGGCGAACCCGGCGCGCCGGCCGTGGCCAACGCCGTGTTCGCGCTGACCGGGCAGTGCCTGCGCGAACTGCCGCTGCGGCTCGCCGCTGCCCCCGCCGCCGGTAGCGCGCCCGCGGGTTGAGGAAACCACCGATGCGCTGCCTGCCGCTCTGCCTCGTCCCGCTCCTGCTCGCCGCCTGCGGTCCGCGCGTCAGCCCCGAACAGCACGCCGAAGCCTTGCTCGCCTTCGCCACGGTGGAACAGTTGTTCCAGCATCCGCGCTGCAGCAACTGCCATATCCCCGGCGAATCGCTGCTGCGGTTCGACGCGCAGGCCCCGCACACGATAAGCGTGGTGTGCGGCCCGGAAGGCGCCGGCACGCCCGGCCTGCCCTGCGCCGCCTGCCACGCCGAAGCCAATCCACCGGACAGCTACGGCCCGCAGGCGCCGCCCGGCGCGCCGCACTGGCAGCTGCCGCCGCCGGACCGGAAGATGGCCTGGATCGACCTGCCGACGGCGGAGCTGAGCGAGATGATCAAGGACAGGCAGCGCAACGGCGACCGCGACTTCGCCGAACTGATCCATCACATCGCCGAGGACAAGCTGGTGCTGTGGGGCTGGGGGCGGCAACCGCGCGCCGGTACCGGTGCCACACGAGCGCTTCGTCGCCGTCTTCAAGACCTGGGTTAACGCCGGCTGGCCGTGTCCCGAACCCGCGTCGTGGCTGGTGGCGGCGCCGCCTCCTGATCTGCGCAACGCCGCGGACTGGGACCGGGCAGTCGATCGTCAACAATTGTCACGATCCAGGCGGATCGGAATTTTCCGATTTACGGCGCCGGCAACTCGGAGATAGGGTGCCAGATCGGAACACGACCGTGATTGGGAGGATCACCATGTCGGTCTCATCGTCCATAGGTGGCGTACTGCTGCTCGCCGCCGTGTCGCTGCAAGCCTGCGCCGTTGGCAACAGCATCCAGTCTGGTCGATCCGGCCTGCTCGAATCATTGAATGTCTCCAGGCCCGCCGCCGAGGTGCAGGAAAAGCTGTTTCCGGAATGACTGCTTTCGACCGGAAGCGGCCGATCACGCATCCGTTTGCTTCGAAATCGCGAGGGAAAAGAAAGTTGTTATCCCTGCTGAACCCCGCGTTGAGTGCATTCCCCCGAGCAGTGCTTCGCGGCGTGCTGTGCATTTTCTCATTTGACTGTTGCGCAGACGAACTACTGACGGCAGTCTACGCTGCATAGGATGGCGGAAAGTGCTACAAAAAGCGTTGCGAATTGAGAGCCTATATGTAAGGCGCGCCGAAGTATTCCATTTGCTACAAACACTGGGTCGGCGGGAGCACCAGGTACTGCACGGAGCCTCTAGCTTGGACTTCCCTGCCCACGATCCATTGAGCAAATGCACAGCGCTTTCCACCGCATGACTTCCCTGGAAGAAATCAGTGACCGCCTTCGGGCGCACTTCGAACACCTGAAGGCTGGCCGAGATCACAGGACGCAAGGCGCCGTATACGTCCTGGAGCACCCGCTTACCACGCCGGAGCGTGCTGAACTCACTCGGCTGTTGCAATGTGCTTGCAAAGCCCATTCGCCGATGGCGGAGCACTGGCTGGCGTGGTTGGTGTTCGCCACGGAAGTCGGCTACTCGTTCAGTGGATCCGATTACTGGCCCCGACTGGAAGACCGGATTCCGAACTGGATTTACGCCGACCGCGAACGCCTAGCGTCGTGGTTCAAGCGTTTCGCGAAGGAGTTCGGTGGGGCGTACCCGGAAGGCCCGTGGGCGGCCCAGTTCCGACTCATTGCG
This sequence comes from Lysobacterales bacterium, assembly GCA_035911475.1. GTDB lineage: Bacteria > Pseudomonadota > Gammaproteobacteria > Xanthomonadales > UBA2363 > Pseudofulvimonas. The sequence continues at coordinate 55,095 of JAMHVM010000089.1, read as the reverse complement.
TGGCCTATTACGCACGCGATTTTGCCGAGCGATCTCCAGGTCCAGCTGAGCCGCGCCATCCACAATGCGCGGCACGCACTGTTCGGGATCGATGAGCGCAGCGATGAAGATCTAGGTAACGTGGTTGCCGACCGATGGGTTCCGCGCGGCGACCGATTCGAACGTTTGCTGCAGCGTCCCGCCTTTGTTGGCACGCTGGTTCGCTTGCTGCTGCAACGCAGTGTTCGTGAGCAAGCCATCGCGGACCATGCACTCGTTCGCATTGTCCAGGATGTGGAATCGCATACCGAAGCGCGAACCTGGCTGCGTGACGCCCGCAATGTGTGCCAACCCAAGGCCCGGCTGGCTGCGCCTGTAGCGCGTCCAACACCGGCGACACCGGTCCGTCCGCGCTTCAGCCCCGATGTCGTGCTGCACAACGACGCGGGGAAGTGGTCGATGCATGTACGGCCCGGGTCGGCCATTGGGTTGGTGGCCGACGCTCCGCAATTGGCTCGCTCCCTCCAGCGACTGCGCTTCAGCGTGGCGGGTAATCCGAACCAGGCTTTCCTGGCGAAAGACCTGCTGCGTGCGGACCCAAGACATCACCCTATGTCCCACTTGCCGCCGCCTGGCGTGCCTCTCCTGACCTTCCTGCCCACCGAGGATTCAGATGCCATCGTGCTGACGAAGGACTGTGTTCCGGCTTCACGACCGCTTTGGCTCTTTAAGGTGCGTGCTGACGGTGATGCCTGGCTCCAATCCGTCGCCGCCGTGATTCCAGGCAACCGGTATCTGCTGGGTACGCAAGATCCCGCGCAACGTCTTCCCGGCGTGCCCCTACCCCGGACGTGTGGCGGGCTTCGACTTGCCGAGCTAAACCTTCCAGATGTCATTCCCGAGGCGGAGTCCGAAGCGCTCAGCGCGCTAGGGCTCGCAGTCGCGAAACGGACCACCATCCGCCCCTGGGGGATCCTTCCACGCTTGTGGCGGGAAGATGGGTTCGCCGAGTACGTCGTTGGGGATGTCTTGCTGTGGCGGGTAGAGCGCGACCACGAGTTCGACGCGCTTCGCATCGTGGTCGACCAGGAGCCAGCGCGCGAGTTCCCGTGCCCAGGAGCGGAGCCCTTCGTGCTGGAGCTTGCGGGCCTTGGCCTGGGCGCCCATGCGGTCACGCTGACGACGTTAGCTACCCACCGCGCACGTTCCGTGACGACGCTTCAATCCATGTCATCAGTCGGATTGCACGTCTACGTACGTGAACCGAGCGTCTGGCGTCCGGGCGCGCTGCCGAGCGAAGCGCTTGCGGTGACGCTGTCGCCACCGGAGCTTACTTTGGCGCAAGTTCTTCGGGGCTCTGCGGATGTGTCCGTGGAGGGTGCGCTCGACGACACGCTTGAGGTGGAAGTAGTCGTCACCGATGGCGCAGGCGTTCGTCATCCTCATCCCATTCTGAGGCGACGTCCTCCGATTTCCGCAGACGAATGGCATAGCCACCTGGAAGGTTGCCTGAAGGAGTCGGACTTGGCGCTGCACGCACTCGCCGCGACGCAAGCGCAGCTCTCGATCGGCAGCGATCACTTCGGATGGCATCGCGCCGAACTGGCCGTATTTCCTGAGTCGGTCCGCTGGAGTGTGGACCGTCGAGGACAGGACTTCGTAGTCCGGCTCGCCACTGACGACGCCGAGACACCGGAGGTTACTTTCTATCCGCGGGAAACCCCGTGCCGCGCTCATCCTCTACCCTTCGAAGACGTTCGCAAGGGGGTAGTCGGAAGCGATGGGCTGTATGTGGCAAATCACGCCATGGCTGCCACGTCTCTAGTGCTCTCGGCCACTCCCGCACGGATGACCCTATCCCAGTTGCAGGCGCAGGGTGCGTTCGTCCTGGAGCACGTGGACGCCGTCGCGCTACTTGAGTGCCTCCACCGGTGGATCGCCGCACCGACTGTCGGTCGCATTGCATCGAGCCGCCAAGCCCAAGTCGTGGTAGCGCTACGAACCCGTCTGGTTCGTCTTGTCGCGGGCCACGACTGGTCGGCGGCGGAAGAGCGCGCACAACGCCACGGACGACTAGCTGACCTGGACGTGGCCGTCGCGCCTGCGGTGCGGAACTTCGGAATCAACCTGGGACAGTGGCGCCACCTCACGGATGCGGCTTTGCTACGAGAGAACTTCCTTCGAGCCTCCACACAGTATGGGGTGTGTCCCGATCGGGAGCGGGCCGAATTTGCCTGGCGCCTCGTGTTCGGCCAGCCATCGTCAACGGACGCCGCAGGGCTGACCGAGCACCTTCGTGACCCGCATTTCTTCTGCCTGGTCCGAGGTGCGCGCCTTATCGAGCTCGGCTACAAGGAAGCCACAGCATGATCGACGTTCGCATCCATCCCGAGGCGCCGGCGTCGCTTCTCGCCTTGCAAGCCGCGCTGGGAATCCGTATTGACGCCAAGGCCGATGAGGTATGGACGACGGCTGCTTGCGTCGTCCGCCGACTGGCGGCCGTGCACGCGCCCTGTTCGAGGCGTGAACTGGTCGCGCACGCCAAGATGGCGCTGGTTGGCATCCTGGATACGGACGTAGTGCTCGCATTGCACGAGGTCGTCCATGATCTGGTCGCGAGCTGCGACTTGGTCGAGCGAATCGGTTTGAAGACCGGCGAGGCGGACGCCCCGGTCCTGCTCTTCCTTACGCCGCCTCGCTTTTCTCGGACCCCCCGCCGGATCTACCTGCGCGGGGTGGTCGCCGACGATGCTCCTTGCTTGCCTGAGCTGGTCACGGTTGAGATGGTGTGTGCCGGGAGCTTGCGGTTTGTGGATACGACGGAAATCGAGGAGTGCGCAGAACTCCTGAAAAAGCTGGGTCTCTCCGAAGAGCCGGTGGAGGCCATGGCGTTGCCCGCCGACCCGCGCTCCGTGCAGGAACTGGTGGACCACTGCCGAACCTGCCTCGCGACGGGCCTGACATGGAACGACGCCGCAGGAGTCCGTTGGTTGTCCCCCGACACCACGCTCTCCTATGGAAGACGCTGGAGCTCCCAGCCCGCCGAAACCGGCCTCCAGATCGGACGAATCCCGCAGTTTTTCGGGGCGGATGCCTGGGTGGTGGTGGATCACGACGTCAAGCCTAAACGGTACGTCCAGCTCCCGGTCAAGGGGCTGTCAGACGAGCGGGGGTGCGATGCCGCGTGGCGCGTCCAGCTGGCCCTCGACGCCGCGTCTCACCAGTCCGCACGCTATGACGTTCGCGAGGAAGACGGCGTCGCCCAGATCACGGTAGGGTTCCCCGTGCCCAATCGAGAGCGGCGCAAGTTGCTGCACTTGGGAGCGACGCGTCCCGGCTTGGGGCGTCCTTACGACTTTTTCCTGCCGCGCGACGTGCTCCCGGCCGCTGTTGCCACGCTTGAGTCCCTCGCGATCATCCCGTCCACGGAAACGCCCAAATGACTGACTCGTCTATTCATGCGCTCGCCGACGAACTCCGCGCCACGCTCACGGGCTATATCGAGGCGACCTATCACATCAGTGACACCGAGCTGCTCCGGCAGCGCGCGGAGGCCTTGAGAGAAGCCGGTGTCATCCATCAGGCGCCCTACCTAGAATCTACGCCGCGTTACCAGGTCGGCGACCGGTTCGAAAAGATCGCAGGATTGCACCCGGCCGCGCTCGAAGCGCTGTTGGCCTTGTCCACAAGCGACGACCTCCATCGTCGGGTGCTCTACAACCCGCCCTACCACCACCAGGCGCAGGCCATCGCGCACGCCGCCGTGGAGCGCAAGAACCTGGTCATCATGACGGGCACCGGCTCCGGCAAGACCGAATCGTTCTTGATGCCGGTGCTTGCGAAGCTGTGCGAGGAAGCCAAGGATCGCCCCGAGCGCTTCAAGCAAGCAGCGGTGCGCACGATGGTGCTCTACCCGATGAACGCCTTGGTCAACGACCAGTTGTCGCGGCTACGCAGCATGCTGGGCGATCCCCGCGTCGTGGCGCTGTTCAAGAGTTGGGCGGGCCGGCCTGCCCGATTCGCGCGATACACCAGCCGAACCCCGTACGCCGGCATACGAACGGTCAAAGGCGATCAACGCAGCCTCAAATCGTTCGAAAAATTCTATGTCGATCTGGCCGAGCGTGCCGCGGCAGGTGAGGAAGCAGCTTCGGTCCTGGTCGACGACTTGAAGGTACGCGGCAAGTGGCCCGCTAAGCCCGACGTGGTTGCCTGGTACGGCACCGGTCATTGGAAGAACAAGGCCGACGACTTCCGACGTGCAATAACGCAGCCCGATGACGCCGAACTCATCACGCGCGACGAGGTGCAACGCGCCCCAGCAGACGTGGTGGTCACAAACTACTCGATGCTCGAGTACATGCTCATGCGGCCGGTCGAACGCGGCATCTTCGACCAGACCGCCGATTGGCTGAAGAGATCGGAGGAAAACCGTTTCACGCTGATTCTGGATGAGGCGCACTTGTACCGCGGCGCGGCGGGTACTGAGGTTGCCCTGCTGGTCCGGCGACTGCGTGACCGGTTGGGCGTCGACAATCGGCAATTCCAGGTGATCTGCTCCACGGCCAGCTTCAGCAACGCTCAAAGCGCGCGGGAATTCACCGCCCAGCTGACGGACTGCGACGTGGCACAAGTACGCTCGGTCGAAGGTAAGCTCGCCTACCGCGAACCGGCGAGGCCAGGGACGGCAAGCGAAGCGTCGTTGTTAGCCGCTATCGACCTCCAAGCCGTCCACGGCGACGATGAGGCGCAGCGCCGGCTCGCTGTGGAGCCGTTGCTGGCGCTACAGGGCGTTAAAGGCGAGGAGCCGGTGCCCACGCTGTTGCACCGTGCGCTTTCCACGTTCGGGCCGCTTGGGCACTTGGTGAACCTGACCATGGGAACGGCACAACCAACGGCGAGTCTACCGACTCTCATTTTCCCCGAGGTCAACGAAGACCTCGCGGGAACAGCGACGCTCGTGATATCGACCTTGGCGAGCCTGGCCAAAGCGGATGATGACGCCGCCAGCTTGTTGCCTGCCCGCGTCCATTCGTTCTTTCGGGGACTCCGGGGATTGTGGATCTGCATGGATCGGAGGTGTACCAAGGCGTCCGGCGCGGTGGGCGGCCGCCTCTACACCCAGCCTCGCGAGCGTTGCGAATCCTGTCACGCGATCGTGCTGGAACTCTATACCTGTCGCTATTGCGGCACCGCGTATGCCCGAGGCTATAGCCCGGATCCAGGTCACCCGCGGATGATCTGGACGGAGCCGGGGAACCGCTTGAAGTTCGAAGAGGAGTCCGCCGAGCCGCTCCAGCCGGTCGATCTGCTTCTGAGCGAACCATTGCTGCCCGGATTGACCGAAGCGACGTTCGACCTCATTACCGGGGAGCTCGACCACACGCATCCCACCGCCCGCAGGCGGCCCGTCTTTCTGCCTCCGCTTCCGTCCCGGAAGAAGGCGTTCGAGGACGACGAGGAGGAGTCTGCGGGACGGGAGGTGCCGGGTCGCTTTTCCAAGTGCGGGGCCTGTGGGGAGAGCAGCCACGTCGCCGACTCACCAGTTCAGGACCACGAGACCAAGGGCGATCAACCGCTCCAGTACTTGGTGAGCCGCCAGTTGCAACTCCAGCCACCAAGTCGAAGAGCCACAGAGTTGGCGCCGCTGCGCGGGCGCAAGGTGCTCATCTTCTCGGACTCCCGTCAGGTCGCGGCGCGCTTGGCGCCGGTGCTCGAGTCGTTTGCATCCAAGGACGCCGTACGCGCTTGCCTCGCCGCGGGGTGGCAGCAAGTCGCCTCGCACGCCGACCGACCTTCCCTCCAACACCTGTATGCCGCCACGTTGATCGGTGCCCATCTTTTGCACGTTCGGTTGCGTCCGCCACGCGAGGACAACGTACCGTTCGACATCTTCGAGAAGGTTGGCGAGCGGGTTCGCCGGGGCGAGCATGCCAGTCAACACGGCATGGCGGAGATCCTGCGCGACGTGAACGACGCGGCGCGCCCGCCGGAAGCTCTCTTCGTGGCCATCATCGAAGCCGTTCAGCATGGGCTGACGGGCCTCGAAGCGCTGGCGATCGGATCCCTCGCACCCCGTAGTGATTACGCCGCACAGGTGGAGAAGCTTCCCGACCTGCCCGGCGCGGCGGCGACGCCTCTCCAAAAGCGCGAACTGTGTGCTGCCTGGCTCAGGGAATGGCGGTATGGATTCAACCTCAACTCGATGCCTGGCAACTGGACGGCGTCGGGTGTGGAGTCAGACATCAAGATTCGTCCCCGCGGCGCGGCTTTCAAGCGGTTTGTGGGATTGCTTCCCGCGCAGGCACAGAAGAAGTTCAAGTCCGATTGGCTACCCTGGCTCACCCGCACCCTGTGCGAGCCGATCGGCAAGCAGTTTCGTCTCGACGGCTCAAGACTGACGCTCGAGTTGGGTGGCACTTGGCTACGCTGCGAGGTCTGCAAGGTGCCGCAGCGTCACTGTTCGGCCATCGGGGTGTGCCTGAAGTGCAAGAGCTCTTCGCTCGTGCCGTTGGACCCCTTGGCGGATGAGTACTTTCAGCGTCGCAAGGGGTTCTACCGTCGCCCCATCGTGGCTGCGCTCGAAGGACGCATCGACGACATTCCCTTGGCACTAATCGCCGCCGAGCACACCGCCCAACTCAATGCGGCCCAGCATGAGGACGTTTTCTCCAAAGGCGAGCGAAATGAGTTGCTGTTCCAAGACGTCAGCGTGCCTGCCGACGACGGCAGCGGACCGCTGCCTGCAGTAGACGTGCTGTCCAGTACCACAACGATGGAAGTGGGCATCGATATCGGCCAGCTTTCTGGCGTGGCGTTGCGCAACATGCCGCCGTCGCGTGCCAATTACCAACAGCGCGCGGGTCGGGCCGGCCGCCGGGCCAATGCCCTGGCCACCGTGATCGCCTTCTCCGGCTCGGACACGCACGACGAGCACTTCTTCAGCAAACCAGCGGAGATGATTTCCGGCAAAGTCGTCGATCCCCGGTTGAGTATGGACAACCCGGAGATCGCCGAACGTCACCTGCATGCCTTCTTGCTGCAGGCGTATCTGCAATCCAAGCAACTGGTACCCAATGCCCAGCTGTTCTCTGTGTTGGGAACCGTGGCCGAGTTCCTCAACACCGGTAGCCCCCTCAACATCGAGGATCTGAAGACTTTTCTGACTACTCACCATGCCGCCCTGCTCACGCGCGCCGAACGAATCGTGCCGAAAGATGTCCCGAGTACCCGGCGCCAGGGCATGCTGGAAGGCATGAGCGACGGCTTGCTCAATGCGCTCAGGGGCGCACTGGACGACGTGGGAGAGACCACGCCCGCTGCCGAGTGGATTCCGGACCTCGGGTTTAATGCCGACGTCCCCGAGGAGGAGGAGGAAGAGCGGCCGCCGAGTGCACCTTCCAGCAGTCATATGCTGCTGGATCGGCTGATGTACAAAGGGGTGTTGCCGCGCTACGCCTTCCCGACGGACGTGGCGACGTTCCATGTATTCGATCTGCTGGAGAGTACTTCGTATCGCGCCCGCCTGAAGTACTCGCCGAGCCAAGGCATGACGGCGGCACTGAGCCAGTACGCGCCGGGCAAGGAATTGTGGATTGACAGCAAGATGTATCGATCCGGTGCCATCTACGCACCAATTCGAACCGACCTTCGCAAGGCCTGGGACGAAAAGTACCTCTTCGCCGAATGCTGGCAATGTGGCCACTCAAATCGCTGGCCTCTCAATGGCCCTATCGAGCACAAGAAGTCCCAGGATTGCCCCGCCTGCAAGGGCGAGAACACACTCGGTCCCGCGCAATACTGGTTCCGGCCGCCTGGCTTTGCGCACCGGGCGCAAGAGCCAGCCGGGGTGCGCCCCGACATCATCATCCCGCCCAGCTACGCCACGCGCGCCAACCTCACGCTTCGGTCATCCGAGGCCGAGGGCTGGACGTCGATCATCGAACCCCGAATCCGCGTCTATCCGGCGTGGGCACAACTGCTCGTGAGCAACACCGGCCCGCGTCAGGAGGGGTTCGAGTACTGCATGAAATGCGGTCTTGTGGAGGCAAGCCACGCCCCGACCGGAATCATGGCGACGAACCACTTCAAGCCCTACCCGGACCCTGACGACGAACGTTGCCAGGGGTTCGTCTCTCACAATGTCGTCCTCGGCACCGATTTCTACTCAGATGTGGCCTTGTTCTCGTTGGGCTTCAGCGATGGCGTTCGATTGCCGCCCGGAGGCTCGGTCACGGTGGTGGCCCTTCGAACCTTGGCCGAAGCCCTGGCACGCGCCGCTACCGAAACGGTTTTGGAGATCGAGCCCGGGGAAATCGTCGCCGAGTATCGTCCTGCCCTCACGGAAGCCGGCGTCCGAGGCGAGGAGGCCGAGCTTTTCCTCTACGACACCCTGCCTGGGGGCGCGGGCTACTCACGACTGGCCGCGCAATTTGGCGACGAGCTGCTTGCCGCGGCGCTAGAGAAGCTGGAGCGTTGCGACGGAAACTGCGATTCGTCGTGCTATCGCTGCCTGCGGACGTTCCGCAACCGCCCCGACCATTCGCAGATCGACCGGCATGTGGGCGCTGCACTGCTGCAGTACTTGATCCAAGGCACGCTGAGGCCATTCAGTCCTGCACGGATGCATACGGCGCAAGAGCTTTTGCTACGGGACCTGCAGCGTTCGGGGGATCCGTGGACCATCGCCAAGGCACCCGACTTCTACCTGGAGGCCAAGCGCGGAACCGATGAACGCCGCATTCGCATCGGGCATCCCTTGGCCGTCCCGAACGGTTACGACTTGGAGGATACGGATCGCGGACAGGAGCTTGTGCTCAACGAGCTGCTCGTGCGGCGCAACCTGCCAAAGGCCGCACTGCTGGCGCGCGATTTCCTAGGAATTCACTGAGCGGAGTGTCAGCGCCTCGCGAAGCTGCTCGATCGCGGAGAACTCATGCCAATGTGGATCACGTCGAACGCGAGGGAGGCACCAGCGGTCGCGCCAGTACTCGCCCCACGCGTTGTCGTCGAAGGCGATCGGGGCGGGCGTATGTCGTTCGCGGCACACGTCCAAGAGATTCTCCACCAGCTCAACCAAGAATACCTCGCGGCAAATGCCGTGCTCGAGGAACTTCATGGGAAGGCGGAGGCTGACTAAGGTGTTCATAATGTTCTGCCATCGCACTTTGGGGCCGTTTCCGAAACCGGCGGGCACGTGCTTTCCGATCGATTGCAACCACGTAACCATCCGTTGATACACCGCCTCCAGGTGCACGGTCCCATAGCCTTGCGTGTATCCGAGCGGTTTCGCCAACAGGCGGTCATGAAAGCGCAGTCGGTTGTAGATCGAGCTGCGTCCAAATGCACTCGCCGTGGTGATTGCCAACAGGGGCTGGGGGATGCGTCTGCGCAGTTGGGTGGTCTTGCGGGACCCGTAGACGCCCCAATACTCCTGCCGAATGCGCGGCGAGCACAGAAAGCCGGCCACCAACTTTCCCGCAAGCAGCGGTGCATATGTGGGCGTCGCACCGACTGTGTAGGCATCGAGCGTATTGTTCACCACCTCGAGCTTGGAGTCGCGCGCCACGTCGAGATATCGGTCGCGGCAAGCCAGGTCGGCGGAAGGCGACTGCAACCCGATGATGCCAATCAGTGCCTGGTGGTGCTGATCAATGATCACAAAGCGCAGGCGGCGCCCGTATCCCTTGGAGTACGGCATCGACCAGTAGCCACGTGCTATGCGAAACAGGCGTTCTTCAAGCGTGCCGGCGTGAACCGGCACAACCACCGGCGAAATGCGCGCCGGATCGATTCGTACGGCCTGCGGGAAATAGGAGCGATGCTTGTCGAGCGCACGTCGCAACTCGGGGAAGTCGGTCAACTCATCATGCGCCTTGGCGCGCTGGTGCAAATTCTTGATCACGTGCTTGTCGCCCGAGGCGACTGCGTCGCGGCAGTCATGCCAAGCCGCCTCGATGTCACGCGCAAGGTCCCGGGCAACGCGCGATGAGCGCGCGATGGCTAGGGTCTCGACTTCCTTCGATTTCTGGGCCAAGGCGCTGCGGGGGCTCATGGGCGAAATAGTACCTGCAAGTCCCGCCCCTTGGCCAGCCCGCCCATCAGCCCAACGGATGGCTTTCCCAGGGGGCGTCTTGCCCTTTACGAGTTGCGCGCCGGAAAGTGTGAGGTTCCATTGATGGCACACCGATCGCTGGAGCCCCGCAGCCCATGACCCGACAATCGACTCAAGCCTACGAGTCGCTGATCGCGATCCACTTGCCTCGTTCCGACATCTCCGCCATAGCCGATACCGTTCGAAAGAACGGTCGGCTACAACCCGGTGACCTGCTCGAGGCCGTGGTCAACAAGCTGGGAGGTGAGCTTGAAAGCCGAGCGCATCCTAGAGGGTTTGGCAGGCAAACACCGGGTCGGTTTGCAGACGTGGGAGTGGGTGCTGCCGGCACGGGACGCACGTGAGGCAGACTGGCTGGACGAGGCGCGGCGCTTCCGGCACCGGCACGGCGACGTTGAAGCGGGCGATCGCGCAGCGCGATGCGCTGATGGGCGGCTGGGACAAGGTGATGGTGCTCGGCCGGAACTTCGAGCCGTCGATCGGCGAGTCGATCACGGCACTGAACGATCCGGCGCTGGAGGTGCTGGTGATCCCGCCGGACCTGCTGGATCGGCTGCGCAAGACAGGTAACCAGGGGCTTGATATCTCGTAGCGCCTTGGCGAAACGGGTTTCAGCGAGCTTGAGGTCGTAGGTGATTTGCAGGTCCATCCAGAACTGCGGGGTCTGGCCGAAGCAGCGGCCGAAGCGCAGGGCGAGTTCGGCGGTAACCGGCGCCTGTTCCCGTGCGATGCGCTGGATCAGGCGGGGCGGTACGTCGAGCAGCCGCGCCTGTTCAGCGCGGCTCATGGCCAGGTCTTCGACGATCTCGCACAGCAGGGTGCCGGGATGGACACGGTTTTGGCCCGCCGGCTATTTCGAGGTTGCGTGCCGCTCAGCGTAGAGCTGCGCGAGTTCCTGCTTGCTCCGCCTCAGCAATTCGATTTCGGATGGCGTCAGCATCCGGGGAGCGGGCGAGGTACCGAGCTTCTGATTCAGTAAGCGCGTCGAAGGCGTGACCGAATCGATCCTGCCACCAGTCTTCGAGTTCTTGTCCATGTCGCTCTTTCAGTTCACGCAGGCGTTCAGGGCTCAGTCGCAATCGTGCCGAGTAGGGTTTGCCGGTCAGTACGATCGCGGCGAGTACTTTACCACCCTGGCTTTCGATGTATCCGCGCATGTTGGCCAGGGTGCCACCCATGCCGACGAAATCATCGACAAGCACGTAACAGTCTCCTTTGGTCACGGGACCATCGAACGCGGGCTGGCGAGCCAGGCGGGAAAATCCGTCCGCTCCGGTATGGGCGACGACATTGAGCTGGAGGATGCGTGGATCGACCGGCCAGGCCAGTGTGCTTCCCGTCCGTTCCGCCAGAATCTCGGGAATCGCGTTGACGCCGCCGTCCTCATAGGCATGTGCGCTTACCAATGTGGGCGTTCGTCCGCCTGCGATGTCTCGCAATCGCTCGGCGGTCCCGACATCGAAGGTGTCGTTGATGAGGGCAATGGCGGCATCGCCGTCGCCGGCCTTGGCGATGCGGTAGGCCGGATGCTGCTTCACGGCCGATTCCACGGCGTGGATGAGCACGTCGGGGAAGTCGCCCCAGGGGACGCGCGGCGGTTTCTCGAAGCTGGCATCGACTGTCATCGGAGGCAAGCGTATGTCGGGGCTTGAGCTGGCGGCAAGACTGACGGCAAAGACGCAGCGGCTGTGCGCGGGGTGGAACTAGGCGAGGCGGACGTACTGAGTGGGTGACGTCGGTAACGGCGGCGCTGCTGTGCTGGTGGTTCTCGGACGACGGCTGCTAGATGCGCCGGTTCAACTTCCATGTCGAGTAGCGGCAGGTGATCCTCAATGCCATCGTGGCGTACGAGGTGCTACGCAGTACCAGCCTGATGTCCGGCACTACGCCCTGGTCGGCGAATCGCTGTTCTTCGAATGGCGCGACCAGGGCGCTCGCCTGGCCGACCTGCTCGACTACGCCCGCATCCGCCCCGCCGCTAGCCGCGAGGCGCAGGTGACTTTCGATTTCAGCGCCGGCGCCACCGTCACCAACTGATCCGGCTGCCGCGCCCCCGGTGGCAGGCCGTGCGGCCAGGCGCAGGTCGTTGCCGCGCTGATCTGGATCATGGTGGCCGCCAGCCTCATGCCGGACACTGCCGCCATGTCGCGCATGGCGTCCACCGCATCGGATTCGCTGTCGCCGGCCTGGCTGGCGGCGGCGCCGCATCGCCTGCTGTTCTTCGTCGGCGTCACCAATGTGCTGGCGGCGATGACCTGGTGGGCGCTGTGGCTGGTGGCCTTGCGCTGGCAACTCTGGCCGATGCCGCAGCCGCCGATTCCGGCCGGTTGGGGACATGCCCTGGTGATGACATACCAGGTGCTGCCGCCTTTCATGTTCGGCTTCCTGCTGACGGTATTCTCGCGCTGGATGGGTTTGCCGGCCTTGTCGGTGTGGCATTACCTGCCGATCGGGCTGGGCCTGCTCGGTGGCCAGGCGCTGACCCTGGTCGGCCTGTGGGGCGTGCCGCAGGCGCTGCATCTGGGCGTGCTGTTTTCGCTGGCCGGATGGGTGGCGGGCTTGTGCAGCCTGGCGCCGTTGCTGTGGCGCGAACGCGGCACGACCTGGCATGCGCGCAGCGCCTTTGCCGCGATGGTGCTGGGCTGGCTGGGACTGCTGTCGTTCTTCGCGTGGCTGCACTGGCAGGAACACGGGTTGTTCGGCTTTGCGGCATTCAAGATCGGTGTGATCGGCTGCCTGCTGCCGGTGTACCTGACCGTCTGTCATCGCATGCTGCCGTTCTTCGCCAGCGGCGTGGTTCCCGGCTACCGGATGTGGCGGCCGATGTGGCTGCTGGCGGCGTTGTGGCTGGGCCTGCTCGCGCACCTGTCGCTGGAACTGCTTCACGCCTACGCCTGGCTGTGGCTGGCCGACCTGCCGCTGCTGGCACTGACCGCGCTGATGCTGTGGAAGACCTGGCCGCAGGGACCGATGCCGGGTCTGCTGCGGGTGCTGTTCCTGGGCCTATGCTGGCTGCCGTTCGCGTTCGCGCTGTATTCGGCGCAGAGCCTGGTGATGGCGTTCACCGGCGAGTTCGTACTCGGTCGCGCACCGGTGCACGCGCTGACGGTGGGCTTCTTCGGCAGCCTGCTGGTGGCGATGGTGACGCGGGTAAGCGCCGGCCATTCCGGCCGGCCGCTGGCCATGGACACCACCGCCTGGTTCGCGTTCGCGGTGGTGCAGGCGACGACCGTGTTGCGCATCGTGGCGGAACTGCGCGACGACTTCTGGGCCTGGCAGGCATTCGCCGCCGGCGCCTGGCTGCTGGCGTTCTCGCCGTGGGTGCTGCGCCTGGCCGGCATCTACCTGCGTCCGCGCGCCGACGGCAATCCCGGATGAGCGGCGATCGCGCGACGGCGACACTCCGGATCAGTGACGGATGAGACGAGGACGATGATCGAGTACTACCTGCCCATCAAGCACGTCCATATCGCCGCCGTACTGGCCAGCGTGCTGCTGTTCTCGCTGCGCGGGGTGGCGATGCTGGCCGGATCGCCGCTGGCCAACGCCGCGCCGGTGCGCTGGCTCAGCTACGGCATCGACACCACCCTGCTGACCGCGGCGCTGATGCTGCTGGCGGTGCTGCACATCAATCCGTTCACCACGCCGTGGCTGGCGCTGAAGCTGATGCTGCTGGTGCTCTACATCGTGCTCGGCGTGCTGGCACTACGCGGCGGCCGCAGCCGCGGCCAGCGGGCGTTGTGGCTGTTGGCGGCGCTGGGGGTGTTCGCCTGGATGTACGGTGTCGCACGCACGCGCCATCCGTTCGGCTACCTGGCCATGCTGTGAGGCTGAGTTGGCCGGCACCATCCTGCGCCTGGCATTGCTTGCGCTCGGCTGGCTGGCGGTGGTGCTGGCGTTGCTCGGTCTGCTGCTGCCGTTGCTGCCGACCACGCCGTTCGTGTTGCTGGCCGCCGGCTGCTTCGCCCGTGCGTCCGAGCGTTGCCACCGCTGGCTGCTGTCGGCGCCGGTGATCGGGCCGATCCTCGCCGACTACACGGCCGGGCGCGGTGTCGCGCTCACCGTTCGGCTCAAGGCCATCGCCCTGGTCTGGCTGGGCATCGGCAGTTCGGTGCTGTGGTTCGTGCAGGCCACCGCGCCGCGCCTGCTGTTGCTGGCGATCGCGGCGACCGTCACCGTGTATCTGCTGCGCCTGGGAGCACCGGCAACGGTCACGTCGCGGGAGCTGCCGTGATCGCGTTTTCGCGCCAGCGCTGCCACAGGCGCTCGGCGATCAGTTCCGCCTGCGCGTCCGCCTCGCGCTTGAGTCCGGGGTTGCCCAGTTCGGTGGTGGTTTGCCGGAACAGATCCAGCCAGCGCGCGAACAGGTCGTGAGTCAGGCCGGGCAGGGCCAGGTGCGTGCTTACCGGCGAGCCGCGGAAGCGGCGGGTGCCGCGCAGTACGGCCGACCAGAAATCGACCAGTTGCGCGTGGTGCGCGTCCCAGTCGCGGACGTGGCGCCCGAAGATCGGGCCCAGCGCGATGTCGGCGCGCACCCGCGCGTAGAAGCGATGTACCAAGGCGGCCACCTCGTGTTCCCCGCAGCAGGCACGGTGGCTTGCGGGCGGCGCGGTTCCATGCGGTTCGGGCGCGTTTCGCGGATGTGCTGATCGGGAGTCGGGTACGGTCATGGTCTGATCCATCGTTCGATCGGGGCGGTTGCACGCGCGGCCGGGTTCACCAGCCCAGGCGGAACATCAGCTTGGCCAGCAGCACGATGCCGACCATGTGCGCGAACACGCTCAGGTGGATGCGCCGGTGCCAGCGCGGGAACAGACGGTCGTGCTTGCGCAGGTGCATGGCGAACAGGAAGTGCCCGAACACGCTCAGCGCCAGGGCGATCTTCAACGACAGCATCAGCGCAAAGCCGCCCGAGAACGGCTGCGCCAGCAGCTCGCGGTAGCGCCAGGCCATGCCTAGGCCGCTGCCGTACAACAGCAGCAGTACCCAGGGCATGAGCTGCCGGGCGCGCTGGCCGATGCCGATCTCCAGCGCCCGCATGGCGCGGGCAGGGACGTGGCGACGCACGTTCTCCAGGAAAAGCACCTCGAAGAACACCGTGCCGACGAAGACGAAGGCGGCGAACAGGTGGATCACCAGCAGCAGCGTGTGGTGGTTCATGGGCGCCGCCATACCGGCGATGGCCACCGGTTCGATCCTGGCGATGCGAGGTTGGCCTGTCCGGGGCAGTCACTCGAGCCGGTTGTCATGGCGGCATGATGGTGAACGTGATCGCCACCGGCCATGATCTGCGTCAGCAAGGCGGCCGCCGCACATGCCCGCAGACGCGTCCAGGTGCGCGTCCAGGGCTCCGGTCGAGGGCAGTGCGGCGCGAAAGTCGGAGCCGATGGCATCCGGAAAGGCTGTTACTCGGGCGCGGGGGCCACACCCGATACGCATCGACGGTGAAGCGCGCCGCGATTTCTGACGTCGATGCTCGACAGCATCCTGAGAGATCGAACGCACCTGGCTGGCGGTCATGTCGAAGGCGTTGCGGAACGAGCGGCAGAATGCGCCGCGGCTGTCGTAGCCGACCCGATCGGCGATTTCCGACATCGTCATCCGGCTGCTGGTGAGCAGATCGCGCGCGTGCTCCAGGCGTATGCGGTTGGCGTACTCGAGCGGCGCCTCCCCGAACACGTCCCGGAAAGCACGAATGAAGTGCCAGGGTGGATAGTTCGCGGTCGCTGCCAGCGAGGGCAGGTCCATGCGCCGACCGGGATTCATGCGGATGCGGTGGCGCGCGCGCAGCAAGCGCAACAGATTCTGCAGGCGCAGACGGCGGCTGTGTCCGGCACATCGTTTGGCCAGCTGCGGCAGCTGTGCAACACTCGGGTCGTGCTCGGTGTGGCGTCGGACCATAGCATATGACGAAGTTATTCGTACAATAAGCACGCCATGGTCGTCGGGCGTTGGTTGGTGCTTCCAGTTGCGTTCTGCACGATTCGATCGGTGGCGAGCGTCAGGCTTGACGCGCCTGATGGTCGACATGGCCGAATCGGCACCTCGCGATGGTGACAGGCGATTGTGCAGACACCTCGGACTTGACAGGTTGACGAGCCGGCCACGACAGGTCAGGTCGCGAAAGCGATGTCATTGGCGCGACCATGACCACGCCGTATCGCGGGCTGCCGCAGGGCGAGTCAGGGCGGCTGTGGCAGTGCGCGGATGGCAACGACGACGGCGTGCGGGAGATACCGGAACCGGCCCTTGCAGTCATTGAGGCACTGACCTCGCGTGACGGATCGCGGCGGTTTCCTGCCGGCGGGGATGTCAGCTCAGACGCGGCTTCTATGGCCAGCGCGGCGGCGTCACACCCGACCTGCGGTCCTGCCCACGACTGATCGGGGTCGGCCCTCACACGTAGTGCCCAGCGGCAGGCCGATATCGCTGCACCGCCACTTCCGCGGATTGGTGGATGTCGGGCGTTGGTGCATCAACGTCCATGTTCGTGGCTGCGGCTGGCACTGTCGTCTTGGCGGATCACGGTGGCGCCTCGGGCTCGGCAGCAACGACCGCGGCACTTCGCGTGGCCAGCCCTCGCGATGCTGTCGGTTGACCGGACGATCACCATCAGCGCGGAAGCTCCCGCATATCGCCGGTCGCTGCAACGGAATGCAGACACGCAGACATCTGGCGACCCGCTGTGCGGATGGCGCGCGGGTATCGGGAATCACGGGCGGGTTGCGGTTAACCGCGGCCCGGTGATGCAGGTGCAGCCACGTCGATGGACACTTCAGGCGGCAGCGGGCTGGTGCAAGACCATGAAGTGACCGTAAACGATGCTGGAAGTTTTACATGCCCTGCACAGGTGCCGGCGTAGACCGGTCCGCGCATCACGCCGCACGGATCGGCGGTGCCGGAATGAGCTGGTAGCGCGTTGGCAGCACGCGTTGCGCCGCGCACGGCACGCCGTCCCTGAATTTCCCCTCATCGCGATCACGAGGAGCTTCGATCATGGCCGATATCGACCAGCAACCCCGAAACGATCTGGCCGGCAGCAATGCATCCGGCAAACTCAAGGAACTGGCGGAAGGCTGCCGCACCTGCCTGTTCATCAGCGATCCAACGGGTTTTCCGGCCGACATCACGCCCATGTCGGTGCAGAAGATCGATGACGATGGCACGCTCTGGTTCATCAGCAGCACCGAGAGCGTTCGCAACGGCAACATCGCCGGTGATCCCCGTGTCGAGATCACCTTCCAGAACGAGAGCAAGGCCGAATACCTCACGCTGCACGGCCAGGCCCGCATCCACAGGGACCGTGCCACCATCGACGCGAACTGGACCAAGCTGGCCGACGCCTGGTTTGATGGTGGCAAGGACGATCCCCGCGTCAGCATCCTGTCGGTGAAGCCGGTGGGTGGCCACTATTGGGAAACCAAGGCCGGCAAGCTGATCTCGTTCGTCAAGATGAGCTACGCGGCGCTTACCGGTGCCGATGTCGACGATGGTGGTCGCGACGGTCGCTTGAAGCTGTAGCCGATCAGTCCGGAAACCGGTCGGCGTCGGCGATCCGCGTCGCCCGCGGGCGTGGTTGAGAGCCGGTAGCCATTTCGCCGGATTTGCTCCGGTGATTTGCGCCGGCGCTGGCCCGTCGTTGTCGCGCGCAAGCGAAGCGGACGTCGCCAGCGGATGCCGGTGTCGTTCACACCGGGACGAGCGGAGGCAGCCCGTGATTGCCGAACCGGCAATGCGGTTGCCGTCGCAGGCCGGGGTGAATGCATGCGGACGCCGTCGATCGCGCACGGTCCGGACCAAGGGCAGACTGTTGCGGGGTTCGGTTTCGGCTCCGGTACGCGCGAAGGCACAGCGTCACGGCAAGTTGGACCACGGTCGTTGTGCTGCCGAAACAGGCCGCACGACCGCACCGGGATTGGCGGATCGCATGGTGCCGGCATGCCGCCGCCGGCGTGCACGCCACAGGCCCTTGCCAGGCCGAGGCTGCGATGCAAGGACACCACGGTGGTGCCGATCCGCCAGGATGCGCTGCCGGCGCGGCCACGAAACCCGGGCCGAAGGGGTCGGTATCGTTGGGGTCGGTATCCGAACGGCGCATGACGCCATCGACCGTCAACATGGGGTGGTTTGCTCCGGCTGCCGCGTGCATGTACTTTCGCAGCAGGGGACAAGGCAAGCAGGATCGCGTCATTCGATCCGCTGACTGCCGAATTCAGGGACAGCACGATGATTCGACCGATACCTTTCGCAGGACTGCTGCTGGCGCCGGTGTTGCTGATGTCTGCCGTAGGTCTTCGGACGGCGACGGCATCCCCAGAAACCTCCTTGCCAATCGACTTCGGCTTCTACGTGCGTGAGGAGGTGGCCTGCCGGAACTTCGAATGGCTTCCCGCCGACGTGGATCCGCCAATCAAACTGGTGGGTAAGCGGTACATGAGTCTCAATGCCGGAACCGGCTGCGATTTCACCTCGGTGGAGCGCAAGAACGACCAGCTTTTCGAGGTGGCGATGGCCTGCGTGTTTTTCATGGGTGGACAGCACGACAGCTTCGACCATCGCGTGACATTCCGTCTGCTCGGCGCGGGTCGTGTGGAGATTGCCAACAGTGGCAGCGTCATCACGACTTCCGTCTTTCGCTACTGTCCACAGGATCAGCTTCCTGAGCCCTTCAGCAGGAACGACATCAGCGATCGTCTGCGTTGATTTTCGAGCGTCGCGCCGGTGTCCGGCGGACCCTGATCAGGATATGCGCCGCGTCGTGCCGAAATCCTGAAAAACCGTCATGACGGTCGCGCAGTAGCGAGACAAGCGTCCGCGTCGATGACGTGGAAGGTGATTGGGTGTGCCCCGGCTGTGCCGTGACGCCCGGCATCATGCGCATTGGAACCTCCGGACCGGGGCTGACGTATCCGAACGTCGCGCGTGCCTGCGAATGTGGGCCTCCCGTGTCCAGATGCCCAAAATGCATGGCGTGATGGCGACAGGTCATTGTCCAGCGGCCACGGCCTTGCCTAGATTGAACCCGTCGCCCACGCCGAGCCGGGTCGCGAACCAGAAAGCGGTGTGGCGTTGCCGACGATCCCCGGGACTGCAGGCTGCAGCCGGGAGGGTCGGGCGGGCCACCACGGGCCGCGGGCGACTGATGCGAAGGTGTGGCGCTGCCGGTCTGGCTGGTCCGGCAGCGCCTTTTCTTTGACGGCATCGAGCGCTGCTGGCAATGTCGGCAGCGGCGCTCACGGGGGGCATCGACATGACGATCAAGCCATTTCACCAACTGATCGCCAGCGTCGCGCTTCTGGCAGGCGCGACGGTATCGGGCGCGAGCGACTACCGGCAGGAGATCGACGACTGGCATCAGAAGCGCGTGACCTCGATCAAGGCGGCCGAGGGCTGGTTGAGTTTCGTCGGCTCGGGCGCGGTGGCCGTCGGCAGTCACCGGGTCGGTGCCCAAAGCGACAACGACATCGTGCTGGCAACCGGCCCGGAACATCTCGGCACGCTGACACTGGCGGCCGGCGGCGACATCCGCCTGCGGGTCGATGCCACGGCCACGGCCACGGTCGACGGCCAGCCAGTGGTCGATGAGATCGCCCTGCGCACCCAGCTGGAAGACGGCGGGCCGACCAGGGTGTATCTCGGGCAGGCCTGGTTCTATGTGGTGCGCCTGGGTGATGGCAGCATCGGCTGGCGGCTGCGCGATTCCGAGGCGCGGCCGCGGCAACGCTTCACCGGCATCGAGCGCTTCCCGGTCGATGAAGGCTGGCGAACACGTGCGCGCTGGCAACCACTAGCCGAACCGGAAGCGGTGGAGATCGTCACCTCGTCAGGCACGCTGGATACGCTGCAATTGGTCGGCAGCGCCCACTTCGAGCGCGACGGTCGCGAGTACGTTCTGCGTCCGGTGCGCGAGGACGACGGCCGCCTGTTCTTCATCTTCGCCGACCGCACCAGCGGCCGGCAGACCTACGGTGCCGCGCGCTTCCTGTATGCCGATCCGCCGACCGACGGCGGGGACGTGGTGCTGGACTTCAACAAGGCGATCAACCCGCCCTGCGCGCTGACCCCGCACGTGGTCTGTCCGCTGCCGCCGCCCGGCAACCGCCTGGACCTGGCAGTGACGGCGGGCGAGCACAAGCCGGCAGCGGATCTGCACGACCCCTGACCTGCGGCGACCCGGTCATGGCCGGGTCGCTGACTGCCTTTCGGCGTGGCACCGCCAGCGTCCGTGTCGCGCAGTCGGCAGGCGCGACGTGCCACCGGTCCGATGCGACCCGATCTTCAGCCTGCCCGATCGACGACCGGCCGCCCTCTTTCCGTGACCGCGCGCAAGTTTTCCTCCCGATCGCGCCACTGGCCCGTCTGTCCAGCGGCTAAACCGGCCTCGAGGCTACTGAAAACATTTGTAACTTGAGCAGGTTGTCGCAAAAAAGCGCCTGCCGGATGTCGAACAATGCGCGCGCTGGAAGAGCAACACGAAAGCATTGCCGATCGGCGGCCGCGACCGCCCACGCCTGCTCCGTTGTGGCTTGACCCAGGTCAATGCTGTCCGAAAGCAATGGCTGCAACCTACACCCGACTTGCAACGATCCCCGATACCAAAAGAACAGGAACCTGCCATGAAAACGTTTCGCCCGCTTCCCGCGGCCCTGCTCGCGCTCGGCCTGCTCCCGTTGTCTGTCCAGGCCCACGACGCCGGTGACTGGCTGTTCCGCGCCGGTGCGCACATTGTCGATCCCAAGTCCGACAACGGCAGTCTGGTCGGTGGCACGCTCGCCGTCGATGTCGACAGCAGCGTCCGCCCGACCCTGATGATCGAGCACATGGTCACCGCGAATCTGGGCGTGGAACTGATTCTGGCGACACCGTTCAAGCATGACATCAGCCTCAACGGCGTCCATGCCGGTTCCACCCGTCATCTGCCGCCGACCCTGTCGCTGCAGTACCACTTCAATCCACAGGGGAAGGTGCAGCCGTTCATCGGCGCCGGCCTCAACTACACCTGGTTCGATGGCGAGAAGACCACCGGTCCCATCGCGGGCACCAACCTGAAGCTGGGCAACTCCTGGGGTCTGGCTGCACACGCCGGCATCGACGTGATCATCAATCGCAACTGGTTCTGGGGCGTGGACGTGCGCTGGCTCGACATCGACAGCGACGTGCAGGTGAACGGCGCCGGCGTCGGCACCGCCAACATCGATCCGCTGGCCTATGGTCTGTTAGTCGGTTATCGCTTCTGAAGCAACACTTGTCATGGGAGAGGAGAGAGGAGGCGTCCGCAAGGGCGCCTGCTTTTTTTGCGCGATGGTTCGACCCTGATCCGGCCCGGCGGCGGCTGCTTACCTCTCGTCGGCGCGATCTGCCGCGAAATCACATGACCACCGAAGCGTCTTGATCCAGGTCAAGGCGGGCGAAACGAACGCCCGGGACAATCCTCGCCCAGCCAGATCCCCGGAGCGAGCCATGTCCACAGCGGTGGCGAAAGAAACCTACAACGACAAGGTGGTGCGCCAGTTCGCGGTGATGACCCTGGTCTGGGGCATCGTCGGTATGCTGGTCGGCGTCATCATCGCTGCGCAGTTGTACTGGCCGGATCTGCTCGGGGGCATCTCCTGGCTGAGCTATGGCCGCCTGCGGCCGCTGCACACCAACGCGGTGATCTTCGCCTTCGGCGGCAGCGCCCTGTTTGCCACCAGCTACTGGGTGGTCCAGCGCACCAGCCACGCCCGGCTGTTCTGCGACAAGCTGGCTGCGTTCACCTTCTGGGGCTGGCAGGCAGTGATTGTGGCTGCCGCCATCACCCTGCCGCTGGGACTGACCCAGGGCAAGGAATACGCCGAGCTGGAATGGCCGATCGACATCCTGATCACCCTGGTCTGGGTCGCCTACGCGGTGGTGTTCTTCGGGACCATCGTCAAGCGCCGGATCCGGCACATCTATGTCGCCAACTGGTTCTTCGGTGCCTACATCGTGACCATCGCGGTGTTGCACATCTTCAACAACCTGTGGATTCCCGCATCGCTGGCCAAGTCCTATCCGGTCTATGCCGGCGCGGTCGATGCGATGGTGCAGTGGTGGTACGGGCACAACGCGGTCGGCTTCTTCCTGACCGCCGGCTTCCTGGGGATGATGTACTACTACGTGCCCAAGCAGGTCGGCCGGCCAATCTATTCCTACCGGCTGTCGATCGTGCACTTCTGGGCGCTGATCGCCGTGTACATGTGGGCCGGTCCGCACCACCTGCAATACACCGCGCTGCCGGACTGGGCGCAGTCGCTGGGCATGGTGTTCTCGCTGATCCTGCTGGCGCCGAGCTGGGGTGGCGCCATCAACGGGATCATGACCCTGTCCGGCGCCTGGCATCGCCTGCGCACCGACCCGATCCTGAAGTTCCTGATCGTGTCGCTGTCGTTCTACATGATGGCCACCTTCGAGGGGCCGATGATGTCGATCAAGACGGTCAACGCGCTCAGCCACTACACCGACTGGACCGTCGGTCACGTGCACGCCGGCGCGCTGGGCTGGGTGGCGATGATCTCCATCGGTGCCATGTATGCGATCTACCCGAAGGTGTTCGGCACCTCGCAGATGTATTCGATCAAGGCGATCGACCTGCACTTCTGGCTGCACACCATCGGCGTGCTGCTGTACGCGGCGGCAATGTGGATCGCCGGTGTCATGCAGGGACTGATGTGGCGTGCCACCAATGCCGACGGCACGCTGACCTACAGCTTCGCCGAGTCGGTCAACGCTACCTATCCGTACTACTTCATCCGCCTGCTCGGTGGCCTGCTGGTGATTGCCGGCATGGCGATCATGGCCTGGAATACCTGGAAAACCTGGGCAGTGAACCGCTCGGTACCCGCCGAGCCGCCGGTGCCGATGCCGGCGCACGCCTGAGGAGATCGACACGATGAGTCTCAGTCACGAAAAGATCGAAAAGAACGTCGGCCTGATGATCGTGCTGATCACCCTGGTGATCTCCTTCGGTGGCCTGGCGCAGATCATCCCGCTGATGTACCAGGCTGAGGCGATCGAGCCGCTGCCGGGCGTGGAGCCGTATCCGGCGCTGGAACTGGCCGGGCGCGACATCTACGTGCGCGAAGGTTGCTACGGCTGCCATTCGCAGATGGTGCGCACCCTGCGCTTCGAGACCGAACGCTACGGCCACTATTCGCTGGCGGGTGAATCGGTCTACGACCGACCGTTCCAATGGGGCAGCAAGCGCACCGGGCCGGACCTGGCCCGGGTCGGCGGCCGCTACAGCGATGAATGGCATCGCGTGCACCTGATCAATCCGCGCGATGTGGTACCCGAGTCGAACATGCCGCGCTATCCGTGGCTGGAATCTGCGCATCTGAGCCCCTCCAGCATCCAGGCCAGCATGCGCGCACTGCGCCGGATCGGCGATCCCTACAGCGACGAAGAGATCGATGGTGTTCCTGCCGTTGTTGCCGGCAAGACCGAAATGGATGCGCTGATCGCCTACCTGCAAGGGCTGGGCAAGCATGCGCCCAAGACGAGGTGATGCATGGCGACCTTTGAAAAACGTAGCGAGCGGGTGGCTGGCGGTGGCCGCCGGCGCGCAGGAAGCGGAGTGTATGTGGCAATACATGAGCATTCCGAGCACCGCCGGACGCCGCCAGACGCACGCGCAGTAGTTTCTCGGAGGTTGACATGACATCCGGAGTATTCAGCGGCGTGATCACCGGGGTGTTGCTGGTGATGTTCGTCGGGCTGTGCCTGTGGGCGTGGAGCGCACGGCGCAAGGAAGATTTCGCGCAGGCCGCGCGCCTGCCGCTGGACGATGACAACGGGAGCGGGGCATGAGCAACGCCTGGTCATGGTATGTGATCGCGCTGACGGCGCTGATGATCGTCGGCTGCGTCTGGCTGCTGTGGTACACCGCGCGACCGATCAAGGGCGAAGGTGAAACCACCGGCCACGTCTGGGACGGCAATATCCGCGAGTACAACAAGCCGCTGCCGCGCTGGTGGTTGTATCTGTTCTACGCGACCATCGTGTTTTCGCTGGGTTATCTGGCCTGGTATCCGGGTCTGGGCAACTTCGCCGGTATCGGCGGATGGACCTCGGCCAGGCAGCACGACGCCGAACGCGACCGCCAGGAGGCCTTGCTGGCGCCGGTGTTCGCGCGTTTCGAGAACATGCCCATCGAACAGATCGCCCGTGACGCGGATGGTCTGCGGCTGGGCCGTTCGGTGTTCGCCAACAACTGCGCGATGTGCCACGGCTCCGATGCCCGCGGTGCGCTCGGCTTCCCCAACCTGGCCAGTTCGTCGTGGCAGTGGGGTGGCGAGCCCGAGACCATCCTCGCCACCATCGTCGATGGCCGCGAAGGCATCATGCCGCCGTTTGGCGAGGCGCTGGGCAGCGATGTCGCTATCAGCGAAGCGGCGGTGTACGTGCAGAGCCTGTCCGGTCGTCGCGTCGACGCGGCGATGGCCGCAGCGGGCAAGCGTCGCTACGACATGATCTGCATCGCCTGCCACGGCCCGGAAGGCAAGGGCATGCCGGCGCTGGGTGCGCCTGATCTCACCGACGCCGACTGGGTGTATGGCAGCAGCCTGGACGCCATCCGCTACGGCATCATCAACGGTCGTCATGGCCAGATGCCGGCGCATGGCGAGATCATCGGGCCGGTGCGCGCGCGTCTTGTCGCGGCGTGGGTGTGGTCGCTGTCGAATCCACCGCCTGACACGACGACTGCCGCGCCATGAGCTCGCAGCCGTCGCCAGAGCCCTTCGATCATCCGCCCAGGCCGCTGACCCAGCGCCTGGGTGCGATCCTCTGGCCGAGCTTCTTCGCTGCCGGCGTGGCCACCATGGTGTTCTTCGCCTTCGTCGATCCACTGGACCTGCGTGACATCAGTTTCATCGACTGGCCGATCTCGCGCGAACTTGGTTACACCGTCGGTTTCTTCCTGTTCTGGCTGGCCACGGCCGCGTCCAGCCTGTTCACCTGGATCCTGTTGCGACCGTCCAGTCGCTTCAACAAGCGGCCGGGCGACGATCGTCGCTGACACGCGGTCATGAGCAAGACCATCGACGTGGTTGTGGAAGCGGATTCGCCGTACCGCTCCGAAGGCAAGGTCTACCCGCGCGAGACCGGTGGTCGCTACCAGCGCCTGCGCATCGCTGCGGTGTTCTGGCTGCTGGGCATGTTCTACCTGATTCCCTGGCTGCAGTGGGCGGGACGGCAAGCTGTGCTGTTCGACCTGCCGGCGCGCAAGTTCTACGTGTTCGGCCTGGTGTTCTGGCCGCAGGATTTCATCTTCCTGGCGCTACTGCTGGTGCTGGCCGGGCTGGCGCTGTTCTTCTTCACCGCGCTGTCGGGACGTTTGTGGTGCGGCTATGCCTGCCCGCAGACGGTGTGGACGGAAGTGTTCCTGTGGATGGAACGCTGGACCGAAGGCGATCGTCGCGAGCGCATGAAGCTCGACGCCGGCCCGTGGAATGGCGACAAGATCCGGCGCAAGCTGGCCAAGCATTCGCTGTGGCTGGTGTTCGCGTTGTGGACCGGTTTCACCTTCGTCGGCTTCTTCACCCCGATCCGCGATCTGGCGGTGCGCCTGTGGCCGTTCGACTGGGGCGGCTGGGAGACCTTCTGGGTCTTGTTCTACGCCTTCGCCACCTGGGGCAACGCCGGTTTCCTGCGCGAGCAGGTGTGCAAGTACATGTGTCCGTACGCACGCTTCCAGAGCGCCATGTTCGACCGCAACACGCTGATCATCGCCTACGACCCGCGTCGCGGCGAGCCGCGTGGTCCGCGCAAGCGCACGCTGGGCTCGGTGCTGGAACGGGTGCGTGGCCTGCTGCCGCTGAAGCAGGCGGAGGGTCATGTCGTGGCCGCGTACCAGCGTGCGCGTGCCAGGAGCGGCAACGAAGGCGTGCGCCTGACCAGCGACTTCTTCGAGCGCGTGCTGGAAGACGGTTCGGTGGCGGTGCCCGATGGAAAGCCTTCATCGCCCGATGAACTGGGCGACTGCATCGACTGCACCATCTGCGTCCAGGTCTGTCCGACCGGCATCGACATCCGCAACGGCCTGCAGTACGAATGCATTGCCTGCGCCGCCTGCATCGACGCCTGCAACGAGGTGATGGACAAGGTCGGCTACCCGCATGGCCTGATCCGGCACACAACACAGAACGCGCTCGACGGCGTGCCCAGCCGCATCCTGCGGCCGCGCGTGCTGGTCTATGCGGCGTTGTTGCTGGGCATCGCGGTGGCCTGGGCGATCGGTGTCAGCACCCGCGAGCCGCTGATCGTCGACGTGCTGCGCGACCGCAATGCGCTGTATCGCATTGTCGACGGCGGCGACATCGAGAATGCGTACACGGTGAAGATCTCCAACAAGGATGGTCAGCCGCACACTGTCACCATCACCTTGGCCGAGGCCGACGGCCTCACGCTGATCGGTGAGCCGGTGCAGCGAACCATCGCTGCCGGCGAAACCGCCGATGTCGCCATCACCGTCCGGGCCGGCTTCGACGCGCCCGGCGGCCGCTCGCAGTTCGTGCTCAGCGTCGAGCGCGATGGCCAGGCACCGGTGACCGTGCTTCACCCCACACCCTTCTTCACCCCGGAGTGACCATGTCCGAGAAATCCTCCCGCGTGCGCCAGGCTGGGCCGCTGCTCTGGCTGGTGATCGCCGTGCCGCTGGCGACCATCATTGCCGGCATCACCACCATCGTGCTGTCGGTGCGCTCGGGCAGCACCGATGCCGTGATCGATCCGGTGCGTCGCACCGCGCAGGTGCAGGATCGCGAGATGGCTGCCGACCAGAACGCGGCTGCGCTTGCACTGATGGCCAGCGGCAACCGCGATGCCGACACCGGTGCCATCCAGATCCAGCTGGCCGGCCACCATGGCGCTTCGACAATGTTGGGTCTGGCCGTGCTGCATCCCGTGCGTGGCAGCGAGGACCAGCGCATCGACCTGGTCTCTGCTGGCGGCACGCGTTGGCTGGGTCGGCTCGACTTCGACGCTGGCCACGACTGGAATCTGGAGCTGTCGCCTGCCGACGGCAGCTGGCGTCTGGTCGGCCGCTGGCAAGCCAACCAGAACAGTTTCGAATTGCGCCCGGCGCTGGGCAGATGATCGCCCACGCCGCGGCAAGCCTTGTCGCCGTGTTGTCGCGGCTCTGGTGTTGCGATAGCGAGAGTCCGAGCAGCCCCTCATCCGCCCTTCGGGCACCTTCTCCCCGCACGCGGGGAGAAGTAACGGTTCCAAGCGACCACGCTTTCCCTTCGCTCTGCTCGCAGCAATATGGGCCGGTTCCGGGCGACGGTGCTTTCCCCTCGCCCCGCGTGCGGGGAGAGGGTGGCGCGCAGCGCCGGGTGAGGGGCAGCCGCACGGTTGCGAAAGCGCTGATCGAATCGCGATGCCGGCACGATTCAGCACGGATTCGGCGATGAACGAGCCCAAGCCCGACGGAATCGATGCCTGCTTCCATTGTGGTGAGGACTTGCCTGCTGTGCCGGTGAGTGCGCTGTTCGACGGCGCCGATCGCGCATTGTGCTGCACCGGTTGCGCGGCTGCTGCTGCGTGGATCCATGACGCCGGTCTGCACGACTACTACCGCCTGCGCACCGAAGACGGTCGCCGTGTCGATGCCGATGCCGACGACTTCCGCGTCTGGGATCGCGACGATGTCCAGGCCGGCCACGTCCGCGAGCACGAGGGTGTGCGCGAACTCACCGTGCTTGTCGAGGGCATGCGCTGCGCCGCCTGCGCCTGGTTGATTGGCCGCGCGCTCACGAAGCTTTCCGGCGTGGTCGAGGCCGAGGCCAGCGCCGTCACCGGTCGCCTGCATCTGCGCTGGCAGCCCGAAAAGGTCGCCTTGAGCACGATACTCGCGCGATTGTCATCGCTGGGCTATCGCCCACATCTGGCCACCGGCGAACAGGCCGAGGCGGCACGCCGGGCCGTGCGCCGCGATCTGCTCAAGCGCATGGCTGTGGCCGGCATCGGCGCCTTCCAGGCGATGATGTTCGCCGAGGCGCTGTACCTGGACTTCCACAGCACCATGCCGGAAGCCACGCGCGATTTCTTCCGCTGGATCACCTTCCTGGTGTCGACGCCGGTGGTGTTCTACGCCGGCTGGCCGTTCATCGCCGGCATGATGCGCGAGCTGCAGCATCGTCGCTTCGGCATGGACACGCTGATCGCCAGCTCGGTGCTGCTGGCGCATGTCGCCAGCCTGATCGAAACGATCCGTCGTGGCCCGCATGTCTGGTTCGACGCGGCAGTGATGTTCGTGTTGTTCCTGTTGCTCGCGCGCTTTCTCGAACGCATGGCGCGGCAGAAGGCGCAGACCGGTGTCGATGCCCTGGCGCGGGCGCGCCCGGCGCTGGCCTGGCGCGAAGATGCCGATGGCAAGGCCACGCAGGTGCCGCTGCACGCGCTCGCCATCGGCGACATCGTGCAGGTGCGTGCCGGCGAGGCCCTGCCGGCCGATGGTGTGGTGCTGGACGCGCCGGTGGAACTGGCCGAGGCCTTGCTCACCGGCGAATCACGGCCGGTGTTGCGGCAGCCCGGCGATGCGGTGTGGGCCGGCAGCCTGACCACCACGCGGCCGCTGCGCCTTCGCGTCGACCGTGTCGGTCAGGACACGCTGCTGTCCAACCTGGTGCGTCGCACCGAGCAGGCGCAGGCACAGCGACCGCAACTCGCCCGTGTCGCCGATGCCATCGCCAGCCGCTTCGTGCTGGCGCTGTTCGCGATCGCGGCGGTGGTGGCCATCGTCTGGTCGCAGGCCATGCCCGAGCGCGCCTTCGAAGTCACACTGGCGGTGCTGATCGTTTCCTGCCCCTGTGCCTTGTCGCTGGCCCTGCCGGCTGCCATCGCCACCGCGCATGCGCGGCTGGCGCGTATGGGGGTGCTGGTGCTCGGCGACGAAGCACTGGCAACGCTGGCGCGGGTCGACACTGTCGTGTTCGACAAGACCGGCACGCTCACAACCGGTCGCTTGTCGGTGCAATCGGCACAGGTGCTCGACGACAGCGCGATCGATTCCACGCAAGCGCGGCACATTGCCGCCGCGCTCGAGCAGGGCAGTGATCATCCGCTGGCGCAGGCCTTCGCGCTGCCGGGTGTGCGTGCAGCTGGCGACCTCGTGGTCGTGCCCGGTCGTGGTGTCGAAGGTGTGGTCGACGGTCGCCGCTGGTGGCTGGGCCGCCCTGGCTTCGCCAGCGGCCAGCCCGATCGCGACGAAGACGCCGCCGGCGTTTGGCTCGGTGATGGCAGCCGCCTGCAGGCACGATTCGATCTGGTCGATCCGCTGCGTGACGATGCCGCAGCCGCGGTGTCGGCATTGCGCGCCCAGCGCCTGGATGTGGAAGTGCTCAGCGGCGACAGCCATCAGGCGGTGTCCGCCGCCGCGCAGGCCTTGTCCCTGCCACGCTGGCGCTCGCGGCAGCTTCCCGATGACAAACTCTCACGCGTTCGCGAACTGCAGCAGCAAGGTCATGTGGTGGCGATGCTTGGCGATGGCATCAACGACGCGCCGGTGCTGGCCGGCGCCGATGTCTCGCTGGCCATGGCCGGCGGCACGCCGCTGGCGCATCGCGCTGCCGGCATCGTGCTCATGGGCGAGTCACTCAGTCGCGTGCCGGAAAGCATCGCCCTGGCCCGGCGCACGCGCACGGTGATGCGCCAGAACCTGGCCTGGGCGTTGGGCTACAACGCACTGGCGTTGCCGTTCGCCGCCGCCGGTCTGGTCACGCCTTGGCTGGCGGCGCTGGGCATGGCCTTGTCATCGCTGCTGGTCACGGGCAATGCCCTGCGGCTGGCGCGTGCGCAACCGTTGGCAGCGGACGCGGTCGATACCGTTCCGGAGGCGGCATCGCGGCATCGTGCGCCGGCGAACGCAACGAACTCGACGAACACTGCGTCGGCGCTACCGACGCCATGAACATCCTGCTGGTGCTGCTGCCGGTGAGTCTGGTGTTGCTGGGTGTCGCGATCTGGTCGTTCTTCTGGGCGGTCAACAAGGGCCAGTTCGACGACCTGGACACGCCCGCCTTGCGCATCCTCGAAGACGATCCGCCGCGCGCTGCGAGGCCGCTTTCGCCGGACGCTGCGCATGCGCAATCCGATGGCGACGATGCCAGGACAGCCGGCGATGACCACGAAAATCGGGATGATGCCCGCCTCGCAGGTACCGCCTCCGACCACGCAGCCAATCGTCGCGAAAACCGCTGAGCATGGATACGTGCCATCCCGCTGACCGACAGCGATTCGCTGCGCTGCCAGACACACGACACAGCCGACGTGCGATCACGCGGACAACGCCGGTGCTGGACGCTGCATCCGCCCGCGACGATAGGTCGCCGTCCGCTGCGCCGATCAGCACGACAGGGCGCCGCCGTGCCGATTGATTTGCTTACGCTGACCGCTGCCTTCATCACCGGATTGATCGGCAGCGTGCACTGCCTGCTGATGTGTAGCGGCGTCGCCACCGGTCTGGCTGCCGCCAGTCGCAGCCCGGGGTCAGCCGATGGAACCGGCACCGCCGCCCTGCGTTCCGCGATCACCCTCAACACCGGTCGTGTTCTCGGCTACACCTTCGCCGGCGCGCTGGTTGCCGGCTCCGGCACCGCAGTGCTCGGCGTGTTCGACGCCGAGCGACTGATCGCGGGCATGCGTCTGGCGGTCGGCATCGTGCTGGTGCTGGTGGGCCTGCGCCTGATCGACGGTCGTGACCGCCTGGGTCGCATCGGCCGCGTTGGTCAGGCGATCTGGCCGGCGCTGCGCAAGCTCGGGCGCGGCCTGCTGCCCGCCGATAAACCCTGGAAACAACTCGCGCTCGGCGCCTTGTGGGGCTGGCTGCCCTGCGGCCTGTCTTGGTCCATGCTGCTGGCCGCGCTGTTCACCGTCGACATGCTGCACGGCGCCCTGACCATGGCCGCCTTCGGTACCGGCACGCTGTTCGCGATGATCCCCGTCACCTGGGGCAGTGCCCGCCTGGCGCATCGCCTGGCGCAACCGCGCCTGCGTCGCAGCCTCGGCGCCCTGGTCATCGCCACCGGCGTGCTCACCGTCGCCGCACCATCGCTGGCCCGCGTTCCCGCGCTGCATGATCTCCTGACCGCTTTGGGTTGCCGTACGCTAATCTAACCCTCATAGGGGGAGGCGGGGTAGTCGACCTGCCATTGCTGGGTTGTACGCCACCAATGTGGGGTGACTGCCTTGAATTTTGGGAGGTGATGCGGTGGGGCAATTCAAGTTCGAAGTTGGGCGCGAATACGCACGGGCAGAGGTGTTCGAAGTTCTTGGAATTCCAGATCCAAAGGGTGGCCCTTTTTACACTGGATACGCGGAATTCAGGGGCAGTTGGTTCGTGTTCTGCGGCGTGGGTACCGCAGGAAGGACCGGGCACGACTACCAAAATCGTTTTGATGACGATGACTTACTTTGGTACGGGAAAACAACGTCTGCCATTCACCAGAAATCTATACGTGAGTTGATAGCGCCCGGTGCTGACGTGTACATCTTCTACAGATCCGAGGAACGATCTCCGTTCACATTTGCAGGTAACGCACGGGCAAAGTCGTGGCAGGCAACTAGGCCAGTTCAGATTACCTGGGGATTCTTATAACCGCTTGGTTGGCGCAACGGATTCGATGGTCGAAGCTTGCTTTCAGATTGCATCTCAGCACAGTTCGACTCCGTTGAGGAAGACATTTCTTGAGTCGACATGGCGGTCAGGTCGTCTTCGTGTATCTCCTGGGCTTTGCGTGCAGCACGGATCTGGTCCGGTTAGATCATCGGGGATGAGCGATACGATCAGATGAGACTGGGTGTGGAGCCAGTCGCCTTGGGCGGCTCCAGCTTCTAAAAGCGCCTTCGAGGCGCCCACACTAAAGCCCCCGACTTTTCCGGGGGATAATTACTTTTCCGAGCTGGCTTTGGTCAAGCGGCAGCGAACGCTCGTTGGCCGGTTGGATCTGCTCGGCAGACGATAGGGGAATTCCGGGACGGGTGAACTTCCTGCTGCGGAATCGTCAGCCAGGGGCTAGGCTGGGCACGGAACAATCAGCGGAACGCACGTGATGATCGACGATCCTTCTTCGGCTGCGGCATTCGATCCAGCTGCCGCGACCGCCGCCTACATCGACGGCCTCGGCGCCGAGTCGCTGGCCAAGGCCGCCACGTACACCAGCGGCAGTCACTGGCTGATCCTGTGGGGATTGCTGGTCAGCGCGCTGGTGACCTGGCTGCTGGTGCGCTCCGGTGTGCTGGAGCGCTTGCAGGCGCGCATCACCAAGCCCAATCGCCAGGCCTTCGTGGTCGCTCTTGTTGCCCTGTTGCTGATGACGCTGCTCAGCCTGCCGTGGACGATCTACAGCGACTGGTGGCGCGAGACTGCTTATGGCCGGACCAGTCAGCCGCTGAGCGATTTTCTGGCTCAGGGGGCGATCTCGGGCCTGCTGATGGCGGTGATCGGCGCACTGTTCTTCACCGGCGTATATGCGCTGATCCGGCGGGCCGGACGCAGCTGGTGGTTGTGGTCGAGTGGCCTGTTCGCGGCGGGTGTCACCGCGTTGATGCTGCTCGGACCGGTGTTGATCGAGCCGCTGTTCAACGAGTACAAGCCGGTGCCGGAAGGCGAGGTGCGCGATGCGCTGGTGGTGATGGCGCGAGAGTCCGGTGTTCCCGAAGACCGCCTGTTCGTCTACGACGGCTCGCGCCAGTCCAATAATTTCACGGCCAATGTTTCCGGCGTGTTCGGTTCGGCGCGCATCGCCATTTCCGATGTCGCGTTCAAGGGTGCGTCGCTGGATGAGGTCAAGGCAGTGACCGGTCATGAGGTTGGCCACTACGTGCTGGGCCATATCTGGCGTGGCATCGGTCTGGTGGTCGCTGTGGCGATCATCATGCTGTTCCTGGTCGACCGCCTGTTCGCACGCTTTGCGCGCGCCTTCGGCAGTCGCGCGCGGTTGCCGGATCCGGCCGGATTGCCGGTATTGCTGTTCGCGGCCGGCATCGCGTTCACGCTGGCGACGCCGCTGATGAACGCACACAGCCGCAGCGGCGAGCGCGAGGCCGACCGGTACAGCCTGGAGACGGTGAACCTTCCCGACGCGCTGGCCTCGGCGCTGGTGAAGACTGCCGAGTACCGCTATCCACGCCCCGGCCCTCTGCAGGAAGTGCTGTTCTACACCCACCCATCCGTCGAGCGCCGGGTGCGCGCGGCCATGGACTGGAAGCAGGCGCATCCAGCGCAGTAGTCGGTGCGCCTGGACGCGCTTGCCACGCGCTTGGCAACGCGATACAGCTTGCGATCGGCAGTTCGGCGCGATGTTCGATGCGCCGCTGCCGGATCGGCGTGATCGTGGCGGAACGTCAGTCTTTTGCTCGTGGCAGCGTGACGGTTTTCGCTGATCTCACCTGATGCTGGTGCCTGCGCAGACGAGGCCCGACGTGGCGTGCAGCGAAGATTGCGAGTCTGTCCAGCCGCAATCCGTGGCGGGTTGACCCAGGTCAAGAGCCGGTCGCAGCCGGACTGGCACAGTGTCCGCTGGCCCGACCACAAGCGGCGATTGACGATGGTGGAGCAAAACTCGACGGATCCCGGTCTGCACGTCGCTCACGCCGAGCGCGTCGAGACGGTACTGGCACGGCTGGGTGTCGGTGACGAGGGTTTGTCGCCACCGCTCGTGCATGAGCGCCGCCAGCGCCATGGCCGCAACGTGTTGCCGGCGGCGAAGACGCACCCGGCCTGGCTGCGCCTGCTGCTGCAGTTCAACAATGCGCTGATCCTGTTCCTGATTGCCGCGGCTGTGGTTGCCGGGGCGCTGGGTCATGTCATCGATACCGTGGTCATCGTGGTCGTGGTGCTGGTCAACGCCATCGTCGGCTTCGTGCAGGAAGGCAAGGCCGAGCGCGCGCTGGCGGCGCTGGGCGCGATGCTGGCGCCGCGCGCCCGCGTGATCCGCGACGGCCAGCGCATGCAGATCGACGCTGCCGATCTGGTGCCGGGCGACATCGTGCTGCTGGAAGCCGGTGATCGCGTGCCCGCCGACCTGCGCCTGCTGCGCGCACGCGGCCTGCTCATCGACGAGGCCATCCTCACCGGCGAGTCGGTCGCTGCGGAAAAGCACGAGGACGCGGTGCCTGCCGATGCCGCGCTGGGTGATCGCGCCGGCATGGCCTGGTCGGGCACGCTGGTGGCAGCCGGGCAGGGCACCGGCGTGGTCACCGCCATCGGCGCGGCGACGCAGATCGGCCGCATCAGCGTGCTGATGCAGCGGGTCGATGCGCTGGCCACGCCGCTGCTGCGCCAGATCAACCGTTTCGGTCGCCAGTTCACAGCCGTCGCCATCGCTGCCGGGGCGCTGCTGTTCGCCTACGCGATCTGGTTCGGCGGTTACGACTGGCTGGATGCGCTGATGGTGGTGGTGGCGCTCGCTGTGGGCGTGGTGCCGGAAGGCTTGCCGGCGGTGATCACCATCACCCTGGCGATCGGCGTGCAGCGCATGGCGGCGCGCAACGCCATCGTGCGTCGCCTGCCAGCGGTCGAGACGCTGGGTTCGACCTCGGTGATCTGCTCCGACAAGACCGGCACCTTGACGCGCAACGAGATGACCGCGCGACGCCTGTTGACCGTGACCGGCACACACTGGGTCAGTGGTGCCGGCTACGCGCCGGTCGGCCAGATCGACAATGCTGCCGATGCGTCGGTGCAGGCGCTGGCGCTGGTTGGTCTGGGTTGCAACGACGCACGGCTGTTCGAGCAGGACGGCGTTTGGCGTGTCGACGGTGATCCCATGGAAGGCGCGTTGATCGCGCTGGCGATCAAGGCCGGACTGGATCAGCACGGCCTGCTGTCCACGCTGCCGCGCCAGGACGAGATTCCGTTCGATGCCCAGCACCGCTACATGGCGACCCTGCATCGCCCAGGCGACGGCGATGCGGAAGCGGCGCTGGTGCTGGTCAAGGGTGCGCCGGAACAGGTGCTGGCGATGTGTACACATCAGCTCGGCGCCGATGGCAGCACGCAGCCGCTGCAGGCCGGCTACTGGCAAGCCGGCATTGCTGAAGCGGCATCCGGTGGCGAGCGCGTGCTCGGTTTCGCGCGCAAGCGTCTGGCCACCACGCCGCATCGTTTCGGTTTCGGCGACATGCACGGCCTGGAACTGGTCGGCATGATCGGCTTCATCGATCCACCGCGCGCCGAGGCGATGGCTGCGGTGGCCGACTGCCACCGCGCCGGTATCGCGGTGAAGATGATCACCGGTGACCACGCCGCCACCGCCGCCGCCATCGCCGGTCAGCTGGGCCTGGCGAAAGCGCCGGTGGTGCTCACGGGTGCCGACCTCGATGGCATCGATGATGCGCAACTGCCGACGGCGGCGCGCGCTGCACAGGTCTTCGCCCGCACCAGCCCCGAGCACAAGCTGCGGGTGGTGCGCGCGCTGCAGAGCACTGGCGCGGTGGTGGCGATGACCGGCGATGGCGTCAACGATGCGCCGTCGCTGAAGCAGGCCGATGTCGGCATCGCCATGGGCCGCAAGGGCACCGAGGCGGCCAAGGAAGCGGCGCAGATGGTGCTGGCCGACGACAATTTCGCTTCGATCGTCGCAGCGGTGTACGAAGGCCGCACCGTCTACGACAACATCCGCAAGGTGATCGCGTGGACGCTGCCGACCAATGGCGGCGAGGCGCTGGCGATCATCGCCGCGCTGCTGTTCGGCTGGCTGCTGCCGATGACACCGGTGCAGATCCTGTGGATCAACATGGTGCTTACCGTCACCCTCGGTCTCGTACTGGCCTTCGAGCCATCCGAGCCGGGCATCATGCGCCGGCCGCCGCGGCGGGCGAATGCGCCGCTGATGTCGCCGTTCATGATCTGGCGCACGGTGCTGGTGTCGCTGCTGTTCGTGCTCGGCGCCTTCGGCATCTTCGCCTGGGCCACGGTCTGGCGCGGGCTGGATGTGGAAACCGCACGCACACTGGTGGTCAACACTTTCTGCGTGATGGAGATCTTCTACCTGTTCAGCGTCCGCTACCTGCACATGAGTTCATTCTCCTGGCAAGGCGCCAAGGGCACCAACGCCGTGCTGTATGCGGTACTGGCCGTGGTGATCGCGCAATTGCTGTTCACCTACGCCCCGTGGCTGCAGGCCTTGTTCGATACCCGGCCGGTGGCCTTGCTCGATGGCCTGGTCGTTATCGCCATCGGTGTCGCGGTGATGTTGGTGCTGGAAATCGAGAAATTCCTGCTGCGCCGGTACGATGTCTTCGATGAGTTGCGCCAGGCTGGTGACGGTGTGGCGCTTGCAAACCACTTTCCGGTTGAGGAAACACCATGACCAACGCTTCACCGCTCGCCATTCCCCGTTCGATCCTGCTCGCCACCGACACCGGCCACCGCTCCGACCGTGCCACCGACCGCGCCCTGACCTGCGCCCGGCAATGGCAGGCGCGTGTAGTGGCGCTGACGGTGCTCGAAGATGGCAGCGTGCCGACCGGATTCAACCGCGGCTCGGCGACCGCGCTCCTGCGTGAGGATTTGCGTGCCGCCGCCGAGGGTGTCGAGGTGCAGTCGCAGATCCGCGAAGGCGTCGCCGTCGACGTGATTCTCGACAGTGCGGCGCAGGAAGGCAGCGATCTGATCGTCACCGGCATCGCCAAGGGTGGCCTGTTTGGCGAATTCATCCTGGGCAGTACTGCCGGACGTCTGGTTCGTGGCTCGCCCGTGCCGGTGCTGGTGGTGCATCAGCGTGGCATCCGCCAGTACCGGCGACTGATCGTGGCTACCGATTTCTCGGAGACCTCGCGGCAGGCGTTGCTCACCGCCCTGGCCTGGTTCCCGGGTATCTCGGTGCTGCTGTTCAACGCCTACCGTCTGCCCTTGTCCGGACTGGTCGATTCCGACCGCGTGCGTGCCGATCTGCAGGCCGATGCCCTAGCCCAGGCCGAGCGTTTCCTGGATGACACGCCGCTCGCCGCCGACGACCGCAAGCGCGTGCTTATCCACGCCGCCTATGGTTCGGCCGATGCCCTGTTGAACGAACTGACCATGAACAATCATGACGACCTGGTGGTGCTGGGCAGTCATGGTCGCACCGCCATGTTCGACGTGCTGATTGGCTCCACCGCCAAGCGCCTGCTCGAACACGCCTCGACCGATGTGCTGGTGGTGCGCGATCCGCGCGCTGCCGGTGCCGCCCGCGAAAGCGGTTCCTGACCAGCCGAAGGATCATGACCATGGCGCAAAGCGATCCGGATAAGGGCACGACACCAGCGACCGGCAATGGCCGCTACGAGGCCTTGATCGAGGCGGCGCGATCGCGACCGCCGATGCGGGTCGCGGTGGTGCACCCCTGCGACGTCCACGCCATGGAAGCGGTCGAGCAGGCCTATCAGGCCGGGCTGATCATACCGACCCTGATCGGACCGGAGGCGCGCATGCGCGCTGCCGCCGAGGCTGCCGGTTTCGCCATCGAGGGCATCGAGCTGATCACTGTCGAGCACAGCCATGCCGCAGCCGATGCCGGTGTGCGGCTGGCGCGCGAACATCGTGTCGATGCGATCATGAAGGGCAGCCTGCATACCGACGAGCTGCTGGGAGCGGTGGTCGCGCGCGAAGGCGGAATCCGCACCGCGCGCCGGATCAGTCATGTCTATGTGATGGATGTTCCGGCCTATCCACGGCCTCTGCTGGTCACCGATGCGGCGGTGAACATCGCGCCCGATCTCGATGGCAAACGCGACATCTGTCAGAACGCCATCGATCTGGCGCGCGTGCTCGGCATCGAGATGCCGCGGGTGGCGGTGCTGTCGGCGGTGGAGACGGTCAACGCCAAGCTGCCATCAACGCTTGATGCCGCGGCGCTGACGGTGATGGCGCAACGCGGCCAGATCACCGGCGGTCTCGTTGACGGGCCGCTGGCATTCGACAACGCCATCGATCCGGAGGCGGCGCGCACCAAAGGGCTGGATTCGCCCGTGGCCGGACGCGCCGACATCCTGCTGGTGCCGGATCTGGAAGCGGGCAACATGGTTGCCAAGCAGTTGCTGTACTTTGCCGGCGCCGATGGTGCCGGCATCGTGCTCGGCGCGCGCGTGCCGATCGTGCTGACCAGCCGCTCGGATAGCCTGCGCGTGCGCATGGCCTCGATGGCGTTGGCGCAGTTCCTGGTCGAGGCCGCGCGCTCGGCGACGCCGGCGGCAGGTTCGTGACATGGCCTTGCTGACCGTCAACGCCGGTTCCTCCAACATCAAGCTGGCGCGCTACGAGGTGGCCAGAGATGGCCAGTTGTCACGGACCGGCAGTGGCAAGGCCTTCATCGGCAACGGCCGCGTCGATCTGGTCATCGACGATGACGACGGCCGGCGCGAGTTGCAGCGCGAAGGCGAGTTCGATGCCGATGCCGCGCCGGAAGTGGTGCTCGGTCTGGTCGACGAGGTCTGGCCCCTGAAGCGTCTGGACGCGGTCGGGCACCGCATCGTTCATGGTGGACCGCACTATCGCGAACCGGTGGCGATCGATGACCAGGTGCTCGGCCGGCTGCGTCAGCTGTGCCCGCTGGCGCCGCTGCATCAGCCGGCGAATCTGGCCTTCGTCGACACGGTGCGCGCGCGTGCACCACGCAAGCCGCAGGTGGCCTGTTTCGACACCGGCTTCCATGCCGGTCTGCCCGAGCAGGTGTGGCGCTTCGCGCTGCCGCATCGGGTTGATGCCTTCGATGTCCGCCGCTACGGTTTTCATGGCCTGTCCTACCAGTGGATCGCCGAGGCTTTGCGCGAACGCGTGCCGGATCTGGCGGCTGGTCGCGTCGTCGTCGCGCATCTGGGTTCGGGCGCCAGCCTGTGTGCCCTGCGCGATGGTCGCAGTGTCGACACCAGCATGGGTTTTTCCGCGCTCGACGGCCTGCCGATGGCAACCCGCTGTGGCGCGCTGGATCCGGGTGTGGTGCTGCATCTGATCCAGCGTCTGGGTCTGTCGGCCGCGGCGGTGGAACGCATGCTTTATCGGGAATCCGGCCTGCTCGGCCTGTCCGGTGAAAGCGGCGACACCCGTGTCCTGCTGGAAAGCGGCAGCGATGCCGCGCGGCTGGCGCTGGACGTGTTCGTCTACCGCGTCGCCAGCGGCATTGCCGCGCTGACCGTCGCATTGGGCGGCCTGGATGGCGTCGTGTTCACCGCCGGCATCGGCGAGAACCAGCCCGCGATACGCGCGCGCATCGTCGAGCAGCTGGCGCACTTCGGCGCGCGCATCGACAGCGCGCGCAACCAGTCCGGCAACGGCGCCTTCCACGCCGACGACAGCGTCGTGCAGTTGTGGGTGATTCCGACCGACGAGGAAACCGTCATCGCGCGCGCCACCCAGCGCCTGACCGTCACGTAATCCTGTAGATGCAGTGCATGCCACGCATCTACCCATTCATGTGCGGAACCTGCATTGAAATCTTTGCAAGCCCGGCTGCGCTGCTGCTTCGGGTTGGCCACAGGCAGTTGTGCGAGGTGGTGGTGAAACGCTCGCCGCTGCCGGGGTGCGCGGTCGAAGAACAGCGAGGGTTCGCCAAGTTCCAACTCCAGCGGCCGGCGATCGTCAGGCGATGGCGACCGATCGACGCGGGCACGGCGGTGCGCTGACCGCCGCTCGATAGTCAGTGATGTTCGCCAGCGGCTACTGGAAGCCGTTGGTGAACAGGTGATCGCGGCGGTGGATCAGGCGGGTGCTCTCGATAAGGCCCGAGGAGCCGTTGTAGACACCGCCCGTGGCGCGGCCCTGTGCACGCAGCCAGATCGTGGTGCCGGCCGTCGGCGCCGTAAAGCCCGGCACTGCCCAGCCATCGGCGACGCGTTCGAAAGTCGCGATCGGTTCGAAGGCGCTGCCGTTGGTCGAGAACAGTAGCACCGGCGGCAGCGCCAGTTCGGGGCCTGCGCCTGAGCGCCGCCATCGCACGGTGGTGCCTTCAAGCGTGAGCGATTGCAGCGCGGGCTGCGGTGTACCTAGCCGGGCGATGCCGTTGCGGGTCTGACCGGCGATCGTGGTGAATTGACCGCCGACCAGGATGCGTCCATCGGCCTGCGCGGCAAAGCCGAACACAATATCGTTTGAGTTCGAGTTGAATCCGGTATCGAGGCTGCCATCGGCGTTGAGCCGGGCGATGTGGTTGCGGGTCTGGCCGGCGATCGTGGTGAAGATGCCGCCGACCTGGATGCGGCCATCGGCTTGGAGGCCCAGGCTGAACACTTGACCGTTCACGTTTGGATCGAAAGCTGCATCAAGACTGCCATTGGCGTTGAGCCGGGCGAGGTTGGCGCGAGTCTGCCCGGCAATCGTGGTGAAGCTGCCGCCGACCAGGATGCGGCCGTCGGGCTGCATGACCAGACTGAGAACCAAACTGTTTGCATTCGGGTTGAAGCTGGTATCGAGGCTGCCGTCGACGTTGAGCCGGGCGATGCGACCGCGGGTCTGGCCGGCGATCGTGCTGAATTGTCCGCCGACCAGGATGCGGCCATCGGTCTGCACGGCCAGGCCGTAAACCGCGTTGCTTGCGCCCGGATTGAAGCTGCTATCCAGGCTGCCATCGGCGTTGAACCGGGCGATGCGATCGCGGGGCTGACCGGCGATCGTGGTGAAGTCGCCGCTGACCAGGATGCGGCCGTCGGGTTGCACCGCCAGGTTTCTCACCCAGCCGTTCGCGTTCGGATTGAAGCCGACATCGAGGCTGCCATCGGCGTCGAGCCGGGCGATGCGGTTGCGTCGCTGACCGGCGATCGTGGTGAAGTTGCCACCGACCAGGATGCGGCCGTCGGGTTGCATGGCCAGGCTGTGCACCAAGTTGTCGGCATTGGGGTTGAATCCGGCATCGAGGCTGCCATCGGCGTTGAGTCGGGCGATGCGGCTGCGGGGCTGAGCGTCGATCATGGAGAAGCCGCCACTGACCAGGATGCGACCGTCGGCCTGCACGGCCAGGCTCTGCACGGAGCCACTCGCGTTTGGGTCTAGAGCGGCATCGAGACTGCCATCGATGTTGAGCCGCGCGAGGCGGTTGCGGGTCTGTCCGCCGATCGTGTTGAAGTTGCCACTGGTCAGGATGCGGCCATCAGGTTGTACGGCCAGACTGTTCACCGACTGGTTGGCGTCCGGGTCGCTGAACGTCGCATCCAGGCTGCCATCGATGTGGAGCCGGGCGAGACGGTTGCGGGTCTGTCCGGCAATCATCGAGAAGGCGCCACCGGCCAGGATGCGGCCGTCGGGTTGTACGGCCAGACTGTTCACCGGGAAGTTGGCGTTCGGGTTGATGAACGTCGCATCGAGGCTGCCATCGATGTGGAGCCGGGCAAGGCGACCGCGAGGCTGACCGGCGATCGTGGTGAAGGCGCCACTGACCAGGATGCGGCCATCCGCC
Source organism: Lysobacterales bacterium (assembly GCA_035911475.1). Taxonomy (GTDB): domain Bacteria; phylum Pseudomonadota; class Gammaproteobacteria; order Xanthomonadales; family UBA2363; genus Pseudofulvimonas. The sequence continues at coordinate 13,614 of JAMHVM010000089.1, read as the reverse complement.
TGCACGACCAGCGCGTTCACGCCGGCGCTTGCGTTCGGATCGAAACTGGCATCGAGGCTGCCGTTCGCGTGGAGCCGGGCCACGCGGTTGCGGGGCTGGTCGGCGATCGTGGTGAAGTTGCCTCCGACCAGTAGGCGGCCATCGGGCTGCACGGCCAACGTGGTCACCCAGGCGTTCGTGTCCGCGTTGAAGCCGGTGTCGAGGCTGCCATTGGCGTTGAGCCGGGCGAGGTTGCTGCGGGGCTGACCGGCGATGGTGGTGAAGACACCGCCGACCAGGAGGCGGCCGTCGGCTTGCACCGCCAGGGTGTACAACAACCCGTCCGCGTTGGGGTTGAAGGTGGGATCGACGCTGCCGTCGGCGTTGAGCCGGGCGATGTTGTTGCGGGCAAACACGCCAACCTGGGTAAAGGTGCCGGCGATGACGATGCGGCCATCGGCCTGCAGGGCGATGGCAAAGACGGTGCCGTTGGCGAGCAGCGCGTTGAAGCTCAGGTCGGCGCTGCCATCGGCATGAAGGCGCGCGATCCCTCTGCGGCCGACGCCGGCGATGGTGGTGAATTCCCCCGCGATGAGAAGCCGTCCGTCCGGTTGTACGGCGACGCTGTACACGGGGTTGTCGGGGGTTTGGGTCGAAGCCGTCGTTGGCGCTCTGGGCGAACGCCGGCCCGACAGTGCTGACACAGAACGCGAAGGCCAGCAGCGCGGCGAGCACCCAACGATGAAGGAGCCAAGCACGCAGTATGGCGCGTGAAGCGGGGTCGAGCACGGACATGGCGGCCACCCTCAAGGCGCGGTCGCTAGCGAAAACGTTGCCCGTGCCGCGATTGCGACATCGTACTCGTGCGGTGGTGGCAACCAGAACGCCAAACGGATTGGTCGAGACCTTCGGCCGCCATCGCCCTACCCATGCCCTTGTCGGCGCTACCGGCCGCTTCTCAACGACATCTGGCGCATGCACGCGGTTTGCCCGGTAGCATCCGACGATCTGCGATGGTGTGGGCAGTCCAGCCGGGCAAGCCCGGCCTGCGCAGCTGCGATCAGGCCGCCTGCAGGCGAGCACGCAGGCGGGCGGCGAAACGATCGGCGCTGCCCGGCGCGTGGTCGAAGAACAACGAGGGTTCGGCGAGCTCCAGCTCCAGCAGCTTGGGACCCTCCGGCGACGGCAACAGATCGACGCGGGCGTACAGCGGCGCCGCAAACGGCAGCGCCGCGAGAATTCCCTGCGCGGTGGTTTTTTCAGCCTCCGAAGGCTGCCGCGCCGTGATGTGCTCGGCGGCGAACAGCGCGCGGGTGGCGTCCTCGCCCCGATGCAGCAGCGGGCCCTTGCGGATGGCGTGCGAGTACTGACCGTCGAAGAACAGCAGCGCGGTTTCGCCGGCCTGATCGACTTGCGCCAGGTACGGCTGCACCAGCACGTGGCAGCCAGCATCGAGCAGGGCGCCGGCGTGGTCGATGGCGCGACTGCGCTCGGAGTCGGCGAACCGGCGTGCGCCGCGCGAGCCGGCGCCGACAGTGGGCTTGACCACGAACTCGGCCAGTGTCGGCATGCTCGCCGGATCGTCGCCGGGCGCCAGGAAATGACTGTCGATCACCGGCACGCCGACGCGGGCGAGTTCGGCGAGATAGCGCTTGTCGGTGTTCCAGCGCACCAGATCGGGTGCGTTGAGCAGACGGGTGCGTGCCGCAACCGATTCGCACCAGGCCAGGAAGGCGTCGCGATGATCGGTGTAGTTCCAGGTCGAGCGCAGCAGCACCAGATCGAAACGCGACCAGCTCACCGTGGGATCGTCCCAGGCCACCACCTGGGCATCCATGCCGGCGGCGGTCAGCGCCGCCAGCAGCGGCGGCATGTCTTCGTCCAGACCGGTGGCAGCGATGGCGGTGGCCAGGGCGATGGTGCACATGCGGGGGGTTCCGGGCGTGTGCGGCTCGGGCCGCACGGTCGAGGGCCGCTAACATAGCACCGACCCGTGTCGTCGCCTGAGACATACGGTTCAATGATCGGTGGCAGCCGCAAGTCCTCGCCTTCCTGGAGTTTTCGATGTTGTCTCCCTATGTTTTTCCGCCGTCGGCGGTGCCCTCGCTGCCGGTGGCCGGTTCCGATTCGCGCTTTCCGGTGCACCGCATCTACTGCATCGGTCGCAACTACGCCGAGCATGCCCGCGAGATGGGTGTGCAGGGTGATGCCGCAGCACCTGTGTTCTTCCTGAAACCCGCCGACGCCATCGTCGAACTGCCCGGCGACGTGCGCTATCCGCCGGCCACCTCCGACCTTCATCACGAGGTGGAACTGGTCGTGGCCTTGCAGGCGGGTGGCAGCGACATCGATCCGACGCAGGCACTGGATTGCGTGTACGGCTATGCCATCGGCCTGGACCTGACCCGCCGTGACCTGCAGGCAGCAGCCAAGGCCAAGGCACAACCCTGGGATACCGGCAAGTCGTTCGAGCAGGCGGCGCCGATCGGTGCCATTCATCCGGTCGCTGTGATCGGTCACCCCGATCGTGGTGACATCACCCTGGCGGTGAATGGCCAGCCGCGCCAGCGCGGCGATCTGGCCGACATGATCCTGACCGTGTCCGACATCATCGCTGCCTTGTCGCGCCTGTACACGCTGGCTCCGGGTGACCTGATCTTCACCGGTACGCCGGCAGGTGTCGGCGCGTTGGCGCCCGGCGATATCTTCCATGCGGCCATCGATGGTCTGGGTGCCGTCGAGGGACGTCTCCTCGCCTGATCGGCAGCGCCGAGGAAGGGACGCCGCGCAAGAACCATGGCCTGGGGCGCAATCGGTTTCCCGCTGGTCGATCGCGATGCTGCTGGCTTGAACGCTGGCTTCACACGCTGGTGTCTATGAATGACCACTCGACGTAGACGGTGTGCCGACCAATGCGTTCTGCACGGATCCTGCGTACCGGAAAAAGTGGAAGCTGATGATTGGCAACCTGTGCGGATGCCTTGCTAGCATGTCGGCATGCCATCCAGTCAGCGCGACACCTACAACGTGGGTCCGGATCCCGCCAAAGAATCCATGAACACCCGAGGCAAGGCGATGCACTGGTGGTCGAAAGCGTTGCCGACATCGCTGCTGCTGGCATGGGCGGGCATGGTGTCGGCGGCATTCCTGCCCGAGTGGGGCGGGGAGCGCGCCGCGCTCACCGAGGAAGAGCGCGTCTGGATCGAGCAGCAGCCGGACATCGTCGTCATCGACGACATGCGCTTTCGCAAGCAGGATCTGCTCGATCGCGGCTTCACCGGCAACCGCTGGACCAACAGCGTCCTGTACTACCAGTTCGACCCGGGTTTCCCGTCGCAGCACCGCGCGCTGGTGAGAAGCAGCCTGGAGGCCTGGCGCGAGTACGCGAATGTGCGCTTCGTCGAGAGCAGCAGCGCCAGCAACCGGGTGCTGGTGGTCAACGAGGATGGTTGCTGGTCCTACGTCGGGATGATCGGAGGTGTGCAGAAGCTGAGCCTGAGGGTCGGTGCCCCCGGCGAAGGTACCTGCGTGCACCCCGGAGTCATCCGCCACGAGTTCGCGCACGCGCTGGGTATGCAGCATGAGCAGAGTCGATCGGACCGGAACAACTGGGTGGAAATCGTCGAGGCGAATGTCGAGCCCGACAGGCTGCACAACTTCAACATCGTGTCGACCGTGAACTACACCGCCTACGACTACCACTCGGTCATGCATTATGGAAGCTGCGCTTTCGGCGTTCGCTGCCCGACCATACGTGCGCTGCCACGTGGTCGCATGTGCACCAACCCGCCGGAGCATCCGACCGCGCCTGGCGCCAGCGTGAGCTGCGATTCGGCGATGGGCAACCGCAGCTACCTCAGCCGACGCGATCTGATGGACATGGCCCACCACTACGGAACCACCCTGCGTCTGGACTACCGCGGTCGGGCCCGTGGCAGCGTCGTGTTGCGGGTCGGCTCGACCAACTGTTCGAATTCCTGTTCACCGCGCGTGCCCTATCAGGGCAGCGCGGCCGTCACCGTGGTCCAGGCGAACGGGCCGGTGCTGATCGACGGCTGCCGGGCGCGGGTCGGCCAGGCGTGCACGGTCGACACCGCGACGGCGCACGCACGGATTCCGGTGCGCTACGCGCGCGACGCCGCTGCTGCCGCCCGCGTGGCCACCATGCGCCTGGACCGGATCTTCACCAACGGCTTCGAGGCGCTGCCGTGAGTCCGGCGTTGCCACGCTGACCGAATTTCTCTGACTGCTTTTCCCGGAGCGTATCCATGACTCGTCGAATCACCCTCTGCCTGCTGCCGCTGGCCTTGCTCGCCAGCGAGGCGGCTTTCGCTTCCTGCAGCAGCAACAGCGGAACTGGACAAAGCAGCTGCAATGGGCCGCTGGCGCGCGTCTACGTACCCAACGACGGTGGCGTCGTGTTTCTGGAAGTCGCCGGCACCGTGCAATCACAGCTCAGCTGCACCTTGGCCAGCGGCATCTATTGGCGACTGGAGAAGTCGATCCCGAACTTCAACGAGCAATACGCCCTGGCACTGACCGCGGCCGCTGTCGGCGCAGACGTTCGTGCGGTTTCGGTGCACAACAATGCCGGCTCTGCCTGTCGGCTGAACTATCTGGTGCTGATGCCCTGACCGACACGGCGCCCCTGAAGCGGCGCCGTGTCTTCAGTTTGATCCGGCCGTTGGCCGGGCGCGCAGTCGCCGCGCTCGATGTGTTTCCTATGGCAGGACCAGCGCCCGCTCGCGTCGTTCTATCACCGCGACCGCACTCTGGTCGCCCAGACGCAGGTCGCGCAGTTCATACGGTGGCGAGAACTTCGCGGTCGCGTCCAGCGGAAACGCCAGTTCCAGTTTGCCGGCCCCCGGATTGAGCCAGTTGGCGTAGTGGGCCACGCCGATCGGCACGGACTGGCCGCTGCCATCGTGTCCGTACAGCGCGCCGCGCAGCTCGTAGCGACCGGCGCTGGCGACTTCGACCCCGAACTCCAGCATCAGGGCGCCATCACCGCGCCGGTTGTATGAGCTGACCTCGCCATCCAGGCGCGCAGTCGGTGCCACGACGGCGAAGGCCAGGCGGATGTCGCGCTGGAAGGCGAGATCCTGATGGCCGGCAGCAATGCTGCTGCGCACTTCCCACAGGCCCGGTTGCGCGCTGATGGCGGCCGGGGCACGGGCCCGGATGTGGCTGCCCTGACGGGTGCTGGACACGGCGAGGTCATGATGGCTGCCGTCCGGCGCCACCAGCAAGGCGGTGGCGGCATCGATGCGGGCACCCCCGGACACCGATAACTGGCCGTCGATGTTGCCGCCGGCATGGACGATGTCGGTGGCCAGGCCCAGGTTCAGCGCGTACGGAGTGCGTGGCTCGAACACATGCAGCACGTAGTCGCCGTTCGCTTCGACGATGCGCAGGGTGGCGTCGTTCTCCAGGCCGGCGCGCAGGCGGAAGCCGATGCTGCCTGCTGTCGGCGACATGCCGGTGGCGCGTAGGTCGTCCGCGTTGACCAGGGTATCGGTGGCCTGGTCCGCCGACAGCGTCTGCCCGCCTTGCAGTATCTGGATCTGCTCGCGTTGCAGCGGTGCGGCGCGTGTGCCCGGGCTGACCATGACCACGGCGCCGGGGGCAGTCAGGGCCAGCGCATAGCCATCGCGTAGGCGGCTGCCGTCCAGGCGTTGCCAGTAGTCGCGGCTTTCGCCGACCGGGCGGTGCTGCTGGTCGAGAACGCTGCCGGGCTCCAGCGCCTGAAAGTATTCGACGGCATCGCGGGAATCGTTGGCCTGCACGCTGCGTGACGCGGCGATGGTGGCACTGGCGACCAGATCGCCGGGCTGCGCCGGTTGCAGCGACAGCGACTGCGCCATCAGGCCGGTGCTGGCCAGCGCCAGGGCGATGATCAGGGCGAAGCGGGTGGTGCCGGGGCGAAACGAAGTATTGGCGATCATGGTCGTTCTCCCGGTTACAGGTCGTTGCGCAGGATCACGTCGAGGTTGAAGCAGTCCCGACGGCTCTGGTTGTGGTTGAGTACGCGACCGCTGCTGGTGCGCTGGGTATCGTTGAACCACAGCGAGCCGGCGGCGCGCTGGCTCGTGCAGTTGAGGAAACCGTCAGAGCAGCCGGCCAGCCAGTTCTGGGTGAACTCCAGACCGACACTCTGCGTGTAGCCGCCGCAATAGGCGTTGTTGCTGAACAGGCCGGATCGGACATCGGTGCCGACCACGTTCCAGAAGCCCTTTGGCAGCCCGGGGCGGCCCGCGGTTCCGTAAAGGTTGTTGGCGTTGTAGTGCGCCATCCAGCTCACCTGTTGCTGGCGCACGGCATCGTTCTGGTAGCCGAGCAGCCAGCCCAGCGCGCCTTCGAAGATGTTGCCGGAGATCACCGCGTCGGCCAGCGGCGTGCCAGCACTGGATGGCGCCAGCGCGTTGACCCAGCGGATGCGGCTGATGATGGTCGGATAGCGGCTGTCCCAGGTCGGGTTGGACAGGATCCAACGCATCACGTTGCCGCCGTTGGAATGGGTGATCACCACCAGGTCAGTGATGTTGCGGCTGGTGATGAAGCCGTGCAGCTGCGTGGCCAGGCAGCCGGCGGCACGGCTGTCCCACATGAACTGTTCGAAGTCGCAGTTGATCACGGTGTAGTTGGCCTGGTTGGGCAGGCCCTGGCGGACGGAGTTCACGAACGGCGCGGTCCAGTAGTCGGCCAGCGCATTGGTGTGTTTGCTGGTGCCGTGGACGAAGGCGACGCCGGTATTGGCGGACACGGTAAGTGGCGCGGCCATCAGCACGATGAGCAGCGCAAGCAGTCTTGGCATGGACGGTTCTCCCTGTTGTTCTGGATACGTTGCCCGCGCTGCGAGGTCGCGGGTCGTTGGCCGGCATCGGGAAGACAGCCTGTCGGTGGGGACACCGGTCGGGGCGATCCAGACGCTGGCGTATGGAAGCTAGCACGCACTGCCCGTCATGCCATGACGCGTCGCGCCAAGGTGACCGGTGTCGCATTTCGACCAGATTGGGTGTGGCGCCAAGATCGCCCCGTGCGCCCCGGTCAGTGCTTGCTGTCGCCCATGTCGATGGCGCAATGGTCATCGCTGCACGCGGCATCGTCGCTCGTGGCGCTGCGTGGCGGTGTTTCCGCTGCCGGCACCGGCAGCGTCGCAGCTTCCGCGACCAGTCCGGCGATGCGTGCGCCCAATTCCAGATCCTCGATGCGCCCGAACAGATGCTGGCGCAGGCGACCCTCACCGTCGATCAGGATCAGCGTCGGCGTGCCGCGCATGCCGTAGCTGCGCATGGTCAGCGGGATCGGCCCATCGCTGCCCGGCTGGTCGATGGCGACGGGGAAGTTGATCCGGTACTCGTGCAGGAACGCACGCAGCGCGGTCGCGGTCATCGCCTCATGGTGTTCGAACACCGTGTGCAGACCGATCACCTGCACCTGCTCGCGCGGAAACAGCGCGGCCACACGCGTCGCCTGCGGCAGGCTGTGGGCGACGCAACCGGGACAGAGCATCTGGAAGGCGGTGAGCATCACCACCTTGCCGCGCAGGGCGTCCAGCGTCAGCGGCGTGGCCGTGTTGAACCATTGCGTGACTTGCCAGGCCGGTGCAGCGGATGCGGTTTGGGTCATCGGTGTTCTCCGGTGTCGGGTTCGCGAACGGGCCGATCGTGCGACGGCGATCGGCCCGTGTGATCAGCGCTCAGCGATTCACCACGCCGGGCAGGCTCAGATCGCCAGAGGCGACCTTGAACACGTCGGGCACGCACAGCAACGGCGCGTGCACGTTGGCGTTGACGCGCAAGCCGGCGGTGACGCCATCGAATCTGGCATCGCTGACGGCACCGATGTCGTCGAAGGGCACACGCACCTCGACCGTGTCGGTCGCCAGCGACGGCTGCCAGCCAGGGCTGTCGAGCAGGATCGGCAGGCCCGGCCAGGTCTTGGGCAGACGCGGCTTGGTGCCTTCGGGAATGTCGATCACCGCCAGCGCGCCTTCGCCGCAGGCCGCGTTCGGTGCCAGTACCACCCAGTGGCTGTGCCAGACATTGCCGTCGTTGTTCGGATCGCCGTCGCCGTTCTCGTCGAACAGCGGCGTGTCGTCGAAGTCCGGGTGTGCCGTTACCGCCAGCGCCAGCAGACCGGCGCCGCGCTCGAAGCCGACTTCGTAGGGATCGATGCTGGTCGGCCAGACGTAGGAGAACACGTCGCTGCCGGCGAGCTTGCCGCTGGCCGCCGGGCGCGTCTGCCCGGCCTTGCCCGAGACCGCCATGTGGAAGGTGGCGACATTGCCTTGCGTGCTGATCTTGGCGTGGATGATGTCGAAGTCGGCACGCACGGCGGTGTTGGCGTCGGCACGGATGCCGCCGCGATGACGCTCGCCCTCGTGCGCAGCCGCCGACCAGGCGCACAACGCGACAGCGATTCCAGTGAGGATGGTTTTCATGATCGCGTCCTCAGCCCAGATCGGCCAATGCTGCGCCGAAGTTGATGTGCAGCGGTGTGCCGGCAATCACCAGCGCCGGTACCGACTGCACGCCGGCGTCGCGTGCTTCGGCGATGCGCTGGGCGTGTTCGCCCAGATGCACGATTTCGACCTGGAAACGGGCTGGGTCCAGCGACTGGGCCAGTTGCTGTTCGGCATCCAGACAGACCGGACAACCGGCGTGATAGAAAAATGCTTTCTGACGCATAATCAGGTTCCTCTTGGTGTGCTCGTGATGGAGTGGACGGGAGGGCCGGGTGGTGTCCGATGGCGGTCGGGCACCACCCACTTTTTCCGCTACGGCGGAATGGGAGATTCGAAGCGCACGGTGTTGTCGTGCAGGCGTGCTGGTTCGGCGGCTTCCTGCTCCGGGCAGTCGGCGCGCAGGTCGGCGTCGCCGAACGCCTGGTCGACCAGCGCGCAGACATGCGGCTGGTCCTTGCGGCCACTGGCATAGGGCCGGAAATGGCGGCAGCCCAGACAGGTGCGCATGCCAGTGGCAAGTCCCTGCATCTGCGCTTGCCGGACCAGCAGCTGCACGATGCGCAGCAGGGCGCCGATGTCCTGATCACCCAGCCCGGTCAGCAGCCCGGCCATGCCGCCGCCGGCACCATGCAGCTTGTCGGCGATGCGCTGGCCGCTGCGGCTGAGCTTCAGACGCCAGGCGCGGCCGTCATCCGGATCGGCGTCGCGACGGATCCAGGCGCGCGCCTCCAGCGTCTTGATCGATTCGCTCAGGCTGGCGGGCGAAACTCCCAGCTGTTGGGCCAGGTGGCCGGCGCGCAGGCCATCGGGCCGGGCACCGAGCGCGAGCAGCATGCCGCGCTGGGTCGGCGACAGTGTCGGCACATCGGCGTCGTGCCAGCCCTGCGCGCGCACCAGCGCGGCCAGTTGCTCAAGGCCGCTGGCCGCCTGACGGCGCTGCTGGTCGGATGGGTCCATGCCATTATATTAGGTATCCTAACTAAATATTGCAAGGGCGGTACGGCCCCGCTTGCGGCGATCGGCCGGGTCGGCTCGACACCGCGAAATCAATCCGGCAGCGGATAGGCCTCGGCAACTTCCGGCCGGCCCCAGGCCGTGTACAGCTCGTGCAGGGCTTCGTGGATGCGTACCAGGCGCGGCGACTTCGGGCCGTCCATGTCGGTCTGCAGTTGCAGCGCTTCCAGCAGCAGGGTTTCGGCTTGCGCATGCTCACCCTTGCGGATGTTTGCCCGGCCGAGACCGAGCAGGCCGCCGACCTTGGCGGAGTGCCGGCCGCCATGCAGGCGGTCGACGCTGGCGACGACCTCCTGTTGATAGGCCATGGACTCGTCGATGCGACCGGCATCGAGCAGCCAGTTGCCGTAATTGGTCCGGGCCATCAGCGTAGCGATGTCGTCGGGGCCGTTGGCCCGGATTCGTCCTTCCAGGACGCGCTGGTAGTACGGCCCGGACTCGTCGACCTTGCCTTGCTGGCGCAATGCGCCAGCCAGGTTTCCGGCCACCATCAGCGCCATGTGGTTGTCGCTGCCGAAGACCTCCTCCATCGGTTTCAGCAAGGGTTTGAGCACCTTCTCGCCGGCCGCGAATTCGCGGTTCTGCAGGTGGAACACCCCCAGGCTGTTGCGCAGGCTGAAGGTTCTGGGGTGATCGGCTCCGTAGCGTGCGGACACGCGGTCGATCACTCCCTGCAACATCGCGGCCGCCGGCTGGTATTCGCCCAGCGTGGCCAGGACGATGGACTGCGCGAAACGGGTGTCGTTGGTCTGGTCGGCATCGGGACCCAGCGTTCGCGCATAGCCTTCGGCGGCGGCCTCGAGTTCGATCAGGGCATCGGCGGGTCGCGAGTCTTCCCACAGCGCGATGCCCAGGTTCTGGCGCATGCGAAGGGTGGTGATGTCATCGTCGCCGAACTCGCGGCGGCTGGCCACGATGGCCGGTTCCAGGACTGCGACGGCGCCGGCGGCGTCACTGCTCTTGGTCAGAGCGTTGGCGTACATCGGCACCTGGCGCAGGGTTTCGGCGGCGAGCTCGCCGTATTCCTCGCGGGTGCGCTGGTAGGCGGCGGTCGAGTACTCCAGGGCGCGCGGGAAGTCGGCCAGACCCATGTAGCTGTCGCCGATCGCGTTCTGGATGTCGGTCAAGACTTCCGGCTGGTCGCGCAGCTCCACCGAAGCGCGCGTCGAGGCCTCCTCCAGCACCATGCGCAGCAGGGTCTTGTCGAGGCTGCCGGCGATGTCCGGATGGACGCCGCCCAGGACGGTGGCGAGGAAGTCGGCGGTGGCCTTGCTGCGTGTGGCCTCGCGCTCGGCCTGCGCCAACGCCCACAGCGTCGAGACCAGGCCGATGACCAGCGCAGCCAGTGCCAGTGACGCCAGCGACACCGCCAGCCGGTGCCGTTGCACGAACTTGCGGGTCAGGTAGCCCGGCGTCTGTGGCAGGGCCAGCAGGGGGCGCGATTCCAGCCAGCGCTGGACATCGTCGGCGAACACCGCCGCCGAGTCGTAACGGTCGTCGCGGTCGGGCGCCAGTGCCTTGAGCAGCACATGCCGCAGCTCCAGCGGAATGGTCGACAGGTCGACATCGTGGCGACCGCGGGTGCTGGCCTGCAGGCGCGAGCGCAGTTCCGTGCTCTGGGTCGGATCGTTGTGCCGGTGCCGTCCCGGCTGCAGCAATTCCAGCAGGATCAGGCCCAGGCTGTAGACATCGCTGCGGGCATCGATGCCCATGCTGCGATCGAATTGCTCAGGGCTCATGTAGGCCGGACTGCCGGCGTTGTCGACGGGTGTGTCGCCGCTGCTGCTGTCGATGCCGATGGCGATGCCGAAGTCGATCAGCTTGGGGGTCGGCTGGCCATCGACATCGGTGATGATGACGTTGGCCGGCTTGAGGTCGCGATGCACGATGCCGCGCTCGTGCGCATGCTGCACGCCACGCAGCAGCGCCATGAAAACGGTCAGGCAGCTGCGCAGGTCCGGCTCGGTCTCGCGCCGCCACTGGTGCAGCGGCATGCCATCGATGTACTCCATGACGAAGTACGGGAAACCGCTGTCGGTGCGGCCGGCGTCGTAGACGCGGGCAATGGCCGGATGCTCCATCCGTGCCAGCGCCTGCCGCTCGATCTCGAAGTAGGCCAGCGACAGGCCGTCGGCGATCTGGCGCCGGATCAGCTTCAGCGCGACCCGGCGCTGGATGGGTTCGGTCTGGCGGGCCAGGAACACCTGGCCCATGCCGCCCTCGCCGATGACTTCCTCAAGGACGTAAGGGCCAATCCAGGTGCCTACGCCGTTGCTGGCATTGTCGCGGGCACCCACAGGAGCTCGTGCCGTGTCGAGCAGGCGTGTCGTCTCGTCGTCAGCTGCGGCTGTGTGCTGCATTCCAACCCCCTCAAACCCGGCTCGCACCGGATTCTGGACGTCACCCTAGTCCCGCCCGCGCGCAACGAAAAGTCTCGGCGGCGTATCGTGACAAAAGTTTGCAGCCTGGAGTGAAGGGATCCGATCCCGTTTGACGAATACGATTGGCGGCATCCGGCTGGCCCGACCGGGCGGGATTGCTGGCCAGCGGCAGGCGGGTCGGCGGGCGGACGAACCGGCGTCGCCAGCGGCGACCGCGCTGCGGATTGCGCCCGGGGGCTCGCCACAGGCTGGTCGGCTGTGGTCCTGGGCCCACCCGCGTGGCCGACAACGAAAACGCCCCGCGAGGTTCTCGCGGGGCGTGATGTGCAGGGCGATAGCCGGATCGATCAGATCGAGTAGTACATCGCGTACTCGAGCGGATGCGTGGCGGCCCGGAAGCGGGTGACTTCGCCCATCTTCAGCTCGATGTAGCCGTCGATGAAGTCGTCGCTGAACACGCCACCGGCCTTCAGGAACTCACGGTCGGCGTCGAGTGCTTCCAGCGCCTGATCCAGCGAATGGCACACGGTCGGAATGCCCTTCTCCTCTTCCGGCGGCAGGTCGTACAGGTCCTTGTCCATCGGCGGGCCCGGGTCGATCTGGTTCTTGATGCCGTCCAGGCCGGCCATCATCAACGCCGCGAAGGTCAGGTAGCCCGGACCGACCGGATCCGGGAAACGGGTTTCGATGCGCCGCGCCTTGCTGCTGGCCACCCAGGGAATGCGGCAGGACGCCGAACGGTTGCGTGCCGAATAGGCCAGCATCACCGGCGCCTCGAAGCCCGGCACCAGGCGCTTGTAGCTGTTGGTGGAGGCATTGGAGAAGGCGTTGATGGCGCGCGCATGCTTGAAGATGCCGCCGATGTACCAGAACGCCAGCTGCGACAGGCCGCCGTAACCGTCGCCGGCGAACAGGTTCTTGCCGTCCTTGCTCAGCGACTGGTGCACGTGCATGCCCGAGCCGTTGTCGCCGACCAGCGGCTTGGGCATGAAGGTGGCGGTACGGCCGTTGCGGTGGGCGACGTTCTTGACCACGTACTTGAGGTCGAGCAGTTCGTCGGCCTTCTTGGTCAGCGTGTTGAACTGGACGCCGATCTCGCACTGGCCGGCGGTGGCGACTTCGTGGTGGTGGACTTCCACGACCTGTCCCATGCGTTCCAGGATCTGGCACATCTCGGCACGGATGTCGTTGAGCGAATCCACCGGCGGCACCGGGAAGTAACCGCCCTTCGGGCCCGGGCGATGACCGATGTTGCCGCCTTCGTACTTGCGGTTGGAGTTCCAGTGCGCTTCGTCGGAATCGATCTCGAACGAGGCACCGGAGATGTCGTTCTTCCAGCGCACCGAATCGAAGATGAAGAACTCCGGCTCCGGTCCGAAGAAGGCGGTGTCGGCGATGCCGGTGGACTTCAGATAGGCCTCGGCCAGCTTGGCAATCGAGCGCGGGCAGCGGGCGTACGGCTGCATGGTTGCCGGCTCGAGGATGTCGCAGGTGAGGTTGACGGTCGGGTGCTCGGTGAACGGATCAAGCACGGCAGAATCCGGATCCGGCATCAACACCATGTCGGACTCGTTGATGCCCTTCCAGCCGGAGATCGAGGAGCCGTCGAACATCTTGCCGTCCTCGAACAGGCTGTCGTCGACGGCGCGGGCGGGGAAGGTGACGTGGTGCTGCTTGCCCAGCATGTCGGCAAAGCGCAGGTCGACGAATTCGACCGCGTTGTCCTTGATCAGCTTGCTCAGTTTTTCGGTGGACATGACTACCTCGGTGGGG
>JAMHVM010000088.1:0-87752 GCA_035911475.1 Lysobacterales bacterium | reverse complement strand
CGAAGCCGGCTACGTGGGTGAGGATGTCGAGAACATCATCCAGAAGCTGCTGCAGAAGTGCGACTACGACGCCGAGAAGGCGCAGCAGGGCATCGTCTACATCGACGAGATCGACAAGATCTCGCGCAAGAGCGAAAACCCGTCGATCACCCGCGACGTGTCCGGCGAAGGCGTGCAGCAGGCGCTGCTCAAGCTGATCGAAGGCACCGTCGCCAGCGTGCCGCCGCAGGGCGGGCGCAAGCATCCGCAGCAGGAATTCCTGCAGGTCGACACCAAGAACATCCTGTTCATCTGCGGTGGCGCCTTTGCTGGGCTGGAGAAGATCATCCAGCAGCGCTCGGAGACCGTTGGCATCGGCTTCAATGCCGAGGTGCGCAGCAAGGAGCGCATCCAGAGCGTGGGCAAGGTGCTGGCCGATGTCGAGCCGGAAGACCTGGTCCGATTTGGTCTGATCCCCGAGTTCGTCGGCCGCCTGCCGGTGGTCGCGACCTTGGAGGAACTGGACGAGGCGGCACTGATCACCATCCTGACCGAACCCAAGAACGCGGTGGTCAAGCAGTTCCGCAAGCTGTTCGACATGGAAGGCGTGGAGCTGGAGTTCCGACCGGACGCGCTCACCGCGATCGCCAAGAAGGCGCTGCAACGCAAGACCGGTGCCCGTGGCCTGCGCACAATCCTGGAAAGCGTGCTGCTGGACACCATGTTCGAGCTGCCCACGCTGGAAGGCGTGAGCAAGGTCGTCATCGACGAGGCCGTGATCAACGGCCAAGCCAAGCCGTACCTGTTGTACGACGGCGGCGCGGCGCAGCAGCCGCAACCCAAGGCCGTCAGCGAGTAGGCTGATCGAACGCCGACTTCGGTCGGCATTGCTCGCGAGGCTGGACCGTTTCGATTGCCGCCTGCTGGATGGGCGGCTCGGTGCCTTTCCAGGCGCTGACAACATCGCACCGGTGGCGCGATTGGCGGAAAGCGGCCGCGTTTCGAGTTCACGAAGACTCGAAGCCGATCAATGACCCGCTGACGCTCCCAGTCACCCTGGCACGAGCGCGTCGGACATTTCGCCGCAGGCAAGTCCTTGAATTTTCGTTACAGCACGCGAATTTGCATTTATTTTGTGCAAATTCGGGACTTGCAAGCCCCCGGCGCGACCCCAACTAGATCCAGCACCGGTATTCTTGAGACCGGCAACATCCCATTACCGAGTCGTTGATCGTCACATGAGCAAGAACCCCTACCAAGCCACCGTGCTCCCCGTGCTGCCCCTGCGCGACGTGGTCGTTTATCCGCACATGGTGATCTCCCTGTTCGTGGGGCGCGAGAAATCCATGCATGCGCTGGAGGCGGCCATGGCCGGCGACAAGCGCATCGTGCTGGTCGCCCAGACCAGCCCGGATGTCGACGATCCGTCCCCGCAGGAGATGTATCCGATCGGTTGCATCGCCAATGCCCTGCAACTGGTGAAGCTGCCCGATGGCACCGTCAAGCTGCTGGTGGAGGGTGTGTCCCGCTGCCAGATCCTCGAGCACGTCAGCGATGAACAAGGCTACGCCGCCCGGGTCGAGCCGATCGCCGACGTGCTGGTGCGCGAGCCGCGCGAGCTGGAAGTGCTGTCGCGGACCCTGCTCAACCAGTTCGAGCAGTTCGTCAAGCTCAACCGCAAGCTGCCGCCGGAGCTGCTGGCGACCCTGTCCGGCATCGACGATCCCGGCCGTCTGGCCGACACCGTGGCCGCGCATCTGAACGTGCGCGTGGCCGACAAGCAGCAGGTGCTGGACACGGTCGATGTCGCCGCGCGGCTGGAGCTGCTGGTCGGTTTCGTCGACGGCGAGATCGACGTCCAGCAGATCGAGAAGCGCATCCGCGGCCGGGTCAAGTCGCAGATGGAGAAGTCGCAGCGCGAGTACTACCTCAACGAGCAGATGAAGGCCATCCAGAAGGAACTGGGTGACCTGGAAGACGCGCCGAACGAGCTGGAGGACCTGGCGCGCAAGATCGAGAAGGCCGGCATGCCCAAGACGGTCGAGACCAAGGCGCGCAACGAGCTCAACAAGCTCAAGCAGATGTCGCCGATGTCGGCCGAGGCGACGGTCGTGCGCAACTATCTGGACTGGCTGCTGGGCGTGCCCTGGTCGCAGCGTACGCGCGTGCGCAAGGATCTGGTCGAGGCCGAACGGGTGTTCGATGCCGACCACTACGGTCTGGAGAAGGTCAAGGAACGCATACTGGAATACCTGGCCGTGCAGCAGCGCGTGCGCAAGCTCAAGGGACCGATCCTGTGTCTGGTGGGTCCGCCGGGCGTGGGCAAGACCTCGCTGGGCCAATCCATCGCCAAGGCGACCAACCGCAAGTTCATCCGCATCGCCTTGGGTGGCGTGCGCGACGAGGCGGAGATCCGCGGTCACCGGCGTACCTACATCGGTTCGCTGCCGGGCCGGATCATCCAGAACCTCAACAAGGCCGGCAGCCGCAATCCGCTGATCATGCTCGACGAGATCGACAAGATGTCGATGGACTTCCGCGGCGACCCGTCATCGGCGCTGCTGGAGGTGCTCGATCCTGAGCAGAACCACACCTTCAACGATCACTACCTGGAGGTGGATGTCGACCTGTCCGAAGTGATGTTCGTTGCCACCGCTAATTCGCTGAACATCCCCGGTCCGCTGCTGGACCGCATGGAGGTCATCCGTATTCCCGGTTACACCGAGGACGAGAAGATCGCCATCGCCCAGCGCTACCTGCTGCCCAAGCAGATCAAGGCGAATGGACTCAAGGAAGGCGAGCTGGCGGTCGGCGAGGGCGCCCTGCGCGACATCGTGCGCTACTACTCGCGCGAATCGGGTGTCCGCAATCTGGAGCGCGAGATCGCCAAGATCTGCCGCAAGGTGGTCAAGGAACTGACGCTGGCCGAAGCCGAGCAGCGCAAGAAGGATGGTGGCAAGGGCAAGACGAAGGCTGCGGAAGGCAAGGTGCGCAAGGTTCGTGTCGATGCGCGCAACCTGGACAAGTATCTGGGTGTGCGTCGTTTCGACTACGGCCAGGCCGAGCAGGAAGACGAAGTCGGTGTGGTCACTGGTCTGGCCTGGACCTCGGTCGGCGGCGATCTGCTCTCGATCGAAGGCAGCGTGGTGCCCGGCAAGGGCAAGCTCATCCATACCGGCCAGCTCGGCGGCGTGATGCAGGAATCGATCCAGGCGGCGTTGTCGGTGGTGCGTGCGCGTGCCGATCGACTCGGCATCGAAACCGACTTCCACCAGAAGCACGACATCCACATCCACGTGCCGGAAGGTGCCACACCCAAGGATGGACCCAGTGCCGGTATCGCCATGTGCACCGCGCTGGTGTCGGCGCTGACGAAGATTCCGGTGCGCCGCGATGTCGCCATGACCGGCGAGATCACCTTGCGCGGTCGCGTGCTGCCGATCGGCGGCCTGAAGGAGAAGCTGCTGGCGGCGCATCGAGGCGGGCTGAAGACCATCATCATTCCCGAGCAGAACCGCAAGGATCTGGTGGAGATTCCGAAGAACGTCACGGCGTCGCTGGACATTCATCCGGTGCGCTGGATCGACGAGGTGCTGGATCTGGCGCTGGTGTCGCCGATCGTGCCGCATGCCGCGCCGGAAAAGCCGGACGAGGCCGCGACGATCGAACCGGCGTCGGAGGTCGTTTCACCGACTGTCCCCAGGCCGCACTAGGAGTTTGCATTCACGGCACTTTCCGACGCGTCGTGGGCGATGTCCCGGCGTCGGATTGTGCAGTGCAAACAAGTCACGAAAAGCGGCTCAGCCGTTTCTTGCACGGTCAGGTAGGCGCTGGTATAAAAGTCGCCGCTTTATATCGTAGCGTGCTTCTCTCGCACGCCGTTTCCAGGCAGTTCCGATAGACCCGGGTCCGGCAGACATCGAATAGCCGGATGCTGTTAACGGCAATCATCCATCGTGTTGCCGGAAGACGATTCAGACGATATGCGTTGCCGGAGATTTCCGGAAACTGGTATGCGCCTGAGTCGTCCATGGCTACACCGTTGCATGGTTGTACGGAACTGTTTCGCATCCTGACCAGAGAAGGGAGTGTCCAATGAACAAAGCAGATGTTGTGGCCGCGCTGGCCGACCAGGCAGGTCTCTCCAAGAGCGATGCCGCTCGTGCGCTCGATTCGTTCATCGATATCGTCACTGCCGCACTGAAAAAGGGTGAGACCGTTTCGCTCGTCGGCTTCGGCTCGTTCGATGCCCGCCAGCGTGCCGCTCGCACCGGCCGCAATCCGCGCACCGGCGAGACCATCGACATTCCGGCCTCGCGCAATCCGGCGTTCAAGGCTGGCAAAGCCCTGAAAGATGCCGTAAACTGATCGGCCTCGCACGCAGGGTGCTTAGCTCAGCGGTAGAGCGTCGCCCTTACAAGGCGAGGGTCGGGGGTTCGAAACCCTCAGCACCCACCAGAATCCGGTAACGGTCCGCACCGATTTTGTCGGACGCGGGAAGCGTCATGGAGTGGTAGTTCAGTTGGTTAGAATACCGGCCTGTCACGCCGGGGGTCGCGGGTTCGAGCCCCGTCCACTCCGCCAGCTTGCAAGGGCGCCGTCAGGCGCCCTTGCTGTTTCCGGACCTGGAAGCGGCGAGCCGGGGAGGCTCGTCGCGGTTACAATGCCCGTTTAACCTGCACCGGACATTTCGGCATGTTGCAATCGATTCGAAACAAGGCCTCGAGCTGGTTCGTTCTGGCCATCCTGTTCATGGCCTTGTTCGCACTGACCTTCTTCGGGATTGGTGACTACTTCACCACGCGTGTCGATACGCACGTGGCCAGGGTCGGCGACAGCAAGATCGAACAGAGCGACTACCAGCAGCGCTATCAGAACTGGCGCGCCGGCATGGCACAGCGCATGGGCGACAATGTCGATCCGGCGTTTCTCGACCAGCCGATGTGGCGCCAACAGATCCTCGACGAGATGGTCACCGAGACGGTGCTCAGGAACGCCAACGAGCGGCTAGACATGGTGGTCGCGCCAAGCCAGTTGCAAGCCATCATTCGCGCCGAGCCGACCTTCCAGCTGGCTGGCCACTTCGATCCGGAGACCTATCGCGTCTGGCTGTCGCAGCAGCGGATGACACCGGCGATGCTGGAGCAGCGTCTTCGCGACCAGATCGGTGCCCAGTTGCTGCCGGCCGGTGTGGCTTCCACCAGTACGGTGTCGGATCCGGAGCTGGACGCCTATCTGCGCCTGAGCGAGCAGACACGCGACGCCCGTTTCGTTCGTGTGACTGGCACCGACGAAGCCATTTCCGACGAAATCTCCGAAGAAGAGCTGCAGAAGTTCTACGACGACAACAGCGCGCAGTTCATGACCGAGGAGACCGTGACGGTCGAGTATGTCGAGGTCGACGCCAAGGCGCTGGCAACCGATGTCGAGCCCAGCGAAAGCGAATTGCAGGAGCGTTACGAGCAGGAGAAGGCGCGTTTCAGCACGCCCGAGCAGCGCCAGGCTGCGCAGATCCTGATTCGCCCGGCGGACGACAGCGACGAGGCGCGGGCGGCGGCGCTGGCCAAGGCCACCGCACTGGTTGAACAGGCGCGAGCCGAAGGGGCGGATTTCGCGGCCCTGGCCCGTGAGAATTCCGACGATCTGGGTTCACGCGCCCAAGGCGGTGATCTGGGTTGGCTGGAAAAGGGCTTGACCGACCCGGCCTTTGACGAAGCGCTGTTTGCGCTGGACGCCGCCGGCGCCGTGTCCGACCCGGTGCGCACGGAAGAGGGTTACCACGTGATCGCATTGCGGGAGCTGCGTCCGGGTACCGAAAAGTCGTTCGAAGAGGTTCGCGAGCAGCTGCGTGACGAGACGCTGCAGCGCGAGCGCGAGCGGATCTTCTCGGAGAAGGCTGGTCGACTGGCCGACGCGCTTTATGCCGATCCTGATGCGATGGCCACCGCCGTCGCCGGTGAAGACCTGGAACTGAAGACCGCCGGTCCGTTCGGGCGCAATGCCGCACAGGGCATCTTTGCCACGCCGGCCGTGCGGCGGGCGGCGTTCTCGCCGCGCGTGCTGACCGAAGGCGATGTCAGCGAATCGATCGACGTCGGCCCCAACCACGTGCTGTTGCTGCGCGTTGTCGAGCACAAGCCGGCCGAGCCGCAGCCGCTGGCCGACGTTGCCGAGGCCATCCGCGGTCGCATCCTGGCCCAGCGTCAGAGCGACGCGGTAAAGGCACGTGCGGAGGCATTGCTGGCGCGTGTCGATGCCGGCGAGTCGCTGGCGGATCTGGCCGCTGGCCTGGGCGAGGACGTCCAGGTCGAGACTGCGGAAGGCATCACCCGTGCTTCGGCTACACCGGAGCAGTCGCTGGTGGCGCAGATCTTCCGCCTGCCGAGGCCGGACAGTGAGGGCGCGCCAGTTCGTCGTCTGCTGGAGGTTGGTGGTGGCTACGCGATCGCCGAGCTGACCGCCGTCCGTGACGGCGATCCGGCGACGATCGAAGCGGCGCGTCGCGATCAGGTTCGCGAGCAACTGCAGCAGTCGCGGGCGAGTGCCGAGCAGGCGGCCCTGGTTGCCGCATTGCGTCGCGGCGAGAAGATCGAGATCAGCAACACGCAGCAGAACACGCTCGAAGAGTAATTGCTGGTCGGCGAAGGTCACGCAAGAAAACGGCCCGCGGCAATGCGGGCCGTTTTCGTTTGTCACCCGTGTCCGCGGGAGCACGTCTTCGGCACAGGAGCGCTGGTCGACCAGCGCTGGCACGGCATCGTGTCGACGCCACGCCCTCGCTGGATCACTCCTCGTCGCCCAGCCCGGTCATCCCCAGGATGTTGTAGCCGCCGTCGACATAGGTGATCTCGCCGGTGACGCCACTGGCCAGATCCGAGCACAGGAAGGCGGCAACATTGCCCACATCCTCGATGGTGACGGTGCGCCGGATCGGCGCGTAAGCCTCGACATGGCCGAGAATCTTGCGGAAGCCGGCGATGCCTGCTGCCGCCAGGGTCTTGATCGGCCCGGCGGAGACGGCATTGACCCGGATTCCTTCCGGACCGAGGTTGTAGGCCAGATAGCGGACAGTGGCTTCCAGGCTGGCCTTGGCCACGCCCATCAGGTTGTAGTTCTGCAGCGCGCGCTCGGCGCCCAGGTAGCTGAGCGTGAGCAGGGCACCGTTGCGGCCCTGCATCAGCGGGCGTGCTGCCTTGGCCAGCGCCGCGAACGAATAGGCGGATACATCATGGGCCAGGGCGAAGTTCTCGCGGCTCATGCCGTCCAGGAACTGACCGCTGACCGCCTCACGGGGCGCGAAGGCGATGGCGTGGACGACGATGTCGACACCGTCCCAATGCTTGCCCAGTTCCTCGAAACACGCCGCGATCTGGTTGTCGTCGGTGACGTCCAGCGGCAGCACGATCTTGCTGCCGTATTCGGCAGCAGCCTTTTCCACGCGCGGCTTGAGCTTGTCGTTGAGATAGGTGAAGGCCAGTTCGGCGCCCTCGCGATGCATGGCCTCGGCGATGCCCGAGGCGATGGAGCGGTCGCTGGCGATGCCGGTGATCAGGGCGCGTTTGCCGGACAGAAAACCCATGCGATGTCCTCCGGGGAAACAGGTGTTCGGGTGGCGGGTCAGGGCGCTGTCAACCGCAGGCGCTGCCCGGGCTTCAGTCGCGGATTGTCCAGGCCATTGTAACGAAGCAGCTGTTGCACGGTCAGTCCGTTGCGCCGTGCGATGGTCCAGGCGTTGTCGCCGTTGCGTACGATGTGCGTCTCGCCGGCAGCGTTGGCTCGGGTCGGCGTGGGCGATGAAGCCGTGACCGGTTCGCTGCCGTTGGAACGTCCCGGTAGCCAGAACACGGATGCCGGTGTCGATGCCGACTGCGGTTCGCGGCGATTGATCGCATAAAGCAGTTCCGACGGCAGATCGTAGCTGGATGCCAGTTCCTCGATGGTTTCACCCTCGCGCAGACGCCGTTGTTGCCAACCGGTGCGGTAGCGGTCCGGCAACTGGTCGACCACGCCATCGATGCGGTCTGCGGTTTCATGGGTGGCCAGCAGCGGCAGCACCTTGACCGTGTTGCTATGGTTGCGCAGCAGGCCGCTGTTGTAGCGGGCGAATTCCTCGTCGTCCATGCCGGACAAGGCGCGCAAAAGGTTGCGGCCGATGGTTCCTTCCAGATCCAGCCGAACCAGCCGTTGTTCCTCGGGCAGTCTGGGCAACTCCAGTTCGTAGCGCTCCGGTTCCCGGATCAGGCAGGACAGCGCCAGCAACTTGGTCAGGTATTCGTAGCTGATGTCGGAAAGGCCCAGGCCGCGCAGGCTGTCGAAAGACTGGCTGGGCTCATGCTTCTCGAGCGCGCGTTTCACGCGGTGCTCGCCAGCGTTGTAGGCGAACGCCACCAGACGCCAGTCGCTGTTGAAGTGGTCGCCGTACCGGTTCAACAGCGCGATCGCCGAATCGGTACTCGCGGCCAGATTGAGTCGGCCGTCGAAACTGCTGTCCACGGTCAGGCCGGCCGATCGCGCGGTGCTGCCGACCATCTGCCACATGCCGGCAGGGCGACTCTCCGGACCGGGATAGGGGCGATAGTGGCTCTCGACGATGGGCAGCAAGGCGAACTCGCTGGGCAACCCGGCCTCGCGCATCTGGCGGTGCGTGTAATCGATGGCCGGCAGCATGTCGGCCAGCGTGCTGGCGAACCGGCGTGGCGACGCCGCGTAGCGGCCGATCCAGTACTTGATGCCTGGTGTGTAGTCGCAACCGGGCATGGCGAAGCCGTCGCGCATCTGTTCCCACAGATCACCCTGATCATGCAGGCCCTGAGGGAACAGGCCCGGATACACATCCCGGGGTGTGGCATTGGCCAGGGTCGCGGCGATGTTTTCGCGCAGCGGAGTTGATTCGGATCCGCCGGCCACGGGCATGGCCGGTGACGTGGTGCGTGTCGGGGTGGTCTGGCAGGCAGCCAGCGTCGACAGGATCAGTATCAGGCTCGCTCTCGCCATGCCGCGGCGACCGCGTGACCACCGGTCGGCAACACGGGCAGCAGACGCCGTCATCGTGCCCGGCAACTGCTCAGCCACGGAAACCGTCCTTCGCCGATCGCAGGGCGGCCAGCGCCTGCTCACGATCGGCACTGTCGGCCAGGCCGGCGCTGGCATGCAGCCAGTCGCGTACGCTTGATTCATCCACGCGCAGAAACGGGTTGACCGCACGCTCCAGCGCGATCCGGCTGGGCAGTGTGGATTGCCCTGAGGCACGGTTGATAGCGACGGTCGCCGCGTAAGCCTTCAATGCCGAATTGTCCGGTTCCACCGTCAATGCAAAGGCGCAGTTGCTGGCGGTGTACTCATGGCCGCAACAGACCAGGGTGTTGTCGGGCAACGCGGCCAGCCGATCGAGCGAGGCCAGCATCTGCGCCGGACTGCCCTCGAACAGCCGACCGCAGCCGGCGCTGAACAGGGTGTCGCCGCAGAACAGCATGCCTTCGCCGTGGAAGGCCACATGGCTGAGCGTATGCCCCGGAATGGCCAGCACCTGGAAGGCGATCTCCGGCGCGTTCAGCGCGATGCGATCGCCTTCGCCGACGATGTGATCGACGCCGACGATGCGCTCGTCGGCGGGTCCGAACACCTGACAATCGGGCCAGGCTTGGCGCAATTCGGGAACGCCGGCGACGTGATCGGGATGATGATGGGTGAGCAGGATGGTCCGAAGCCGCACACCGCGGTCGCTCAGCCAGGCTTGCACAGGCACAGCCTCGCCCGGATCGATGACGATGGCATCGGCGCCGTCATCGATGATCCAGACGTAGTTGTCGGCAAGCACCGGAACCGGTTCGACGTTCAGACCCGTTCGGACTTCCATGGCGGCAAGGATAACCACGCTGGCAGGACCCTGTCTGAACCGGGCGGATGGCGGCCTGACACGGCTGGTGTCGACGCCAACGATGACGCGGCCACGTCGACGCTTTGGTTCAGCGGCGGGCCGGCGCGGAACACGCTGGACCCGGGACGAGTAGACTGGCCTTCGAATCGCCGGCGCATCATGACCGGACGGCGCGCGATACAGGCCATCGTTCTTCAGAAGGCAATGATCAATTCCGCATTCGTCGACTCCGCCGGCCGGCAGTCCCGGTCAGGCTTCGCCCATCGGCGACTGGCGCGAGCCGAGCAAGCCTGGGTGTTCCGGCAGATCGGCAGCCGCAGGCCCGTGCTGTGGTTGCGGCCACAACCGCCGGTGACGCGGCGACAGCATGGCGTGCTGACGCTGGCCACCGTGGCCGAAGGCAGGCTGCTGGGCGCACTGCGCTGCGCGACCGATGCCTGGCCATGGGCCGACGAGTCCGTGCCGTGCGTGGTGTTGCAGCATGTCGCCGAAGGTGCGGGTTGGACATCGAATCTCCTGGCCGAAGCGGCCCGGGTGCTGGAGCCGGAAGGGCGCCTCTACGTGCTGCGCTATGACCGCATCAGTCCCTGGTTCTGGCGCTACGGTCGGCACCTCGCGCGCCGTCAGGGTGGTGGCGCTCTGGTCTGGCCGCTGGATGCGATGTGGCTGCGTCGATATCGCTTGTCACTGGAGTTCCGGCATGCACTGGGGCCACGGGGATTCCGCGCCGATCGCGTCGCACTGCCGGTGATCGGCGACGGCAGCCAGCGCGACCGCCATCCCCTGGGCAGCGCCCTGCGTGCCACCCGCATCTGGGTATTCCGCAAGCGCAGCGAGAACTTGCTGCTGTCGCCACTGCGTGATCGCAAGACGGCGGCCAGTGGCAACTACAATCTGATGCCGGCGCGGCGGCAGGGTCTGGATCGTCCGTGATGCGGCGTCAGTCGTGTGTCGCCTTCGACCGGATCGATGTGCAGGCCGCCTGTTCCGTGCAACACGACAGGCCTGGCTGTGCCGGTAATGCGAACTGTTTCGAGGAATACCATTGATTGTCCATACCTTCACCGACGGCGCCTGTCTGGGCAATCCCGGACCGGGCGGTTGGGGCGTGCTGCTCCGCTACGGCAGTCACGAGCGTGAACTGTCCGGCTCGGAACCGGACACCACCAACAATCGCATGGAGCTGATGGCCGCGATCCAGGCACTGAACGCGCTGCAGCGCAGTTGCCAGGTGGAGCTGCACACCGACTCGAAGTACGTGCAGCAGGGCATCCAGAGCTGGTTGCCGCGCTGGCGCAGCAATGGCTGGCGCACCAGCGACGGCAAGCCGGTGAAGAACCAGGACCTGTGGCAACAGTTGTCGGACGCGGCGGCGCGGCACCAGGTCAACTGGCACTGGGTGCGCGGCCACGCCGGTCACGTCGAGAACGAGCGCGTGGATGTGCTGGCGCGAACCGCGGCCGAAGCCATCGCTCAGCGGGGCATGTCGTGATGAATCATCGACTGGTGGTCCTGGATACGGAAACCACGGGCCTGGAAGTAGGTAAGGGACATCGTATCGTCGAGATCGGCTGCGTGGAGCTGATCCAGCGGCGCAAGACCGGCAACCATTTCCACCGCTACATCAATCCGCAACGCGACATCGACGAGGGCGCGCGGGCAGTGACCGGCCTGACCGAGGAGTTCCTGGCCGACAAGCCGTTGTTCGCAGCCATCGCCGACGATTTCCTCGCCTTCGTCGATGGCGCCGAGGTGATCATCCACAACGCGGCTTTCGATGTCGGCTTTCTCGAGGCCGAGCTTGAGCGCAGTCATCCCGGCCAGGCCCGCTTCAGCGAGCGGGTATCGGTGACCGACACCCTGCTGATGGCGCGCGAACGCTTCCCCGGCAAGCGCAACGCACTCGATGCCTTGTGTTCGCGTTTCGACATCGACAACAGCCATCGCACCTTGCATGGCGCGCTGCTTGATGCCGAGCTGCTGGCCGAGGTTTACCTGGCGATGACCGCCGGACAGGGCGATCTGTCGCTCGCGCCGACGGTCAGTCAGGTCGGGGGCAGGCGGATCGATCGATCGCCCGACTCAGGCAACCTTGCCCCGTTGCGCGTGTTGCGCGCCGGTGCCGAGGAACGCGAGCGGCATCGCCTGCTGCTGGAACGCATCGACAAGAGCAGCGGCGGCAGCAGCCTGTGGCGAACGTTCGACAGTTGATGAAAACAGTACGCTTGTTGGATGTCGCCCAGGACAGGGGATTGGTCGGCAGCGCAGCCGTCAGCAGCGCTTGAGCACCAGCACCGTGATGTTGTCCGAGCCGCCTGCGATCAGCGCGGCATGGATCAGCATGTCGACGGTTTCCTGCGGCGCGTAGTCGTGCTCGAAAATGGCGGCGATGCGCTGGTCGTCGACTTCCTCGGTGAGGCCGTCGCTGCAGATCAGGAGCTGCGTCTGGTTCTCCCAGATCTGGTCGATGCTGGCGATTTCCAGTGAATTGCGGTCGGTGACTCCCAGCGCCTGGGTGACCACGTTGCGCTGCGGATGCCGCCGCGCCTCGCCCGGCGTCAGCGAGCCCTGCTGGACCAGATGCTGGACGTAGGAATGATCGCGTGAGATCTGCTGCAGCTGGCCGTTCCAGCGGTAGATGCGGCTGTCGCCGACCCAGGCTGCCTGGAAGCCGTTCGGGCGTGCCAGCACTGCGGCAATGGTGGTGCCCATGGGCAGGCTATTCTCGATCGAACGGCTGCCGTGCCGGCTGATGCTGTCGGCCGCCATGCGGATGGCGATCGGCAGGTCGCTGCCGGCGTCGACCGCGCGCCGCACTTCGTCCCGCGCCAGGGCAGCGGCCACCTCGCCGTTGGCGTGTCCACCCATGCCGTCGGCGACCAGCCACAGCCCAATCTCCGGATCGGCGAGGTAGGTGTCTTCGTTGTGTGGACGCTTGCGCCCGGGATGGCTGCCGTGGCCGTACTGGATCATTGCCTGTTCTCTCTTGGCCTCGGCAGAATGCTGGTCCGGCAACGCAGGCACAAGCCCTTCGGCTTGTCCTTCCCCCCCGGCGTCGATACACTGCGCGCCCAGCCGTAGCAGTACATACGCAAAAAGTGCATGGAATGCGTCAGTTGTCCAGACGCTTCCGGCAACGGGCTGGATCCGCCGGCGTACATTCTACCGACGGAGAGGTGCCAGAGTGGTCGAATGGGCCGGACTCGAAATCCGGTGTACGGCTTGCCGTACCGTGGGTTCGAATCCCACCCTCTCCGCCAGATTCGGTTTTCGCCGGGCAACTGGCCGGAAACGCGGATCGCGGCGTGCGCAGCACGAGGTTTCTCACCGACAGTCGCCGATCCGGTGGATGGATGCGTGCCTCTTTCGGTTGTGGGCAGGCGCCACGGACAGCGCGGCTGAATCGCGGTTGCCTGGCAACCACTACTTCCCGCAGGTTTCGATGACCACCACTCGGCGGTCCTGGTGCAGGGCGAAGCAGCGGCGGACCCGGTTGGCCAGTTCATAGGTGTGCACGCCCTCCAGCGAGACCTGGATCACTTCGCCCTGGACCGACAGCTGCGGCGCACCCAGCGCCAGCATGCCTGGCGCAACCAGGGTTTCCGACGCGGCGATCGACCAGCGGTCGTCGCGATCGTCGTCCGGCTCCAGCCACTGCGCCACCACTTCGGTCGATACGTGTTCGAAGCCAACGGCGCGACTGACCACGCGTAGCACCCCGCTGCGGTTCGGCCAGGACTGACTGACCACAGAGAACACGTCGGGGTCGACCAGCATCTTGTGCTGAGCCGCTTCCTCCGCGGGCAACGACGCGCTCACGAGCATGGCGATCACGAGCAGCAATCGGGTTTGGCGCATGGGGGCACTCCGGCTGGCTGGTCCGGCAGTGTAGGCCAAGGTCCGAGCACCGATCCGGGCGAGGCGGGACTGTCGCGACCGGTGGATCGACGCACTGCCGCAGGCCGGACTCGCGCTCGGTGCGATAATCGCGCATTGCCGGTTCGCCGCCAGCCTCGCACGCGGACCTGACCAACCTCCGGAGCAGCGCATGACCAGCCACGATCCCCGCCACGATCCGACCCGTCGCATTCGTGCCCCACGCGGCAGCACGCTGAACTGCCGCAGCTGGTTGACCGAGGCGCCGTTCCGGATGCTGCAGAACAATCTCGACGCCGAAGTGGCGGAGGACCCGACGGCGCTGGTGGTCTACGGTGGCATCGGCCGTGCCGCTCGCGATTGGGCGTCTTACGACAAGATCCTGGACACATTGAAGACCCTCGGTGACGACGAGACCCTGCTGGTGCAATCGGGCAAGCCGGTCGGCGTGTTCCCCACGCATGCCGATGCGCCGCGGGTGCTGATTGCCAACTCCAACCTGGTGCCGCACTGGGCGACCTGGGAGCACTTCAACGAACTCGATCGCAAGGGCCTGATGATGTACGGCCAGATGACCGCCGGGTCGTGGATCTACATCGGCTCGCAGGGCATCGTGCAAGGCACCTACGAAACCTTCGTGGAGATGGGCCGGCAGCACTACGGCGGTTCGCTCAAGGGCCGCTGGATCCTCACCGCCGGGCTGGGTGGCATGGGCGGCGCGCAACCGCTGGCCGCGACGCTGGCCGGCGCCTGCAGCCTCAACATCGAATGCCGCCAGAGCAGCATCGATTTCCGCCTGCGCACGCGCTATGTCGATGAACAGGCAACCGATCTCGACGATGCGCTCGCGCGGATCGAGAAGTACACCAAGACTGGTGAGGCGAAATCCATCGCACTGCTCGGCAATGCCGCCGACGTCCTGCCGGAACTGGTGCGCCGTGGCGTCAAGCCCGACTGCGTGACCGACCAGACCAGTGCGCACGATCCGGTGCACGGCTATCTGCCGATCGGTTGGACCGTCGAGCAATGGCTGTCGGAACAGAAGTCGAATCCCGACAGGGTGCGGGACGAAGCCAAGCGCTCGATGCGCGTGCATGTCGAGGCCATGCTCGGTTTCCATGCGCAGGGCATCCCGACCGTCGATTACGGCAACAACATCCGCCAGATGGCCAAGGACGAAGGCTGCGACAACGCCTTTGATTTCCCCGGCTTCGTGCCGGCCTATGTGCGGCCGCTGTTCTGCCGTGGCATCGGTCCGTTCCGCTGGGTCGCGCTGAGTGGTGATCCCGAAGACATCTACAAGACCGATGCCAAGGTCAAGGAACTGATCCCCGACGACGCCCACCTGCACAACTGGCTGGACATGGCACGTGAGCGGATCAGCTTCCAGGGCCTGCCGGCGCGCATCTGCTGGGTCGGGCTCGGGCTGCGCCACAAGCTCGGCCTGGCGTTCAACGAGATGGTCCGCAACGGCGAGCTGAAGGCGCCGGTGGTGATCGGGCGCGATCATCTGGACAGCGGCAGCGTCGCCTCGCCGAATCGCGAAACCGAGGCGATGGCCGATGGTTCCGACGCGGTCAGTGACTGGCCGCTGCTGAATGCGATGCTCAACGTCGCCGGTGGTGCCACCTGGGTGTCGCTGCACCACGGCGGCGGCGTCGGCATGGGCTACAGCCAGCACAGCGGTGTGGTGATCGTCTGCGACGGCACGCCGGAGGCCGACAAGCGGATCGCCCGCGTGCTGTGGAACGACCCGGGCACCGGTGTCATGCGCCATGCCGACGCCGGTTACGACATCGCGAAGCAGTGCGCGCGCGAGCAGGGCCTGAAGCTGCCGATGGCCTGAATCCTGCCGCCCGATCGGGCCGTCGAACCCAGCTTCGCTTCAACGGGAATGCGGCGATACGATCATCGTCGTCGTAGTCGCGAACATCCCGGAAGGTCTTCAGCCCGAGCAGCCCCTTCCGGATCTGGAGGTTGTCGAGAAGCTCACCCCCGGTTTCAGTCATCCTCACCGAGTCCATCACGCCGACCCTGGAAGGTTTCCAGTCGACCATCCGATCGTCGCCGACCTGGTGATCGCATTCGATCTGGTCGAGATCCGGGCGTCTCGCCGGGTCGGCTCCGTGGTGCTGCTGGATTTGCTGGAACAGGCCTTCGGCGATACCACCGATTGCAGTGCTGATTCCTGCCGACATGATCGCGACTGCACCACTGTGACTACGCGCGGTTGAAGACAGCGGAATGGCCGGAGCAAGCTGGTGGATGCCCTGTGTCTGCGACGCCGGCCGGCATCACCGATTGCCTGTGATCGCGGGGGCTGTGGGTCTGGATGCGTTGCGTGACCTGCGCCTGCGCGTCTGCACGCCGGCGCAAGATAGCGGAGATACCAGCCGGGTCAGCGATACTTCCAGTGGCGCGGTTTGCCTTCGGCTACCCATTCCACGGTCTGGGCGACCCGGCGCTGCCGGGTTTCCTCGCGCTTCGCCTCAACAACCCATTCGATGTATTCGCGCCGTTGACTGGGCGGGAACGCGGCGAAGTGTTGCTTGGCTGCTGCGTTGCCGGCCAGTGCCTTGACCAGGTCATCGGGTGCCTTGGCGTCGGGTTTGGTTGCGCCGGTCTTGGTCGTCGGCCGCTTTTCGCCGGCATCGATGGCCTTGGCGGCACGTTTGAGCTGGCCGATCAGGACACGCCTGGCCGGCAGGTCGGACACGGCGGTGATCCGTCCATACTGGCCCATGGCCTGATCGGCCTTGTCAGCCTGTGATCCGTCCGCAGCCAGCATCGGCACCACCATCGCTGCGTGCTGCTTGAACGCGCCCAGACCAGCCAGAATGCGGCCGCGATGAAGAAAGTGCGGCGCGCTCCATTTGATCGCCTCCTCGACCTCGGGACAGGCTTCGTGGATCACCGCCCGCAGGTGTTCAAGAATCGGCCGCGCGAACGCAGCCGACTTGTGGATGTAGGCATCGATGCGTGGATCGGTCGTGGCCATGTGTTCTCCGGGGTCGTGTTCCGCCGCAGCTGCCGTGGCGACGACGGCGTTGCCGGTCGAGCCTGTGGCGGCTGAATGAGTGGTCGGCTGGAAGCGTGATGGTTGCCTAAGCCGGATCCTAGGAAGCGGCGCTGCCCGGTCCCAGATCCACCACCGGCTCGAAGCCGCCGAAGATCATGCGCTTGCCGTCGAACGGCATGGGGTTCTTGTTCGGGTCCATGCGCGGGTCTTCCATCATCTTCTTCATGCCTTCGTCGCGTGTGGCCTTGTCCGGCCATTCCACCCACGAGAACACAACGCTCTCTTCGGCGGTGGCCTGCACGGCGCGCCGGAAATCGGTGATCTTGCCGTCGGGCACATCGTCGCCCCAGGCTTCGATGACACGGATGGCGCCGTACTCGACGAAGATGGGATCGAACTGTTTGGCGAAATCGATGAATGCCTGCCGGTTGGCGTTGGCTACCGCGATCACGAATCCGTCGATGTAGGACATGGGACTTCTCCTGTGTGGGTTTGGAGGATTTCGGCCTGTGCTGCCGGTGATTTCCAGTCTCGCTGCGGTCAATCCAGCGCGAACGAACCGGTCTGGATGCTGCCGGCGCGCCGGTAACGGGCGGCGATGACGCTCGGGCCGGCCGATTCCGAGCGCAGCAGTTCGAATGCGGCCGGTGTCGCTCCGCCCTCGAACAGGCGTTTGCCGCGACCCAGTATGAGCGGGTAGATCAGCAGCCGGAGTTCGTCGATGAGGTCGTGTGCGAGCAGCGTCTGGATCAACACGCTGCTGCCCTGGATCAGCAGTCGAGGTCCGTCGCCTTGCTTGAGTTCGCGCACGCCCTGGGCAGGATCGGCGCCCAGCCACTGGCTGTTGCTCCAGCCGAGCGTCGTCGGCGTGCGCGTGGCGACATGCTTGGTGACGGCCTTGAAGATCTTGCCGATGCCGGCGTCGTCGCCCTCGAGTTCGGCGGCGCGCGGCCAGTGCGCGGCAAAGATGTCGTAGGTGCGTCGACCGAGCAGCAGGTCGAAGGGTTCTTCGAACAGTTCGGACATGTTCTTGCCAAGGGAGTCATCCCAGTAGGGCACGGTCCAGCCGCCGAGGCTGAAGTTGCCGGTGCGGTTCTCGTCCGGACCGCCCGGTGCCTGCATGATGCCGTCGAGGCTGACGAAGGCAGCGGCGATGACCTGGCGCATGATGGAATCCTGTTCTCGTGGGGCGGGACGCGCTGTGCGCGGGCTTCAGGAACTGGTCGAACCGGCAGGGCTGATTTCGACAGCCGGCCCTGAAGTGGCGTGGTGATCCCGATCCCCGACGGCCGGCGCCGCGGTTCTGGGCGTCGCCGGTCGTTCAGCCGGTCGAGGTGCTGCCTCCGGTCAGCGCCTGGCTCAATCGCTCCACGGCGGCCAGCATAGTCGCCCGCTCCGGCGAGGAATCGGCGCCGCTGGCGATCGCGCGTCTCAGACCGTCGCAGCGGGCGGCCAGTTCGCTGGCGCCGCACCAGCCGGCCGAGGCCGCCAGTTTGTGCAGTTCGGCGGCCAATGCTTCGCGCCGCGCCTCATCCGGATCCGGTTCCTGCAGGCGCCGGCGGATGCCGGGCAGCTCCGCATGCAGCAGACTGCGTAGGCGCATCATGATCTCGCGGCTGCCGCCGCTCATGCGCAGTGCCGCCGCGTCATCCAGGACCGGCCTTTCAGCGGTGTCTTCGGGGTCGCTTGCGGCGGTCGTCGAACCCGCCGTCCTGCGGGTGTCGAGCACGCCAAGGATGACCCGCTCCAGCGTTTCCGGCGAACACGGCTTGAGCAGTACCTGGGAGAAGCCGGCGCCCAGCAGTTGTTCGCGGTCGCCACTGTCCAGATGGGCGGTCATGGCGATGGCCGGTGTCCCGCCGAGGTCGGCGACCAGCGCCGTGCCCTCGCCATCGGGCAGCCAGCGGTCGCACAGGCACAGATCGAACGCCGGCCCGGCCTGCAGCCGTTGCCGGGCCTGCGCCAGCGAAAGCGCGTGAACCGGTGCGAAACCACGCGCCTCCAGTACGCTGGCGACATAGTCGGCGATCATCGTATTGTCTTCGACAATGAGCACCCTGGCGCGCTGGATCATGACGGCCTCGGCACCGTTTCGGCCTGGGCCAGGGGCAAGCGTGCCGCATCGATACGTGCCGGCGTCGTCGGCACCTGCTGGCTGTGCTGATGGCGGAAGAACAGTCGGCTGCGCGGGCAGATCGGGCCGGACATGGCGGCAGCGTCGCGGCATCGTCGCCGTTGGTCAAGTCGCTCTGGCCGGATGGCTGCTGCTGTTGGCGATTCCCGCCGCCGCGAACGTGCTGCGTCTGGGGCTGGACCGCGTGGTGCATCCGCAGATCGAGGCCGACGATCTGAACCTGGTGTTCCTGCCCGCCACCGACGCAGGCCCGGCGCGACTGCAGCTCCAGGCCGCCCGGATGCGCCTGCCGTCGCTGAAGCAGACCCTGCGCGAGGTCAGCTTCGAATGCCCGCCCGAGCCGCTGCCGGCGGCGTCAGCAACCAGCGAAACCGCGAAGGCGTCGGGCGACGACAGCGAGGCGGTGGTCGTTCCGGTATGGCGTTGTGAGGGCCCGCTCGCCTGGCGGGGCGGTCGCGGCTGGCGTCTGGGCATCCAGGCGGACGAGGCGTTGGCCCAGGCCTCGATCCGGCTGTGGCAAGGCAGCAGCGAAGTCGCGCTGGACCTGCCGCTGTCGGGAAAGCCCCTGGCGCTGAACGCGCGCCGGGTCGGCGTTGCCTGGCTGAACGCGCTGGCGCCGCAGATGCGCTGGCAGTCCGGTCAGGTCGATGCCAGCCTCAGCCTGCAGGCAGCCGCCGAGCAGCCGACGCAGTGGCGCGGAACGGTGCGTACCCGGGCGCTGGCGGCGGAGAACACCGCTGGCACCCTGTCGCTGGCCGGTATTGAGCTGTCCGGGCCAGTGACCGTGCGCAGCGGCGGCGACGGAGCCATCAGTATCGACACCGAGCCGACCATCCGTTCCGGCGAACTGCTCGCCGGCAGTTACTACCTGGGCTGGCCGTCGGCCAGCCAGGTGGCCGTCAAGCTAGGTCTGACCGGCACCGGCAACGACTGGGAGCTGCGGCGTTTCGAGCTCGCCGATACCGGCGTCGAGGTAACAGCGGACGGGAAGTTCGCGACTGGCGAAGGTGCCGGCGTGCGCGCGCTGTCGGCACGCTACCGCTTCGATCTGGAGCGCAGCTATGCACGCTATCTGGACGGCGCCATGGCGGCGCTCGGGCAGGGCGGACTGATCGCCACCGGACGGGTCGAAGGCCGGGTCGAGCTGGGCGAGGCTGGTCGGCTGATGGCGGTCGACGCCAACCTCGCGCAGGTCGACCTGCGTCACCCGCAGGGGCGTTACACCTTGAGCGGTCTCGATGGCAGCGTGGCGCTGCGCCGCGGTGAGGCGCCGGCGCCTTTCG
This sequence comes from Lysobacterales bacterium, assembly GCA_035911475.1. Classification (GTDB taxonomy): domain Bacteria; phylum Pseudomonadota; class Gammaproteobacteria; order Xanthomonadales; family UBA2363; genus Pseudofulvimonas. The sequence continues at coordinate 67,584 of JAMHVM010000088.1, read as the reverse complement.
ATCTGGCCTGGCAGCGGCTGGCGGTGTATTCGCTGGCGGCCGGTCCGGGAATCATCCGCGGCGAATCGTTGCAGGGCGAGCTGCGCGCCCGCGAACCGGTGGTGCTGGATCTGCTCGGCGGTCGGCTGGTTGCCGGCGATCTGGTGGTGCGGCCGCTGACCGATGCCGGCAGTCGTGTACAGACCTCGTTGCAGGTCGACGGCATCGATGTCGCCGGACTGGCACGGGCCTTCGGCTGGCCCGAATTCGCTGGCCGGCTCTCGGGCAGGCTGCCGCGCATCCATTACGACGGTGATCTGCTCGATGTCGACGGCGAGATCGACATGAGCCTGTTCGACGGCAAGGTGGTGATGGATGGCCTGTCGATCGAACGTCCCTTCGGCGTTGCGCCGGCCTTGTCCGCCGATGTCCGCCTGACCGGCCTGGATCTGCAGCCGATGACCGAGGTGTTCGGCTTCGGACGCATCGAAGGTCGCCTCAATGGCGCGATCACCGGCCTGCGCCTGCTCGACTGGCATCCGGTCGCGTTCAAGGCCCGGCTGGCGACCGCCGAAAGCGGTCGTCGCCGGATCAGCCAGCTGGCGGTCGAACAATTGACCAGGATCGGTGGCGGCGGTGCCGCGGCCGGCATCCAGGGCCGCCTGCTGGGTGTGTTCGACAGTTTCGGCTATCGGCGCATCGGTCTTTCCTGCGAGTTGATGAACGATGTCTGCACCATGGGCGGCGTCGATGAATCCGGTGGCGGCTACACTATCCTGCAAGGCTCGGGCCTGCCCCTGATCACCATCCGCGGCTTCCAGACCCGGGTCGACTGGCCGGTACTGGTCAGTCGCCTGCAGGCGGCGGTCAGCGGTGCCGGCCCGACCGTGGAATAGCCCGAACGCATCAACCTGATCGACGTGAATCGAGGAGAACCGGAATGACCCGCAATCTGCGCTGGCTGTGGCTGGGCGTACTGATGATCCTGGTGGCCTGCGTCACCATCAACGTCTACTTTCCGGCGGCGGAAGCCGAGCGCGCCGCACGCGAGTTCGTCGACGACGTAATCGGCAAGCCGGCCAACGGCGATCAGGGCCGTCCGAACCAAGGTGCGCAGGTGCCGATGCTGCAGCTCAGCCTGATCAGTGCCGCCCAGGCGCAGGCCGACATCAACATCCGCACGCCGGCGATCCAGTCCATCCGCGAACGCATGCGCGCGCGCTTCGAGCAGTTGCGCCCGCACTTCCAGTCCGGTGCATTGGGCATGACCAGTGATGGCCGCATCGCCGTGCGCGATCCGGCCGCGTTGCCGCTGCGCGATCGCGCCACACTCAACCAGCTGGTGTCCGAGGACAACCGCGACCGCGACGCCGTCTATCGCGAGATCGCCGTCGCCAACGGTCAGCCGCAGTGGGAGTCCGACATTCGCGCGACCTTTGCCCGCGAGTGGATCGACCGCGCGCCGGCCGGCTGGTACTACCAGAACGCCCAGGGCGGCTGGGTCCAGAAGTAACCGGTCCATCCCGGCCGGTTCGTCGCCTGGCGGGATGGCCGGCCCATCCCCCGGCGCTCTGTGCTGATTCCTCCGGTCGCCATCGCGGCGACCCGTTGTCCATTCGCCACCCTACGGTAGCCTCGAAGCCATGCGTCGCAAGGAAGCGCTCAACGTCGACCTGGACATCGTCGACCTCAGTCACGACGGTCGCGGCGTTGCCCGTCACGAGGGCAAGGTCGCCTTCATCGAGGACGCCTTGCCGGGCGAGCGGGTCAGTGCCCGGCTGCATCGGCGCAAGCGCGATTTCGACGAGGGCACCTTGCTGGCCGTGCTTGCGCCGTCGCCGGAACGCGTTGAACCGCGATGCCAGCACTTCGGTGTCTGCGCCGGTTGCGTGCTGCAGCATCTGGATCAGACCGCGCAGATCGCGCAGAAGCAGAAGACACTGCTGGAGAATTTCCGGCGTATCGCCGGTCTGGTTCCCGATACGGTGTTGCCGCCACTGACCGCACCGGTCTGGGGCTATCGGCGCAAGGGCCGGCTGTCGGTCAAACATGTGCCGAAGAAGGAGCGGGTACTGGTCGGTTTCCGTGAGCGCAATCCGCGCATGGTCGCCGACATCCGGCGCTGCGAGGTCCTGGATCCGCGCGTGGGTCATCGCATCGAAGCCATCGCCGATCTGATCGGATCGCTGGACGCCGGCAAGGACATCGCCCAGGTCGAGATCGCCGCCGGCGATGATCTGCCGGCGCTGGTGTTCCGGCATCTGCAGCCGCTGGGCGAAGCCGATCTCGCGTGCCTGTGTGCCTTCGGGCAGGCCGAGGACATGGCCATCTACCTGCAGCCGGGTGGCGTCGACAGCGTGCATCGGCTGTGGCCGGAGCAGCACGAACTGGGCTTCCATCTGGACGGGTCAGGGTTGCGCTACCGATTCGCGCCGCTGGATTTCGTCCAGGTCAACGCCGCGATCAACGAGGCTATGATCGGCCATGCGCTGGCCTTGCTGGACCTCAAGCCGGATGAACGCGTGCTCGACCTGTTCTGTGGCCTGGGCAACTTCACCTTGCCGCTGGCACAGGTGGCCGGGCAGGTCACCGGTGTCGAAGGCGATGCCGGGCTGGTGCAGCGCGCACGCGAAAACGCCGCGTTGAACGGACTGGGCAACGTGGATTTCCATGCGGCCGATCTGGCGCAGGATTTCTCCCGCGATGCCTGGGCCGGCGACCACTACGAAGCCGTGCTGATCGACCCGCCACGCTCGGGTGCGCAGTTCCTGCTGGAAAAACTGCGTTTTCCGAAAACGCGCCGGCTGCTTTACGTGTCCTGCCATCCCGGCAGCCTGGCCCGCGATGCGAAAATGCTGGTCGAGCAACACGGTTACCGGTTGCGCAAGGCCGGGGTCATGGACATGTTTCCGCATACGGCGCACGTGGAATCGATCGCGCTGTTCGAAAGGAGTTGAGCTCATGCTGATCATCGGCATCGAAGGCACCACACTGGCCGAGCACGAGCGGCGCTGGCTGCTGCATCCGGCAGTGGCCGGGGTGATCCTGTTTTCCCGTAATATTTCCGATCGCGGCCAGAGCGAAGCCCTGATCGCCGACATCCGAGCCGCACGTGATGTCCCACCGCTGGTCTGCGTCGATCAGGAGGGCGGGCCGGTGCAGCGTTTCCGCGACGGGTTTGTCACCCTGCCACCACTGCTGCGCCTGGGTGAACTGTACGACCGCGATCCCGATCAGGCGCGTTCGCTGGTGCATGAGCACGCCTGGTTGATGGCCTCGGAAATGCGCGCCATCGGCATCGACTTCAGTTTTGCGCCGGTGCTGGATCTGGCGCGCGGCAACCTGGCCATCGGCGAGCGCGCGCTGCATCGCGATCCATTCATCTGCGCCGAGCTGGGTGTGGTCTATGTGCAGGCTATGCAGGCAGCCGGCATGCGTGCCACGGGCAAGCATTTTCCGGGACATGGCTCGGTGCTGGCCGACACCCATCACAGCCAGGCCATCGATGCCCGGCCCTGGGCCAGCATCCGCGACAACGATCTGGTGCCGTTCGTGGCTGCCATCGATGCCGGCATCGATGCGCTGATGCTGGCGCACGTCACCTATCCGCAGGTGGACGCGCTGCCGGCCGGCTACTCCGAGCGCTGGATCCGTCACGTGTTGCGTGACGAGCTGGGTTTCGACGGCGTAGTGGTCAGCGACGACATCGCCATGGTTGCCGCCGAAGGCGCCGGCGCCATTGGCCGGCGTGTGCAACTGCATCTGGATGCCGGTTGCGACGTGGTGCTGGTGTGCAAGCCCGAACAGGTCGAAGAAGCACTGGACGCCGTGCCCTGGGACCATCTCGACCAGGGCCAGGAGCGCCTGCAGGCCCTGGCTGGCGGCGAGGCGCCGGAGTGGTCGCAACTGCATGCGCAGTCGCGCTATGGTGAAGCGGTGGCCGCGCTGCGCTCGCTGGGCTAGGCGTTGCCAGGAAGTACGTTCTTACCGCCGGACACGAGAGCACAGATGCCGACACTTGCCGAATTCCGCGACGCGCTGACGCACGCGGAAGTACTCGCCGATCATCGGCGCATTTCCGCTGCAATCCTCGATGTCGCGGCGCGCGTCGACATCGATCATGGTTTCATCGAGCGTCCGGTGTTCCTCACGGTGATGAACGGCGGTCTTTTCTTCGCCGCCGAACTGGCCTTGAACCTGAAAACCGACTTCGAATTCGACTACGTCCACGCCAGCCGTTATCACGGAACCGCCGGCGCCAGCCTGAACTGGGTAAAGAAGCCGGAAATCGCGCTGGCCGGTCGCCACGTCCTGCTGGTCGACGACATTCTGGACGAGGGTCCGACCCTGCTGGCCATCCGCGACTACTGTCGTGACGAGGGCGCGGCGTCGGTGCGCATCGCCGTGCTCGCCGACAAGCAGCACGGACGCCGCGCGCCGGGCATCGCCGCCGACTACGCCTGCCTGACCTTGCCCGATCGCTACGTGTTCGGCTTCGGCATGGACTGGAACGGACACGGCCGGAACCTGCCGGCGATCTATGCGCTGGGTGAGGAATCCTGAGCATGAGCGGGATCGCATTTGCCGTGATCGGAGGCACTGGCCTGTATCGGCTCGCCGGCCTGGACGGTGCCGAGCGGCACACGCTGGAGACGCCGTACGGCGCGCCCAGCGGCGCCATCATCGCCGGCGATCTCGGCGGACGACGCACCCTGTTTCTGGCCCGTCACGGCGAAGGTCACGCGCTGTCGCCGCACGAGATCAACTACCGCGCCAACCTGTGGGCCCTGCGCGAACTCGGCGCGCAACGGGTGGTGGCGATCAACGCCGTCGGCGGCATCAGCGAACGCATGGCGCCGCGGGTACTGGCGATTCCCGATGACCTGATCGACTACACCTGGGGCCGCGCCCACACCCTGTACGAGGGCACCGGCACCGTCGAGCATGTCGACATGGGTTCGCCCTACGACCCGGCCCTGCGACAGGCCCTGCTCGCTGCCGCGCAGTCCGCTGGCGTCAGCGTTGTCGACGGCGGCGTCTATGGCGCCACCCAGGGACCGCGTCTGGAGACGCCGGCGGAGATCCGGCGGATGGCCCGCGACGGCTGCGACCTGGTCGGCATGACCGGCATGCCGGAGGCGGCGCTGGCCCGCGAACTGGGTCTGGCCTACGCCAGCATCGCCCTGATCGCCAACTGGGCGGCCGGTTGCGGCGACCAGGCCGAGATCACCCTCGACGAGGTTCTAGCCAACGTCGATGCCTGTTCGCAACAGCTGCCGGGATTGTTGACCTCAATAGTGTGATGCCCTTGTCAGTCGGGCGGTTTCCTTCACGCCGGCTTGATTCATCGGAACGAAATCGGCGCTAGTTTCGTTGCCGCCCGTTCATGTCGTTGCCGATAAGGCTCGAGCGGCAGGATGCCGGATCGACGGCGGGCGAGTCAGGGATGAAAGGGCGCGCGACCGTCCATGATCGCGCCGACGACACTTTCAAATTCAGAGGGATCACACCTTATGCGTAGACCTATTGTCCGTGGGCTGGGCAGTGCCTTGGCCTTGTCCGTGGCGCTGGCATTCGGCAGCGTCGCCGTGGCCGCCGACTCGGCATCGAGAATGAACATCGCCGCGCTGGAGGCGGGGGAACAGTACGACGGTTTCATCGTGCACTACCGGGAAGGCGCGCGGGCGGTGGCCAGCCGTGCCGTCCTGCAGGCATCGCTGGACCAGACTTCGCGCCAGGTCGGCGCCCATGCGACCCACATCCGGCGGTTGGCGGCCGGTGGTGAACTGATCGAGTTCAACCGGTCCTTCAGCCGCCTGGATGCGCAGTCGGTGATGGAGGTGATCGCTGCTGATCCGGATGTGGTCTACGTGGAACCCAATGCGCGCATGACCATCGCGCTGACCCCGAACGACACCAACTACGGCCAGCAGTGGCACTACTTCGAGACTGCCGGTGGCTTGAACCTGCCGCAGGCCTGGGACATCGCCACCGGTGCCGGTGTGACCGTGGCCGTGCTCGATACCGGCAGCACCAGTCACAGCGACCTCAATGCCAACACGGTGGCCGGCTACGACTTCATCAGCAGTTCCGCCACGGCACGTGATGGCAACGGCCGCGATGCCAATCCGCAGGACGAGGGCGACTGGTACGCCGCCAACGAATGCGTCGCCGGCTGGCCGGCGTCGGGATCGAGCTGGCATGGCACCCATGTGGCCGGAACGATCGCGGCCGTCACCAACAACAACAGCGGTGTTGCCGGTGTGGCCTTCGGCGCCAAGATCCAGCATGTGCGCGTGCTCGGCAAATGCGGCGGCACCCTGGCCGACATCGCCGATGCCATTGTCTGGGCCTCCGGTGGCAGCGTCTCCGGTGTGCCGGCCAACGCCACGCCAGCCAAGGTCATCAACATGAGCCTGGGCGGCGGCGGCAGTTGCGGGACCACCTACCAGAACGCGATCAATTCGGCGGTCAATCGCGGGACGGTGGTGATCGTGGCCGCCGGCAACGAGAACCAGAACGCCTCGAACTCGCGTCCGGCCAACTGCAGCAATGTGGTCGCGGTGGCGGCAACCCAGCGCAATGGCGGCAGGGCGTCGTACTCGAACTTCGGTGCGGTGGTCGATGTTGCTGCTCCGGGTGGTGGCACCGGCGGCGGCGTGTTGTCGACACTCAACACCGGCAGCACGGTGCCGGCCAGCCAGAGCTATGCCTCCTACCAGGGCACCAGCATGGCCACCCCGCATGTGGCGGGCGTCGCCGCGCTGATCCTGCAGGTGGCGCCGTCGAGCACGCCGGCGCAGGTCGAGAATTTCCTCAAGACCACGACGCGGCCATTCCCGGCGACCTGTTCGCAGTGCGGTACCGGCATTGTCGACGCACTGGCGGCAGTCCAGGCGGCCGGCGGGACGGGTCCTGGCCCGGGTCCCGGACCTGGCCCCGGTGAATTGCAGAATGGCGTGGCGGTGACCGGCCTGTCCGGCGGCGCCGGCACCGAGTTGCGTTTCACCTTGAACGTGCCCAGTGGTGCGAGCAACCTGGTGTTCCAGCTCAGCGGTGGCAGCGGTGATGCCGACCTGTACGTGCGTCAAGGGTCCGCGCCGACCACATCGACCTACACCTGCCGGCCGTATCTCAGCGGCAACAACGAGACCTGTTCGTTCGCGGCACCGGCAGCGGGCACCTGGCATGTGATGGTGCGTGGCTATTCGGCCTTCTCGGGCGCCTCGCTGGTCGGCAGCTTCAGTTCCGGCGGCGGTGGCAACGTGTTGCAGAACGGCGTGCCGGTCAGCGGTTTGTCGGGCAATGCCGGCACCGAGCGTCGCTACACCATCAATGTGCCCAGCGGTGCCAGCAACCTGGTGATCCAGATCAGCGGCGGCAGCGGCGATGCCGACCTGTACGTGCGTCAGGGTTCGGCACCGACCACATCGAGCTACACCTGTCGTCCCTATCGCAGCGGCAACAACGAGAGCTGCTCGTTTGCGGCGCCGGCGGCGGGGACCTGGCACATCATGGTTCGCGGCTACAGCACCTTCTCGGGGGTGACGCTGGTCGGCAGTTACAACGGCGGCTAGCGCGCGATGCATGGCTGATCCGGCGCGCGGGCGATTCGCCGGTGCCGGACAAGCAAAAGGGCGGCCTCCCGGCCGCCCTTTTTTTATCGCCTTGGATCGTGCCGGTCAGGCGACCGGCTGGACGCCCGCCGCCTGGTTGCCTTTGGGCCCCTGAACGACCTCGAAGGTGACCTTCTGCCCTTCCTGCAAGGACCGAAAGCCCTTGGATTCGATAGCCGAGTAGTGGACGAACACGTCTTCACCGCCGTCTTCCGGCGCAATGAAGCCGAATCCCTTGGCATCGTTGAACCACTTCACCGTTCCCGTACGCATGAAACTGAACCCCTTCCGTTGAAGAAAAGCGCTTCGCGTCGGTGATCGGGATCTCGTTATGCCGGCCGGCGCATCACGCCCGCCGATTCTTGCACATTTTTCGCCATTCGTGAACACCTGCTTAACGATAGTAACAAATTGATTTCATTAGATAACAGTCACCGGATCACCTGCACGTTGGCGATCTGGTGGCTGCCCGAGCGGTCCAGTGCAACGACCCGATAGCGTCCTGGGCCCGGGAAAACCAGATGCTGGGCGGCGCCATTGCGGCTCTGCCCAACCAGGCGATCGTTGATCAGCCAGGAGATCTCGCTGGCAGCGCCATGCGCGGTCGCGGCGATCTGGGCGATGCCGTTGCCGCCCGGTGCCGGTTTCAGCGTGGTGCCGTCGTGCAGTCCGGTCAGCACCAGACCGCGGCGCGGTTCGCGCTCGCCGTCGCCACGACAGTCGCTTGCCCAGGGCGGTGGCTCACTGGCCCTGCGCTGTTCGTGGCTCAACCAGGGGCCGGCCAGCACTGGCCAGCGGGCGGCCTGGACATCGTTGAGCGGGCGGTTTCCGGCACAGTCGGGATCGCGGCGCTGGCCACCACTGTCGGTCCACCAACGCTGGATGCGCGCGGCGTTGAGCGCATGACGGTCGGGCAGGGTGGCCGGCACTACCCCGTCCAGTACCCAGGCCTCGCGCTGACGACTGCACAGTGCCGGCGCCTGAGCCGTCACTTCGGTGCCCAGCGGCCAGCAAATGGTGGCGCGCGCAGCGCCGGCTGACCGGGCGAAATCGCGATCGTCACGTCGTGGCAGACCGTCGGCGATGCTCTGCAACAGCGGCAGCGCAGTGATCGCCCCGTACTGGCCCGGAACCGGCGTGCCGTCGGGCCGGCCGATCCACACGCCGAGCGTCCAGCCGGGTTGCACGCCGATCGCCCAGGTATCGCGATAGCCCCAGCTGGTGCCGGTCTTGGCGATCAGCCGCTCCTGCCGCGCCAGGCTGGCGGCTGCCGAACCGGGCGCCAGCGGCTCGCGCAGCATGTCGCGGGTGATGAAGGCCGCACCGGCACTCATCAGCCGACGCTCGCGCCGCGGATCCTGCGGACGCAGCCGTGGCTGACCTGCCAGCCCGCCGCGGCCGAGTGCGCTGTAGACCATGACCAGTTCTTCCAGCGTGGTGGCGGTGCCGCCGAGGATCATGGCGAGGTTGGGTTCGGCGCCGCGCGGCAGCCGCAGGCGCAATCCGGCGTGGTCGAGCCGGGCGCTGAATCGCGCCGGCCCGATCCGGTCGAGCAGATCCACGGCGGGCACATTGAGGGACAGGCGCAGCGCTTCGGCGGCGCTGACCGGTCCACGGAAACCGGTGTCGAAATTGGCCGGGCGGTAGCCGTCGAATGATTGCGGTGCGTCGACCAGCAGGCTTTCCGAATGGATCAGGCCGTCATCCAGCGCCAGACCGTAAAGGAACGGTTTCAGCGTGGAACCGGGCGACCGGCGCGCCGCGATCATGTCGACATGGCCGGCGCGATCGGGATCACCGTAGACGCCCGAACCCAGATAGGCGCGTACCGACAGGTCGGCGTTGTCCATGATCAGCACTGCTGCCGACATCGCCGGCGGCAGGCGTTGCAGCCAGGCTTCGACGCGGGCTTCGACCTGCGCCTGCAGGTCGGCATCGATCAGTGTCTCGATACGTCCCGCGTGGCGATCCTGGCGACGCAAGCGCTCGGCCAACAGTGCTGCGCTGACCGGCACGCGTAGCTGGCGGCTGATCACCGGTTCGTCGCGTGCGGCGGTGACCAGCGGCGCCGGCCACTGCCCCAGGTCGACCATGCGTTCGAGCACCTTGTCGCGGGCGACCCGTGCGCGTTCGGCGTGACGATCCGGTCGCGTCCGGCTGGGTGCCTGCGGCAACACCACCAGCAGCGCCGCTTCGGCATGACTGAGCTGGTCCGGCGCCTTGCCCAGATAGGCCCAGCTGGCCGCGGCCACGCCTTCGATGGTGCCGCCATACGGCGCGTGATTCAGATACAGGGCGAGGATCTCGTCCTTGCTCAGGCGCCATTCCAGCTGCAAGGCGCGCAGCGACTGCCGCAGTTTCGCGGTCCAACTGCGCCGACGTGATGGCGGCTCCAGGATGCGCGCGACCTGCATGGTCAGGGTCGAACCGCCGGAAACGACCCGGCCCGAGCTGAGCGCCTGCCAGCCGGCGCGCCCCACCGCCAGTGGATCGATGCCGGGATGCCAGCGGAAGCGGCGGTCCTCGTAGGCCAGCAAGGCCTCCAGGTACAGCGGCGACACCTGGTCGAGCGTGATCGGTGTGCGCCAAACACCTTCCGAATCGGCAAAGGCGCGCAGGGGTCGGCCGTCGGCGGCCAGCACGACCGTGCCGCCGTCGTGGTCGCGTGGCAGCGGTGGCGGGAACAGGCGATCGGCGATCAGCAAGGCGGCCAGCACCAGGGCCGGTGGCCACAGCCAGCGGCGCCAGCGCCGACGTTTGCGTGGTTGCTCGGTGGTCCCGGTCACCGCCGCATCGTATTGGCTTGCGGGCATTGATTGGTCATCGCCAGCACACGTTGTTGCCCCGGGTTGAGACATCGGGTGGCGTGCTCAATCCATGGTGTGCCGGTGTCCTGGCGATATCAGGCGAGGTGACCCGGCAAGGACAGCCAGGGTCGGCATCCGCTGCCCGTGGGCCAGCCCATCACGCAAACGGCCCGCGCGAGGCGGACCGTTTGCCTGTTGCGGATGTCAGCGACCGATCAGGCGGCCTGCTGCTGCGTGACTTCCAGGCGCGGTCCGTTCAGCAGCGCATCGCGCACGCCTTCGACCAGCAGCGCGATCTCTTCGCTGGTCACCGCGAAGTGCGGGGTGAAACGCAGCGAATTGGCACCGCCGTGGATCACGCCGAAGCCGTTCTCGCGCAGATACTCCTCCGTGCTGCCGGCGCCGTAGCACTTGAACTGTGGCGCCAGTTCGCAGGAGAACAGCAGGCCGGTGCCCTGGACCTTGGTGATCAGCCCGCCCAGCTCGCCGGCCAGTGTCTTGAACTGTTCCACCGCCTCGACACCACGGTCGCGGATGTTGATGCGCAGCTCCGGATCGATGCTGCCCAGCACCGCGCAGGCGACGTCGAGCGCACGCGGGTTGGCGGTCATGGTGTTGCCGTAGATGCCCTTGCGGTACAGGCCGGCGGTGCGTTCGTTCACTGCCAGCACCGACATCGGGTACTGGCCGGCGTTGAGTGCCTTGGAGTAGGTTTCCATGTCCGGCGCCGGCAGGTTCTCGAAGCCGGGGTAGTCGACGATCGACAGCACACCGTGCGCACGCAAACCGGCCTGGATGGAATCGATCAGCAGCAGGGTGCCGTGCGCGTTGGTCAGCTCGCGGGCGGCGGCGTAGAACGCCGGCGTCAGTGCCTTGCCCGGATCGCCTTCGCCCATCACCGGTTCGATGAACACGGCTTCGATGAAGAAGCCTTCGCGGTCGGCACGGGCGAACACTTCGCGCAGAGCGTCGGCGTCGTACGGCGCGACCACGATCAGGTCGTTCTCGCGACCCTGCCAGCTGGCCAGGTTCTCGAGGTAGGCATTGCGGGTGGAGTCGGAGTAGCGCGCCGGCACGTCGGTACGGCCGTGGAAGCCGCCCTTGATGGCGACACGACGTACCGGCTTGCCGGCATGGCGGGCACCGGCGGCGGTCTGCAGGCGGGCGTTGACGTCGGCGATGCGCGCGGCCAGCGTCACCGATTCCGAGCCAGAATTCAGGCACAGGAAGTGGCTGTACGGACACTGCTCGCGCGTACTGCCGATTTCCTGGCGCATGGCATCGGTGAAGCGCCACTGCGCCAGCGATGGGGTCATCACGTTGGCCATCACCTGGGCGTTGGCCATGGCCGCGATCACCGCGTCGGGTGAATGGCCCATGCCGAGCATGCCGTAGCCGCCGGCGTCGTAGATCACCGCGCCCTTGACCGTGACCACCCAGGGACCGTCGGCGGCCAGCGCGACGTAAGGATTGATTGCGTCGTCAGGATAGAAGTTGACGAAGCCGGCGCGGACCTGGTCGATTTGTGCATTCTCATCCAGCGCCACGAAGTCCGGCTGGGAGTCGTGCAGGCTGACGAACGCATCGTGGGCGCGATCGACGGCGCGGCGCAGTGCCACATCGTCGCTGAAGCGGGTCAGCAGCTCGTCCGACAGGCCGACGGTACGGGCCGGGCCACCGGCCTTGCGCAGGGTTTCCAGTTTGCCGAGCAGGCTCATGCAATACCTCCAATAACGAAAAAGGCCCGATGCGCGACATCAGGCCCAAGCGATTGATTTGTTGGCCGCTATGCTATCACGCGAGGCGACGGACCTGCCATTGCAGGTGCAGCATGCGGGCGTACAGCGCGGTCAGCAGGGCGGCCAGCAGCCAGGCCGCGAACTGCTTGGCCAGACCCAGCGCGGCGGCGGTCGTCGTGGCCCAGCCGTGACCTCGCGCGGACAGATGATCCAGCCAGTACGCCGGCATTTCCACCCCGGCTACGAACACGAACAGCGCGATCAAGGCGATGGCCAGAGCGCGCCAGCGCGTCGACACCGTTCCCCGGGCCAGCCATGCCAGCGGCAGCGCCAGGCAAGGCAGCCAGAGCACGAAGCGGTAGTCGTAGCTGTCCTTGAGCAGGAACAGCGGCACGGCGGTCAGGAAGGCGAGCTGGAACACCGCGACCCGTCTCGGCCAGCGAAATGGGTCGGGCAGGGATTCGCGGCGCAGCCACAGCAGCGCCGCAGCTGCGACGGCCACGGCGAGCCCGATCGCGGCTATGCCGGCTGCGGTGCTGTGTTGCAGGAACAGCCAGCGCGCCCCGGTGGAGAAACGGGTAGCACCTTCCGGTGCGCCTTGTCCCAGCACCCACAGCTCACGCGGGCCAACCACGAACACGGCCAGCAGCAGTGCCAGCACCGACACCGGCAGCATGATCCGCCACGACACCCGGGTCACCGTCCAGGCCATCAGCGTGGCCAGACCGGTGTACAGCTTGAGCATGGTGGCCAGCGAGAGGATCAGCGCACCAGTTACCGCGGCGCGCGGTCGGGACGAGGCCAGCGAGGCGCCGGCCAGGCACAGCAGCGAGGCGATCAGCAGATCGAAGTTGCCGCGTTCGACCGCCAACTGTACGGCTGAGGTGGCGAACAGCGCGAAGGCGACTGCGGTCTGACCGGCGCTGGCCGGGCGCAGAGTGAAGGCCAGCGCAGCGGCGAAGCCCAGCACCATGGCCCAGGCCAGCCACGGCACCAGCGCCACGCTGTCGAGCAGACCCCAGCGCTGGAAACTCAGCCAGGGCTCGTAGGCCTGCATGCGCGGCACCGATTCGATCGATGGAACGAAGCAGACCCGGCCGTGCCAGTCGCCCATGTTTGCGCAATTCATTGCCGACTCGACCTGGGCCGAGGTGTCGGTGAACGGTGTGCGCTCGACATTGATAGGTGGCACGCCTAGGCAGACCCAGCCGCGGCTGAGCCACAGCACCAGCGTCAACAGCACGCAGGCGACGAACAGCAGGCCCGGCCAGAACCACGGCCGGCGGTTGGATAGGTGTGCAGAAGACATGGACCACGGACCTGAGGGTGCCGGGATGGTAGCGCGCTGCCGATGGCGGGTGACAGTTGTCATCGCCAAGGCTTGACCCTCATGCATGGGCACCGGCCCGACATTTCGACAATCTGGGCAGGTCAGTGACAAGGAGTTCGAAATGACATCAGAAGCGGTTGCCGGTTTGCGCGGCGTGCACAAGCGTTACGGTGCGATCGATGCACTGGCCGGGGTCGATCTGGAGTTGCGGGCGGGCGAAGTGCTGGCCCTGCTGGGTGCCAACGGCGCCGGCAAGACCACTGCAGTGTCGACCATGCTCGGTCTGGTCGCACCCGACCAGGGGCAGGCGGAACTGTTCGGGCAATCGCCGAAATCCCTGCCGGCGCGGCGACGCATCGGCGCCATGCTGCAGACCTCCGGGGTTCCCGAAACCCTGCGCGTGCGCGAGTTGCTGGCCCTGTTCGCCAGCTACTACGCACGACCGCGCGGTGTCGAAGAAGTGGCCGCCATGGCCGGTGTCAGCGAGTTGCTGGACCGCGCCTACAAACGCCTGTCCGGTGGTCAGCAGCGACGGGTCCAGTTCGCGCTGGCGCTGATCGGTCGGCCGCAGGCGCTGTTCCTGGACGAGCCCACGGTCGGTCTGGACATTGGCGCGCGCCAGGCGTTCTGGAAGGTGATTCGCGATCAGGTCAGCGAAGGCTGCGCGGTGCTGCTCACCACACATTATCTGGAAGAAGCCGAGGCACTGGCCGACCGGGTGGTCGTGCTCGCCAGTGGCCGGATCATCGCCGAGGGGTCGGTCGACGAGTTGCGTTCGCGCACCGGCCAGCGTCGGATCACTTGCCGCAGTTGCCTGTCCGCAGCGGACTTGCAGGCGTGGCCGGACATCAGCGAAGTCCGCGCGGGCGATGGTCGCCTGCACATCGTCACACCGGCGGTGGAGACCACACTGCGTCGCCTGCTGGCGTTGGATGAATCCCTGTCCGAGCTGGAAGTGCGTCGGGCCGGGCTGTCGGAAACCTTTGTCGAGTTGACCCGGGAGGCAGCATGAACACCTTGACTCATCCTGCGAACACCATCGGCGCTGGCAACGACGGTTACGGCAGTCGCGCATTACTCGCCAGCTACCTGCAGGAGATCCGTTGCGAGTTCCTGCGGTTGTGGCGGCTGCCCTCGTTCGCGCTGCCGACACTGCTGTTCCCGCCGATGTTTTACGCCTTGTTCGCCGTCCTGATGCCGTTCAAGGGCGGCGGTTGGCAGGCTGGTCACTACTTGCTGGCGACCTACCTGGTGTTCGGCGTGATGGGCCCGGGCTTGTTCGGTTTCGGGGTGATGGTGGCGATTGAACGCGAGCGCGGCTGGCTCACGCTCAAGCGCGTGGCGCCGATGCCGCCGGGTGCCTACCTGCTGGCCAAGCTGGTGATGGCGATGATCTTCGCGGCGATCATCTTCGTGATCTTGGCGTTGCTGGCGCGCTTCGGCGCCGGCGTCGAGTTGCCGCTGTCGCGCTGGGCGCTGCTGTTCGTGATCGCCATGCTGGGCGTGCTGCCGTTCTGTGCCCTGGGTCTGTGGATCGGCACGCTGGCCAGCGGCGAGGGCGCGCCGGCGGTCGTCAACCTGATCTACCTGCCGATGGGTTTCCTGTCCGGCCTGTGGTTTCCGATCATGCTGCTGCCGAGCTTCATCCAGAACATCGCGCCATTGTGGCCGGCGTATCATCTGGGCCAGATCGCCTTGACCGCCATCGGCCAGCCTGCACAGACCAACTGGTGGGTTTCGGCATTGGTGTTGATGGTGGTGACCGTGGCTTTCTTCGCGCTGGCCCGGCGTCGTCTGGTTCGGCTGGGATGACAACAATGGCAATGACCGAACACGCCTGGTATCGCCACGCTCTGGCCTTCCGCGACTGGCTGTATCCGGCCCGGCTGGACCTGGGCTGGCTGCCGGCGGCGTGGCTGCTGTACCTGGGCTTCCTGTTCGTGCCGTTGCTGTTCGGCTTCCTGGATGAGCGCGGCACACTGGTGACGCTGGCTTCGATTCCGGTGTTTCTGGCGCTGTATCTGGGCAGTCTGCGCCTGCGCAACCGAGCGCTTTTCTTCCTGTGCGTGCTGGCCATGGCAGGCCTGGCGTTTGTGGTGACGCCGTTCAATCATTTTGCCAATACCTACATGGTCTACGCCGCGTCGATGGCGGCATTCATCGGCAGCCTGCGCGTGGTGATGCCCACGGTGATGGTGCTGCTGGCCTTGTACGCGCTGCAGTCATGGTTGATCGGATCGCACCTGTTCTCGCCGTTGATTACGGTGCTGATTGGCATCCCGGTGTGCCTCAGCAACCACCAATGGCTGCAGAACCGCCGCAAGGACGCGGCGTTGCGGCTGAGCAACGACGAGGTGCGGCGCCTGGCGCAGGTGGCCGAGCGCGAACGCATCGGTCGCGACCTGCACGATCTGCTCGGCCACACCTTGACCCTGGTCACGGTGAAGGCCGGACTGGCGCGCAAGCTGATCGAGCGTGATCCGCAGGCGGCACAGGCCGAGATTGCGGAAGTGGAGCGCGTCGCCCGCGATGCACTGGCGCAGGTCCGCCGTGCGGTGACCGGCATCCGCGCGGCGTCGCTGCGGCCGGAGCTGGCCTCGGCGCGGCTGTTGCTGGAAAGCGCGGGCATCGAGTTCCAGTACAGCGTCGCGGATGTCGATCTGAGCCCCGCCCAGGAAACGGCCCTCGCGCTGGTATTGCGCGAAGGGGTCACGAACGCGCATCGGCACGCAGCGGCGACCCGGGTCGAAGCCAGCGTTCGTCGCGACGGCGACGAGGCCGTGCTGACCTTGATCGACGATGGTCGCGGTGGCGCCAGCGCCACCGGCAACGGTCTGTCCGGCATGGACGAGCGCTTGCGTGCGCTCGGCGGGCAGCTGCGGATCGAATCACCATCGGGGCAGGGCACGCGCCTGGTCGCCAGCCTGCCGCTGCCACCGTTGACCCGGAACCAGGAGTCCGATGGAACGGTCACGCCGATGCGCAGGAGCGCGGCATGATCCGGTTCCTGCTGGCGGAGGATCAGGGTCTGGTGCGCGGTGCGCTTGCCGCGCTGCTGGCGATGGAAAACGACCTGGAACTGGTCGGCTCGGCGGCTGACGGCGAACACGCCTGGCGAATGGTCCGCGAACTGCAGCCGGATGTGCTGGTCACCGACATCGAGATGCCCGGTATCACCGGTCTGGAACTGGCGCAGCGGATCCAGCGTCACGAGCTGCCGACCCGGGTGGTCATCGTCACCACCTTTGCGCGCGCCGGCTATCTGCGTCGCGCATTGGACGCCGGTGTTTCCGGTTACCTGCTCAAGGACGCGCCGGCCGAACAACTGGCCGATGCCTTGCGGCGTGTCCATCGCGGTGGTCGCGCCATTGATCCGGAACTGGCCCTGGAAGCCTGGGGCGAGGCCGACCCGCTCAGCGATCGTGAGCGCCAGGTGCTGCGTCTGGCCGGCGAGGGCCTGGGCGCCGGCGACATCGCCGAACGCCTGAACCTGTCGCATGGCACGGTGCGCAACTACCTGTCCGAGGCGATCAACAAGCTGGGTGTCAGCAACCGCATCGAAGCGTATCGGCTGGCGCACCAGAAGGGCTGGTTGTGAGGATCGCGAAGCCGGCAGGCGCTGGTCGGCACGTGCTTTGAGGCCAACTGTCGGGTGCTGGCAGCGCGGCACTGACGCCGGAATCGCCTGCTTGCATCCGGCAAACTATTGAACGAGAATCATTCTCGAATCGTCGAAGGTATGGTCGGATGGTCCGGCCACAAGGATTCGGCGGGCGACCTCGCCAGGCAGGCATGTCCCACCGGCAGACGCTTCCCCAAGGAGTCTTGTCATGTCCGGTTGCTTCCCGTTGCCCTGTGTCGATGCCTCAGTCGCGGAGCCGAGCTTGTGAGCGGCCTGCTGTTTCTCTCGTTGTTCGTGGCCGGTGGTTTTCTGGTGGGCCTGCTGTTGCGCGGTGCGGTGCCGCTGCCGCCGCAACGTCTGCGCTGATCGCCGTCCCGATCGGCGTGATGGCCGCATCGCGCCGGTCACCAATTTCCGGCAAACGTTAGCTCACCTGATCTGCCCGTCGCGCGATCTCGCTGACGATGACAGCCATCGTCTGCACGCGACGCTGTCGGGTGCAGAAGCGCAGGTACTGAACCCGCCTGGCAACCGGGATCGTCGAGTGGCGAGCCAGGACGGTCCGGCTCGCCGGTCGATTCGATCAGCGACGTTGGTGAACGCGTAGAATCGCGCGCTTTCCCGCTCACGGCACGATTCGATCATGGATTTCATCGGCACTCCGCTGGCTGGCAACGCCACCCGCCTGCTCTTGCTGGGCTCGGGCGAACTGGGCAAGGAAGTGGCGATCGAGGCCATGCGTTACGGCGTGGAGGTGATCGCGGTGGATCGTTATGCCAACGCGCCGGCGATGTTGGTCGCCAACCGCAGCCACGTCATCGACATGCTCGATCCGGACGCGTTGCGCGAGGTGATCGAGCGTGAGCGTCCGGACATGGTGGTGCCCGAGATCGAGGCCATCCACACGCCGACCCTGCTGACGCTGGAGTCCGAAGGCATTCGCGTGGTGCCGACCGCCCGAGCCACCCGTCTGACCATGGACCGCGAAGGCATCCGCCGTCTGGCCGCGGAAACGCTGGGTCTGCCGACCTCGCCGTATCGTTTCGTGGACACGGTCGAGGAGTATCGCCAGGCGGTAGCGGCGATCGGCCTGCCTTGCGTGGTCAAGCCGGTGATGAGTTCGTCCGGCAAGGGCCAGAGCACCGTGCGCAGCGATGACGATATCGAGGCCGCCTGGCAGTACGCGCAGTCCGGTGGCCGCGCCGGTGCCGGACGGGTCATCGTCGAAGGCTTCGTGCCGTTCGACTACGAGATCACCCTGCTGACCGTGCGCCATCGTGCTGGCACGTCGTTCTGTGCGCCGATCGGCCATCGTCAGGTTGATGGCGACTACATCGAGAGCTGGCAGCCGCAGCCGATGAGCGCGGCTGCGCTGGAGCGTGCGCAAGCGATTGCCCGGGCCGTGACCGACGATCTCGGTGGCTGGGGCCTGTTCGGCGTGGAGTTGTTCGTGCGCGGGGACGAGGTGCTGTTCTCTGAAGTGTCGCCGCGACCGCACGACACCGGGCTGGTCACGCTGAGCTCGCAGGATCTGAGCGAGTTCGCCCTGCATGTGCGTGCCATTCTCGGCTTGCCGATTCCGCAGATCGGGCAGCGCGGCGCCAGCGCCTCAGCGGCAGTCCTGGTTGAAGGCGAGGGCAGCGCACCGCGCTATCGCGGGCTGGCCGATGCCTTGGCCGAGGGCGACACCGAGGTACGCATCTTCGGCAAGCCGGCGGTGCATGGCCGCCGGCGCATGGCGGTCGCGCTGGCGTGCGCCGAGGACATCGATAGCGCCCGCGCCAAGGCGCGTCGCGCCGCGGCAGCACTGCACATCGATCTAGCCTGATCTCCTCCGTTCGATTCGATTCGCGTTTCTGTGTCTGTTTGCAGAGGCCGCTTCATCAGGCGCAGGGGCCTATGTACTTGCCAGCAGCGACTGCAGCGATCATGAATCAGGGTGTGGTTGATTTACCGAGGTCTCTGTCGTTCGCTGTTCGAGGTGGCGCCTTACCTCCGATATGAACTCCTTGTCGGTCATTTCCCATATTGCAGATGGTGAGAGAGCGCCAGACCATATGGCCACATTCGCTACAGCCTGGCCCAGTCGCCAATCACCATGAGCTTGTAGGAGCGCCCGTAGTGAATCGATCAGCTGCGTGAGTTGCTCGTTGCTTCGCTTCATTGAAGATATCTTCAGTTGGGTGGGATGTCCGAAAAAGAGTGCTGCGCTCAGATTGGCCAGTGGAAGGCCAGACGGGTGCCGGCCATGGCCCGGTTCCAGACCGCATCGGTGTCCGTGGCGGTGAGGAACCAGGTCTGGAAATCGGTTCGCGGACGTGGTCGGGCGAAGGCTTCGAGCTTCAGCACGGCCACGCACCAGGGCGGCGGCTGCGCCGGATGCCGCGCCGACGGATAGACGATGGCACCCAGATCGGCTTCGCGCGCCAGCAGTGCCAGTGCCTGGCTGTCGCGATAGCTGTCGGGATCGGCCCAGCGCGCCAGGTCGCGGTCCAGCGGTGGTTCGCGGATGTCGATGGCGGTGGTCGACACGCTGGCACGGAAGGCGGTGTAGGCCAGCGGGTCCAGCCGCTGCAGACCTTCGCTGTCGCGGATGAAGCGGCAGCGCCAGTAGCCGATCTCCGCGGCGGTACAGGCCACGGTTTCGGCCCCGTACCAGACGCCGGGATCGTACTGGCTGCGATAGCGTGAACCGCCGGGGCCGGGGCGATAGCGCCAGGGCGTGGTCAGCAGGTAGTGCAGGCCGCGTGCGGCTTCCGGCAGCGTCGGCTTGCTGGCGTCGAGCAGCCGTTCCAGTTCGGCCTGTTCGTCCGGATCCGGCAGCAGCTTGCTGCTGCTGGCCACGTGCTGGGCTTCGACCATGCGCCAGGCATCGCTGGCGAAGGGTCGGGCCTCAGAGGCGAGCGCGCTGGCTGTCCAGGTAGGCGACGACATCGACCAGTCCGGTGGCGCTGCGGATGAGTTCGGCCGGGCGCCCGTTCAGGGCATGGTTCTGACTGTCCAGCCAGCGCCGGGCGGCGTCATCGGTGCCGACGATGGCATCCAGCGAGCGGTACAGGCGCACGAACAGCAGCGCCAGTTCGCCCGGCTTGCTTTCCGGATCCAGCCCATACTGCGCCTGCGCCATGCGGCTGACCGTGGGCGCGCTGACGCCGATGATTTTCGCCAAGGCGGTCTGCCGGATGTCGAGCCGGTCGGCAGCGGCGATCACCGCCTTGGCCAGCACCGCCCGGGGATCGGGCGCCTGCGCCGGACTGGTCTGGCGGTGTGCGGTCGCGATGCGCGGCATGTGGATTCTCCGTATTTCCATGGAAACATTATTCTGGTTATGTTTCCAATGCAAGCACTTGTCGATGCCGGCTGCTCAACTGTTCAGGGGCGACAGCGCCCGCCTCCGGCAACTGGGCGGATCGAACCCGCCCGATCCGCAGGGCTTGTCGGAGGAGGCGAGCCCTCGGCGCAGACAGCGCGCGGGACCAGGTCGGGCAGTTGCCGCCATGCGGCGACTCGCGGGCAGGCGGCAGGGTCGCAACCTGCCCGAGGCCACCACGTGGCCGAGGGCGGCGGGTGATGTCGTTAGGTCACAGCCCGGGCTGCTCGAAGTCTGCGAGGTCGTCGCCATGAGGTGTCGACCAGCCGCGACCCGATCGGCTACGTTGCGGCGCAGCATGGGCGTCGCGACAAGCCTCGGGTGCGGAAAGCGGCGGGGAGGATCGGCGTCAGCGTTCTTTTGTCATGTTCGCATCGGTTCCGGCGTATGAGGTTTTCATTGCGGTGAGCATTGTCCGTCGGGACAATGCCGGCCGATGACGGGCGGAGGCGTGCGCAAGGTGCGGATGGCGTGGCAATGGCTGTTGGCTTTGTGGCTGGGTTTGGCCGCAGTGACCGGCTCGGCGCAGACGCCATTGGCGGTGCTGGAGCCGGAGGCTTCGTCGTCGGCGCTGGCACCGGTGTTGACCTATCTGCACGACCAGACGGGTGAACTGGGCCTGGACCAGGTCCGTCAGCAGCAGGGGGCGAACGCGTTCGAACCACTGCCGCAAGGACGTGAGGCTTTCGGATTC
This sequence comes from Lysobacterales bacterium, assembly GCA_035911475.1. GTDB lineage: Bacteria > Pseudomonadota > Gammaproteobacteria > Xanthomonadales > UBA2363 > Pseudofulvimonas. The sequence continues at coordinate 46,427 of JAMHVM010000088.1, read as the reverse complement.
CAGCCGGGAGCGTTCTGGTTTCATGCCCGGGTGCTGAACCGCAATGCCGTCGACCAGCGCTGGCTGCTGGTGCAGCAATACCCCCTCAGTGATCGCATCGACGTCCACGCCGTCTATCCGGACGGGCGCGTGGTCTCGAAGGCCGGTGGTGATCATCTGCCGTTCGCCGTCCGCAGCGTCAAGCACCGTCATCCCAATTTCCTGCTCGACCTGCCGCTGGACACCCCGGTCGACCTTTACGTGCGCGTGGCCAGCGAAAGCTCGATGCAGGTGCCACTGCACCTGTACACGCTCAAGGCCTTCGTCGAACTCTCGCACGATGGTCAGCTGGTCATCGGCCTGTACTACGGCATCCTGATTGCGTTGTTTTTCTACAACCTGGTGCTGTGGATCTCGCTGCGCGATGCCAGCTATTTCTGGTATCTGTTTCACATCACCGCCTTTGGCATGGTGCTGTTCACGCTGAACGGTCTGGGTTTCGAGCATCTGTGGCCGAACTCGCCCTGGCTGGCCGACCACGCCATTCCGCTTTCGATCTGCCTGGCGCTGATCGGCATGCAGCAGTTCTCGCGCATCTTCCTGGGACTGTCGAAACGATGGCCGCTGGGCAACCGGATCAGCCTGGCGGTGATCGCCTTCTTCGTCGTGCTGGGCGTCGCATCGCTGTGGCTGCCGTATCGCCTGTCGACGCCGATCGCCTCGCGGGCGGTGCTGGTCGGGGTGGTCTGGATCGCCATCGCCAGCATCGTGGTGCTGCGTCGTGGCTACGCGCCGGCACGCCTGTTCCTGCTCGCCTGGGCAATGTTCCTGCTCGGCACCACCATCTTCACCCTGCTGGCATTCGGTGTGCTGCCGAAGACCTTCCTCACCGAATATGGCGTGCAGATCGGCTCGGCGCTGGAAATGCTGCTGCTGTCGGTGGCACTCAGCTATCGCTACGCGGAGCTGCGCAACGAGAACCAGCGCATCGTCAGCGAGGCCAATCTGCAGCTGGAGCGCAAGGTCGAACAGCGAACCCGGGAGGTCAGGCAGGCGCTGTCGCAACTGGAGCAGGCGCATTCGCGGCTGCGTGATTCCAGCCGCCGCGATGGTCTGACCGGGCTGTACAACCGCAGCCATTTCCAGGAGCGGATCGACCAGCTGCTGGTCACCTGCCGCAACGAGCGCCGACCGCTGTCGCTGCTGATGCTGGATCTGGACCTGTTCAAGTCGATCAACGACGAGTACGGACATCTGGTCGGCGACGAATGCCTGCGCTGGGCGGCGCGCCGCATCGGCAAGCCGCTGCGCGCGCATGACACCGCCGTGCTCGCCCGTTTCGGCGGCGAGGAGTTCGTGATCGCCTTGCCCGGCTACGACCTGCATTCGGCGGTGGCCATCGCCGAGGAGATCCGGCAGTCGCTGGTGAGCGAGCCGTTCCAGGCGCGCGAGCGCTCGCTGCGGGTGTCGGTAAGCGTGGGCGTGCACACGGTGGCACCGGACGCACTGGATGACACCGACGACGCCTTCGAGATCGCTGACAAGGCCTTGTACGCGGCCAAGGCCAATGGCCGCAACTGCGTGCGCACCTCGATCTCGGCCGCCTGAACCCGCGCCGATCTCGCGTTAGCCATCACTGCCCGGGCTTGCTACCCTGCGCCGCCCGATCACAGCCCTGCCGATGAGTTCGATCGACAAACTGACCGATGTCCTTTCCGCGTGCGTGGAACGCGCCAAGGCCGGGCCGCTGCGTTTCGGTGACGTGCTGGAGGAAATCGGGGAAGGCAGTTTCGGTTTCGTCTGCCTGCTGATTTCGCTGCCATTCCTGATTCCGGTGTCGCTGGGGCCGATATCTACCGCCGCCGGCGCCGCGTTCCTCACGCTGGGCTGGCAGATGGTGCGCGGCCGGCGCACACCCTGGCTGCCCAAACGTCTGGCCGACCTGAATCTGAGTCAGCGGCAGCTGGAGCTGATGCTCGGCGCCAGCCGACGCGTACTCGGCTGGTGCCGGAAGATTTCCCGCGAGCGACTGACGCATTGGGTGGACGGCCAGCGTGGCATGACCTTGGCCGGCTGGCTGATCATCCTCGGCGGCATCCTGATCGCGGTGCCCTTGCCGGGACTGCCCCTGACCAACACCATTCCCGCGCTCAGCGTGATTTTCGCTTGTGTGGCGCTGCTCGAGCGCGACGGCCTGATGCTGCTGTTCGCGTTCTTCTGGTTCATCGCCACGCTGGTCTATTTCGCCATCATCGGCTACATCCTGTACTACTTCGGCACCCAGGCCTTCGCCTGGCTCAAGGACTATCTGCCGTCCTGGCTGCTGTAGGCAGCCGTTTCCGCCGTCGCTGTTGAACGACCTTCCGGCGCCCGTGCCGGCAGCACGAGTGGCCACACCATCAACTGAGATCGTTGCTCGACGGATTCGGCAGGGTCCGGTGGCGGCACCGATGTCGTCTTCCACCGCGCCTGTGCAGGTGATACCTGCCGGAAAATTCCTAGCGCGCCGGCGGGACGGCGACTGACGACCATCGCGCTGGCGCCTGTCAGCCTGTCGCAATGACGGCGCGGACGCCATCGGCAGGGCTTCGGCTGGACGCGGGCAACCTGCTTGCGTTCGCGGCGGGCGTGTGTTCGCTGTGGTGCTGGCCCTCCCTGCCTTCACTGTCTTGGTCAGCGGCTGTGGCGGCGCTGATGGTCGCGGCGAGTCGATTCGCACCGGTCTCCATCCGCGGCCCGATCCTGTTTGCCGCGCTCGGCAAGCTGTGGGCCTTGTCGGTGGTTGGCCTGGCGTTCGACCAGCGGCTGTCGCCGGCGCTGGAAGGCCGGGATCTGTTGGTGGTCGGAAAGGTCAGCGACCTGCCACGCGTGGACGCCGATGCTGTGCGCTTCCGCTTCTGTCCCGAACGGGCCAGTGTCGACGACACGCCGGTGACCGTACGTGGATGCTGGCGTCTGGGCTGGTACCTCCCGCGTCCGCATCGCGGGCAGGACGCGACAAGCCTCGTCGATGTGCCCGAGCTGCAGCCGGGCCAGCGCTGGCAACTGGCGGTGCGGCTGAAACGGCCCCGTGGCCTGCTCAATCCGGGCGGTTTCGACAGCGAACGCAAGGCGCTGGAAACCGGCATCACCGCCACGGGTCATGTCCGCGCCGGCGGGGACAACCGCTTGCTGGGCAAGGCAGCGGATGTCGATCGCTGGCGCGGCGCGATCGCGGAACGGATCGACGCGGCGGAACCGGATGCACGCATCGCATCGCTGCTGCGAGGTCTGGCGGTCGGCGATCGCCGCGACTTCGGCGACCGCGACTGGACCACGCTGCGGCGCACCGGCGTCGGTCACCTTTTCTCGATCTCCGGCTTGCATGTCGGCATGGTTGCCATCTTCGCCGGCGCGCTGGCGATGGCGCTGACCTGGCTGTTCCCGCGCTTGCTGCGCATCGCGCCGCGGCGCTATTGGGCCTTGCCGCCGGCGCTGCTGGCGGCGGCCGGCTACGCCTTGCTGGCCGGTTTCGAGGTGCCTACGCGACGCACGTTGGCGATGATCGCCGCGGCCGGGCTGGCCTTGCTGCTGCGTCGGCGCGTCGGTCTGTGGCAGGGCTGGTGCCTGGCGCTGGCCCTGGTGCTGCTGATCGATCCGCTGGCGATGACCAGCATCGGCTTCTGGCTGTCCTACGGCGGCGTCGCCTGGTTGCTGCTGGCAGCGCAGGGCAGGGCACCGCAACCGATGTGGCGCTCGGCACTGCAGGCGCAATGGGCGGTGTCGATCGGTCTGCTGCCGATCGGCATCGGCTTCTTCGCCCAGGCCAGCTGGGTGTCGCCGCTGGTGAATCTGATCGCGATTCCCTGGGTCACGGTGCTGGTGGTGCCGGTACTGCTGCTGTCGTTGCCGGCGATGTGGTTGTGGCCTGACGCGGCGGACGCGCTGATCGGTTTGTCCGGCGGGCTGCTCAGGCCATTGATGACCATGCTGGACGCGATCTCGGATTGGCCAGGTGCAGCGGCCTGGTTGCCCGAGCCGACGGCCCTGGCCGTGACCGCCGCGGTCGTGGTCGCCATCGTGTTCCTGTTGCCGGTGGCGCGTCCCGTGCGCCTGATGTCCTTGCCGCTGCTGTTGCCGCTGTTCTGGCCGGCCATGCCGGCGCTGCCGGAGGGAGGTATCGCGCTGCAGGTGTTGGATGTCGGCCAGGGCACCTCGGTGCTGGTGCGCACTCGCCAGCATGCCTTGCTGTTCGATACCGGCGCCCGCCATGCCAACGGCTTCGATCTGGGCGAGGCGGTGGTGGTACCGGCACTGCGTGCGCTGGGCGTGCGTCGCCTCGATGCGCTGGTGGTCAGCCATGCCGACAACGATCATGCCGGTGGTGCGGCAGCCGTGCTGCGCGAGTTTCCGGTGTCGCGGGTGTTGCTGGGCGAGCCTGTGCCCGATATCGCCGGCGGGCCGTGTCATGCGCCCGAGCACTGGCGCTGGGATGGCGTGGATTTCCACCTGCTGCATCCTCCGCCGCGCTACCCCGCTCGCGGCAACGAGATCTCCTGCGTGCTCAAGATCGAGTCGTCGCTGGGCAGCGTGCTGTTGACCGGCGACGCCGGTGAGGTCGCCGAGCTGCGCATGCTCAACCTGCATCGCGACCGGCTGGCCAGCGATGTGCTGCTGCTCGGACACCACGGCAGCCGCCACTCCAGCACGGCAGATTTCCTGGATGCCGTGCAGCCGGCACTGGCCATCGCGACTGCCGGTTATCGAAACCGGTTCGATCATCCGCAGCCGGCCGTGCGGCAGCGGCTGGCAGCGCGGGATATCGCCTTGATGACCACGGCCGATACCGGCGCCGTGTACATCGGCTTCGATCGGCACGGACTGGCCGCCACTGCGCGCAGGCACAGCCATCGACGCTTCTGGCACGAACCCTGATCCGCTTTGCGTCGGCGTTGTCGATGTGCCTGCGGACTACATCTGGCGGAACAGGCGCAGGTGGCTGCGGCTCACCGGCAGCGTTTCAGAGCGGTGCCTGAGATGGATGCGCCCGGTCTCGTTGTCGCTGCGGGCCACGTGGCTCACCGCGTGCAGGTTGACCACCACCGATCGATGCACCTGCACGAACCGCGCGGGATCCAGCTGCGCCAGCAGCTCCTTGAGCGGTGTCGCGATCAGGGCTTCGCTGGCCTGACCATCGTCACCGCGCCAGGCGACGCGGGTGTATTTCTCGTCCGAGCGCAGGTAGTCGATGGCCTCGACCGGAATCAGACGCAGGGTCTGGCCGACCGAGGCATGGATCCAGCGCAATGGCGTCGGTGCGGGCGCCGCCGGCCTGGCCAGTTGCGCGGCCAGCTGTTCCAGCAGCGCCGCGGCGTCGACCGCCGGCTGGGCGGCACGCAGGCGCTGCTGCAGGCGAACCGCTGTCTCCGCCAAGCGGTCAATCTCGACCGGCTTGACCAGATAGTCGAGCACGCCTTGCGCGAACGCCTGCACGGCGTAGCGATCGTATGCCGTCACGAACACCAGGTGCGCGCGCGTGCCGATCTGCCGGGCCGCTTCGATGCCGGACACGCCGGGCATGTGGACATCGAGGAAACAGACGTCGGGCCGGTGGGTTTCGAATTGCGCCACGGCCTCGCGGCCGTTGCGTGCCTGGGCGACCACGGCCAGCTCAGGCCATACCTGCGCCAGTTGCCGTGTCAGCGCCTGGCGCAGCAGCGGTTCGTCGTCGGCGATCAATGCCGTTGCCCGGAGCGCGGTCATGCCGTGGCCTCTTGCGCGGGGAAGCTCAGCCGGGCGATGACACCGCGTGGCGTGATTGGCGCCAGGTGCAGGTCGGCGTCATCGCCGAACACCAGTCGCAGCCGTTCGCGCAGCGTCGCCAGGCCGGTGCCGGTGCCTTGCGTGGCGGTGCTGGCTTCACCGAGGCCGATGCCGGTGTCGGAAACGGCGATGTGGCAGATCCCGTGTTCAGCGCGGACCGTCACCTGGATATGGCCGCCGTCCTCATCCGGGTCGATGCCGTGCCGGATCGCGTTCTCGACCAGGGTGAGCAGGGTCAGTGGCGGGCAGCGCAGCGCACGGGTTTCCGGCGTTGCTTGGATGCTGAAGCTGAGCCGGTCCGGCATGCGCATCTGCATCAGCGCCAGATAGGCCTGCACCTGCTCCAGTTCCTGGCCGATGTTGCTGGCCGGATCGCGCAGACGTGGCACTGCCGCACGCAGATAGGCGATCAGCTGGTCGAGCACGACCACCGCCTGTGCGGAGCCCGAATCCACCAGCTCGCGGACGTTGGCCAGCGTGTTGAACAGGAAGTGCGGCTCGACCTGCGCCTGCAACTGGCGCAACCGGGCATCGAGCGCGGCACGCTCCAGCTCACCGCGCTCGCGCTCGAAGCGCTGCGCCTGCTCGCGCACGGCGTGGTCGCGTTGGCGCAGCAGAGCCGACATGGCGATCCACGGCGCCACCAGCACCGCGCTCACGGTGACGATCAGGTAGCCGCCGAGTCGATCCTGCACCTGCCAGAACGGTGGATCGCCTGCCGCCGTCGACCCGGTCCAGAATGCCCAGAACACCAGCGGAAAGCTGAGTGCAACGGCCAGCACCTGCAGCACCCAGCGCGCCAGCCAGCGCGGCAGGCGCGCCGGCCAGCGCTCAAGCCAGCCGAACAGCAACAAGGCCAGCAGCGTCGCGCCGAGAGTACGGCCGAGCAATATCAGTCGATCGCTCTGCCAGATCGGGCTGAGCGCGACGGTCCAGATCGCGCAGGCGATCAGCGCCACGCGCAGTCGCGACCAGGTCGGCAGCCAGGGACGGAGACGTTGCACGAGGGTGTGACGCGACGACATGGCAGGCATGCTAGCCGGGATGTTCCGGTCCGGTGCGCGGCATACGTCAGCACCTCGCCCATTCGCCCGCGAGCGAGATGGTCGGTGATCGGCAAGACTGATCCTGCAACCGCCGACGATGCCTTGATCGCCTGCCGCTCACCCGGGCGGATCCCGTTGGATCGACGGCGCGCGCGCCGTCCTGAGCCGTCGCCATGTCGCCGCAGTGGCGGGATACAGGCCGCGATGCAAGACCAGCGACCAGATCGCGATCACGATGGCCACCGCGGTGGCGATCACCGCGCCGAAGGCGAAACTCATCGCCAGCACGAAGCCGAGGACACATTCGGCACGATGCACCGGGACCAGTACCGCCAGCGCGAACACCGACAGCAGCACCAGCCCCAGATCGATCGGCCACTGCTGCTGGAACGCGATCGCGACGAACCCGCCGAAGGCCAGTGCGGCCAGGAAGCCGAGGAGGGTGCCGGTGGACCCCCTGCCGGCTTCGCCGGCATCGGCGCGTCTGCGCGCTGCCAGTCGTTGCTGGACGCGCCCGGTCAGCCACCAGGTCAGGGCGGGGAGGACCAGCAGTCCCCAGGCGTTGGAGATCGCTGGCATGTCGGCACGATGCAGCAGGTGATGGCTGACGATGCCGCCGTGCAGGGTTTGCCACAGCAATTGCGCCAGAACCACCAGCGCGACCACGACCGTGGCGAGGATGCGGCGGAACCCGGGTGACCGGTGATTCATTCGCGATGACTCCGGTGGCGATGTCATAGGCGTGGCAGCCACATCATCACGGCGGCGGCGAAGATGCCGGTCGCCATCACCGTGGTCAATGCGCCAAGGCCGATGGCCACGCTCAGGCGGAACCGCCGTCGCCGGCTGTCCTGGGCGCGCAGGTACAGCTCCAGCATGGCCAGAGGCAGCAGGAACTGGGCGAAGGCCAGCACCACCAGCGCCGGTCCGCGGAACGTGGCGGGGTCGAAGCCGACCGGTCCCTGATTGACCAGCAGCCAGAACATCAGGCCCACCCGGAAGAACCAGACCCCACCGACGGCGATGAACAGCCGCAAGGCCCAGCGTCGATGCTCGGCGATGCGTCGCGCCATCGCCGTGCGCAGGGCCATGGCCGCAAAGGCCAGGATCAGCAGCGCGTTGAGACTGATGGCGATATCGTTGACCAGACCACTCAGCGAGTCGCGGATCCAGATCAGGTACAGCCCGCCAAGGCTGAGGATCACTGCTGCGAAAAGGTAGCTGCGACCGCTCCATCGATGGAACGCCGGCCAGCGCCGACGGATGGCCGGGATCAGTTGCAGCCCACCCAGTACCACGATCACTGCTGCGAACAGCAGGTGCGCCGCCAGTACCGTGTTGCCGGTGGTGTCGCCGGGAATATGGCCGTTGTGGAGCACCTGGTTCCAGCGCTGCGGTTCGCCGGCGAGCGCAGCCCGTCCGTAGAACATGGCCACGTAGGCCGCCATCAGCAACTGGCCGGCCATGGCCAGGAAAAACCAGACGACTGCGGCAATGGTCAGTGCGTCTGGCGCCCTGGAGCGGCCGCGGCTGTCGGCGGATCGATCGACAGGGCCGGACGCGGGCACGGTCCTGGCAGCAGCGGGTTGCGCCGCAGTGGTCGCGGGTCTCGGATCTACGGCCTGCACGCTCATGTCGCGGTCACCGGTGGCATGGATGGCGCCGCAGTCTCGGCCCCGGGCCTGCCAATGTCCCGGTCGTCCCGACCAATGACCGGGCTGCGGTCACAGGCGCCGGCCGGTGGCGACGAACGGCGCCCATCACCGGAGCCGGCGCGCTTCCAACGGCGGCCTCCAAGGCCGATGTAAGGTTTGCCGCAGTCGTCCGGTCCAAGTATCGGAGGGCCGCCTGCCGCGGCCATGATCGACCGGAATCTGCCATCAGCACCCGCGAACCTGCCAGCGCTCATCCCGGATCCGTGGCCACGCCGTCGATCGAGGACGTGCTGCGCCAGTACGGCGCGGCCCTGGCGCGTATCGCCGGCAGCTACGAACGTGCGCCGGCCGGGCGCGAAGATCTGGTCCAGGACATGGTGCTGGCCTTGATCCAGGCGCTGCCGCGCTTCCGCGGCGACAGTGCGGTGGCGACCTTCGTCTATCGGGTGGCGACCAATCAGGCCATCGATCGTCTGGCCCGCCGTTCGCCGGCCACGCTGGAGTTGTCCCAGGCCCCGGACCTGCCCGATCCCGCACCCGGTCCGGAAGGGCACTACAGCCAGGCCAGCCGGCGCGAGCATCTGCTCGCTGCCGTGCGGCAGCTGCCGCTGTCGCTGCGCCAGGTCATCACCCTGGTGCTGGAAGGACTGAGCCATGCCCAGATCGGCGACGTGCTGGGCATCACCGAGAACAACGTGGCCGTGCGTGCCAACCGCGCCCGGGCGCGCCTGCGCGAGCTGCTGCAAGGAGGGACCGCATGACCGACGACGAGCTGCGCAGCTGGCAGCAACAGTGGCAACAGGCCGATGACGACCTCGGCATGATCCACGCGCGTGCCCGCCGCGACGACCGACGGCATCGGCTGCTGGCCGTGTTCGAATACACGGTGGCGGTGGTGCTGCTGGTCGGAAGTGTCGCCTTCGCGCTGTGGCAGGATCATCCCGACATCTGGATCTGGGCCGGTGCGATCTGGCTGCTGGGCTTGCCTGCGTTGATATTCACGATCTGGAACCGCCGCGGCCTGTGGGGCAGGGCAGGGCTGAGCGCCCGTGATCATCTGCAGTTGTCGTTGCTGCGCTGTCGGCGCGCGTTGCGTGCACTGCGCATCGGCTACGGCGTGCTGGTCGCCAGCGCGGCGACGGTGCTGCTGTTCGCCGTCGGCATCGTTGGCAGCGATCCGGGCCTCAACAGGTCGATGCTGGTCTGGCTGGCGGTGGCGGTAGTGCTGCATCTCTCGGTGATGCTGGTCGCGCATCGCCGGCTATGGCAGCGGCAGCAGATTTTGCTCGCGCTGGCGCGGGAAGTGGACGACTTCGACGTGTAGCGGTCTATGCACAACGACTGCGCGTGCGCCCGACGTTCTCCGGCGGTGCCCGGGACGCCCGGTATCGATCCTGCATTGCGCTTCCTGCGCATCCGCGGCCATCGCCAGCCATCCGTTCGCTACGTTGTCTGCCCGGCCTTGTAAGGTTTTCACCGTATCGGCAGACCAACTCCGGCATGCCCCGAATGGCGGGGCGAACCGAGAGATGGACAATGACGACATCGATGTTTCCCGGGCGCCGCGGTCGAGGTGTACGGACCCTGTCACTGCTGGCCTTGAGCTGGCTGCTGCTGCCCGGCTGGGCGAGTTCCAACGACACCGAGGCATCAGCAACCGCAACGCCCACCAAGGCGGCACACACGGCGCCAACGGCGCAGACCTGGTGGCTGGAAATACGCCTGTCGGACTTGCCGACCGGTTATCTGCGCGAGCAGGTGGACAGCAACGCACAGGCCGAGCGCCTGACCGAACAGGAATCGAAGCTGGTGCTCAATCGCATGGGCTCGCAGGTGGTGCTGACCTCGCTGGCACGCTATCGCGAAGGGGCCGATGGCCTGTTGCGTGAGGTCCGCAGCGAGGTCGGCAGCTCGGCCGAGACCACGGTGGTCGAGGGCGAGGTGGTGGACGGCGTATTGCGCCTGCGCACCACGGCTGGTGACCGCAGCTACGACAGCGAAACAAGGCTGGAACAACCCTTGCTGGGTCCGCAAGGCCTGCGTGAACGCAGCCGCGATGACCTCAAGGCCGTGGGTGACCGGATCGAGTACGGCACCTTCGCCGGTGAGTACGGCGCACTGGTGACGGGGGTGCGCGAAGTCACCGGGCGCGAAACGCTGGTCATCGACGGCAACGAGGTGCCGACGGTGGTGGTGCGCGAAACCCTGGACGTGATGCCGGTGCCGGCGCTGCTGTGGCTGGATGCCGACGGGCGCGCGCTGCGCCTGCGTCAGGAAAGTCCGTTCGGCACGGTAGAAAGCATCCGCGCCAACGCCGATGTCCGCGAGCGCGTCGCCGCCGGTGCCGAGCTGCCGGAAGAGACCTACAGCAACGCCGTGGCGAAATCCAATATCCGCCTGCCGCGGGCGCGCTCGCTGGAGCAGGTGACCGTGCGCATCGATCTCAAACGCGAGGACTCGCTGATGCCGGTGCTGGACGGTCCGGATCAGCAGGTGCTGGAACGCGGCGAACGGCACGCGGTAGTGCGGATGCGTCGTGGCGAGGAACCTGAGCCTGACTCGACGCTGCCGGCAACCGATGCAGTCATCGACGAAGCAGTCTGGCTGAAGCCCAACCCGTGGCTGCAGTCGGATCATCCCGATGTTGTCGCGCTGGCGCAGTCACTTCGGCAGTCGGATCTGGACCGCTATGCGCAATCGCGCGTGCTGCAGGACTGGGTGACCGGCAACATGGCCTTCGATGCCGGCATCGCCCTGGTCACCGCCTCGGAAGCGGCCCGTGATCGCCGTGGCACTTGCCTGGCCTACGCGGTGCTGCTGACCTCGTTGACCCGGGCGCTGGAGATTCCCTCGCGCGTGGTCATGGGCTACATCTACGCAGCGAACATGTGGGGAGGACATGCCTGGACCGAGGTCTTGGTCGATGGCCGCTGGGTGGCCCTGGACGCGGCGATATGGCGGCCCGGTCCGGCCGACGCCGCGCGCATCGGCGTGATCCGCACGTCGCTGGAGCAGGGTTCCGCCAGCGGCCTGGCTGAACTGGCGCAGTTGTACGGCAACGAGCGCATCCGCGTGCTCGACTATCGCCTGGATGGCCGCGATGTGACGGTTGCGGCCGACGCGGCGCCGTTCGCGGTCACCGGCGATGAATATCGCAACGAATGGCTGGGCATCGGGTTCACCGCGCCGGCCGGATTCGCGTTCGTCGAAACCGACATCATGTATCCGCGCAGCGAGATCGTGGTATTGCGACGCGACGACGGCGCCGAGATTTCGCTGGCGCAGCGCTCGCTGTATCCGGATGAGGCCGGCTCGCTGGACAAGGTGCTGCGCGAGCGCGGTATCGACTCGGCGCCGGCGGCCGTGAGCGTCGCGGGTCGGCCGGCGTTGCTGGCCGGCAATGATGAGGCCACGCTGGCGGTATGGCAGGACGACAGCGATCTGTGGTCGCTGCGCGGCGAGGGCCGGGATGTCGATGCCGCGATGCGCGCGTTGCTGGCAAGCCTGACGCAGCCGGTCGTCGCACCGTGATCGACATCACACTCAAATAGCCGCTGCCTTCCCGCTGCCGGCTGCGCTCGCGGCCGGCAGCGGGAATCGCGCGTGTTGCGTGGCTTGCGAGCCCGACGCTTCGGTGGTTCGCATCAGCCGATGCGCACCTGACCGTCGCCGTTTCGGGTGGCGGTCAGCGCCGAACGCGCATGCTCGGCATCGCCTGCACCGGGCTTGCTGAACAGCCTGGCGGTGAAGACTGATCCGGCGCGTGGTTTCCGGTGACCGAGCCGGTGGCCGACAAGCCGCCGCGCCCCGGCTGCAGGGTATGATGCGCGCTTACGAAACAGGGGTAGTGCATCGTGTGGGAGTTGTTCAAGGCCGGCGGGCCGATCATGTGGCCGCTGCTGGCGCTGGCCATCCTGGCCCTGGGAATCATCCTTGAGCGCCTGTGGAGCCTGCGACGGGCAACCATCCTGCCGGCGGGCGTCACCGATCAGGTCCTGACCCTGGTCCGTGAGCAGCGTGTGGGCAGCGAGCACATCGCCTCGCTGCGCACGCACTCGCCGCTGGGGCGGGTGCTGGCGACCGTGCTGACCGAACGCAAGCGGCCACATGACATCCTGGTCTCGCGCACCGAGGATACCGGCCGACAGGTCGTTCACGGCCTGTCGCGTTGGCTGAACACGCTGGGCACCATCGCCATCGTGTCACCACTGGTGGGTCTGCTGGGTACGGTCACCGGCATGATCCGCATGTTCCTGGTGATCACCGAGTTCGGCGTCGGCGATGCCTCGCGGCTGGCCGGCGGCATCGGCGAGGCCTTGATGACCACCGCCTTCGGCCTGGTGGTGGCGATTCCGGCCTACATCCTGCACCGCTATTTCCGCGGACTGATCCAGGACTATGCGGTGACCATGGCCCACGAGGCTGCGCGCGTGGTCGAGGCGATCGAGTCGCAACCCAGGACGGCGGCCGCCACAGCAGGTGCCAAGGCATGAACTTCCTCGGCGGTCAGGCCGAGGAGGAGATCGAGTTCAACCTCGTTCCGCTGATCGATGTGATCCTGACCCTGTTGATCTTCTTCATGGTCAGCACCACGTTCGAGCAGCGGGCGCTGTTGAAGATCGATCTTCCGCAGGCCAGCGGTGTTCCCATGGCCGAGGCCAACCAGGGTTTGATCCTGATTGTCGATTCCGGCGGACGTTATTTCGTCAACGAACGGGAAGTGATGGGCATTGATGCGGCAACGCTGTCGGCAGCCATGGCGGAAGTTTCGGGGGGCGACACCGACCAGCCCATCGTGGTCCGGGCCGACGCCAATGCCTCGCATCAGTCGGTGGTGACCGCGCTGGATGTGCTGGGAAGGCTGGGTTTCTCGCGGATCCAGATCGCGACCGTGCCCAGCGCGGGCGGCAACTGAGCGCGATGGCAGCAGCCGGAGACCGTCCCGACCAGCGCGGCCGCGTCGCCAAGGCCTACGGGCGGCTGCTCGGCTACACCCGCCGGTTCTGGCCGGTACTGCTGGCCGCGGTGGTCGGCATGCTGATCGAAGCCGCGGCGGCCGGCGCCTTCACCTGGATGATGCGGCCGCTGATCGACGGCACCTTCGTCGACCGCGACCCGACCGTGCTCAAGTGGATGCCGATCGCCGTGGTGGTGCTGTTCGCGATGCGCGGCATCGGCGTGTTCATGGCCAACTACGGCATGGCCTACGTCGGCCGGCGCGTGGTCGAGACGCTGCGCGGGGAAACCTTCGGTCACCTGCTGCGCATGCCATCCAGCTATTACGCCGACGAGAACAGTGCCCGCCTGGTGGCGCGGCTGACCTTCAATGCCGAGCAGGTCGCCGATGCCAGCGCCGAGTCGCTGAAGGTCATCGTCACCGACACCTTGATCATCGTCGCCATGGTCGTGGTGATGCTGATGCAGAGCGTGCGCCTGACCCTGACCCTGGCCTTCCTGATCCCGATGATCGCGGTGGTGGTCTGGCTGGCTGGTCGCCGTTTCCGCAGCATCAGCAAGCGTATGCTCGACGCGGTCAGCGAGTCCACGCGGGTCGCCGGCGAGGCCCTGTCCGGCCTGGATACAGTCAAGGTCTACGGCGGCGAGCGCGCTGCCGAGAAGCGCTACCAGGAGCTGTCGGCGCAGCGCCGCCGCCTGCACCTGAAGGGCAGCGCGGCGAAGTCCCTGAGCACCTCGCTGGTTCAGCTGACCGCCGCGATCGCGCTGGCGGTGCTGATCTGGATCGCCGGGCGCGAGGCCGCCACCGGCGCGCTGACCGCCGGCACCTTCACCTCGATGATGGTGGCGATGTCGGCGATGCTGCCTTCGCTCAAGCGCATCACCAGCGTGCAGGACACCTTGCAGAAGGGCCTGACCGCCGCCGAGAGCCTGTTCGAGATTCTGGACGCGCCATCGCAGCCCGACCAGGGCGGCATCACCACCGAGCCTGCGCGCGGACGGGTCGAGTACCACGATGTCAGCCTGCGCTATCCCGGCGCCGGACACGATGCCCTGGCCAACATCGATCTGGTTGCCGAGCCGGGCACCGTCAATGCCATCGTCGGCCGCTCCGGCAGCGGCAAGACCTCGCTGGTGCGGCTGCTGCCGCGCCTGATCGAACCCGGCAGCGGCCGCATCACCCTGGACGAGGTCACCCTGGACCGCTATCGGCTGAGCGACCTGCGCCGGCAGATCGGCTGGGTATCGCAGCACATCGTGCTGTTCGACGACACCGTTGCCGCCAATATCGCCTTTGGCGCCCTGGCCAAACGCTCGATCGAACAGGTCGAGGCCGCGGCGCGCGCGGCCAATGCCTGGGAGTTCATCCAGGCATTGCCAAAGGGTCTGGAAACGCGGATCGGCGAGGGCGGCAGCCTGTTGTCCGGTGGCCAGCGCCAGCGTCTGGCGATCGCACGGGCGCTGCTCAAGGACGCCCCGGTCCTGATCCTGGACGAGGCCACCAGTGCCCTCGACACCGAGTCCGAACGGCTGATCCAGGACGCGCTGACCCGGGTCATGCGCGACCGCACCACCTTCGTCATCGCGCATCGCCTGAGCACCATCGAACACGCCGACCAGGTGCTGGTGATGGATGCCGGACGCATTGTCGAGCGCGGGCGTCACGCCGAGCTGCTTGCCGCCGGTGGCCTTTACGCGAGCCTGCACCGGGCGCAGTTTCCGGACAGCTGAGATGGGCCTGCGCCATGCGTTGCAGGACTGGCTGGAGGCACGCTGGTATCGCGCTGCGCCGATCCCGTTCTGGCTCAGCGGTCTGGAGCGGCTGTTCGCCGGGATCTCCCGTCGCCGCCGACGCAAGCTTTCCGCCGCGGCGGTGCGCTTGTCGAAGCCGGTGATCGTGGTCGGTAACATCGCCATCGGTGGCAGCGGCAAGACGCCGCTCACCATCGCTCTGGTCGAACGGCTGCGCGGTCAAGGCTGGCAGCCCGGCGTGATCAGCCGCGGCTATGGCGGATCGACACGTGGTGTCCATCGTGTGCTGCCGTCGGATGATCCTGCGGTCACCGGTGACGAGCCGCTGCTGATCGCCCAACGCACCGGTGCACCCGTGTTCATCGGTCGCGACCGCGTCGCCGCGGGTCAGGCCTTGCTGGCCGCGACCGATGCCGACATCGTCATCGCCGATGACGGCCTGCAGCACTATCGGCTCGCGCGCGACATCGAGATCGCGGTGGTCGACGGCCGGCGTCGCTCCGGCAACGGCCGCCTGCTGCCGGCCGGTCCGTTGCGGGAGTCGGTTGCCCGCCTGGACGAGGTCGATCTGGTGCTGGTCAATGGCGAGCGCCAGGCCGGCGAGCCGGGTTTCGATCTGGTCATGGGTGACGCCACGCCCTTGTCAGGTGCTGCGGTGCGGCCGTTGCCGGCATTCGCCGCGACGCGCGTCCACGCCGTCGCCGGCATCGGCGATCCGGGGCGGTTTTTCGATGCCTTGTCGGCCGCGGGGCTCACGGTCATCGCCCATCCGTTTCCGGACCACTACGCGTTCAGCGCCGGTGATTTGTCGTTCGACGATGGACTGCCGGTGCTGATGACCGAGAAGGACGCGGTGAAGTGCCGCGGGATCGCGCCGGCAGATGCGTACGCGGTGCCGGTCACAGCCGTGTTGTCGACGGGCGCGCTTGCCGAACTGGCTGCGCTGGATGCGAACCTCAGGGCGCGACGCGGGTCGCGCTGACATCGCCCGCCGGGAAGGCTCGGCGGCTGCCGGCCCAGGCGATCGCCAACGACAAAGCGAACGGCACGATGCGCTCGATCCACTGGCCTGGCGAGGGCAGGAACCAGTTCGCGATCACCGTGCTGCCGGCGCCGACCAGCATCGCCCAGGTGAGCCAGCGCGGATCCACCGGTCGTCCTAGCAACAACAGGA
Organism: Lysobacterales bacterium; assembly: GCA_035911475.1. GTDB lineage: Bacteria > Pseudomonadota > Gammaproteobacteria > Xanthomonadales > UBA2363 > Pseudofulvimonas. Next base: position 30,063 of record JAMHVM010000088.1, on the reverse strand, counting down.
TCACTGCTGGACCGAACGCGGCGCCGATGGCGTTCCAGGCGAACAGCACCCGCGCGAAGATCGAATCGGGCAGGCTGAGGGTGATGAGTACGGCGATCACGCTGACCAGCAGCACGATGGCGCGTGACCAGCGCACCGCTGCCTGCGCGGCCTTCGGCTTCTCCGGCCAGTCACGGGCGATGCAGGAGGCGCAGACCAGCAATTGCGAGTCCGCCGTGGACAGGATCGCCGACAAGGTCGCTGCCACCATCAGACCGACCAGCACGAGTGGCAGGAAGCGGTCGGCGATCAGGAAGAACACGGTCTCCCCGTCGTTGACCTCGCCCGGGGTCAGCAACGCACGTGCGGCCAGACCCAGCAAGACCATGCCGGCGTACAGGAACGCGCCCCAGGTAACCGCGATGGCCTGCGCGCGCGGCAGCTCACGCTCGCTGCGCAAGGCCATGAACCGGGTCAGTACATGCGGCTGGCCGGGATTGCCCAGGCCGATGCCGAGGGTGCCCAGCACGAAGCCCAGGCCGGCCAGCCCGACATGGGTGCCGGACAACGAGAACAGCGCCGGATCACCGGCTGCGCGCAGGCCATCCAGCACGCCGTCGAAACCGCCCGCGGCGACCAGCGCGGTGACCGGCAGCACGATCGCTGCCGACAGCATCATCAAGCCCTGCAGCATGTCTGTGTAGCTGATCGCCAGGAAACCGCCGAGCAAGGTGTAGGCGACGATCACGGCAGCGCCGATCAGCAGCGCCGTCAACGGGCTCACCCCGATGGCGCTGGAGAAGGCCGTTCCGGCAGCCTGGAACTGGGCGGCAACGTAGAACAGGAAGCAGAACACCACGATCGCTGCGGCGATGCGCCGGTTGAGCAGGGCGCGACCGCTGCGACCGTGGCCGATCAGCACGTCGAACAAGGTGACATCGTCCGGCCCGGTGATGCGTCGCAGCCGCGGCGCCACCCACAGCCAGTTCAGCGCGAAGCCGCCATAGGCACCGGGCAGGATCCACAGCGCCGACAGACCCCAATTGAACGCCGCGCCACTGATGCCCAGCAAGACCCACGCCGAGGACGAACTGGCGGCGGCACTCAGGCCCGCGCGCCATGGCCCCAGAGACTGGCCGGCCAGGAAGAAGTCCCGCGCGTCGCGGCTGCGACGTCTTGCCCACAGGCCGATGGCGACCAGGCTGGCCAGATAGACCGCCAACAGGATGACGATGGTCAGTGCGCGGGCGGACATGGCGCGCACCATGCCTGCAATCGTTGATCAGGTAAATAGAAGCGGGGGCTCCCGGCGGGTTCCGGGCCGAACTTGCGCTGCGTGCCGGATCGACGGTCACGGTGTCGTCGACTCGCCGAACTTTCGCGAGCGCGGAGCAGGGTCACGGCAGCAACGCGCCTGCGCCCGCGCGCCCGGTAGCGTCTGGGCGAAGAGTTCTCGTGCGGATTTGTACGGCCTAAACGACGCAGCCTCCGACGACGATGTCGGAGGCTGCGGGCACCGGCAGTGGAAGCTGTCAGGCGGGGAGCACTACCAGCCTCGTCGACTGCCGAAGATCAGCGAAACCACGAACAGGATCAGGAACACGAAGAACAGGATCTTGGCGATGCCGGTCGCGGCACCGGCGATGCCGCCGAAACCAAGCGCTGCCGCGATGATCGCGATCACGAAAAAGACGATGGCGTAATAGAGCATGGGCTGACTCCTTTGCTTGCTGGTCTGATTGGGTAGCTGCCGGTTGGCAGCAATGCGCCAAACATCAGCTACGAGAACATCTGCAGCACGCCTCGTGCCACTGCGGCAAGTCGCTGAATGCGCTTGGATTGGCGCTGCCAACGGTGCGCCGGGATATACTCGGGCGAGGCGTTGTGCACGGACGATCATGGACTTTCTTGCAATCCGCACGAGTTGTTGTTGCTGCCGGATCGACCTCGCTCGGAAGCTTCCGCGACTCCGTAGCCGCCCACACACCCTTCTAGCGGATATCTTGCTTGGGCAGTCAGACTGCCGAGGTCATTCATGATTTTCGCCCGGCGGCGCTTTCGCTATGTTGTCGCCGTTCTGCTCATGGTCCTGGCCGTCGCCCTGATCGTGGTGTTGCCCTGGTTCATGTCGCAGCAGCAGTTCAACCAGTCGCTGGCCGAGCATCAGGGCATTAGCGACGATGCCGCTGCCATCTCCGCGTACACGCGCATCCGCACCTCGATGAGCGACATCGACCGCGCCATGTTCTGGCTACTGCTCACGCCCGGTCGCGCCGGCATGCGGGTGGAGATAGCGCAGGCCAGCGAGCGGATCCAGACCGACCTCAATTTCCTCCAACAGCGCATGGGCAACGACGCCCAGAAGTTGGCGCAGGTGGCCCAATGGCAGACCCTGGTCCAGACCCGGCGTGCAGAGATCGATCGCATCCTGAGCCAGGTGGACGCCGGCAATTTCGACCTGGCCAAGGAGCTGTTTGCGTCAACCGGATCGGCGATGCCTTTCCGGGAGCTGGACGAGGCGCTGGTGCTGCAGCAGGAGGGATTGATCGCCTACCACCGCGACATGATCGCGCGTCAGTATCAGGAGTATCGCAACCAGGCCAACATCATCGCGGCACTGCAGCTGCTGCTGCTCGGCCTGATCCTGAGTTGGGCGATCCGGCAATGGCGGCGACGCAGCCGCACCCAGGCCGAGACCCGCGTGGCGCGGCGCCGCGCCGATCGCATCCTGGCGACGGTGCGCGAGCCGATCGTCCAGCTGGATGGCCAGCTGCGCATCCAGGTCGGCAATCCGGCGTTCCAGACCTTGTATGTGCCTGACGGCGGCAGCGTGGTCGGGCGGCCGCTGGCCGAGGTTGGCGGCGGCATCTGGAACGACGCCGCCTTGCTGCAGAAGCTCAATGACGTGCTGACCATGAACCGCGAGTTGTGGGACTACGAGGTCGAGCATGACGTGCAGACTTCCGGTCGCCGGACCTTGCTGGTCAACGCCTGGCGCATGCCGGCGGGCGAAGAGGATCACGGCGACGCACTGATCCTGACCGCCACCGACATCACCGCCCGGCGCGGTGCCGAACGCCAGATCGGCGAGCTGAACAGTCAGCTCAGTGCCCGCGTGCGGGAAATCTCGGAAATCAACTCCGAGCTTGAGTCGTTCAACTATTCGGTGTCGCACGATCTGCGTGCGCCGCTGCGGCACATCGCGGCATTCTCGGAAAAGCTGGGCCGGGAAGTGGACGCGCCGCCGCAGAGCAAGGCACGCCACTATCTCAACGTCATTGCCGATTCGGTGGTGCGCATGGCGGTGATGATCGACGAGCTGCTCAGCTATTCAAGGCTGGGGCGCAGTCGGGTCAGGAGCGAGCCGGTCGATGTCGGAGCCCTGGTCGAGGACATCCGCGGCATGCTGCTGGAGTCGCAGGGCGAGCGCTCAGTCGAGTGGCAGGTCGCGCCGTTGCCGATGGTGCGCAGCGACGCCTCGCTGCTGCGTCTGGTCTGGCAGAACCTGCTGGGCAATGCCGTCAAGTACACGGCGAAGGTCGAACGGGCGGTCATCGAAGTGAGCTATCGGCTGGATTCGCCCGGGCGTCGACACCTGTTCAGCGTCATCGACAACGGCGCCGGTTTCGACATGGCCTATGCGGACAAGTTATTCGGGGTATTCCAGCGCCTGCACAGTGCCGACGAGTTTCCGGGCACCGGGATCGGTCTGGCCAACGTGCGCCGCAGCGTGAGCCGGCTGGGCGGCGAGGTCTGGGCGGAAAGTGAACCGGGGCAGGGGGCGCGTTTCCATTTCTCGCTGCCGCTGGCTGTAACATCCGCGCAACTTGATCCGGACCTGACCGATGGGGACTGACTACCGCCCGATCCTGTTGGCGGAAGACAATGCGCTGGATGCGGAGCTGGCGCTTGACGCGCTGCATGACGCCGGCGTTCCCAATCCGGTGGTGCATGTGCGTGACGGCGCCGAGGCGCTGGACTGGCTGTTCTGCCGGGGCAGCTACAGCGGCCGTGCGCCCGTGGACCCGGCAGTCGTCCTGCTCGACATCAAGATGCCGCGCCGCGATGGCCTGGACGTGCTGCGCGACATGCGTGCCGATGATCACCTGCGCCGCTTGCCAGTGGTGATCCTGTCCTCGTCACGCGAAAACAGCGACGTGGTGCGCAGTTGGGATCTCGGCGTCAACGCCTACGTGGTCAAGCCGGTCGACGCCCGGCAGTACGTCGAGACCGTGCAGCTGCTGGGCCACTTCTGGACCGTGGTCAACGAGTCGCCGAATGACCGCTGATCAGCTGATGGCCGGCGCGGACGAGGAGCTCATCCGCGTCCTGGTCGTGGAGGACGATCCGCTCGACGCCGAGCTGGTGATCGAACAACTGGGCTCGGAGAAACTCCGCACCCAGTCGCATGTGGTGGCCACCGCGCCGGAGTTCCAGCGGGCGCTGGATGCATTCGACCCGGACATCGTGCTCTGCGACCTGACCCTGCCCGGCTTTTCGGGGTATCGCGCGCTGCAGTTGCTGCGTGAGCGCGACCGGCGCACCCCGTTCGTGTTCGTCTCCGGCACCATGGGCGAGGCCGCGGCCATCGATGCGCTGCGTGCCGGTGCCACTGACTACGTACTCAAGAACAACCTGGCCCGACTGGCCAGCGTGGTCACCCGTGCGCTTGGCGAAGCCGCCGAACGCCGTGCCCGCGACAAGGTCGAGCTGGAGCTGGTGCGCGCGCAGCGCTTCGAGACATTGGCGCTGCTTACCGGCAGCCTCAGTCACGACCTGCGCAATACCCTGCAGCCGGTACTGCTGGCCACGCAGCTGATCGAGTCGAAGGCGGCCGACCCGGAAGTGGCCCGCTTGACGGCGATGATCCGCGATTGCTGCGGTCAGGGCCTGGACCTGGTTTCTGCGATGCTCGATCTCGCCCGCGGCGGCGCCGCGGTGGGCAACGGCAAGACCCGCCGGGTCAAGCTGGCGGCGTTGCTGGATGCCGTGGGCATGATGCTGCGGCCGTCCATTCCCGCCGATGTGGAACTGGTCATCGGTCGCGTCGATCCGGCACTGGAAGTGCCGGGCAGCACCACCGAATTCCAGCAATGCCTGATCAACCTGGTGCTCAACGCCATCCAGGCGATGCCGCGGGGTGGCCAGGTCGAACTCGACGGGCACAGCCGGTTGCTGCCGGCCGATTTCTACCGCGAAAGTGAACCGCTGATCGACGGTCCCTGTTTGGTGATCTGCGTCGCCGACACCGGTCTGGGCATGAGCGCCGAAACCCTGGCGAAACTGTTCACGCCGTTCTTCACCACCAAGGAAGGCGGCAACGGACTGGGGCTGGTGTCGTGCCGACGCTTCGTCGATGGTCAGCGCGGCTTTATCCGGATCATCAGCAGCGAGAACGTCGGCTCGCGTTTCGAGCTGTACCTGCCATTGCCGGTGGACAAGCCGGCGAACACCGAACCGGTGGCCAACCTGTCGGCCACTTCGCCCGGGACGGTCGGTCGACGGGTCGCCGTGCTCAGCGATGATGCCGCGCTGGTTCGTGACCTGGGCGACATTCTCGACCTCGACGGTCATGAAATGCTGTCGCCGGAGGACCTGGGTTCCACCGGTCCGGACCCGGTAACCGTGGCTCTGGTCGATGCCGACGTGGAAGCGGCACGCCTGCGCGAATGGCTTTCGTTCATGGACGGTGTGGCTGATCGCAGTCAGCTGATCCTGATCGGTGAGCGCCGTTCGTCGATACCGGCGTCCTGGTCTGAGCGGGTGTCCGCGCAAGTGCCCAAGCCGGTGACTGCACGCAGTGTGCTCGGCGTGCTCTCGGAGCTGGACGAAGGCTGAACGAAGCCGCTGCAACAAGGCTGCGATCATCACGAATCGTTCCGGAACGGCTGGCTAGGCTCGCGCCGATGAATTCCATCGAACGAACCGAAATCACCGCACCCGGACATGTCCGCGTTCTGGTGGTCGATGACGATCGGCAGATCCAGCGCTCGTTCCGCCTGTGCCTGGAAGAGGCCGGCTATCAGGTCGCGACGGCAGGTGATGCCGTTTCCGCCGAACAGAAGATGGCCGAATCGGTCTTCGACCTGTGCTTCCTGGACCTGCGGCTGGGCGCGAGTTCCGGCATGGACCTGTTGCCGCGTCTGCGTCAGCAGGCACCGTGGATGCGCGTGATCATGGTCACCGGCGAGTCGTCGGTGGAACTGGCGGTGGCCGCGATCAAGTCCGGCGCCGCCGACTTTCTGGTCAAGCCATGTTCGGCTGCGATCCTGCTTGGAACGGCCGCACGCCAGGCGCAGGCGCGGTCGCTGGAGAAGCGTGTCCAGATGCTGGAGGACGGTGTCGCCAACCGCGCCGAAGGCATCGATCCGGTCAGCGGCTCGCCGGTGATGCGCCGACTGATCGAGACTGCTCGTCAGGTCGCCGATACCGACGCCTCGGTGCTGATCCTGGGCGAGAACGGCACCGGCAAGGGCGTGATCGCGCGCGCCATCCATCACTGGAGCCAGCGCGCCGGCGAAGAGCTGGTCACCATCAACTGTCCGGGACTGTCGCAGGAATTGATCGCCAGCGAACTGTTCGGTCATATCCGTGGCGCGTTCACCGGTGCCCACGAGAACAAGCTGGGCCGGGTCGACCAGGCTGACCGCGGCACCTTGTTCTTCGACGAGATCGGCGACATTCCCGTTGCCCTGCAACCCAAGCTGCTGCGCTTCATCCAGGATCGCGAATACGAGCGGGTTGGCGATCCGGTCACCCGGCGCGCCGATGTCCGCATCATTGCGGCGACCAACCGCGATCTTCAGGAGATGGTCGCCAGCGGCACCTTCCGAGAAGACCTGCTCTACCGGCTCAACGTCATCACCTTGTCGCTGCCGCCGCTGCGCGAGCGCGCCGAGGACATCCCCGATCTGGCCCAGCGCTTCCTGTTCAAGTTCGCCCAGGAGTACCGTCGCCAGGCGCGCGAGTTCAGTCCGGAAGCCGGCGACCACCTGCGCAGCTACCACTGGCCCGGCAACATCCGCGAACTGCAGAACGTGATCGAGCGGGCGGTGATCCTGGCCCAGGGCGAAACCGTCAACCTGTCCGATCTGGGTGTCGTGGCAGCGTCGGCCGCCGGCAACGGCGTGCCCCGCGCGGGCGATCCGATTTCGGCCGAAGCACTGGAACGCGCGCACATCGAAGCGGTGCTGGCGCGGGCTTCGTCGCTGGATGCCGCGGCCCGTACCCTGGGCATCGATGCCTCCACCCTGTATCGCAAACGCAAGCGCTACTGTCTGCCCTGATCGCTGCGGCGCTTTCGCCAAACCCGTCCGAACACGTGCGGCTGCGCAGGGTCAGCGCAGCACGCGCATGCCGTGGCGCACGCGCGGCGCCCAGTAGCTGCTGTCGAGTCGGTCCAGGCGCACGGTGCCGCCGCTGGACGGTGCGTGCACGAAGCGACCATCGCCGACATAGATGCCGGCATGACTGAGCTGACCGCCCTCGATGGCGAAGAACACCAGATCGCCGCTGGTCAGTTGCCGGACCGGCACCTTCGGCCACGGTCCTTCGGCCATGGCACGGACCGTACGCGGCAAGGTCACCCCGGCGCCCTCGCGATAGACATAGGCGATCAGACCGCTGCAGTCGAAGCCGCCTGCCGGCGTGTTGCCGCCATAGCGGTATGGCGTGCCATGCAGGCCGATCGCCTGCACGGTGATGCTCTCGGCCAGGCGCGAAGCCACCGGCGACAGTGACGGTGCATCGCGCACCGCGCCGCGGCCGCAGGCGACCAGCAACAGGGTGGTGATCAGGATCAGTGCACGCGAGGTCATCGTCGTCAGCGTCGCAGTCGGGGCGGTTCGTGGTCAACCCCGACGGGCGCCGCAGTCGACCGAAGGAATTGGCCGGTCGAAACCCGGACCCCAGAAGCCGAAAGCCGAGAGTCGCCCGCATCGGCTGCGTCGACGGGCGTCGAGTTCCGGAACCGCCCCGAACCTGGACCGCGCCATCGGCGCTCTGCTGCTGGCGTGCCGCAACAGGGCAAGGATGGCGGTCGCTCGCTAGCTGCTCGGGCATTGCCCTAACATGCACGTCTTTGCTCAGGACGGAATCCATCCATGCAGGTCGAGAAGAATCGGGTCGTGCGCTTTCACTACGTGCTCAGCGATGCCGAGGGCAATGTCATCGAGCGCTCCAGCGGTGACCAGCCGCCGGCAGTGCTGTGGGGTACCGGCGGGCTGATCGCCGGCGTCGAGCGCGCGCTGGAGGGCAAGCAGGCCGGTGACCATGTCGAGGTGACGGTGGAACCGGCTGACGGCTACGGCGAGCGTCGCGACGATCTGGTCCAGCGCGTGCCCAAGAAGTACTTCCGCGACGGCGACCGTCTGCGTCCGGGGCAGGTCACGCAACTGCAGACCAAACAGGGTCCGCGCGCCGTCACCGTGCTCAAGGTCGGCATGAGCGTGATCGACGTCGATGGCAACCATCCGCTGGCCGGTCGCGTGTTGAACTTCGCCATCGACGTGGTCGACGTGCGCGAAGCCGCCGCCGACGAGATCGCCCACGGCCATGTCCATGGCAACGGCGGCGTCGAACACTGATCCTGTCCGCGCACGACCGGGACACTTGCGGCCGCGGCGCGTCCGTGTCGTGGCGGGCAAGCCGTCAAGGCGGATGCGCGCCGATATCCTTTCGTCGATGGCTCACTGCGTCAGGTGAGCCACCCGACCGTTCGACGATGCCTGAATGACTTCGCCGTCTCCTAGCCAGCCGACAGGTGCCGATGTGGTGATCGTCGGCGCCGGCGTGGTCGGCCTGGCCTGCGCCCTGCCCCTGCTGCGTGCCGGGCGGCAGGTGCTGGTGCTCGATCGCGACCGCGCCGGTGCCGCCACCTCGCACGGCAACTGCGGCACCATCACGCCGTCGCATGCGGCGCCGCTGATGGAGCCGGGCGCGCCCTGGCGTGTGTTGCGCTGGATGTTCACGCCGGACGCGCCGTTCTATCTGCGGCCGCGCTGGGATCCGGCCCTGGCGGGCTGGCTGGCGCGGGCCTTGCGCCGCTGCAACGGTGAGGATTTCCGGCGTACCACGGCGATCCGGGCCGAGCTGTTGCTGCAAGCGCGCCAGCGCCTGGAGCAACTGGTGCGCGAGGAGGGCATCGACTGCCAGTTCCGCGATCACGGCACCTTGCATGTGTTCCGCGACCGGTCGACATTCGAGCACGAATCCGCGCAGCTGCCCGCGCTCCGGGACATCGGTATCCAGACCACCGTGCTCGACGCGGTGCAGTTGCGCGCGATCGAGCCGGCTCTCAATGACAGCGTGGTCGGTGGCTGGCAGCACCCGCAGGATGCCTCGTTGCGCCCGGACCGGCTGGTGTCGGGACTGGTCCAGGCCGTGCGCAGCGCCGGCGGAACCATCCGCGAGCATGCCGAGGTGGTGGCGCTCGATGGCGCGCAGAACGCGTCGCAGCGCATCAGGCTCGCTGACGGTGGCGTGCTCGAGGCGCGTGACGTGATCGTCGCCACCGCGAGCTGGACGCCCGGACTGTTGCGTCCGCTGGGCCTGAGACTGCCGGTGCAGCCGGGCAAGGGCTATTCGATCACCTTCGATCGACCGGCGCTGGCGCCGTCGCGGCCACTGGTGCTGGCCGAGCGGCGTGTCTGCGTCACTACCTGGGACGATGGCTACCGGCTGGGCAGCACCATGGAGTTCTCCGGCTACGACGCCAGCCTCAACCGGACCAGGCTGGATGCCTTGCGCCGCGGCGCCGCCGAGTATCTGCAGGAACCCGAGGGTCCGACCGTGCGCGAGGAGTGGTACGGCTGGCGCCCGATGACCCCCGACGATCTGCCGGTGCTCGGCGCGGTCCCCGGTCAGCGGGGACTCTGGCTGGCCACCGGCCACGGCATGCTCGGCGTCACGATGTCGGCGATCACCGGACAGTTGCTGTGCGAGCTGATCACCGGCCGTGAGCCGACCTTGAACATGCAGCCGTTCTCGCCGGCGCGCTTCCTCAAGAGGGCACGATGAACGCCGATATCGAGACCTTCGACCTGGCGGTGATCGGTGCCGGTTCCGGCGGACTGGCGACGGCCCAGGCCGCAGCGCGGCTGGGCGCCCGGGTGGTGCTGTTCGAACCCGGGTTGATGGGCGGGACCTGCGTCAACGTCGGCTGCGTGCCCAAGAAGGCCATGTGGCTGGCCGCGGACGCTGCCAGCCAGCTGCGCATGGCGCGGGAGCTGGGGTTCTCGGTCGAGATCGGTGGCTTTGACTGGACCGACTTCGTCCGTCGCCGCGAGGCCTACATCGCGCGGGCGCGCGACAGCTATGGCGAGCGGCTGGCCCTGCTCGGCGTCACACTGATTCCGGAGCGGGCAAGGCTGGGCGAAAACGAGACGGTGTCGTCGGCGTCGCGCACCGTGCGGGCAGAACACCGCGTGATCGCCACCGGCTCGCACCCGCGCCTTCCCGATCTGCCCGGTGCCGAACTGGGTGCCTTGTCGGACGACTTTTTTGCATTGCCAGCCTTGCCTGCGCGCATCGCCATCGTCGGCGCCGGCTACATCGCGGTCGAGTTCGCCGGGATCGCGCGAGCACTCGGTGCCGAGGTGGCCGTGCTGGTACGCGGCGAGCAGGTCCTGGGGCACTTCGATCCGGACCTGCAGCAGGAAATGGCCGCTTCGATGTTCGCGCAGGGTATCGAATTGCATCGCGAGGCATCGGTGCACGCGGTCGAGCGCGGCGCTGACGGTCGCCTGTGCCTGCGCTACGGCACCGGCCAGACGCTGGAGGGCATCGATTGGCTGCTCTGGGCGACCGGACGGCATGGCAACAGCGGCGACCTCGGCCTGGAAGCGCTGGGCGTGGCCTGCGACAGCGGCGGCCACATCGTGATCGATGCAGAGCAGAACACCACCCGGTCCGGGATCTATGCCCTTGGCGATGTCGGCACCCAGCCGGCGCTGACCCCGGTCGCCATCGCCGCTGGCCGGCGCCTGGCGCAGCGTCTGTTCGGCGTCGGTGCTGCGCCTGCGCTGGACAGCGACTGCGTGCCGACGGTGGTGTTCGCGCAGCCGCCCGTGGCCAGCTGCGGCTTGTCGGAACCGGCGGCGCGCGAGCGTCATGGCGACGAGGTCCGGGTCTTCTCCGTCCGTTTCCGGCCGATGCGTGAGGCGCTGGCCGGTCGTTCCCGTCAGGTCTACATCAAGCTGGTCTGTGTCGGCAGCGAGGAACGGATTGTCGGCTTGCACATGACCGGTCCCGGCGTGGACGAGATGCTGCAGGGATTCGCGGTGGCGCTGGTCATGGGCGCGACCCGTGCCGATTTCAACCGCACCCTGGCGATTCATCCCACGGCATCGGAAGAAGTGGTGTTGATCGGGCCTTGATGGCGGATGAACATGACCGCGTGTCGTGTTCGCATGGTCGGTGATCGCGTTGCCGGCATCGGCATCCTTCGCTAAGGTCCGTGTTTTCCCAGCCGACCTCATCCGCATGCGCCAGACCGTCCTGTTGTTCCTGACCTCCCTGGCCCTGACCGGCTGCGTCGCCAGCGGCGGCACCCGGCCGGCCGGCAGCAGTGGCAACGGCGATCGCGAGACGGCCGAGCTGTACAACAGCCTCAACGCCACCGTGCAGCGCTTCGAGCGCGGCGGCGACATGCTGGCTGGCGGCGACGAACGCGGGCAGGCCGAGCGCGAGGCGGCGCTGGACCAGCTGCGTCGAGACGCCGAACGCTGCATTGCCGTTAACGCCTGCGAGGCTGCGCGTTTCATCGCCGCCTACGATGCGATGATCAAGGCGGCGGCGCCGCCGGTCCCGCTGGCCGACGCGCCCGATTCGGACACCATGCAGCCCGAGCGCGACGCCACCTCCCCGGTGCTTGCCGACATCCCCGAGGCCCAGCGCACCATCACCCTGCTGCGCGGGCGCAACTTGGCCGACGTCATCAATCTCAACGAGCCGGTCAAGGCCGCGATCAACGAATGGTTGACCTGGTTGCGTCCCAACCTGATGGAGTCCTACGAGAACTACCAGTACATGCGCTTCATGATGTGGCCGGAGTACGAGAAGGCCGGCATGCCCGAAGCGCTGCTGTTCGCGATCATGGCGCGCGAATCGCAGGGCAAGGTGCACGCGGTGTCGCGCTCCGGTGCGGCCGGGCCGCTGCAGTTCATGCCCGCCACCGGTACCCGGTTCGGCCTGGGTCGCCGGGCCAGCGACGGCTTCGACACCCGTTTCGATCCGCGTGAAGCCACCCGTGCCCAGGTGCAGTATCTCAACGAACAGTTCGATCGGCTGAACGAGAATCTGGAACTGGTGGTGGCCGCCTACAACGGCGGCGAAGGCCGGTTGCAGCGCCTTTCCGGCGGCGGCCAGAAGAGCCTGTGGTCGCCGGAAGTGTTCAACGCGCTGCCGCAGGAAACGCAGATCTACGTGCCGATGGTGCTGGCGGCCGCCTACATCTTCCTGCACCCGGAGAAGGTCGGGGTGCAGTTTCCGGTCTACGACACGCGTCCGGCCGTGCTGACGCTCAAGCGGCCGGCGTCGATCAACGAACTGTCGGTGTGTCTGGGTCAGGCTGGTGGTGCGCGGGTCGGTTGGTTCCGCGCCCTGCGCAACCTCAATCCCAAGTACGACAACAAGGCTGTGCTGGCCACCGGCGTGCAGCTGGAAGTGCCGGCGGCGTTGCTGCAGGCCTACGAGGTGGGTTGCCTGCGCGGTCCGCTGGCCGAGCTGGCGGCTGATCTCAACGGCGCGCGCATGCCGGTCAGTCCGCCGTCGCCGGCGCGCGATGTGATGGCCGGACGCAAGCCGTCGTCGGTGGTGGCGTCGCCCGGTTCGGTCTACACGGTACGCCGCGGCGAAACGCTGTACGCGATCGCCTCACGCAACAACTGCCGCATGGAGACGCTGGCGCGCAACAACCAGATCGCCGGTCCGCGCTACATGCTGCGGCCGGGTCAGAAGATCAACCTCGCCAACTGCCGCTGAGCGGTTGGCGCGGCGATGGTGTGCGCGCCGCAGGGGCTTGTCGTTGGTATCGCCGGCGCCCTGTCGCACCGGTGGCGGCGGTAGTGATTGGCGTATCAGGCGACGGTCTGCCGGGCGAAGTCCGACGCCAGCACGCATCGGTGTGCTGACGCGGGTTTCCTGGCGGTGTCGATGCCGGGCCGGTTCCACGGCATCTCACCGGCTGCGTTCACGCCGGGCCTTGATGCGGCGTCACTGGAATCCGTCGGCGAACAGGTGATCGACGAAGTCCGCCAGCAAGGTGCTCTCGATTGCGCTGCGCGAGCCATTTCCCTGCCCGGACGGTACCCGTACATGGGTGCGGAACCATAGCCGTTCCCCGGGCTGAAGTCGGGGCACCTGCGCCTGCCACGCGTTGCCGATCCGTTGCGCCGATGTGATCGAATCGAAGTCGACGCCATTGCTTGAGACTTGAACCCGTACCGGCCCGGTCCATTCCGGTCCGGCGCCGGTGCGCTGCCAGCGTAGCTGACTGCCGGTCAGGCTCATCGACTGCATGGCCGCTTCGGGCAGGCGCAGACGCGCCAGGTTGTTGCGGATTTCGCCGCCGATCGAGGCGAAGCTGCCGCCGACGCTCACGCGCCCATCGGCCTGCAGCAGCAACGCATTGGCCCAGACACCATTGGCGACGGCCTGGAAGGTAGTGTCGACCTGGCCATCGCCATGAATCCGTGCGACCAGGCTGTGGGGAAAGCCGCCGATTTCGTGGAAACCACCGGCAAGCAGGATCTGGCCATTGCCCTGCAGGGCAATGCTGGAGATGTGCCAATCGGCGTCCGGATCGAAGCCGGTATCCAGGCTGCCGTTGTCATGCAGGCGGGCGATATGGTTGCGCGGTTGGCCGTTGACGGCGGTGAATTCGCCGGCAATCAGGATGCGCCCATCCGGCTGTATGGTAAGGGTGGAAACAACCCCGTTGACCGTCGCAGAGAAGCTGGTGTCGATCTCGCCACTGGCCTGCATTCGGGCGAGGTTCGCCCGAGCCTGACCGTTGACGGTGGCGAAGGCGCCGCCCAGCATGATTCGCTGGCTGGCGTCGACGGTGAGGGTCATTACCGTATCGTCGACATCGACCACGCTGGCGAAGCCCTCAGCCAGACTGCCGTCGGGACGCAGCCGCGCCAGATGCCGCTGCGGGTGCCCTGAAATCTGGGTGAAGTCGCCGGCGACCAGCAACTGCTTGTCAGGCAACACGACGATGGCCTGCACAGCGCCGTTGGCATCGGCGGAGAAGTCTGGATCGGCACCTCCGTCGGCCCGCAGGCGGGCGAGGCGTGCACGCGGCAGGCCAGCCACTGTGCTGAACAGGCCGCCGATGACGATGTCACGATCGGGCTGCACGGCGACTGCCAGCACGGTGTTGTCGATGACCGGATTGAAGCTGACTACCAGGCTGCCGTTGGTATTCAGACGCGCCAGGCGATTGCGGGGCTGTCCACCGAGGGTGGTGAAGTCGCCCCCGACCAGCATGCGGCCATCGGCCTCCGCGGCAAGGCCGTATACCGCGCTGTTCGGCGCCGGATTGAAACCGGTATCGATGCGACCGTCGGAGGTGAGCTGGGCCAGTCGCAGCCGGTCCTGGCCGGCCACGCTCAGGAAGGTACCGCCGATCACCACGCGTCCGTCGGATTGCAGGGTGATCGCGAGCACCTGGTTGCCGGCATTGGGGTTGAAGGCGGTGTCCAAGCTGCCGTCGACCTGCAGCCGGGCCATGCGATTGCGGGTCTGTCCGGCCAGCATGGTGAACACGCCACCGACCAGGACGCGGCCGTCGCTTTGCATCGCCAGGCTGAGCACGCTGTTGTTGGCGCCGGTATTGAAGCTGGCATCGACGCTGCCATCGGCATGCAGGCGGGCAAGGTGGTTGCGGGTCTGGCCACCGATGCTGGTGAAGCCACCGCCGACCAGCAAGCGCTGGTCGGATTGCACCACCAGGCTGTGCACGACGCCGTTCGGGTTGGGCGCGAAGCTGGCGTCGCGGTGGCCATCGGGTGTGATTCGCGCCATCCGGTTGATGGTTTGGCCATTCACGTTCGTGAACGATCCGCTGATCAGAACATGACCGTCGGCCTGCAAGGCGATGCTGTTTATGTTGCCGCCCTCAACTGACAGCCAGAAGCCCACGTCGGCAGTGCCATCGCCATGCAGCCGCGCGAAGCCCCAGTTCTGGTGGCCGTCGAGCTGGGTGAAGCTGCCGGCGATCAGCAGGCGACCGTCGGGCTGGCGCACCACGGTGCTTACGTTGCCGTTGAGATCGACGGAGAAGCTGCCATCCAGATTGCCATCCGGATGCAGCCGGGCGATGAATGCGCGTGCGCTGGTGCCGACATGCGTGAAGCTGCCGGCGATGACGATGCGCTGGTCGGGCAGCACCGCAATGGCATGCACCTGCCCGGCGGGAATGGCGGCATTGAACCCGTGATCCAGGCTGCCATCGACATGTAGCCGCGCGATTGCCCGCCGAGGCATGGCGTCGATCTGGCTGAAGCTGCCGCCGACCAGCAGCTTGCCATCGGCCTGTTCGGCAATCGCGAACACGATGCCGTCGGGATCCGGCGCGAACACGTCCAGCGCGTTCTGGGCGGTCACCGCATTTGCTGCCATCAGCGCGAACAGAAGCATCAGGACACGCGGCGACAATGGCCACTTGGCGGCAGACGGGTGGGGAGTGCATGGCTTGGGCATCAGGGGTTCCTGTTTGCGTTCACGATGGTTGGCGCGGGGCGCAGTCATCGAAACAACGCAGCAGGTCCCGGGATCGGGCCACGGCGAACGCGGATGCGTGAGCGCATCACCGAGTCGGTGTCATCGCGGGCGCAGGCGCGATTTTTTCCCGGCTTCCGCGCGGATCAAGGGGACGGCACGCATGTCGCCGTCGCCATGGGTGTGATCAAGGGGCTCGCGAGCCGCACACATATGGGTGCCGGTCGCCACCGTGACCAGGCTTGCGTGGCAAGGAAGCTGTGATGCGCGGAACTATTGATCCGGCCCGAAATCTGCACGAAGCAGCCTGTAGCTGCCGGGCCTGCCCGGCAGGGAACGGGGCGAGCCCCAATCCTCTGCGAAACAAGGGCCGGATCAATAAGCGTGCGGCTGCGTGCACGAGCCCAGGCGCTGGCCGACCTGCACGGTCTGGCCGGTGCCGAAGTCATCCAGGGTCACGCGGTCACGCGCGAACAGCACGATCGCGGTCGAGCCCATGTGGAAGCGGCCCATTTCGGCGAAGCGGTCCAGGGTGATGTCGTGCTCGCGCCAGTCGGTGGTTTCCGGCTGGCGGCCGGCGCGACGCATGCCACGCGGATCCCAGACGGTTTCGATGCCGGCGACGATCATGGCGCCGACCATGACCACCGCCATCGGGCCGTTGTCGGTGTCGAAGTGGCAGACCAGCCGTTCGTTGCGCGCAAAGACGTTCTCGATGCCGTTCACGGTCAACGGCGCGACGCTGAACAGGCGACCCGGGATGTAGCGCGTTGCCAGCAGGCGACCGCGCCAGGGCATGTGCACGCGATGGTAGTCGCGCGGCTGCAGGTAGACCGTGGCGAAGTTGCCGTCGTGATAGTCGGCGGCGCGCTCGCCATCGCCGAGCAACGCGGCCAGCGAATAGTCGCGGCCCTTGGCCTGGAAGATGCGGTCGCCGTCGATGCGGCCGGTGGCGCTGACGCGCCCGTCGGCGGGCATCAGAACTGACCGTGGATCCGGGTCCGGCAGTCGGGCACCCGGTTTCAGCGCACGGGTGAAGAAGGCATCGAAGTGCGCGTAGTGGTCGGGGTCGGCGCTTTCCGATTGCGAGAGGTCGATGGCGTAGGCGCGGCTGAACGCGCGGATCTGCCAGTTCTTCAGCGGCCGCCAACGGATACGCATCAAACCGCGTGCCACCCAGGTCACCAGCTTGTGCGGAAGCAGGTGTTGCAGCAGCAGTTGCAAACGCGCGGACATCGTTCAGCGGCGGCCGGTCAGGATGGCTGCTGGCGACTGAGCGTGAGCAGGTCCTCGACGATGTCCGGTGCCGACAATGGCATCCGGAAGAGCGCTGCCAGCCGTCCGTCGGGCGCGATCACGGCCAGTTGGGTGCTGTGGTCGACGGTGTAGTCGTCGCCTTCCAGCGGAGTTTTCATGTAGATCATGCCCAGTTGCCGGGTGAACGGCTGCAGTTGTTCGTGCTCGCCGCGGGCCGGCACGATGTTGGCGCTGAAGTGCTCGGCGTATTCGCGGATGGCCTGGGCGCTGTCACGCTCGGGATCGACCGAAACGAAGTACAGCGTGGGTACCTTGCCGGCGTCGGCAGGCCAGGCCTTCTCGATGTCACGGTACACCGCCAGCGTCTGCGGACAGGCATCCGGGCAATGGGTGAAACCGATGAACACCAGACTCCAGTGGCCGCGCCAGTCGGCGAGCGTGAGACGACCGCCGTTGTCGGCGCGTTCCAGCGAGAAATCAGACAGCGGCCGAGCCTGCGGATAGACCAGTGCGGTGCGCGTGGTCGGTACGCCGGCCGGATCGGCGAAGAAGCGCTGGCCCAGGAACAGGCCGAGTGCGCCGGCCAGGGCTGCCGCGGCGATCAGCCAGGGCAGGGAACGTTGGATGCTCATGCCGGTATTATACGGTGGCCGGACTGCGTGGCCTTTTTGCCCCGCTGGACAGATTGTCCCGGTGTGTCGCACGACGATGCCCGCTGCAATCCCGCCGCACAGCTCGATTCCGATTCATCCGCAACGATCACCACAGGCCCCGCATGGACCAGCTTGTCAGCATCCGCGATTTCATCCGCTATGGCGCCAGCAAGTTCGGACGCGCCGGCCTGACCTTCGGCCACGGCTACGACAATGCCCTGGACGAGGCCACGCAGCTGGTGCTGCACGCCCTGCACCTGCCGCACGACCTGTCGCCGGTCTATGCCAGTTCCCGCCTGACCGGCGAGGAGAAGGCGCAGATCCTGGCGCTGTTCCGCCGCCGCATCGACGAGCGCATCCCCGCGTGCTACCTGACCGGTGAGGCCTGGTTCGCCGGGCTCTGCTTCAAGAGCGATGCCCGTGCGCTGGTGCCGCGCTCGCCGATCGCCGAGCTGATCGAGGCGGGCTGGTCGCCGTGGATCGACGGTATCCACGTCGAGCGCGTGCTGGACCTGTGCACGGGCGGCGGCAGCATCGGCATCGCCACCGCCGTGCATGCGCCGGACTGGCAGGTCGATTGCGTGGATCTGTCGGCCGATGCGCTGGCGCTGGCGGCCGAGAATGTCGAGCGATTCGAGGTCGGTGATCGCGTACGGCTGATCCAGTCAGACCTGTTCGCCGGTATTGGCGGCGAGCGCTATCAGCTGATTGTCAGCAACCCGCCTTACGTCACCGACGACGAGTATGCGGCGATGCCTGGCGAGTACGCGCACGAGCCCAGGCTGGGCCTGACCTCCGGCCACGATGGTCTGGACGTCCCGCTGCGCATTCTCGCGCAGGCTGCAGACCATCTGGATGAGGGCGGTGTGCTGATCGTCGAGGTCGGCGAGGCCCAACGCGCCCTGGAGCGGCTGCTACCGCAGCTGCCGTTCGCCTGGATCGAGTTCCGGGTCGGTCAGATGGGCATCTTCGCGCTCAATCGCGCCGATCTGGTCGAGCACGCCGACGCCATACGCGCGGTCCTGGCCGCCCGTCGCTGAATCGTCTTCACCTGGCTGAATCCGCCGCGGTGGCCGCGATCCGGCTTCTGCGACAGTCCTTGCCGGTGAGGGGATTCCCGATGGCGCCAATCCGTGCCGGCACATGGATGGCGTCCGCTCGGCGCGGGATCGACGCCGCGCATTCGGCGTGATCCATTCGATCGTGTCGTGTTGATTCCAATCGAATCGAATCGAATCGAGTCGAGTCGAGTCGAGTTAAGTCGAGTCGTCCAGCGTCGCGTCGTGGCCTCGCCGCGGGTCAGCTCACGTCGTGATCGCCTGACGGCTGGCGTACTCGGCACGCGCGGCTCGCACGGCCGTCTGATGTTCCACCGCCCAGGCGATCATCGGCTTGAAGCGGTCGAAGAACGAGCGGCCAAGCCCAGTCAGGCTGTAGTCGACCCGTGGCGGCACGGTCGGGAACACCTCGCGGCTGACCAGGCCGTCCTGCTCCAGTTGCCGCAAGGTCTGCGACAGCATGCGCGGCGAGATGTCCTCGATCTCGCGTTGCAGTTCGTTGAAGCGACGCGTGCCGCGGTCCAGGGTGTCGAGCACCAGCACCGTCCAGCGGTCACCGAGGCGGTCGAGCACATCGCGGATCGGACATCTTTCGGACAGTGGCGTGTCTTGGCGGTGCAGGCTCATGCGGACGCTCCGGCTGGCTGGTTACCGTCCGGTAACTGGGTTACCGGCAGGTGCGCTCTTGCAAACGGCGCTGACGATACTACCATTTTAATTGTCACTTCCAAATAGGTAGTTATCATGAGCACGCAAGAGACATCCCGTTTGCTGGTTACCGGCGCCTCCGGTCATTTCGGACGTGCTGCCGTGAAGCATCTGCTGGACACCCTGAAGGTCGCGGCGGAACGCATCATCGCCACCAGCCGCCGACCGGAAACACTGTCCGATCTGGCCGCGCGCGGGGTCAGCGTGCGCGCCGCCGACTTCGATGACCCCAGCAGCCTGGCCACGGCCTTTGCCGGCGCCGATCGCCTGCTCTTGGTCAGCACCGATGCCCTGGATCGACCGGGCCGTCGCCTGGCGCAGCATCGCGCCGCCATCGATGCCGCCGCCGCTGCCGGCGTGCGCCATGTCGTCTACACCTCGGCGCCCGAGCCTGAAGGCGCGCCGCTGCTGATTGCTCCGGACCACTGGGGCACCGAGCAGCATCTGGCCGCCAGCCCGCTGGCCTGGACGGTGCTGCGCAACCACTGGTACTTCGAGAATCTCTACCTGTCGCTCGCCGGCGTGCTGGCGTCGGGCAAGTGGTACAGCGCGGCCGGCGAGGGCGGCATCGCCCATATCGCCCGCGATGACCTGGCCCTGGCGGCGGCTACCGCGCTTGCAAACCCGCCCGCCGGCAACCAGATCCTGACCCTGAGCGGAAGCGAGGCCTTCAGTACGGCGCAGATTGCCGCGCTGGTGTCCGACACGGCGGGCAAGCCGATCGAGCTGATCCCGGTATCCGTTCAGGGCCTGATCGACGGCATGGTCGCCCATGGTCTGCCGAAGCCGCTGGCGGAAATCTTCGCGTCGTTCGACACCAATACGGCGGCAGGCCGTGTCGGCGTCGTGACCGACGACTTCCGGCGCCTGACCGGCCGTGATCCGCTGCCGTACCGTGACTGGCTGGCGCAGCAACGCGAGACGATTGCCGCAACGTGAGCGCCCGTCGCCCTGATTCGATCACTTTCACAAGGCTCGCCCGATGACTGCTTCCCGACAACGCCTTCCCGTCTGGTTCGTGCCGCACGGCGCCGGACCCTGGCCATTCATCCCGTTGCCGAACGCCTGGGGCACGCCGCAGTCGTGGCAGGCGCTGGCCGACTGGCTGCGTGGGATCCCCGCTGAATCCGGCGCGCGTCCGACCGCGATCCTGGTGGTGTCGGCGCATTGGGATGATCCATCCGTGCCGACCGTGGCCAGCTCGCCAAGGCCAGGCATGTTCTACGACTACGGCGGCTTCCCGGACAACACCTACCGTCTCAGCTACCCCGCGCCGGGTGCGCCGGAACTGGCGGCTCGGGTGCAGACCTTGCTGGCCGACGCCGGCATCGCCAGCGCTGCCGATCCGGCACGTGGCTACGACCACGGTGTGTTCGTGCCGATGATGGTGGCTTTCCCCGATGCCGACATTCCGGTACTGGCGATGTCGCTGCAACGCGATCTCGACCCGCAGGCACATCTGGCCATTGGTCGCGCGCTGGCGCCGCTGCGCGAGGATGGCGTGCTGATCGTCGGCAGCGGCATGAGCTACCACAACATGGTCGCCTACCGCTCGGCCACGCGCGAGAACCACATCAATGCCCAGGCGTTCGATCACTGGCTCACTGAAACAGTCGAACAGGGCGACATCGGCGAACGGGATCATCGGTTGTCGAACTGGACACAGGCACCCGGCGCGCTGGACGCGCATCGCCCCGGCCACGAGCACCTGACGCCGCTGTTCGTGATCGCCGGCGCTGCCGGTGATGATCCTGGCCGGCGCAGTTTCCACGGCGACCTGATCGGGATGCCGACCTCGGGCTACCGCTTCGGTTGAGGTGGTCTCGCTGTTCGTGGTGCGCCGGACGTGGCGCGCCGCGAACAGCGCCACAGGGGGCGTGACGCCGGCAGGCTCAGCCCGGTCGACGGTCGCGATCGATCAGTGAGGTCTTGCGGGTGTCGGGCATCAGCACGTAGACCAGCAGCGAACAGGCGATGCAGGCGGTGACATACCAGTAGAAGCCGCTTTCCATGCCGGCATTCTTGAACCACAGCGCGACATACTCGGCGGTGCCGCCGAACAGCGCCACGGTCAGCGCATAGGGCAGGCCCACACCGAGTGCGCGGATCTCGACCGGGAACAGTTCCGCCTTCACCACCGCGTTGATCGCGGTGTAGCCGCTGAGGATCACCAGCGCCGCCATCACCAGCCAGAACGCGTGCATGGTTGACTCGATGTCCTGCAACTGGCTGAGGATGGGCACGGTGAACAGCGTGCCGAGCACGCCAAAGGCGATCAGCACCGCACGTCGTCCGATCTTGTCTGACAGCGCGCCGACCACCGGCTGCAGCAGCATGTACAGGAACAGGGTCGAGGCGTTGATCAGGCTGGCGGTCTGGCTGGCCATGCCGGCGCTGTTGACCAGGAACTTGTGGATGTAGGTGGTGTAGGTATAGAAGGCGAGCGTGCCACCCATGGTCAGGCCGATCACCGTGAGCACGGCGCGCGGATGCTGCAGCAACGCGCGCAAGGTGCCCTGGCGTTGATGATCGCTCGGCGCCGCCTTCTGTTCGCTTTGCACGAAGGACTCGGTTTCGGCCATGTTCCGGCGCAGCCACAACACCACCACGGCGGCGACGGCGCCAATGAAGAACGGGATGCGCCAGCCCCAGTCGTACAGTTGTTCCTCGGTGAGGAACACCCGCTGCAGCGCGATCAGGATGCCCAGCGCGATCAGATGGCCCATCACCAGGGTCACGTACTGGAAGCTGGACCAGAAGCCGCGATGCTCGCGCGTGGCCATCTCGCTGAGGTAGGTCGCCGAGGTGCCGTACTCGCCGCCGACGCTGAGGCCCTGCAGCAGGCGCGCGATCACCAGGATGATCGGCGCGGCCACGCCGATGGTTTCGTAGCCCGGTGTGCAGGCGATGATCAGCGATCCGGCACACATCATCACGATCGACAGCATCAGCGCGCGCTTGCGGCCATGGCGGTCGGCATAGCGGCCGAGCAGCCAGCCGCCGAGCGGACGCATCAGGAAGCCGACAGCGAAGATCGCCGCGGTGCGCAGCAGTTGCGAGGTCAGGTCGCCTTCGGGAAAGAACGCACGGGCGAAGTACAGCGAGAACGCCGCGTAGACATACCAGTCATACCACTCCACCAGGTTGCCGGCCGAGCCGCTGAGGATGCTGCGCAGGCGCCGTGCTGGCGTCATCGTCGCGACCGATCTGTGCGCGGCGCTGCTCATGGGGTCAACCCCTCGGCGCCGGGAGCACGATGCGTGCGCTGCGCGGATTGATCATTCATCGCGAGCTCCCGCGAGCCGGTCGGTGATGGCCGGGAATTCGGCTGCACGGCAGTGCTGTCAGACAGGGTTTTCCCGATATTGGCAGCGCGTTTTGCGCGGCCGATATTGTCGGCAGAGCGATCCTTTGTGGAGTTCTCGGCAATGACTGATGGCATCCGCAACGATGGTCTGGGCTACTGTCCGGCTCCGGAGTATCACCCGCCGACAGCGACATCACCAAACGGTGAAACCCTGGTCGCAGGCAACTCCGCCAATGGCCGCGCCGATACCGAGGCGCTGGCGCGTGATGTTCTGGATGCCGCGGCACGCGAGCCGGAGCGCTTCGACGAACTGGTCTCCGAGGTGCTGAACAACCTTCCCGACAACCGGCGGGACGATTTCAGCCGATCGCTGGTCGGTGCTCTGGACGATGCCCAGTTGCGCCAGCTCGCGCAATCGCCTGACGGCCTGGGTGCGCTGCAGGGCGCTCGCGAGGGCATCGAACGCTACTCGGACTGGCACAACTCGCAGTCGGGCAAGGATCGCATCGATCGTGCGATGCGCGAGGGCATTGCCAGTCTCGCGCAGAGCGACCCGGCGCTGGCGGTCCGTCTGGCCAATCAGGCCATCACCAGTCTGCCGCAGGGCGAGTGGGACGAGATCGCCCAGGATGTCATCGACGCGGCATCCCCGGCCGCACTGGTGCAATTGGCCTCAACCGATCATGGTCGCGGTGAATTGCTGCAGTTGGCCGCACACCTGAGTCAGGGGCGTGTGCACGGCGATGAGCGGGCGACCCAGGCCAAGGCCTACGCGGCAGTGGCCACGGCGGCCGACCAGATGCGCGAGGTCGATCCTGGCGTCGGTCTGCTGCGTACCCAGCAGGCCGAATCCGCCGCCGCCAGGGTGGTGGAAGGCTTGCCGCCGCCACCACAAGGCGCGGATGACGAGGCGCTGCGGGTCTGGACTGCGGACGTTCACGCGCGTTACACCGAGCCGAACCGCGACGTGCTGGTGACCAACCAGCTGACCCGCTATCTGGAACTGCGCGGCGACACGCCGCGGGAGTTGTCGGGGTCGGCGTTGACCAACGAGATCGGCATCGCCATGGGCTTCATGCCCAACCGGCAGCCCGTCGATGCTGGGGAGCAGGCGCAACTGGATCGGGGCGAGTTCGCCTTCTTCCAGGGCGATGAACTGGTCGCGATCCAGCAGGTGCGCGACCAGATCGTCGGCATCGGTGGCGAGAACGCCCGCGTCACCACCTTGCCCATCGTCTACGACAGCCCCGAGACCGGCCTGCCGGTGACCTTGCCGCTGTTCCGGGTCGAGGATGGCAACGGCAATCTGCGCTTTGTCGACCACGTCGGGCGTCGCTACGACAACTTCGGCGACTGGCGCGACAACAACACCTTGCCGCCGGGCACCATGAGCTTCCCCTCGGATGGCCATCTGGCGGCGGGCGGCAATGGCAAGCCGCGCTTCGAGACCGCCAACACGCCGGAAACGCCGGACACGTTCTGGGAAAACTATGGCCGCCCGGTGGCACGCGGGCTGGCCATTGGCCTGGGCGTTGCCGGCGGCATCGTGCTGATCGTCGGGACCGGTGGCCTGGCCGCGGTAGGCATGGGTGCAGCCGCAGCGGCCACCACGATGACGGTCGCCGGTGGTGCGGTCGCGGCCTCCACCGCCTACGGCATGTACGAAGGCGGTGCCGTGCTGCACGACCGTGCCACGCATGGCCAGAGCCTGTCGCTGGATGATCCACAGGCACGCGCGGCGTGGCTCGGTTTCGGTGCCAGCGCACTGACCTTCGCGACCCTGGGCACCGGAGCGCTCGCCAGGGCGACCACACCTTTCGCCGCCACCATGAACCAGGGTTCGACGGCAGCGAACCTCGCCCGGTACACCGGCGTTGCGGCGCAATACGCCGATACGGCGGCCATGGCCAATCTCGGCTGGGACCTTGCCCGCAATTGGGACCAGATGAGTGGTGGCGAGCGCTTGATGGCTGCCGCGCAGTTCGGCTTCTGGGGAACGGCGACCGGCATTGCGGCCCGTCAGGCCGGCGGTGTACGCAACCTCTACGGTGTTGACGACATGCGTTTCGCGGTCAACCGCTTCCAGGCCACACACCCGACCACGGATGCAGGCATACTTTCGGCGCGCCGCGCTCAGGCCGAGACCTTCCTGGCGTCGCAGGGGCGTGATCCGACCCAGATCGCCGCTGACATCAGCGGCATGGATTTCAGGTATCCGGTGGAAGTCGTGACCTTGCAGCCCGGTGACCGTGTGTTCCAGTGGATGCACAGCGACAACGGCCGCCCCGGAAACTGGTGGTCGTTGCAGAAGGTTTCGCCGGATGGGACGGGAATCGCCAGCCATTCGACGCTGAACCCTGAAACGGGTTGGAACAACGGCCAGAATCCCGACAGGAGCCTGCAGCCGAAAGTGCTGCGCGAGTTCGTGGTGACCGAAGCGATTCAAGTCTTGCAGACCAGAGCCATTCCTACCTACGACTCCTGGTCGATAGCGGAAACAGGCGGTCAACCCGTTCCCGTTCACACGCAAGGCGGAGAGTTGCAGCTGTTCTTTCGCGACAGCAATGGCGTGGTCCAGCCCGCTGATCCATGACCTTGAATCCTGACGAGAGTGCGTTGTCGCCTCTGGCCGTCGAAGTCCGCGAAGCCACTGACGACGTCATACGCCTCGCGCGAGGGACGTACGCCGACAATCGTTTCGCCGAGGCAGCCTTGCGTTCGGCGCTGGATCTGCAGAACGTGTTTCGACTCGGCGTGGTTGATCGCCAACTTGCGGGATCATTGTTTGCTTTCGCAAAGAACGTTTCGGATCTTGAGCAATGGGATGAGCGGGAGTTCACCCATGCGATCGCCCGTATGGGTTACCAGGGCTCGAAGTGGCTGCGCGATGCCTTCCCGAGCAAGGGTCTGCTTGCCCGACTGTTTTCGCTATGGCGGTCCTGAGCCGGGCGCAGGATTCATGGTTTGGTGGAGAGGCCGTTCGTGTGTCCGGTTGCCGGCTTCATCGCAAGCGACGGGCATGCCGGAGTCGGCTGGCTCGAAAGCCGTAAAAGCACCGCGGCAGGATGGCGCGGCTGTCCAGACGGTGAGCGAATCCGGGTAACCGGCTGGGCATCCGGTGTCGGGACTGCTTGATCGGCGATCCGTACTCCGCGAACTCAACGGCGCGCTGGCGCCGATGCGACCGGCGGGCGCCCGTCCGCAATCGTTGGTCGCGGCGTTCATGGCTCGGGGGTTTCGGCCAAAGTCAGCCAACCGTCGCGATCGGGTTTTAGATATCGGTCGGGCGCGAGGCGGGCCAGCAGGTGCGGGTCGTGGCTGGCGATGAGGATGGCGCCGCTGTACTCGGCCAGCATGCGCTCGAGCGCCTCCAGCGAAGGCAGGTCGAGGTGGTTGCCTGGCTCGTCGAGCAACAGCAGTTCCGCGGGGTGGGGGCCGGTCAGTGCGCAGGCCAGCGCGGTCTTCAGGCGTTCGCCGCCACTGAGTAGGCCGCAGGCGGTCAAGGCGGTGGTCGCCGGTAGTCCGAGCAAGGCCAGTTGCGTTCTCGCCCGCGCCTGATCCAGCGCCGGATCGGCGGCGAGCAGCAGATCCAATGGTGATGATTCGGCATCGAGACTGCTGAGCTGCTGATCCAGATACGCCATCGGCACCGGGATGTCGAAGCGTCCGGACTGTGCCGGCAAATAGCCGGCGAGGGTACGCAGCAGGGTCGACTTGCCACTGCCGTTGTCGCCGATCAGCGCGATGCGTTCGCCGCCGCTGACGATCAGGTCCAGTGGCTCGCCACCGGCTACACCATGCGCCAGCACCAGACCATCGGCGGCAAGGACACGGCGCTGGCGTGCCGAATCGGGCAGGGGAGTGAACAGCCGGCGATCAGCAGGCGGCTCGATCTGTGCAGCGGCCTCGCGTACCGCGAGACGGGCGCTGTCGGCGCGATCATCGCGCAAGCGCTGCTGCTTTCCGGCGTGGGTCTGGCTCCATTGGCGCAGATTGCCGAGCAGGACCTTGGCCTGATTGCTGTCGCGGGCCTTGCGCGCTTCCCGGGCGCCGCGCTGTTCGATCCGTTCGCGCTGTCGGTTCAGTTCGCGATCCAGGCGCGAGCGTTCGTTCTTCGCCTGTGCCAGTTGCTGCTCCGCCAACGCCTGTTCGTGGCGGCGTTGTTCGACATAGCGGGCATAGCCGCCGTGGTAGTCGCGCAGGCCTGTCGGCGAGAGTTCAACGATGCGTTGCATGGCCGTCAACAGCTCGCGGTCGTGGCTGACCACCAGCAGGCTGCCGCGCCAGGCAGCGAGGCGATCCAGCAGCCGGTGTCGCTGGCGGCGGTCGAGGTGGTTGCTGGGCTCATCCAGTAGCAGGACATCGGGCTGCGCCAGCCAGGCACCGATCAGCGCCACGCGCATGCGCTCGCCACCGCTGAGCTCTTGCGCAGCCTGATTGATCGACAGGTGGGCCAGGTCGTCGTCGGCCAGCGCCTGACGAAGCCGCTCGCGGATGTCCCAGCGATCACCGATCTGGTCGAAGTCCTCGACCGCGCTACTGCCGGCTTCGACGCGCGCCAGCGCCGCCAGGGTCGGTGCGACGCCGGCCAAGGTGGCCACGGTCGCGTCGACAGCCGGCGCGACCTGTTGCGGCAGCCAGGCGATGCGGGCACTGCTGCGAACAACGCCGTGGCTGGGCGCGATCCGGCCGGCCATGATCGCCGCGAGCAGGCTCTTGCCGACGCCGTTGGCGCCAACCAGCCCGGTCGGGCTTTGATCGAGATGGAAGTCGATGCCGGTGAACAACCGGCGGCCGTCGGGCAGGGAATGGCCGACGCCTTCCAGCGAAAGGAAAGGGGTTGTCATGGATGCTCCGAAAATGCCGTGGTCGATGCCGGCGCCGGTGATCGGCGTGGCGGACTACTGGCCGTCGAGTGACGGCGGCATTACTGGCGCATCGGACGAAACCCTCGGATAAAAGCGTGACTGGCGCGGATTCTAGCGCCTGCACGGCAAGGCATCGATGTTCGTTCCGCGCCGCAGTCAGCTGCCAGCACGGCAACGGCGGGGCTTCCCGCCGCTTTGATCAGGCCGTAGGCTTGCGGTCATGTCACACAACACCTTCGGTCACCTGTTCCGCGTCACCACCTTTGGCGAAAGCCACGGGCCCGCCATCGGCTGCGTGGTCGACGGCTGTCCGCCGGGACTGGCGATTTCGCCTGAGGAGTTCCGCGCCGACATCGAGCGCCGCGCCACCGGGCGCAGCCGGCACACCTCGCAGCGGCGCGAGGCCGATGAGGTCGAGATCCTGTCGGGCGTGTTCGAGGGCCGCACCACTGGCACCCCGATTGCGCTGCTGATCCGCAACACCGATGCCCGCAGCAAGGACTACAGCGACATCGCCCGGGTGTTCCGGCCCGGCCATGCCGATTTCACCTACCAGGCCAAGTACGGCATCCGCGACCATCGCGGTGGCGGTCGTTCCTCGGCACGCGAGACCACCATGCGGGTGGCCGCCGGGGTCATCGCCAAGAAGTACCTGGACGAGCGTTTCGGCATCACCGTGCGTGGCCATCTGTCGCAACTGGGTGAGTTGACGCCTTCGGCGTTCGACTGGGATGTGGTGGAAGACAATCCGTTCTTCTGGCCCGATGCCGCCATGGTGCCGGCGCTGGAGATCTACATGGACACGCTGCGCAAGTCCGGCGATTCGGTCGGTGCCTGCGTCGATGTGGTCGCCGACGGTGTGCCGCCGGGCTGGGGCGCGCCGCTGTACGGCAAGCTCGATGCCGAGCTGGCCTCGGCGCTGATGAGCATCAACGCGGTCAAGGGCGTGGAAATCGGCGATGGCTTTGCGGTCGCCGCGCAGAAGGGCAGCGAGCATCGCGACGCGATCACGCCGGAAGGTTTCGAGAGCAACCACGCCGGCGGCGTTCTCGGCGGCATCAGCACCGGCCAGCCGCTGACCTGTTCGATCGCCCTCAAACCCACCTCCAGCCTGCGCCTGCCGGTGCCGTCGATCGATGTCGACGGGCAAGCGGTCGAGGTGGTGGTGAAAGGTCGCCACGATCCCTGCGTCGGCATCCGCGCCGTGCCCATCGCCGAGGCCATGGTCGCGCTGGTGCTCATGGACCAGTGGCTGCGCCATCGCGCACAATGCGGCGATTCGTCCGCCGACGCTTGACCGGTCCGGGCGCAAACCCGTTCAACGATTTCAGTCCATGACCCAGAAGACCTATCGCGTTGCCATGGTCGGTGCCACCGGCGCCGTCGGCGAAACCCTGCTCGGCATCCTGGCCGAGCGCAAGTTCCCGGTGTCGGAGCTGGTGCCGCTGGCCAGCGAGCGCTCGGCCGGCGAGAAGATCCGCTTCAACGGCCGCGAGGTCGTGGTGCGCAACCTGGCCGAGTTCGATTTCGCCGGCATCGACATCGCCTTCTTCTCGGCCGGTGGTTCGGTCTCGGCCGAGCATGCACCGCGTGCGGCGGCTGCGGGCGCCGTGGTGATCGACAACACCTCGCACTTCCGCCAGGACCCGGACGTCCCACTGGTGGTCAGCGAGGTCAACCCGCAAGCCATCGCCAACCGGCCGCGCGGCATCATCGCCAATCCGAACTGCTCGACCATGCAGATGCTGGTCGCGCTGGCGCCGATCCATCGCGCCGTGGGCATCACCCGTGTCAACGTCGCCACCTACCAGTCGGTGTCCGGGGCAGGGCGCTCGGCCATGGAGGAGCTGGGCCGGCAGACCGCAGCGCTGCTCAGCTTCCAGGAGATCAAGCCGGAGAAGTTCCCGGTCCAGATCGCCTTCAACGTGATCCCGCACATCGACGCCTTCATGGACAACGGCTACACCAAGGAAGAGATGAAGATGGTGTGGGAAACCCGCAAGATCCTTGAAGACGACCGCATCGAGGTCAACCCGACCTGCGTGCGCGTGCCGGTTTTCTACGGCCATTCGGTGGCCTGCCACATCGAGACCCGCGACAAGATCAGTGCCGCCCAGGCGCGCAAGCTGCTCAAGGACGCCCCTGGCGTGGTGCTGGTCGACCAGGCCAAGCCGGGCGGCTATCCGACCCCGGTTGGGCACGCCGCCGGCACCGATCCGGTCTACGTCGGACGCATCCGGGAAGACATTTCCCACCCAAACGGCCTGAATCTGTGGACTGTGTCAGACAATATCCGCAAAGGGGCCGCTTTGAACGCTGTGCAAGTGGCCGAATTGTTGGTAGAAAGTCAGTTGTGATCTATAGTTGCGCCGCAATCGTGAGATGCCGTCAAGGTCGAAGGGGCCGGCCGTCTCCGTGACGGCGTGCTGACAGGGGAAGCCAGAACATGAAAATCCGCAGCTTGCTCGGAACCTGCCTGTTGCTGGCGACCGCCAGTGTCGTGCAGGCGC
>JAMHVM010000087.1:0-23395 GCA_035911475.1 Lysobacterales bacterium | reverse complement strand
GAACACCGGCGGATATTCGATCTGCGGATAGTTGGGGTTCTTCCCCATCTTCGCGGTATCTGCGGCCAGGGCCGCACCCGCCGCCAGCATTGAAAACGCAACGAGGCCACAAGCCAGTGCTCCACGTTTTGCTGCGGTAGAAGTCCCATGCTTGGGCATGCTTGATACGAGTTTCATTCGTCGTTCCGATTTCCGTTAGGGTTGGGTGTCCCAAAGTTGCACGGCATGTGCCACGGCTTTGCTGAGGGAGGACGGATCATCACACCACCTCTTTGCTCATGCGTCGCGAATGATTTGCCAATCATCCTTCCTTTGCGGACGAGCCGGGTACAGCCCAAAGCGACGGACCATTGGTGTTGTCGTTCCAGCCGCCGTGGCACGATGGCCTCGCAGCCCGGAGGCTGCATCTCGCCAACTCCAATGGGATGCCGGCGCCGAACGCCAGGCCGCGGCCGAGTTCGACGCCTTCTTCGAGCGCGGCGCGTCCTGTCCCACAGCTTGCTGCAACTGTGCCGCGGCGAGCATGACTTCCTCCTTGCAAGGCGTCTCCATGGTGCTTGCACCTTCCCACGGCATTCCCATCGATGTGCCTCACCGCAGGCGCCAGGCTGCATGTGGGCCGACGCGGCGGCGCCCTCACGCGGGCGCGGCCGGGCTGCTTGCAGCAACTGGCACGCATGGTCGCGGCCGTTTGTGAAGACAGGACCGGCACCGCGCAGCGCTGCACCGGCAAGCGCATGACGCCTGTCAGCTTGATGCCGTGCAGCCGCTGGGCTGCGATGCGTCGACTCAACGGCTGGTTCCGTCCATCCCTGCCGGGGCCTTGGCAGTCGACCGCTTGAACGACCCAACGTCGGGTGCGGACTCTCATGGGCCGGGGCTCCGTTCCAGCCAGCAGTCGGCTTCGATGGTGCGTGGGCAGCACCGACGCCCTCCGGGCCTTGGCTTGCCCTGGGCGGCACCGGCCAGGGGAGTCGGTTCGACACGCGACTGGAGACCTGCGCAGCGCCGTCACCGCGGCCTCGGGCCACGCAGCGAGGTCACGCGGTTGAACACGGCGGCATCGGTTCGATGGTCGCAGCGGTCGCTCACGAAGTAGCCCAGGCGTTCAAGCTGCACGTGCTGCTCGGGCGCCAGGGCAGCAAGGGTCGGCTCGACCCAGCCATGGGCGATGCGCCGGCTGGTCGGGTTGAGGTGGCGGCGGAAGTCCCCGTCGTCGACCTCGTCCATCCGCGGCACGACGAACAGGTGCTCGAACAGGCGAATTTCGGCAGCGACGGCCTCATGCAGGCCCACCCAGGTGATGGTGGCCTTGACCTTGGTCTGCTCGGCGTCTGGGGTACCGCTCTTGGTACCGGGCAGGACACGCGCCTGGACGGACACGACCTGGCCTTGTTCGTTCTTTCGGCTGCCCAGGCACTCGACGATGAAGCCGTACTTCAGCCGCACATGCTCACCCGGCGTCAGGCGATGCTCGCCGTTGACCGGCACCTCGGCGAAGTCCTGCCGATCGATCCACAGCCGCGGCCCGAGCGAGAAGGCCCGCTGCCCGAGTTCCGGGCGGTGTGGGTGCACGGGGGCCGTGCAGGCTTCGGTGGGCGCGCCGCCGAAGACCTCCTCCCAGTTGACCAGTTCGAGCTCGAGCGGATCGATCACGCCCATGGCGCGCGGGGCGCTGGGCTCCAGGTCGTCGCGCAGCGCCTGCTCCAGCGCCGCGTAGGGCAACCAGATGGCATGGCGGCTGGCCCCGCTGTCCTCGACGAACCTGCGCAGCGCCGCTGGCGTGTAGCCGCGCCGGCGCAGGCCCGCCAGGGTGGGCATGCGCGGGTCGTCCCAGCCCTGCACGTGGTCCTCGTCCACCAGGGCCTTGAGCTTGCGCTTGCTGGTGATCACGTGGGTCACGTTGAGGCGGCCGAACTCGTACTGCTTGGGGACCGGCTCCTGCACCAGGCCCAGGCGAGCAAGGTGCCCGAGCAGCCAGTCGTAGAAGGGGCGGTGCTCCGCAAACTCCAGCGTGGCAAAGCTGTGCGTGATGTTCTCCAGCGCATCCTCGATCGGATGGGCGTAGATGTAGGTCGGGTAGACGCGCCACTTGCCGCCGGTGCGGTGGTGCGCGCTGTGGCGGATCCGATAGATCGCCGGGTCGCGCAGCTGCAGGTTGGGCGAGGCCATGTCGATGCGGGCCCGCAGCACCATCGCGCCATCGGGGTGTGCACCGTCGCGCATCTCGCGAAAGCGCGCCCGGCTCTCGGCAGACGGCCGGTCGCGCCAGACGCTCGCCGTGCCGGCCCGCGTGAAGTCGCCGCGGGCGGTTCGCAGGTCCTTGCCGCTGAGCTCATCCACATAGGCCAGGCCGCCGTCGATCAACGCCTCGGCGGCCGTGTACATGAAGTCGAAATAGTCGCTGGCGTGGTACAGGTGCTCGACGCCGAACGCCCGCCAATCCCAACCCAGCCAGCGCACGATCTCGATGATCGCATCGACATAGGCCTGTTCTTCCTTCTGCGGATTGGTGTCGTCCAGCCGCAGATGGCACGCGCCACCGTACTCCCGCGCCAAACCGAAATTCAGGCCGATGCTCTTGGCGTGGCCGATGTGCAGGTGGCCGTTGGGCTCAGGC
The DNA here is from genome assembly GCA_035911475.1 of Lysobacterales bacterium. Lineage (GTDB taxonomy): Bacteria > Pseudomonadota > Gammaproteobacteria > Xanthomonadales > UBA2363 > Pseudofulvimonas. Next base: position 20,775 of record JAMHVM010000087.1, on the reverse strand, counting down.
GGGAAACGCAGGCGCACGCGTGCCGGGTCGAGCTGGCCCGCGCTGTGGTGCGCCGCATCTCCCGGCGAGCCGGCCCAGTGCCGCCGCGCATGCAGGTCCTTGCGCAGGTCCTGCTCGATGATCGCGCGCAGGAAGCTCGGCGAGCCGGCATCGTTCACGGCGTTCTCGACATCGATCATCGGCCGGCTAGTGTGCGTAGGCGGAAATCAGAAGCAAGGCGCCAAAGCCCGTGGCAGCGACCAAGCCCGAGAACCCAGGGGCCTCGTGCGCAGCCTCGGGGAGCAGCGTTTCGCTGACCATGGCCAACAGCGCACCGGCGCCAAAGGCCTGCATCAGCAGCGCGTCATGAGCCGTGAGCACACCCGCGAAGAGATAGCCCACGCCCGTGAGCAGGGTCGTCGCCGCCGAAATCAACAGCCACAACCCGAGGATCCAGCGCACGCTGCGGCGCGCAGCGCGCATACCCGCGGACGCCGACATGGCCTCGGGCAGATTGCCCAGCGTGATGGCGGCGATGAGCGCGGCATTCGGCCCGTGTGCGTGCAGGCTCAGACCCAGCACGATGGCCTCAGGGACGGCATCCATCGCCGTGCCCATCGCGATGGCCAGGCCGCTGTTGGGAACATCCGCTTCGCTGGATTGAGCGACGCACTCACCGCAACGTTTGCGGTGCTTCGCACCGCGGCGCGACAGCCATGCATTGGCAGCGCTGAATGTGGCCGCGCCGGCGAGCAGGGCGGCGACACCGATCCATGGATGGGTTCGAGTCACTTCGGCAGCCAATTCCACCGCCGCCGCCGCGAGCAGCAGCCCCGCGCCCAGCGCCATCGCGCGTGCAACCGAGCGGTGCGACAGCGGTGCGTATACACCCAGCAGGGCACCGGCGACGATGCCTGCCCCAGGCAGCGCACCCCAGGCAAGCGCGATGGGCAAGGAGACGGCGGGCAGAATGGTCATCGCGGACAATGTGGCGGAATTGCGCCGCTGCGCATTTGCGCGGGCTAGCGAATCCGGCCTGTTGGGTTCACTCACTGTAGCGACGGTCGCGCGACCGATCGTCCGATTCCTTGCACCCATCGTCCAGCCACATGGAACATCTCAGCATGGCCGAGAACGCTTCCCCGAAAGACGCACTGCTGAGCCACATGTTGCGCTTTGCACCGGTGGCCAAGATGTTCTATTCAGGCACGCTGTGCGGACTCTCGCCCGATGTCGACGGGACTTCAGACGGGTCCATTCATCTGCTGAGCCGAGGCGAACTCAGTCTTACGCGTCAACGTGAGGCGCCGCTGCTCGTGCAGGCGCCTTGTGTGGTGTTGATGCCGCGCCCGCTAGAGCACCGCGTCGAAGGGCTTGGCGCCGCCGGCGTCGATCTGATGTGCGCCACGCTCAGCGACCTCGCGCCGCCGTTGTCGATGGTGATTCCCGACATCACGGTGGTCGATCTGCGTACCACGGCGCGTCTGCGCAGGCCGGTGGAGTTGATGTTCGAAGAGGCCGACGACCGCGCCTACGGTTACGGCGCCGCAGTCGACCGCCTGCTGCAGTACACCTTGGTTGTCGTGATCCGTCACCTGGTCGAGAACGACATGCTGCAAGGTGGTGTCCTGGATGCCATGGCCGACGACAGGCTCAGCGCCGTGCTCGAGGCGCTGCACGCTGCACCTGGGCGCCAATGGACACTGGACTCGATGGCAACGTTGTCCAATCTGTCGCGCTCGGCCTTCGCCCAGCGCTTTGCGCAGGTCGTGGGTGTGCCGCCGCTGCTGTACCTGACCGGCTGGCGCATGAGCCTGGCGCGCAGCCTGCTGGCCGAGGGAAAACCGGTCAAGGTGGTGGCCACGCAAACGGGCTATCGAAGTGTGGCCGCGTTCGCTCGCGCTTTCCAGCGCACGGCCGGCGTGCCGCCCGGTGCGTGGCAGCGCACGCGACTTGGAATCAGCTAAGTTCCGAGCCTCGACGGGCGGCAGGCGCCATTGTCGGCCCGCGTACGCGCATTACGACGATGACCTCGGCATGTGCGCCGCCAATCGCGATCGGGGCCAAGCGCTCGACCCGGAGGTCCACCGCGGCCCATCGCGAATCGACCGTCCGCATCCAACCCGACATGCGCATTGCCCGGGTTGCCATTGATGGTGCGCGCAGGACCTCGACGTGGGCAGAAGATCCACAGTCAGTGGAACTACCCTGAATCGCAGCGAACCACTCACTGAGTCGCTTGCCGGTCGCGGTGTGTCCCATCAGCACCGCGGCTTGCGCATTGACGAGGCGCACGACGCCGGATCGATCGATCAGCAACGCCGGCATCGGCAGATTGCTGATCATGTTGAGCCGAACCGCTGGGTTGTCGAAGATGCGGCGCAGGTCTATAGGCAGGCTGCCGTCTCGCTTCGAGGTGGCAGCCGGAAGTGGTCTCTTCATGCGCGATGCCTTTCGTCGCAGCCGGCCGGTCCGCCCAAGGACGCCGCGTACTGCACTGGATCGGTCGTTCGGCATGTGCAGCCCTGACAGGCCAGATGCCACCCGTCGTCCACCGAGATCGACCAATCGTCCAGTGGAGGGCGCGCGGTCCCCGTGACCGCAAGCCACGGCCAGTCTGGACGCGACACGCCTACGCCTGCCGCGCACGGCGACCACGACCTGCTGTCGCCATCCACGCATTGCAGTCGACCCCCCGGCGTCGCGCGAAGTGGACGTGCTGCATGCCTGACAAGACGATGTGCAGCATTGCGGTCGGGCGTACTGCCCTGACATCAATTCCAATCTGTGATTTGGTCGGCGAGGCCATACGCATGAGCGCCTCGAGTGGCGCAGAGCGGCACAAGCGCGGCCCAGCTTGCAAGTCGTTCCTTTTTCGACGGAGCCTACAGGAGCTGAAACATGAGCATGACCGAAACCGCCATCCTCGCAGGGGGCTGCTTCTGGGGCATGCAGGATCTGGTGCGCAAGTTGCCTGGCGTCATCGGCACGCGTGTGGGCTACAGCGGAGGCGATGTGCCCAACGCCACCTACCGCAACCATGGCTCCCATGCCGAGGCCGTGGAAGTCGTGTTCGACCCGGTCGGCATCGGCTATCGCGACCTGCTGGAGTTCTTCTTCCAGATCCACGACCCGAGCACGCTGAACCGTCAGGGCAACGATCGGGGCAGTTCCTACCGCTCGGGCATCTACTTCACGACGCCCGAGCAGCAGCGGGTCGCGCTGGACGTGATCGCCGACGTCGACGCCTCCGGGCTGTGGCCCGGCAAGGTGCAGACCGAGGTGAAGCCGGCTGGCCCGTTCTGGCAGGCCGAGCCCGAGCACCAGGACTATCTGGTCCGGCATCCCCACGGCTACACCTGCCACTACCCGCGTGCCAACTGGAAGCTGCCCAAGCGCGGATCCGCCACGACCTGAGCGGGTCGCGCCATTTGTTGTTTCAGGCCACATGCTCTCGACATCAAAGGACTCCATGAACCGCAATGAATTTCCCGTCAAGGCCCCGGAGCTGCGAGTTCCTCGGTGGATCGACACCGGCGGGCAACCGACGACCCAACCGCTGAAGCTGGCCGATCTGGGCCCCGGCTTCAAGGTGATCTACTGCTTCCAGCACTGGTGTCCGGGCTGCCACAGTCATGGGTTCCCGACGCTCGGGGTCTTGCACGAGGCGCTGTCGGGCAAGGGTTTCGGCTTTGCCGCCGTGCAGACGGTGTTCGAAGGCGCGGAGACAAACACCTTCGAGCGCCTGCGCGAGAACCAGCAGCGCTACGGGTTGACGATCCCCTTCGGGCACGACCCCGCGGTGGGCCGCTGTCCAAGCCTGATGACGGACTTCAAGACGCGCGGCACACCCTGGTTCATCGTCCTCGATCCGCTGGGCGAGGTCTTGCACAGCGACTTCCGTCTCGACGGCGAGCGGCTGATCCAGGCGTTCGGTGGCGACGACCAAGAGGCCCGGGCCGCATAGGACTCGCGCCAGGGCGCACCCAACCGGAGACATGACTTGCAAGCCGCAGTGAACCCATCGATCGAAGAGCGTTCCGACCCTGCTGCGCCGCCGCCGGCTGGTCTTGCCTTCGACAACACCTACGCGCGTGAGCTCGAGGGGTTCTACGTGCGGAGCAAGCCTGCGGGCTCGCCGGCTCCCCGTCTGCTGCAGCTCAACCCCGAACTGGCGCACGAGCTTGGCCTCGACCCGCAGGCGCTGAGCTCGCCCGCGGGCGTGTCGGTACTGGCCGGCAACGTCGTGCCGCCCGGAGCGGATCCCTTGGCGCAAGCCTACGCGGGGCATCAGTTCGGGGGCTTCTCGCCCCAGCTCGGCGACGGTCGCGCGCTGCTGCTGGGCGAACTGATCGACCGCAGTGGCCAGCGCCGCGACATCGCGTTCAAGGGTTCGGGGCGCACCGCGTTCTCGCGCCGCGGAGACGGCAAGGCCGCCGTGGGGCCGGTGCTGCGCGAGTACCTGCTGGGTGAGGCCATGCATGTGCTGGGCATCGCCACGACGCGGGCGCTGGCCGCCGTGGCCACGGGCTCCACCGTGCAGCGCGAGCAGGTGCTGCCCGGTGCCATCCTGACCCGCGTGGCCGCCAGCCACCTGCGGGTGGGTACCTTCGAGTTCTTCGCCGCGCGCGAGGACGAGGCGCTGTTGCGCCGCCTGGCCGACTACGCCATCGCGCGCCACGACCCGCAGCTCGTCGGCATGCCTGATCGCTACCTGGGTTTCCTGCAGGCCGTGGTCGAACGCCAGGCCGCGCTGGTTGCGCGCTGGATGGGCATTGGTTTCATCCACGGCGTGATGAACACCGACAACATGACCATCTCGGGCGAAACCATCGACTACGGTCCCTGCGCCTTCATGGAGCACTTCGATCCCGAGGCCGTGTTCAGCTCGATCGACACCGGTGGCCGGTATGCCTTCGGAAATCAGCCCAAGATCGCCCAGTGGAACCTGGCGCGCTTTGCCGAAACCCTGCTGCCGCTGATCGCTCCGGACGGCGACACCGCGCGCGCCGTGGAGGCCGCCACCGAGATCGTCAACGGCTTTGCCAAGCGCTTCGACGCGGACTGGACCCAGGTGCTGCGCGCCAAGCTCGGCCTGGACGGCACCGACAAGGCCGACCGCGTGCTGGCGGACGACTACCTGGCGCTGCTACAGGCGCACCGCATCGACTTCACGCTGGGTTTTCGGCGCCTGAACGATGCTGCGCGGGGCGACAGCACGGCCCTGCGCACGCTGTTCGGCAAGTCCGCTGCGGCGCTGGAGCCTTGGCTCGACCGCTGGCAGGTGCGCCTGGGCAGCGTCGGCCAGGGTGCGGGTACGAGCACGGCCGGGGCCGAAAGGCTGGCCGCCATGCGCCGCGCCAACCCGATCTACATCCCGCGCAACCATCAGGTCGAGGCTGCACTGACTGCCGCAACAGCCGACGACGATTTGGCGCCGTTCGAGACGCTGCTGTCGGTCTTGCGGCAACCATTCGATGAGCGTGAGTCCGATCAGGTCTTTTCCGAACCCGCACCTGCTCAACAAACAGCCTCCTACCGTACTTTCTGTGGCACCTGAAACAGGCTGCCGCCACCGAGATCAGTCCCCAACCAAGGTTTGACAATGGCAAACGACACTGCCCCGCACGCCGGGATCATGGACGAAGCTGCGCCCGAGCTGGGTGTGACCCAGTGGATCGGCCCCTCCGGCCAGCCGCTGGCCGCGTACGGCCTGGACAAGATGCCTGGCGCCTACAAGCTGATCTTCTGCTTTCAGGACGCCTGCCCCGGCTGCCACCTGACGGGGTTTCCGGCGCTGGCGCAGCTGGTACAGACCTTCAGGGGCTCGTCGTTCATCAGCTTTGCCGCCGTGCAGACGGTGTTCGAGGACTTCGAATCCAACACCTTCGAGCGCATGGTGGCGGCGCAGAGCAAGTATGCGTTGCCCATCCCGTTCGGCCACGACGCCGGTGAGGGACGCGAGGGAGCCGGCTCGGTGCTGATGCAGCGCTATCGCAACGGCGGCACGCCCTGGTTCATTCTGATCGATCCGGCCGGTGTCGTGATCTACAACCACTTCCGCGTCGACGCCGAAAAGCTCATTGCGTCGCTCAAGCGCGCCGAGGCGGCGCCACGGGCGCCGCAGCCCGATGCCGACACGCTCACCTGGCGCGGCGTGCTCGAGCTCACCCGCAAGGGCAACCCGCAGCCGCCGCGGCGCGTGGAACTCAGCGAGGCGCAATGGCGCGAACGCTTGACACCGGATCAGTTCTACGTGATGCGGGGAAAGGGTACCGAGCGGGCGCACAGCTCGTCCATGTGTCGCCTGTTCGAGCCGGGGCGCTATGCCTGCGGGAGCTGCGGCACCGAACTGTTCGACGCTTCCACCAAGTTCGACAGCAAGAGCGGCTGGCCCAGCTTCACCCAGGCGGTGGTGCCCGGCGTGGTGGCCTACCATGCCGACCACAGCCACGGCATGACGCGCGTGGAGACCACCTGCAACGTCTGCGATGCCCATCTGGGTCACGTGTTTCCGGACGGGCCGGCGCCCAGCGGGCTGCGCTACTGCATCAACGCCTTGTCTCTGAACAAGGTCGGGAGCTGAGGCCGTGGCCACGGGCTGCAACACCCCCAGGTCGACGCCAGCTTCATGAGCAGCAGCAAGGTGGAATTTGCCGGCACCCGTGGCAATCGACTGGCCGGCGTCATGGAGTTGCCGGACCAGGCGGCGCCGCGTGCCTTTGCCGTCTTTGCACATTGCTTCGCCTGTGGCAAGAACTCGCTGGCCGCGACCAAGATCAGCCGGGCTTTGGCGTCGCGAGGCATCGCGACGCTGCGCTTCGACTTCACGGGTTTGGGCGACAGCGAAGGTGAACTCGGCCAGGCCGGCATCACGGCCAATGTCGAGGACCTGGTCGCCGCGGTGCACCGGATGGGCGCCACGCAGGGCCAGCCGAGCCTGCTGGTCGGGCACAGCCTGGGTGGCACGGCGGCGCTGCTGGCCGCGCGGCAGCTGCCGCAGGTCAAGGCCGTGTGCACCATCGGCGCGCCGGCCACGGCCAAGCACCTGTTGCGGCAATTCAAGGGCGCGATGGTGGACGCGCAAGGCGACTGGCAAGTGAAGCTCGGTGGGCGCGACCTTTCCCTCAGTGCCGAGTTCATCGGCGAACTGAGCAACCATGCCAGCGATGCCGCGGCATCGGCGGGTCTCGGCCGCGCCCTGCTGGTGATGCACGCACCCCACGATCAGGTGGTGGGCCTCGAGCAGGCGCATGCGCTGTTCAGCGCGGCGAGCCATCCCAGGAGCTTCGTGAGTCTCGACGATGCCGATCATCTGCTGACCCGAGGCGCGGACGCCGGTTATGTGGCCGACGTCGTCAGTGCCTGGGCGGGGCGCTATGTGGATGCTGCTGTGCAGCCGCCTGTGCCGGGCCCGGCCGAGCTGCCCGGCGGGTCGGTCTGGATCGGCGAGCGCGATCATGCGTTCTGGCGCACCATGCGGGCGGGGTCCCACCTGCTGGACGCCGACGAACCGGGCGAACTGGGGGGCGGTGATCGCGGTCCCGGCCCTTACGACCTCCTCCTCATGTCGCTGGGGGCCTGCACCTCGATGACCCTGCGCGTGTACGCCAAGCGCAAAGGCTACTCGCTGCACGATGTCCAGGCCGTCCTGCGCCACGAGCGGCTGCATGCCCAGGACTGCACGGAGTGCGACGGGCGCAGCGGGCGGGTGGAGCGCATCACCCGGGAAATCACGCTGCAAGGGCCGTTGAGCGAAGAGCAGCGCAGCGACCTGCTGCGCGTGGCCGACCTGTGCCCCGTCCACCGAACGCTCGAAGGCCAGCCGGTGATCGTGACCCGGTTGAACCCAGAACGCTAGCCGTCACAACCCCACACGTTTGAGTCACCACTTCGAGTCATCCGCATGAAAGCCATCTGGAAGGACACCGTCATTGCCGACAGCGACGACATCGTCGAGGTCGAGGGTAATGCCTATTTCCCCTTGTCATCGCTGCGCCGCGAGCACGTGCTGGCCAGCGACAACCACACGACTTGCCCGTGGAAGGGGCGTGCCAGCTACTACACGCTGAAGGTCGGCGATGCGCTCAACCGCGACGCCGCGTGGTTTTACCCAGAGCCCAAGCCCGACGCCGAGGCCGTGGCCGGCCGGATGGCATTCTGGCGCGGCGTCGAGGTGCGGGCATGACCGGAACCGAGGCATTCGATACCGTCGTCATCGGTGCCGGCCAGGCCGGCCCGTTCCTGGCGGCCAAGCTGGTGGCCCAGGGTCGCCGGGTGGCGCTGATCGAATCGCGTGACCTGGGCGGCACCTGCGTCAACCGGGGCTGCACACCCACCAAGACGCTGCGCAAGTCGGCGCGCGTGGCTTACATGGCGCGCCGCGCCGCCGAGTTCGGCGTGCGCGTGGGGCCGGTCGAGGTCGACTTCGCGGCGGCCATGCAGCGCATGAAGCAGCGAGTCGACGAGTCGCGTGCAGGCTTGCAGAGCTGGCTGGGTGGTCTCGAGGGGCTGACCATCATCAAGGCCCACGGCCGCCTGGCCGGCCGAAACGAGGCCGGGTTTGTGGTCGAGGCCGACCAGCGGCGGCTCGCCGCGCCGAAGGTGGTGCTCAACACGGGCACGCGCCCGTACCTGCCGCCCATTGCCGGCCTGCTCGACAACCCGCACCTGGACAACGAAGGCCTGCTGGCGCTGCGTGAACTGCCGCGCAAGCTGGTCATCATCGGCGGCGGCTACATCAGCCTGGAGATGGGGCAGATCTTTCGCCGCCTGGGCAGCAAGGTGGCCATCATCGAAACCGGCCCGCGCCTGACGATGCGCGAAGACGAAGACGTCTCGCAGGCCGTCACCGCGATGCTGCGCGCCGAAGGCATCGATGTCTTCACCGGGCTGGACATCCAGCGCGTGAGCCCGGGCCAGTTCGCCGGCGGCAGCTGCGTCGAGCTGGCCGATGGCCGCATCATCGGCGGCAGCCACCTGCTGGTGGCCACCGGCCGGGTGCCCAACACCGACGACCTGGGGCTGCACAGCGTGGGGCTCAAGCCCAACATGCGCGGCTACATCGCGACCAACGAGCGCCTGGAAACCGATGTGCCAGGCATCTGGGCGCTGGGCGACATCAACCAGCGCGGGGCGTTCACGCACACCAGCTACCACGACCACGAGATCCTGGCGGCCAACCTGGCCGGCGGCCAGCGCAGCGCCGATGATCGCACCGCCGTCTACGCGATGTTCACCGACCCACCGCTGGCCCACGTGGGCCTGTACGAGGCCGAGGCACGGCGCCTGGTGGCGCAGGGGCGGCGCATCTCGCAGGCGGTGCATGCCATGGAGCAGGTGAGTCGGGCCAAAGAGGAAAGCGAAACCATCGGCACCATCAAGCTGCTGATCGACGAGGACAGCGGTCACTTCCTGGGCGCCACGATGCTGGGCATCCAGGCCGACGAAATCATCCAGGCCATCAGCCTGGTGATGGCCAGCGGCGGCACCTGGCAAGCGGTGCGCGAGGCGTTGCCCGTGCATCCCACGGTGACCGAGTTCCTGCCCACCATCATCGATCGGCGCAAGCCCCTCCAAGCCAACTAACGCCCCACAGTTCCCAGCCATGCCCATCAACCGATCCTTCGGTGGCCGCAACCGCGGCGTCGACAACCATGGAGGCCGACTGCCGCCCGGCCAGTCGCTGACCGATGGTTTTCCGGTCCTCACCGCTGGGCCCGCGCCGCGCCCGCCCAGCCTCGCCGATTGGGGCCTCACGTTGAAGGTCGGGCCCAAGCCGCTGCGCACCTGGACCTGGGCGGAATTCAACGCTCTGCCGCAGACCGAGATCGTGGTGGACATCCATTGCGTGACCACCTGGTCCAAGTTCGACACCCGCTGGCGCGGCGTGACCGTGGACGCCTTGCTGGCTGCCGCGGGCGTGCAGCCGCCCACGCCCTGGATCCTGGCGCACTCGCTGGACGGCTACAGCACCAATGTGCCGCTGGCCGACCTGGCGGGCGGGCGTGCCTTGGTGGCGACGCACTTCGACGACAAGCCCCTGGCGCACGAACATGGTGGGCCGGCCCGCCTGCTGGTGCCGCACCTGTACTTCTGGAAGTCGGCCAAGTGGGTGAATGCACTGCAGTTCACCAAGGCCGACGAGGCGGGTTTCTGGGAGCTGCGCGGCTATCACATGCGCGGCGACCCGTTCAAGGAAGAGCGCTATGGCTGATGCGGGCGATGAAGCTTCGCATCGCCTGAGTTGGCAGCCCGCCCGCATCGAAGCGCTCGAACCCCTGAGTCCCACCATCCGCCGCGTGGTGCTGCGCCCGCAGCGCTGGTGGCGCCCGCTGGCTGGGCAGCACCTGGACGTGCGGCTCACCGCCGAAGACGGCTACCAGGCGCAGCGCAGCTATTCGTTGCTCTCGCCCCCCGAGCGCGATGGCGTGTACGAGCTCGGCGTCGAGCGCCTGGCCGAAGGCGAGGTCTCGCCGTGGTTCCACGACGCCGCCCAGGTGGGCGAGTCGCTCGAGATCCTCGGCCCGGTCGGCGGACACTTCGTCTGGCGCGTGCAGGACGGGCGCCCCACGCTGCTGATCGGTGGCGGCTCGGGCGTCGTGCCGCTGCTGGCGATGGCCGCGCACCGCGTGCAGTCGCGCGGCGCCGCGCCCATGGTGCTCGTGGTGGCCGCGCGTACCATGGCCGACGTGTTGCTGTGGCCTGAGTTGCAGCGCTGGGAAGCCCACAACAGCGGCTTCCAGAGCCGCCTGGCCCTGTCGCGCGAGTCGGTGGTCGAGCGGGCCCAGGACCATGCCGGTCGAATCCGCGAGGTCGATCTGGCCGCCGCCTTGCAACACCTGGGCGACAGTTCCACGCAGTCGGCGTCGGTCTACGTCTGCGGCAGCAATGCCTTCGTCGAGAGCGCGATCACCATGCTGCGCGCCTTGCAGGTGCCCGACCAGGCGATCCGCACCGAACGCTTTGGCGGCTGAGCCCGTCGTTTTCCGGAGTTTTCCCAGATGTCGATCCTTTCCCGGGAGCAGATCCTCGCCCAGCGCTATCGCAGCGTGCGCCAGCGCACCGAGCGGCTGTGCGCGCCGCTGTCCATCGAGGACCATGTGCCCCAGCCGACCCCCGAGGTGAGCCCACCCAAGTGGCATCTTGGACACACCGCCTGGTTCGTCGAACACTTCGTGTTGCTGCCCCATCGCCCGGGTTACGCGGTCTTCGATGCGCACCATGACTTCCTGTTCAACAGCTACTACGAGTCGGTGGGTGTGCGGGTGGCGCGCACGCAGCGCGGGCATCTGAGCCGCCCGACGGTGGCCGAAGTGCTGGCCTACCGGGCGCATGTGGATGCGGCCATGGGCGAGTTGCTGTCTCAGCCGCTGGAGCCCGAGGTGGCCGATCTGGTGGAGCTGGGCCTGCAGCACGAGCAGCAGCACCAGGAGTTGCTGGTCACGGACATCAAGTTCATCCTCGGTGTCAATGCACGGCCCGCGCTGTATGACCCACAGGGCCGCAGTGCACTCGACCTGACGGCCGAGCACGACGGCACCTGCCCACCGTTGGATGAGTGGATCGACGTAGCCGGCGGCACGATCGAAGTCGGCCACACCGGCCGCGGCTTTGCTTTCGACAACGAGTCGCCGCGCCACACCGTGCTGGTGGGCGCCACGCAGTTGCGCCTGGCGCTGGTCACCAACCAGGAATACCTGGACTTCATGGCCGACGGCGGCTACGAGCGCCACGAGCTGTGGCATGCCGAAGGTTGGGACTGGGTGCGCACGCTGAGCCACAAGGCACCCCTGTACTGGCACCCCGACGGCAGCGGCCGCTGGCAGCACTTCACGCTCGGTGGTGTGCAGCCGCTGGAGAGGAGCACGGCGCCGGTCAGCCATGTCAGCTACTACGAAGCCTTTGCCTTCTGCCAGTGGGCCGGCTGGCGGCTGCCGACAGAGTTCGAATGGGAGGCAGGCGCTGCGCACCTGGCCTGGGGCCGCCGCTGGGAATGGACGCAAAGCGCCTACCAGCCCTACCCGGGGTTTCGCCGCAGTGCGGGTGCCGTCGGTGAATACAACGGCAAGTTCATGGTCGACCAGCAGGTGCTGCGTGGAGCCTCGTTCGCCACGCCACCGGGTCATGCGCGCCTGACCTATCGCAACTTCCTCAAGACGCCGCAGCGCTGGCAGTTCACCGGCATCCGACCGGCACGCGACGTGCGGGATCAGGGCCACGAATGACCGACGAACAAACCTTGGCGCAGCATGTGCTGCAGGGGCTGAGCGCGCCGCAAAAGGCGCTGTCCTCGGCCTGGTTCTATGACGACGCGGGTTCGCGCATCTTCCAGCGCATCATGGCCCTGCCCGGGTACTACCTCACCCGCGTCGAGCACGACCTGCTGCGCCAGCGCGCCGACGAGCTGGCACAGCGGATCGGCGCGGACCATCATCCGCTCGAGCTGATCGAGCTGGGCAGCGGCGACGGCGAGAAGACCCTGACCCTGTGCCGGGCGCTTCACGACCAAGGCGTGGACTTCATCTACCGGCCGATGGACGTGTCGACGCATGCGCTGGCCGAACTCGCCCAGCGCTTCGAGCGACACCTTCCCCGGACTGCGTTCGAGCCCATGTTGGCCGACTACTTCGAGCATTGGCCCACCACCTCGCCGAATCGACGCCAGGTGGCCATGCTGCTGGGCAGCAACCTGGGCAACCTGGAAGAGGGCAGTGCCGTGGCCTTGCTGCAGCGCATCCGCGAGCGCCTGCGTGGGAGCGATGTCCTGCTGCTCGGTCTGGACCTGATGAAGGACCCGCACGTCATCCAGGCCGCCTACGACGATCCCCAGGGCGTCACCGCACAGTTCAACCTGAACCTGCTGCGCAGGCTCAACCGCGAGCTGGGCATGAACTTCGACCTGGAGGCCTTCACTCACTTCGCCAGCTACTGCCCGCTGCAAGGCGTTGCACGCAGCTTCCTGGTCAGCAGCGTGCAGCAAGTGGTCGCCTCCAAAGTGCTGGACCGCGAGTTCGAATTCGCGGCCGGTGAGACGCTCTACACCGAGCAGTCGCAGAAGTACTCGCCGCGGAGCATCGAGCGGCTGGCGCGACTCAGCGGTTTCGACAGTACCCAGCTGCTCACCGACGAGCGCCGCGGGTATGCGCTGGCGGTCTGGCGTTGTCCTGCCGATCCGCAATGAAGCCTTCACAAGCCTGGCGCTACCGCGAGCCGGCCGGCGTCATCGACTTCGACCTGTATTCGATTGATCCAAGGAGCACACCTCCATGACCGACAAGACCCATCTGAAGACCACCATGCTGGCGCTGCGCGCGGAACAGCTTCGCTTTGCCGAACAGTCCTATGCCCGGTACCTGGCCGGTGCGGCAGGCCGCGGCGACGAGGGCGGCGAGGCCGGCGCCTCGTCTCAAGCGCACAACAGCGCTGTGCTGGCGCAGTCGTTCGAGTGCCCGATCCACACCCACGAGCACGCGCTGGCCACGCTTGGCCGCATCGACTTCGGGCCGAAGGACGAAGTGACCGAAGGCGCCGCGGTCAACATCGGTGGCCGCTGGTTCGTCATCGGCGTGGCGACCGATGCCTTCGAGTGCGACGGCCGCACGTTCATGGGCATCTCGGCGGAAGCGCCCATCTACCAGGCGATTGCCGGCGCCGGCGCCGGTGACCAGATCGAGTTTCGCGGCCGAACGCTGTCGGTCGACGAAGTGCTGTGATGGTCGAGCAGCGCGCGGCGGGTGCGCTCGGACTGCGCGGGCTGACCACCCGCTTTGCAGCCGGCGGCCGTGTCGAAGCCATCGTGCTCAGGCCGCAGCGGCGCGCGCAAGCCGTCTTCGTCGACGAGGTGCGGGCCGAGCCTGGCCGAGGCCTGATCGGCGACCACCGCGGGCAGCGGCTGGCTGAAACCGAGGCCCAACGCCACCGCGAGCTCACGCTGATCCAGCACGAACACCTGCCGCTGATCGGCGCCTGGACCTTGCAGCAGGCCGTCGACGCGCGGCGGCTGCGGCGCAACCTGGTGATCTCCGGCCTGAATCTGGCTGCCATGCATTCGCCGTTTGCCGACCAGGTGCTGGTGTGGCGCGTGGGGCCGGAAGTCTGCATCGAGGTCACCGGATCCTGCCCGCCGTGCTCACGCATGGAGACCGAGCTGGGTCTGGGTGGATACAACGCGCTGCGCGGCCACGGTGGGTTGACCGCGCGCGTGACCACAGGCGGATTGATCCGGGTCGGTGCTGTCGTCGAGCTCGAACGGGTGGAGGCCGCGCGAGACAGTCACCAGACGTAGGAAGGGCCGCAGGTCTTGCCTGCGGCCTGACGGGGCAGCGGGATGCCCCTTCCCTGCGATGGCCTGCTGGCCTGAGGGACGGGCCGTACCCCTGGTCGGCTGCTTGCTCCGCGCTGCCGGTCGAGATCGCGCGATCCGGCCCACCCCAGGCCATGCGGCAGGCGATGCAAGGGCTGGATCGGCCCGAGCCATCGGCAGCCTGGTCGGTGCTGATCGACCCGTCCGCACGCGACCCGGCCCAGAAACCGGCGTCGCAGCCGGCATCGGCAGCGAATCCGCTTGCCGACCCAAGCAGCGCGGGCGCCAGCGTGCCGGCAGCAACGAAGTTCACGCGCGCGCCGGGGTTCATGGCTTTGCCACGCCGGCCGGCAGACACCGCCTGCGGATATGCGAACGAGACGGCGCGGCAGACGCTGCAGGCTGGCTTCATGCTCCGGTGCGCGCCCGGCGTGGGCAGCCCGGCCGGCGAGCGCTGCTTGGGCGGCTCTCACTGGGTCGCCGCGAAGCCGGCAGCGTCGGCGGCGCCTACACTTCCGAGGCCATGAAGCCGAAAACGCTGGACCCGAAGAATCCAACGGTGGCCCCCCGTGGCAGCCCGCTGCGCGTGATGATCGTCGACGACAGCTACCTCATCCGCGAGGGCCTTACGCAGTTGCTCGCACTCGCGCCGCAACTGGCGGTGGTCGGGCGCTTCGACGAGGCCCAGGCCATGCTGGAGCGGGTCGCGAACGATCCACCCGATGTCGTGGTGCTCGACATCCGCCTGCCGCCGAGCTTCACCGACGAGGGTCTTCGTGCGGCCGAAGTCCTGCGAGCCAGGCATCCCGACGTCGGTGTCGTCGTGCTCAGCCAGCACGGCAGCGCACACTCGGCGGCGCGCGTGCTGGCCGGCGGCTCCCTCGGGCGCGGCTACCTGCTGAAGGACCGCATCCACGACCTGGACCATCTGGTCTCGACGATCGAAGGGGTGGCCGCCGGCGAGTGCCGCATCGATCCGCAACTGGTGGACGGTCTGCTGGTTCACCGGGCCCGTCCGCGTGCGCCGCTCGAGGCGCTCACGCCCCGCCAGCGCGAGATCCTCGCCGTCGTGGCGGCAGGTCGCAGCAACCTGGCCATCGCGCGCCACTTCGGCGTCACGCAGCGAGCGGTCGAGAAACACGTCAACGAGATCTTCGGCCGTCTGGGCATCGCCAACGATGAATCGATCAGCCGCCGCGTGCACGCGACGCTGCTGTTCCTGGCCGAAGACGACGCACCATGACCGTCTTGCGCGTCGCCTGGTCGCCCCTGTGGTTGCCCGGCATCGCGTTGGCGACGGCGACTTTGCTTTTCGCCACCGAGGTGCCGAGCCCGGCGCGCTGGATCAATGCGGGGCTGGCTGCGGTCGGCGTGCTGCTGACCTGGATGGTGGCGATCGCCGTTCGCACGCGCTACCCGCAGCGTCCGATGGCCACGCTGCTGTTCATGCTGACCGCGCTGCTGGCGATCCACCCGGCGTTGGGCGGATCGTCCAACCCCTATCTGTTCACGCTGGCCCGCGTGGCGCGCATGGCCAGCGAGCTGATGCTGGTCTGGGTGATGCTGGCCTTCCCGAGCGGCCGCCTCGGCACGCGCCTGGACCGCGGACTGCTGGGGGTGATGGCGGCCTGCGTGCTGCTGCTGTGGTTGCCGATCAACTTCTTCACGCCGCTGATCCCCATCGGCGGACCGGTGCTGGCCTGCGATGGCGAGTGCCCCCGCAACGTGCTCTTCGTGAGCGACCGGCCTGAACTCGCCAGCGCGCTCGTCGTCGCGTTCCGGGCTGCGGCCGTGCTGCTGCTGCTGGGCGCGGTGGCGCGGCTCGTGCAGCGGCTGCGACTGGCATCGCCGCTGATGCGGCGCATGCTGGCTCCGGTGCTCATCGTCTTCGTGCTGCGCATGCTGAGCCTCGCCATCGTTGTGGCCACCGTGCGCCTTTCCTGGCTGCCGGTGTTGCTGACGGCTGCCGTGCCGGCCGCGATTGGCTGGGGCCTGCTGGCCGGGCGACTGTGGATCGCGCGCACGCTGCAGGAACTGGTCAGCGGGCTGCGCAGCACGCCGTCGCGCGAGACCTTGCAGCCGTTGACGGCCCGCGCGCTCGGCGACCCCACGCTGCAGGTCGGCTACTGGCGCCCCGAAACGTCATGCTGGGTCGATGGCCATGGGCGCGAGCTGCGCCTGCCGGAAGCCGGCAATACCCGGCGCGCGACGCAGATGATCACCGGCCAGCGTGGCGAAGCGGCGGCCGTCCTCATCCACGACGCCGCGCTCCTCGAGGTACCGTCGCTGGTGGAGTCGGTCGCGGCCAGCATGCGCGTGGCGCTGACCAGCCACCAGTTCGAGGCCGCCCTGCGCTCGACCCGCCGGGAGGCCGCCCAGGCAGCGGCAACCGAGCGTGAACGCCTGGAACGCGACCTGCATGACGGAGCGCAACAACGGCTGCTGGCGCTGCGCATGAAGCTCACGGTCGTCCAGCGTCTGCTCGATTCCGATCCGACACGTGGCGCTCAACTCCTGAGCGAAACCGGCCCCGACATCGATGCCGCCCTGCATGAGCTGCGCGAACTGGCGCATGGCATCGCGCCGGGGCTGCTGCTGCAGGAGGGGCTGGCTCCGGCGCTTGCGCAACTGGCCCATCGGTCGTCGCGCCCGGTGATCGTGAACATCGAGCCGGTCCAACGGCTGGACGGCGCCGTCGAGCAGGCGGTCTACTACTGTTGCGCCGAGGCCCTGCAGAACGCGGCCAAGCACGCTGGAGACCGCGCACGGATCGAATTGACGCTGAGGGTCCACGGCCAGGAGCTGGTTTTCAGCGTCAGCGATGACGGTCCCGGACTTGGGCAGGACCCGGCGGCCGGCGGCCACGGCCTCTTCAACATGCGCAGGCGCATGGCCGATGTAGGTGGAAGCCTGGTCATCGAGAGTCGACGCGGCGGCGGGGTGTTGGTCGAGGGCGCCGTGTCGCTCGGTTCATCCACGCGTGAATCACCCGGGTGATGGCCGGACTTCCCGCGTCGCGGGCAATGCGATGACCTGTGCGTCGACGTTTGCATCAACCTGTCGCGCCTTGAGCGCGCGCGTTCAAGACGTTCGGCCTGCGTCGTCGGCGCTGATGCTGTTAGGCACACGATGAGACCTTGCGCAAGCCGGGCCAAGCTTTCCGATCAAATCAATGGAGTTTCCGGTTAGCCGACCGTCGTGAGCGACGCTTGATGGCCGGGCACTGACGTACGGCCTTCGCATCCGAGTGTTCGCTTTACGCGCATCGTGTGCGTTCGGAGCGCAGCGTGAGGAGTGCCTGTGTGGTACGCGTCGAAGTTCGAGGTGCATCGACTGAACCCATCTACCTACGAGCTTCTTCAGCAACCAGAGCAACATCTGAATGCACATCGACCCGCATGGCGTCGAGGTCGATGATTGCATCTGCCATCGCCGCGAGGTGCGGGGTCTGGGTGATGAAGAACTCCTGCCGGTAGCCGCCGAGCCGAAGGACCTCGCGCTTCATCGCCATGAACATGCGCTTGTGTTCTGGATCGAGTGGCCCATCGGCCTCGTCGGAGAAGAGCGTATCGAATCGCCGTCCGGTGTTCTGGGCCAGGTACAGGGCGATCGCGCGCGTCAGGCAGGCGTCGATGAAGGTTCGCTCACCACCGCTCATCAGGCTGAGGCTCTTGCCACCGCGCGCGTCAGGGCTCATCGTCCCGGATCCCGGCGTGTTATGCCGCATCGCTTCGCAGGTACCTGCGGCGCAGTTGCAGGGGCCGGGACGCCTGCCGGATCGCGCACTCGGCATATCCGGGTTCTCGGCATAGTGGATCAACGAGTGCCTGACCCGCGCGATCGCGCTCTACCTGGCGGGCAACGCAGGCCGCGAGTACGGCACGCTGTTCTGTGACGAGGCCGACGGTCCGCTCGACCCGGATCGCAAGCGCATGTTCATGGACATGAAGCGCGAGGTGATCCGGCTGGGCGGCTACCAGCGCGAGTTCTTCGTCTCGCAGACACCGGAACTCACGGCGATGGCGGACAAGGTCATCGACCTGGACAGCTTCGTGCTGGCGCAGGAGGCGGCGACGTGACCGGCGCCGGCGGTGGGGACGAGATGGCCGGTTTGCCGTTGCGCTGTCATGTCGTGCTTCCAGGGCTGCCGGCTGGGGCCAATGTGGCCGTCTGCGAGCGGGGCAACCATGGCGTGCGCATCACCAGCATTGATCTGGGAGGCTTTTCGACAGCACGGCGCCTGGTGCGCGCGCTCAACGACGCGCTCGGGATCGACGCTGCGGCCGAACACGCGATGCTGGTCGGCTGTCTCCGGGGCTGGAACGGGGAAGTGGCGGGCCCGGACTTCCTTCGCGCGGCTCGGGGCTTCAAGAATGTCGAGTGGCAAGCAAGGGGCGACGGCGTCATCCACTGACGACGCGCCTTAGTCCGAACGACGGGCTTGCACTGACCATCTCGGGGCGGAAACTGTCGGCTGATCGGAAGGACAGCGCCAGTGAGCATCACGTTCAAGCTCGAGATCGATGGCCATTCAGAGGCGCTCAATGTCAGCAACGGCAACGCTGCTGCGCTGCTGGCACTTGCTGGTCTGCTATCGGCGCCCTATGGCGAGATTCCGTACGAGCAGTTGGAGGCCGCCATCACGAAGTTGCTCCGAGCCATGAACTCCGACCCTGCGCGCGCGAAAACGGTGACGTCGGTCACCGAAGGCCCGAGGTGGTCGGAAGGCGCGCGCACCGACGAGTACCTGCAGAGGCGAGCGGGCGAAATGATGGCAATGCTGGTCCTGGCCCGAACGCACGGCTGTGGAGTCACTTGGGGTTGAACGCGGCTTGGCGCCGGTGCCGATCAAAAGGCGAGGATTGCAAACCTGTCGGTCGGTTTCGTCGAGAACGACCCAAACCGGCCGGCTAGGTCGCTCCAAAGCTGTCCGACGCTCTGCCTCGGCATTTCGTGTTTCGCTTCCACGAAGCAGCCGACCGTGACCTCCGGCAGCCGGCCACCAGCGGACGTTCGCCTTGCCGCCAGGAAGCCGACCATCAATCTGCCAGACCTGATCCTTCGGTTGAGTTGGCCGCGCCGCTTGCCGAGCCGTCCGGGCTTGACGTGGTGAGAAGTGTTCTCCTGTGATGTCTTCTGATCCTGTGGGTTCGATCGATTGCCAGGCGACATCGATTCGAACTCGGTGGCGATCTTTCAAAGCCAGAAGTCAGTTTGAGCGAAAGGGTTGCAGGAAGGGCATGCGGCAGTCGCGAACAAGGCATGCGGTAGAGTCTGTGAATGGGCTTGCTGGTCAGAACGCTTCTCATTTGGTTGTTGGTGTTGGCGGTCCCTGCGCAAGGGGCTGCCGCCGCGACCATGGCGTTCTGCGGCCCGAATCACCATGGGAGCGGCTCTGCTCGCGCGGAAGTCAGTGCGGATGTTTCCATGCACCGCCACCATGGTGATGCCGAGTCCGTACATGAGGTTCGCTCGGGCGCGTCAGCCACGATGGCGGCTGCTGACGATGCGCAGGCGGGTGCGAAGGTCAGCCAGGCGGCCAAGCAAAAGTGCAGCGCTTGTGCCTCCTGCTGCTCGTTGGGCGCCATCCTGACCACTGTGCCGGTCGTTCCGGCTACCGACTCGGCGCCGACGGTGTTCACCATCGTCGTGCCCACCGTCGACGCGTTGGCCGCCGACGGCCCTGACCGCCCCCCTCGAAACGTCCTCGCGTAACTGGCTCGGGTTGACGCGCGTGTAGCGACGCGCGGCCTCGCGCCAGGTCCCGTTCCGTCCCCGCTGCGGCTGCGGCAGGGGTGCCACCAGACGTTCACGCGAGGATTCCATGGTCCCAACCCCAACGCGCCGGCGCAGGCCGTGCATGCTGTCGAGCTTGCTGTTCACGCTCCTTGTGGCCACTCAGGCCCAGGCGCAGTCCTCCTCCACACCCCGACCTGATCCGCTGGACCCGAAGGCCCAGGTGCCTTCGGTGCGCTACGAGTCGGCGTTCGCGAAGTTTCGTCGCATCGGCGACGACAAACCTGTGGCCTGGCGCGAGGCCAACGACGCCGTCGCCCGCATCGGTGGATGGCGGGTCTACGCGCGCGAGGCACAGCAGCCCGAGCCCGCTGCGGCGGCGAAGCAAGCAGCACCCTCGGCAGCACCTGCATCAACGGCCCAGCCAGCCGCCATGCCGATGCCGGCAGGTCCTTCCGGCCACAAACATTGAGGGCTGCACGATGAGCGTTGACATTCAAAGTCCTGCGACCTTGGGGCGCGGCGTGCGTAGCGCGCGCGGTCTCCGCGTGTTGGTGCTGCTGACCAGTGCTGCTGTGCTGGGGGGCTGCGCAAGCTTCACCCCGGATGATGGCTTCGGCGCGGTGGAACGGACCACCAAGGAGCGGATCGGCAAGGACCTGCAGTGGGCCCGGGGCGAGGCGGACCTCGACGTCGTTGCCAATCGCGTGGCGGAGTTGCTGGCGAAGCCACTGACGGTCGACGATGCCGTGCAG
>JAMHVM010000086.1:0-22268 GCA_035911475.1 Lysobacterales bacterium | reverse complement strand
CCCTAACGGAAATCGGAACGACGAATGAAACTCGTATCAAGCATGCCCAAGCATGGGACTTCTACCGCAGCAAAACGTGGAGCACTGGCTTGTGGCCTCGTTGCGTTTTCAATGCTGGCGGCGGGTGCGGCCCTGGCCGCAGATACCGCGAAGATGGGGAAGAACCCCAACTATCCGCAGATCGAATATCCGCCGGTGTTCAACGACAAAGGAGAACTGCTGCAACCTGTTGATTTCCGTGAATGGGTTTTTCTCGGCTCTCCCCTGACCCCGCATGGATTGAACAACGGCAAAGCCAATTTTCCCGAGTTCCACAACGTGTATGTGCAACCGTCGGCTTTCAAGGCTTACCGCGCCACCGGCAAGTGGCCTGAAGGCACCATCATGCTGAAGGAATTGCAGTTGGTCAAAGCCCCATCTGAGTTTCCCGATGGATCTCGCTTCGAGAGCTCCGGCCGAGGGTATTTTCCAGGCGCGGTCAATGGAATGGATGTGGCGGTGAAGGACAGCAAGCGCTTTGCCGCAAGCAAGAACTGGGGTTATTTCAACTTCAACCACAGTGCCCCGCCCTACCTGAAGGCGGCGTCTGTGCGCCCGGTCGCGGAGTGTGCCGGTTGCCACATCGCCAACGCCGATGAGGATATGGTGTATGTCAACCTCTACAAACCCCTTCTGACGCCGCTGCCGCGTCCCTGATCGTTCCTCCACAAACAAGAAGAAACGTTGATGCGAAACTACGTCCGTTGCGCGCTTTTGGCGACCTCAACTCTGGTGGCAACGGTCGTAGCTGCGGCCGGCCCCGCCAAACCCCAAAAACGCACAAATTTCAGCCCCATCGTCGACACCAGAGGCGATATCAGTTTCCCGGCGAGATTTCCTGAAGGCTATCAGCATATCGGTACTTGGGCGGTTCTTGGCGCAGAGGGGGTGGCCGATACCCACAACGTCTATGCGCGCCCTAAGGACGTCATCTACTTCCGCAAGAACGGCCGTTTTCCGGATGGTGCCGTGATCATCAAGGAAGTGCTTGAAGCCATTGGCTCCGGTCATACAACGGGCAAGGCCTATTGGGGCGAAAGGGGCAAGACCTGGTTCGTCATGGTCAAGGACACCCACGGGCGGTTCACCACCAACCCGTTGTGGGGTGACGGTTGGGGCTGGGCGCAGTTCGACCCCAAGGACCGCTCCAGGCAAATTGCCACGAACTACAAGACGGACTGCCTCCAATGCCACGTCCCCGCCAGGGAGATGGATTGGATCTACGTGTATGCCTACCCGGCGCTCGGAGAAAAGGCCTTGCGCTTTACCCCCGAGGCGGCCCGCACCGGGGGTTTGAAAGCCGGTGAAGGGCATCGTGTCGCGGTTGCCGACGACGCATCCAGCGGCACGTCGACGACCGCTGAGCAACGAAAGGTGCTGGCGGGCAAGCAACTGTTCGACAGCGCCTGCATGGCTTGTCACTCGATCAAGGCCGGCGAACACGGCATCGGGCCGTCGCTGTTTGGTGTGATCGGGCGTATGGCAGGAAGCGCGCCGGGTTACGCTTACTCCGATGCGATGCGCAATGCAGGTGTAACCTGGATCACAGAGAACATGGTCAAACACTTGATGGATACGCGTGGATTCATCCCCGGAAATCGAATGGGAAGCATGTTTAAAGGGGTTTCCACGAGCAACGATGGTGATTCGATTGCGGCTTACCTTGCCACATTGAAGTGAAGCAAGCTTGCCAGGCATTCACCCGTTCTTTGGCCCTGGAAAGCCTGCAAGGGCGGCCAGGGCGAGCGAATCATGGCTGGTATCGAAACGCCCAAGCAGGGTGGTGTCTGCGAACAATCCTGCAACCAATGTCTGGCCGCACGTGTGGTGGATGGGTGAGCCTGCTCGTGCGTTGAAATGCGCACTGGAACGGACCCTATGGACGTGATGTCGGACGGGTCAGTGACCACCCCTCGGCCGGCCGCCGTACGTGTAGGCCACCTGCTCGTCATCGGGCTGATGCTCACCGCCATGCTCTGCGGCCAGCAGGCGTTCGATTTCAGCTCGACGCCGCGTGTACTGACGCGCGATCAGTTCTTTGCACTGCACCGCGCGGCCGGGCTGATGGTGGGCATGTTGGTGGTCGTCTGGCTCTGCTTGCGACGCAAGAGTTGGCGTCGCGGCTGGATCGGCCTGTGGCATGCGCTGCTGCTGAGCGTCGCGCTGCTGATTCCGCTTGCACCCTGGCTGGCGCGAATGCTCGAGGGCCGTCTGGAGGAGGCGTTTGCTCTGGCGCCGGCGTACAACCTCGTCTCCCGACCGGAGAACGATCTGGCTTACCTGTTGCTCCACTGGCACCGGATGATCATTGATGGTTTCCTGACTCTGCTGGGCATCCATGTCGCGGCAGCCTTGTTTCACGCCGTCGTCTTGAAGGACAGGTTGCTTTCACGAATGTTTTGCGGGCGCCCCCCTACATGATTGGGGTGCAAGCCAGCGGCCGTTCACAAGACCGGGCCTGGATTTGCGCTGTCCACCCACCCAGGTCCAATCGGGCGTGCGACCGAGTGGCGATGGACTACTGCACGGCAGACATGACGGTCCCGGCCGGAATCTCGAACCAGAAGTTGCTGCCTCGTCCCGGTTCGCTGCGCACGTCGATGACGCCCTTCATCGCCTCGATGATGCATTTGGAGGTCGCCAGACCCAGCCCGGCACCTACAAACGTCGAGCGGATGGTGTGGTTCTCCTGCGAAAATTCGACGAAGAGTCGGTTGAGGGCCTCTGCCGCAATCCCCTTGCCGGTGTCCTGCACCTCGACATGCAGTCGCGTCGACAACGCCGACTGTTCCGCGCAGGCGCGGGCCCGCACCACCACCGAACGGGTCGAGGTGAACTTGAGTGCGTTGGACATCAGGTTGCCGAGCACCTGCCGCAGTCGGTGCGAGTCGAACGACAGGATCTGCGGAACCGAAGGGTCGATGGCCACTTTGAGGCTGACCCCCTTGAGATCGGCCACCGGCTTGAAGGCATCGGCGCAGTCAACCAGCCAATCGTGCACCTTGACCGGCGCGAGCCTCAGCGCGAACTGTCCCCGCTCGATCTGGGCCAGGTCCAACAGGTCATCGATCAGCAGCAGCAACGACTCGGCAGACCCGTCCAGCAACGCGAACCAGCGTGACTCCTGCCGGTCGCATCGGGAACCGACACCCCGGCGGGTCTGCGTAGCGCTTCACGGGGAAGCGGAAGACGCCTCGCAGATTGATCCCCTTAAGCCGCGTGGGTGCGATGCCTCCGACCTGCTGCCGCGGCACGATCTGGCGCCGATGGACCCACCGATCCGGCACGGCCTGCGTCTGTGCGTTGTTCCACGCCATCACGACTGCACATCGGGCGCAAGAAGGTCGACCCGACGGCAAGGCCGATCGCCAACTCCAGCCTTGCCAAGTGAGGGCGGCGCAGAGCCAGTCCGTACGCGGCCCGGAGCCTGCGCCGGGGCCTGCCGATCCGGTTCGGGACTTCTTGCACCCCCACGGCACAGAACCGGATCCTTACCCTTGTTCGTCCGGGGCCTGAACTTTCGGCAGGTCTGTCGCAGCGCCGCTCGGAAACCGGGCCTGGAGCAGTGAAGGCACGGGCGCCATCCATGGCAAGCCACCCTCAATGGGTCTCGCGCCGCAAGAGGAACGGCACAGGAAGGAGCCTGACGAGCGGGTAGTCGAAGAACGTGATTCCGAGCAAGGTACTGTCATCGATCATTCTGAGCTCGTCCGTCGCTCGACACCATGGGTGGCGGGTTTCCTTGGGGTAACTGACGACAAATGCCGGCTGTTTGTCGATGGCCGATGGTGCGATCCGTGCCGTCATGGAATAGCGCTCGCTGCGTTGGGCGCCTTCACCAAACAGGTTCATTCCAGCCAGCACGCTCGAGTCACCACCGCGTTGGCGAAAGATCTTTCCGTACCAACCACCGAATCCGGCCAGACGCATGGCCAGCGGCGCCGGCACACGCAAGGGTGCGGGACCGATGTATTCAGCGCGAAACGCACCCGTGAAGGCGGTCAGGGATTTCGGCAGGGGCAGTCCACGAAATGCCTTGACCAGCGAATGAGGCATGCTGTGCAGGTTGACGGTCATGATTGGTCAGGATGTTCCCGGCTGAAGAAGACTGGACACCAAGGGTTGAGGCTTCGCTCCGGTCGACGCTGGTGGCGACGCCAAGGCGCATCGGCTGCCCGCACTGCGTGCACCGCAGGCCGGTGGCCCAGGCGCGCCTGCGTCAGAGCACGAAGGGAATCAGCCACCAGCTGCGCTGCTTGTAGGCGGCCCACTCGGGGTAGCGCGACATGCTGGCTTCCTTGAGCAGCATGTTCACCGCGAACAGCCCGCACCATACCCACGCCAGCACCAGTACCGGGAACCAGTGCCAGACCATCATCGCGAAGCTGCCGTAGATCATCATCTCGCCCAGGTAGTTAGGGTGGCGCACGTAGCGGTGCAAGCCGTCGGTGATGAGGCCGCGCTTGACGCGCAAGGTGTAGAACTTCTGCGCGTCTGCGGCGATCATGAACACCGCCCCGAGCAGGCACAGCGTGATGCACAGGCAGAACCACATGGGTTCGGGCAGCGGGTAGTGCGGTTTGGACACGCCCGAGATCAGCAGCCAGCCGAACAGCCAGTACGGCCCCAGCACGAACAGGAAGGCGTTGATGCCGCCGCCGATGGTGACCCGCTCCTGCCAACTCGGGTCGGGGAAGGTCATGTCCTTGAGCAGCCAGACCAGGCCGTAGCCGCCGTGCAGGGCCAGATAGATCCAGGCGGCGGTCGAGGTGTTGCCGTACCAGGCCATCAGGGCGCCCAGGAAGAAGAAGGTGCCGCACTTCTGGAAGTTCACCACCCAGGCCAGCTTCCACGGGCGCGGGCCGCCGCCGAAATCGCGCGAGATCCAGGTGGAGAGCCGGCGCATGGCCAGGGCCCATGCGGGCGCCTGGGCGGGGGCCGCGGTCGCGTTGTGTCGTGTCTCCATGGCGTCTTACCCCTTCGGCGGCACGATGGCAAAAGTCCCGGGTGCCTTGTCGATCAGCGAGAGAAAGCGCCCCAGGTCGATCTTGCTGCCATCGATCTTGGTCTCGCTAGACATCAACAGATCCGAGGCCCCGGCGCCGCCGGTCATCATGCGCAGGAAGAAGGGCTTGGTCAGCGTGAGCGTCGCATTGGCATCGCCGGCGGCCTGCGTGACCTTGGTGTGGCGCATCACCGAGCGACTGAGCGTGAGGACGTAGGCCTCCTTGGTGTCCGAGAAGACCAGGTTGATCTTCATCGTCAGTCCCTCGGCCTTCGGGCCGTTGATCGATGAAGCCATGGCCTCCAGGAAGCGCTCGGTGTCGGTGTACTTGAGCATGTCCACCAGCATGGCCTTGGACACGCCCTTTTCCGGCGGGCCGGCCTCGAGCTCGCGCGCACCGGTCAGGTAGAAATTGCGCCAGGTCGATGCCTCGGCGGCGTAGCCCAGCTGCTGATAGGTCTTGACGAGCAGCGCGCGCGCCTCTGCCTGGGCCGGCTGGGCACGCAGCGTCCAGTCCAGCAGCTGCGCGGCCCAGCGCAGGTCGCCCTTGTCGAAGGCCGCCTTGGCCGCGGCGGTGGCCTTGTCAGGGCCGCCGGCGAGCTCGACGATGCGGCGGCCGACCTCGGTGCGCGGCAGGGTATCGAGGTTGGCCGGATTGCCGTCGAAGCTGCTGAGGTAGAACTGAAAGACCGCGCGCACGTTGTGCCGCAGCGATCCGTAGTAGCCGTGGGTGTGCAGGAACTTGTCCAGCTCGGCCGGCACCTTGAGCTGGTCGGCGATCTCCTCGGCGTTCATGCCGCTGTTGAACATGCGCACGGTCTGGTCGTGCAGGTACTTCATGACGTCGCTTTGTGCGGAGATGAAGTTGCGGATGCGTTCGGCGCCGAACACCGGCCAATGATGCGAGGCGAAGAAGACGTCCGAGCCCTTCACGTGCTCGAGCGCCTCTTGCATGTAACCCGCCCAGTGCAGCGCGTCGCGCACCTTGGCGCCGCGCGGCGTCATCACGTTGTGCAGCGTGTGGGTCAGCATCTCGGCGCCGCAATAGGCCTTGAGGTCCGGGATCTCGAAGGTGAACTCCGAGGGTGCCTCGCTGCCCGGCACGTTGTGGAAGACGAAGCGCACGCCGTCGATGGTGAGCTCCTGGCGCGGCTGCTCCACCACCAGGGTCGGCGGCAGGATGCCGATGTGGCCGAAGGACGTGGTCTTGCCCAGGCCGCCGTCGATCATGCCCTCGGGGCTGCGCGGCAGGTCGCGCCCGAACTGGTACATCGCCCGCCGGCCCATGGCGGTGCCGGCGATGATGGTCTCGCTGGTGGCCTCTTCCATGAAACCGGCCGGTGCCACGATGGGCAGCTTCCTGGCCGCCGCGTCTTCGGCGCTGATGATGCCCAGCGCACCGCCGAAGTGGTCGACGTGGCTGTGCGTGTAGATGATGGCCGAGACCGGCTTGTCGCCCAGGTGCTGGCGCGCGAAGGCCATGGCGTAGGCGGCCGTCTCGCGCGAGGTGAGTGGATCGATCACGATCCAGCCGGTCTTGCCCTGGATCAGCGAGATGTTGGCCAGGTCGAAGCCACGCAGCTGCCAGATGCCTTCGGTGACCTTGAACAGGCCGATCTGGTTGTTGAGCTTGGCCTGGCGCCACAAGCCCGGATGGGCGGTCAAGGGGGCATCGCCCTTGACGAAGGCAAAGCTGTCGAAGTCCCAGGCGACCGAGCCGTCTTCGGCCTTGATCTGTCCCTTCGGTGCGGCGATCAGGCCCTTGGTGGCATCGGCGAATGCCGGGGCGTCAGGCCAGTCGTGAGCCGCGACCAAGGCCTTGTGAGCATCGGGCGACATGCCGCCGCCGGAGGCAGCCGGCGGCGCCTGGTTGCGCTGGCAACCGCTGAGCAAAGCGCCGCTCAACGCAGCGGCAAGCAGGATCGAAACGGTCTTGAGTCGGTGCATCGGCGTCTCCTTCGATGAGTGGTCTGGTGTGGGGCGGCGCAGCGGGGTGTTCAGCTGCGGCGCAGGTCGGCGGCCAGCCGCTGGGCGTTGCGCAAGGCGGTGGCGTAGATGGTCATCTGCGGATTCAGGCCGATCGAGGTCGGGAAGATCGACGCGTCATGCACCGACAACCCCGCCAGCCCGAAGTGGCGACCCCCTTGGTCAACCACGCCGTCGGCGGGCTTGGCAGCCATGGTGCAACCGCCCATCACATGGGCCGATCCGCGCGACAGCTTCAGCGGCCCGAGCTCGGCGCCGGCCAGCCATTGCTTGGCCGCGGCAAAGCTCGTCAGGCGCGGCATGTCGACGTGCCAGGGCCGCAGTTCCAGCGCGCCGGCCGCGAACTGGATTTCCATCAGCTTCTCGAGTGCGAAGCGCTGACCGTCGATCAGGAACGGCGTGACGGGGTAGTCCAGCACCGGACGGCCGCCATCGCCCAGCTCGACCGTGCCGCCGGTCTCGAAGTCATTGAAGCCATCCCGGCCCAGCGCATCGATGCAGTGCAGGAACGGCAGGCTGCGCATGATCTCCGCATGCTCGGCGCCCAGTGTCTTGTCGCCCATCGCGCCGGCCGTGACGGGCAGCAGCGGAATGGTCTCGACCTTGAAGCCCAGCCGGCCCGAGGCGGCCTTGTCGCCCGGCCACATGAACTGCTCGGAGTAGACCGTCTGCGGCGCGCCGTAGAAGGCTTCCACCGGCTCCTTGAAGCGCGCCCAGGCGATCGTCACCGGGTGCAGGAAGGTGCGCCGCCCGGTCTTGCCCGAAGCGTCCGGCACCTTGGATTGCATCAACAGCGCAGGCGTGCGGATGCCGCCGGCGGCCAGCACCACGTGGCGCGCGGTGACGCGAAACCTGCGGCCGGTGGGGTTCACGCCGGCCACATCCAGCGCCACGCCCTCCACACCCTGGGCGCGCTTTCCATCGTGCAGGATCTGCGTCGCCCGTGCGCCCACCACGATCTGCGCGCCGGCGTCGAGCGCGGCCGGAATCGTGGTCACCAGCTGCGACTGCTTGGCGTTGAGTGGGCAGCCGTTGCCGCACTGGCCGGTGTTGCCGCAACCCTTGACGTTGCGCGGCACGCGCGCATGGTGGTAACCGAGCTTCTCGCAGCCTTGCGCCAGCAGGTTGTTGTTGCCGTTGGGGGGCACTTCGGTCCACGGGTTGACGTTGAGCCGCTCGCGAACCTGGGCCAGGTACGGCGCCAGCTCCTGCGGGCTCATCTGCGTCAGGCCATGCACGTCCCTCCAGTGGGCCAGGGTCTGCTCGGGCGGCGACAGGCAGGTGGTCCAGTTGACGGTGGTGCCGCCGCCGACGCTGCGCCCCTGCAGCACCGTGATGGCCTGATCCTTGGTGCGCTGCGCGCCGGCCTCCTGGTACAGCGCCGGCAGCGCCTGGGCCTCGTTCTGCACGAAGGTGCGCGCCGTGTGGTAGCGCCCCTCTTCGATCATCACCACCGATAGCCCGGCCAGGGTCAGCACCTCGGCGGTGAATCCGCCGCCCGCACCGGTGCCGACGATCACCACGTCGGCGTTGAGCGTCAGATCGGACTGCAGGGCCGCGGCGTCGTGAATCTTGCGCTGCTTCATCGTTGTCATGGCTGCTTTCTCATACATCGACCCCTGGGCCCGGCGCAATGGGGCCGCGATAGCCGATGGCGTCCCAGGCCTGTGGCAGTGCGTAGTAGCTGGACGTGACCAGATCGTGCAGGGTCAGAAAGATCAGGCGCCGCAGCTGCAGCGAAGATCCGCGCAGATCTAGCAGCCAGACCTGCACCTCGGCCACGCTGGCGTCGGCCCAGCCACTCCAGCGTCCGGTCAGCAGCGCGCGGCCAGGCGCCAGCGTCAGCATGCCCAACAGGTCCCTGAGTTCGGCCTGGGTGTGTGGCGGCAAACTGGCGATGCCCTGATCCAGCCTGGTCAGAAAGGCATCGATCATGGCTTGCCGTGGTTCGGCGCCGCTGGGCAGCATGTCGTTGAGCACCGCCTCTCCCACCTTGGCCCACAGGAGCTGTGCGCCAGGGCTCAGGTGCGCGGCCTGCGGCAGTCTGGCTTGGGGCGAGCCGTCAGTGATGCGGGTGGCGACGTAGCCACCCACCGCGAGGGCCGCAGTACCGATCAGGCCCAACTTGAGCAGCGAGCGTCTGCGCGTGGAGGTCGTCGGTGTAATGCTTGGCATGGCTGCTCTCAGGCTGCGGACTTCAGGGCTTTGACGAGATAGCGGAACTCGTCGGCGCAACCTTCTTCGATCTGGCCCTGCGCGAACCTGGCCACCGTACCGCCCACCAGCGGAATGCTGCACTTGACGACATGCTCGATCTGGTAGACGCAGCCCTTGCCCGCAGGCTGAAGACTGAACTCAGCCGTCATCTTGACGGGCTGCCCGACGATGTCCATCGTCAACTTGCCCGTGTAGCCGCCGCCGTCCGGCGTCCAGGTCTCCTCGAACTGCAGGTCGGACTCGGGCGACAGCACCTTGGCCACCAGCGCCGGCAGCTCGCGCTTGACGTGGCGCTTCATCGATACCGCGACACCCTTACCCGCCTTCTTGGTCGTGACCTTGGCCGAGATCTCGCCCAGCGCCAGGCTGCGCGCTTCCAGCCACTTCGGGTCGGTCAGCAGGGAAAACACCTTCTCGATCGGCGCGCTGTACTTCTGTTCCATGGTCATCTCCTGTGGGTTTGTCGGGCGTGTCCGCAAGGCGCGCCCTTGTCGCGTCAATGAATTGAACGATCTGTCCGAGCGCCGCCTTGGACTCGGGCAGGAAGTCGAACAGGGGGAAAACGTGCGGCATGTCGTGCCACACCTGCAGCTTGGCGCCGGGGTGGCGCTGCGCGAATCGCACCGAGTCGTCCAGCAGCAGCTCGGAGCTGCCCACCTGCAGCAGCAGTGGTGGCAAGCCGGCCATGTCGCCGAACAGCGGTGAGGCCAGCGGCCAGGTGCGTATCGCGTCATCGGGTGCGACGAAGCGGGACAGGGTCTCGAAGCCACGCGCGGTGAACATCGGATCCAGACCGTCATTGCGGCGCACCGACTCGCCGCTGAAGGTGGCATCGGTCAGCGGCGACAGCGCCACGGCGCAACTCGGCACCGGCAGCCCTTCATGCACGATGCGCTGCAGCAGGCCGAGCGCAAGGTTGCCGCCCGCCGAGTCGCCAGCGACGACGATCTCGCGTCCGGCGTATCCACTTGCCAGTAGCCAGCGATAGGCCGCCATGGCATCGTCGGGCGAAGCTGGGAACGGGTTCTCAGGCGCGAGCCGGTAATGCGGCATCAGCGCGGCAGCCTGGGCAGCCCGCGCCAGCCGGGCGACGAAGGCGCCGTGCAGCCGCGGCGTCTCGACGACGAAGGCGCCGCCATGCAGGTAGAGGATGACGCGGCGCGCACTGGCTGCCTGTTCGGCGGGAGCATTGAACCAACTCGCCGCGCAGTGCTGGAGCGCCACGACCTGCCACAGTCCGCCGGTCTCGTCGTGAAAGAGCGCGCGGTCCAGGCGTGCGGCCCAGTCGCGGATGGCGCCGACATCGCCACTTTCCTGCAGCGTGTCACGGAACAGGCGCATCGCCGGCGCGAAGACCTCGCGCACGACGCGCTTGCGAATGCGGGTGATCGGCATCTGCCTGCCCTAGCGCTTCGCGCGCTTGCCGAGTTCGTCGAGTTGCACCAGGCTCTCGCGCGGGCCGACGTGGCGCATCAACTGGATCACCGCCTGCCACTCGCCGAGCGTGGCCTTGAGCTGCGTGACCTGCCGGCGCACCAGTTTGCGCACCCCCTCGTACGAGCTGCGACCGGCCTGCTGAAGGGCGTCGAGATCCTTGCGGCGCGCGTCCACCGGCACGGCGGCGATTTCGGGCAGACCGCGGCGCGCCGCTGCCTTGGCTGCGACGGATGCGGTCTTGCGCGTAGCGCGCGGTGCGCCGCTCGGGGCGGTGGCGCGGCTCGCCGACGTCTTCGGCTTGGGCCTGCCGGAAGCAGAAGCAGAAGCGCCCTTGCGTGGCGATGTGGTGGTGGTGGTCATCGTCATTCCCCTCTGCCCTTGGCAGCCGGCCGTGCGCGCGCGCTCCCGGCGAAGCGGAAACGCACCGCCATGTCGAACGCCGTTTTCGTGAAGGCCAGCACTTCGGCGAACTCTTCGTCGCTCAGGCGCCGGGCGTCGTCGTTGCCGCGGTAGAGGTTGGCCAGCTCGCGCTCGCGCCCGGCCTGCACCACCAGGCGCCCGACGCCCAGGTCGTCCATGGCCTTCCACAGTTGCGGGTTGTAGGCGCGCGCGAGCTTCATCGTCGCGGTCAAGGGGTCGCTGCGGCCGAGCACGCCGCCCAGGCGCAGCACCACCTCGAACGGCAGCGCGGCCACGCCGCCTTCGGCGGCGGCCAGCATCTCGGGGTCGCTGAGGTCGACGGCACGCGCCAGCTCGTCGACGGTCAGGCCGGCGGCCTCGCGCATGCGCTTGAGCGTGGCGCCGGCGCGGCCGATCACGGCCTGCTTCTTCGGGTCGCCCGTACGCGCCTTGACGATGCCCAGGGCCATCTCGGTGGCCGGCCCGGCAACACCCAGCACCGAGTCGGTCCAGCCGCGCAGCTGCTGCGCCAGGTTGACCAGCGGCGCGCTGACCATCGCCAGCGGCTGCCTCACGCCCGCGCGCGACGAGGCGGCGGTGGCCGCGCTTCGTTTCGCGCGCTTCTTGGCGGCGGGGGGGCTCACTTCTTCGCCTCTCTCAGCTCGCGGCGCAGGATCTTGCCCACGGTCGACTTGGGCAGCTCGGTGCGAAACTCGACGATCTTGGGCTTCTTGTAGCCGGTGAGCTGTGCCTCGCAGTACCCGCGCACAGCCGCCTCGTCCAGCGCCGGATCCTTCCTGACGATCACCAGCTTGACCGCCTCGCCGGTCTTGGCATCGGGCACGCCGACGGCGGCGCACTCAAGCACGCCGGGCATCTTCGAGATGACGTCCTCGATCTCGGTCGGGTAGACATTGAAGCCGCTGACCAGGATCATGTCCTTCTTGCGGTCCACGATCTTGAAGTAGCCGCGCTCGTCGACCACGCCGATGTCGCCGGTGCGGAAAAATCCGTCCTGGGTCATCACCTTGGCCGTCTCGTCGTCGCGCTTCCAGTAGCCGGCCATCACCTGCGGCCCGCGGATCGCGATCTCGCCGGGCGTGCCCATGGGCACCTCGCGGCCGTCGTCGTCGAGCAAGGCCAGCTCGGTGTTGGGCAGCGGCACACCGATGGTGCCGGTGTAGGCCGTCGAGTCCACCGGGTTGCAGCTCGCCGAGGGGCTGGTTTCGGACAGGCCGTAGCCCTCGCAGATCGGGCAGCCGGTTTTCTCCAGCCACAGCGCCGCGGTCCCGCTTTGCACCGCCGAGCCTCCTCCCACCGACAGCACCAGGTTGCGCCATTTCACGCTGCCGAATTCCGGGTGGTTGGCCATCGCGTTGAACAGCGTATTGACAGCCGGGAAGCTGTGGAAGACCTCGCCCTTCAGATCCTTGAACACGGCGCCCATGTCGCGCGGGTTGGCCACCAGGATGTTGCGCGAGCCCATGCGCATGCCCAGCATGATGCAGGCGGTGAACCCGAAGACGTGGTAGATCGGCAGCGCGCACACCACTGTGAACTGCTGGTCCTTGGGCACCTTGGCCACCGCCGGCCCGTACCAGGCCTCGGATTGCAGGATGTTGGCCACCAGGTTGCGATGCAGCAGCATCGCGCCCTTGCTGACGCCGGTGGTGCCGCCGGTGTATTGCAGCACCGCGATGTCGTCGGGCCCGACCTTGGTCGCCTTCAGGGACATGCGACGCCCCTCGATCAAGGCCTGCTTGAAGCTCACGCTGCCCGGCAGGCTGAAGGCGGGCACGAGCTTCTTCACGCGGCGCACCACGGTGTTGACGACCAGGCCCTTGAGGCCCAGCAGGTCGCCCATCGAGGCGACGATCACATGCTTCGTGGGCACCTTGGCTGCCACCTGCTGCAGCGTGGTGGCGAAGTTCTCCAGCACGACGATGGCCTTGGCGCCGGAGTCCTTCAACTGGTGCTCGAGTTCACGCGGCGTGTACAGCGGGTTGACGTTGACCAGCACGAAGCCCGCGCGCAGGATGGCCGCGATGGCCACCGGGTACTGCGGCACGTTGGGCAGCATGACCGCCACGCGGTCGCCGCGCCTGAGGCCTAGCGACTGCAGGTACGCGCCCAGCGCCCGCGACCAGGTGTCGACCTCGGCAAAGGTGAGGGACTTGCCCATGAACGTGTAGGCCACCTTCTGGCCGTGCGAGGCAAAGGCCGCTTCGAGCAGCTCGACGAGCGAGGCGTGGGCCGCGACGTCGATCGTTGCGGGCACGCTCTTTGGGTACTGCTCCAGCCAGATCTTGTTCATAGGTGTGGTGCGTTGAATCGTTGGAGCTCGGCGTGGGTCGGCGCCTCAGCGGGTGAGAAAGCGCAGAACGAAGTCGGCCAGCCGGCCGTACGGGGGGGTCAGCAACTTCCCGCTCGACAGCCGCGCCTGGTGGTACACCGGGCGCAGCTTCGAGAAGGTCTGGAAGCCCTCGTAGCCGTGGTAGTGGCCCATGCCCGACTCGCCGACGCCGCCGAAGGGCATGTCGTCCTGGCCGACGTGCATCAGCGCGTCGTTGATCGTCACGCCGCCGGACATCACGCGCTCGACCAGGCGGTCGATGCGGCCGCGTCGGTTGCTGAAGGGGTAGATGGCCAGGGGCCTGGGCCCGGCGTTGATGGTCGCGATGACCTCGTCGAGTTCGCGGTAGGCCAGCAGCGGCAGGATCGGGCCGAAGATCTCGCGCTGCATCAGTGCGCAATCGGGCGGGGCGTCGAGGACGATGTGCGGCGCGATGCGGTGGCGGGCCTCGTCGACGGGCGGGCCCGGTAGCAGGGGTATCACGCGCGCCCCACGCGCGCGCGCCTCCTCCAGCGCCTCGGTCAGGCGCTCGTAGGCGCGGCGGTCGATGATGCTGGTGTAGTCGGTCGATTCTAGGCTCGCGTAGCGTTGCGGCACGATCCGGCGCGCATGCTCGACAAAGGCCTCGACTTGTCCTTCGGGCAGCCAGGCATGGTTGACGGTGGTGCAGATCTGGCCCGCGTTGAGGTACTTGATGAACAGGATGCGTTCGGCCGCGAGGCGGATGTCGAAGTCGTCGCAGACGATGGCCGGCGCCCTGCCGCCGAGCTCCAGCGTCACCGGACACAGGTTCTGCGCCGCCGCGGCCATCACCGCGCGGCCGGTGATGCCCGAGCCGGTGAACAGCAGGTGGTCGAAGGGCAGTTTCGAGAACTCGATGCCGACGCCACCGGTCTCGTCGAAGAACTGCAGCTTCTCGGGCGCAAAGTAGCTCGGCATGCGATCGATCAGCAGCCGCGCCAGATGGCGCGAGTTTTCGCTCATCTTCACCATCGCGCGGTTGCCGGCGGCGAACACGCTGGTCAGCGGCACCAGGCTCAGGTTGATGGGGAAGTTCCACGGCACGAGCACGCCCACCACGCCCAGCGGCTGCGGGATCACGCGGTTGCTGCCCAGCCCGTAGGTGAGCCGGTCGACGTGCCGGCGCTGCGGCTTCATCCATGCGCGCAGATGACGCAGGGTGTGGCGGATGCCGGCCAGCAGCGGGCTGATCTCGGTCAGCAAGGTTTCGTGCGACGAACGATGGCCGTAGTCGGCCGACACCGCGTCGATCAGCGCCTGCCTGTTCTCTTGCACGAAGCGCGCCAGCTGCTTGAGATCGGCCTGGCGTTCGGCCAGCGTCGGCATGGGCTGCGCCAGATAGGCCTGGCGCTGGCGATGCAGCGCGTCGCGCAGCGGCGCGGCCATCGGGTGGACGGGGGCGAGGGTGTCGGCGTGCATGGTGACGATGTCCGGTGGTTGGCGCTGCAGCGCGCTCACTGCGGCGCCAGGGCCTGCAGCAAGGTGCGCGCGGACCCGCGGTCGAGGTAGCGCGGCACGCCATAGGTGCCGTGGGCCTCGGCGAAGGCGTTGTCGACGATGCGGTCGAAGTCGGCGGACTGGATGGCCTGGATGTGCTGCGGCATGCCCATCTGCGCATTCATCGCATGCACCCATTCGATCAGCGCGTCGGCCAGCTCGGCGTCGGACTGGCCACTGGTGGCCAGCCCGGCCGCGCGGGCCAGGGCGGCCATCCGCGGTGCGCACTCGGGCCGGTAGTACGACAGCACGCGCGGCATCACGATCGAGTTCACCAGGCCGTGCGGCAGGTGGTAGATCGCGCCGATCTGGTGCGACAAGGCGTGCACATAGCCCACGCCGGCGCGGGTGAAGGCCATGCCGGCCAGCGTGGAGCCCACCAGCATGTCCTCGCGCGCGCGCAGGTCGCGGCCATCGGCGTAGGCCTTGGGCAGGGCGCGCGCGATCAGGGTCGTGGCGGCCAGGGCCCAGGCATCGGTCTGCGCGTTGGCCATCGTCGACAGATAGGCCTCGACAGCGTGCGTCAGTGCATCCATGCCGGTGGGCGCGGTGATGCTCGGCGGCAGGCCCACGGTGAGCGAGGGGTCCAGCGCCACCATGTCGGGCAGGGTCTTGGGGTCGACGATGGTGCGCTTGCTCTGCGCCGCGTGGTCGGACACCACGGCGGCCATGGTGACCTCGGAGCCCGAGCCCGCCGTGGTCGGCACGGCGTAGAACGGCAGGCCGCGCTTGCGCGGCAGCGCAAACAGCCACAGGCCGGTGAGCTTGGACGGATGGCAGCCATTGGCGTGGCTGAGGTTGATGACCTTGGCGCAGTCCAGGGGCGAGCCGCCGCCCACGGCCAGCACGGCCTGCGCGCCGCTGGTGCGCAGCCGCTCGATGCCGGCCTCGACCATCGCGTAGTCGGGATCGGGCGCGATGTCACTGAAGACATCGACATGCACACCCTCGGCCGCCAGCGCCTGGCGCATGGGCTCGACCAGGCCGAGCTCGAGCAGCGACGGGTCGGTGACCAGCAGCAGGCGCCGCGCGCCGGTGCCGGCGATCACGCGGCACAGCGTCAGCGACGCGCCGGGTCCCGTGAAGGTCAGCGGCGTCGGGATGCTCAGCAGCGGAACAATCGCGGCATTGGTGGCGACCCGAAGACGGCTGAGCGTGTTCATGGGGACCTCAGCAGGGACAGGTGCATCGGTGTGACCTGGAGCAGGCGTTCATGCGCGACAACACGCAGGATGTGCGCTCACTTCGCATCGAGTGCCGCGGCTTCGGCCGCGCAGTCCGCCGTGGGCCTTGCGCCGGCGGCGCGGGCCGTGGCGACTTCCTTGCGGGCCTGCGCGAGCTGCGTCAGGAACTCCTCGTTGCCGTGCAGCTGCGCCACCACGGCGGCACCGACGTCGCGCCCGGCGTCGACGTCGCTTTGCCAATGCACGCCGCAGGCCACGCGACTTTGTGCGAACTCGCGGCCACGGCGCGCCAGCTGGGTGGCCCGATCCGGCGCCGTCTCGACCAGCACCAGCGACAGCCCCCAGCCGACGGCTGCATGCCCGGAGGGGTAGGAGCGCCGGGCCTCGGGCCCGGTGCTCGTATAGCCCGGTGTGCAGCTCGGTCCGTTGTGGACCGCATAGGGCCGCGTCCTGCTGTAGTGGTCCTTGCCCTTGTCGTAGGCGACGCCGATGTCGGTCATCGAGCGCCGGGCCAGCATCAGCAGGTGCGGCGTGTCGCGCTCGGTGATGTCCACACCCAGCGCGCAGGAGAAGTTCTGCAGCGCCTTGTGGATGTTGCGTTCCTCGGCATCGAGCACGGCCTGGCGCCAGCGTGGCGAGTCCTTGGCGGCCACCGCCGCCCTGTAGGCCTCGTCGTCGGCCGCCTGCGCTGCCGAACCGGGCTTGGGCGGCGGGGCGACCACCGCGATGGCGTCCAGCACCTCAGGCGGCTTCAGGTAGCCCGGCACCATGCCAGGACGCGGGCCTTTCAGTTCGGCCTGGTTGGTGGTGGGCAGCGGCGTCGGTGCGGCACAGGCGGCCAGCATCAGTGCTGCCGCGGTCATGGCAAGCGCAGGGCTCTTCATGCTGGCTCCTACTCGACGCGCTGGACGCCGGGCGGCAGCCACTTGCCATCGATGATGTCGGCCTTCGGCCAGTACGCCCGCAGCACGAGGTGGAAGTTGCCGGCGCCGGAAGGCAGCCAGTTGCCGACCTTGTCATCGCTCGGCCTGTCTTTCTGGATGTAGATCGGCAGGCTGCCGTCGGCGTCGAACTTCAGGCTCGTGGTGCGGTCCCCCACGGCGTAGCGGTTGATCGCGTTGTCGATGAAATTGAAGGTCTGGTCATACATCGTCACCGACCAGAACGCGTTCACCGGCGGTGTCTGCCCCTTGGGGAAGCGCAGCACGTACTTGTTGGCATCCGACAGCGGCTTGCCGTCACGATCCATCAGCACCGCGGGATACACGTTCTCTTCCGGGTCGTGGGTGACGAAGCCGCCGAAGCTCTTGGCGCCACGCACCAGGTAGTCGCCATCCACGCCCGGGCGGCCCCAGTTCGACGGCGTCATGCCCCAGCCGTCGACGAACTGGCGGCCGGCCTGATAGAAGGGCGAGCTGGTCACGATCATGCGCGCGGTGGCCGATGCCCGCACCAAGCCCCGCTTGACGGCGTCGTTCACCTTGTCGACGTTCTGGCCGGGGCCGATGCCGATCTGGGAAAACATCTTCACGAGCTGGGCCTCGCGCGGCGGCGGCGGCGATTCGGTCAGCGCGCGGTTGATCATCTTCCAGTCGGCCAACGGGTCCACGTCCCGTCGCAGGGGCGGCGGCGCGACGTACGGGGCCGGAGTAGCGGGCGCAGTCTTGCCCATGAACTCGCTGAGCGGCTGCAGCCGGATCTGGTCCTGCAGCTGGCGCACCTCGCGCAGTTCCGCGTCGCCCTCTTCAACCAGGATCCGGATCAGCACCAGGATCCAGGGCGTATGCGCGGGTTTCACCGCCCTGACACCTTCCGGCAGCGTTCCCTTCCAGTCCGGCCCGACCAGGGCGTAACTGCCGCCTTGCTGGCCGGTGCTGCGCGAGCCGATGTAGTCGAAGTTGTCGGAGTCGAAACCCACCAGCTGCACGTTGTAGTAGCGCTTGCCGAAATGGGGCATCGTCAGGACCAGTGGCTCCTTGCGCAGGTCGGCCCAGGCCGCCGAATACAGCGTGTCCGTATTCGGGCGCCCACCGTCGCGATAGCTGGCGTCGGTCAACTTGCGCTGGTGCGAGAGGCGGTTGGGCAGTGCCTTCGCGGGCTCGATGTCCGACAGGCCCTGGGTGGACCAGCGCCAGCGCAGCAGTGAGTTGTAGACCCAGGGAAACGCGTAGACATAGGCCTGCACGCCCAGCGAGTACGCATACTCCTCCTCCCACTTGGGGTCGGGGGACGCACCCGTGATCGGGTTGACGCGCGGTGCCGGCGGGCCGGCAGCGGGCGTGGCCTGGCTTTGCGCCCAGAGGCTCGCGGTCATCGACGTCAACAGCGCGACGATCGAAAGGCTGCGCAGGTGTAGTTTCATGACGAATTCCTTTGTGGGGTCTTGCGAGGGCGCGAACGTTTCGGGGCAGGGGCGATCGGAGACCCTGTCGGCGCTTCGGCACCCGCAGCCGCCAGCTCCTCGAACGCGCTGACGGTCAGGTCGGCCAGGCGCTGGATGTCGGGCACCTGGGCCGCCAGGCCCAGGAACGCCAGCTGCAGGCCCTGGTCGTAGGTGGCCGCGGTGACATTGAGCGACTGCCCCGGGGCCAGCACCGGCAGCGGCAGCGCCATCTCGATCTCGGCGCCGGCCGAGTAGCGGCGCTCGGGCAGTCCGAAGGGGTTGGAGATCATCATGTTGGCCAGCTTCGGCCCGCGCTTGAAGTTCAGCGCCTCCATCAGTGCTGGCACGCCGTGCACCGCTGCGGTATAGGTCACCAGGGCCGTCGCGTCGGTGCGTTTGACGTGCGACTTGACCTCGGCGGTGCGCGCGCGGATCTGCGCCAGCCGCTCCAGCGGTGATGCCGCCGCCGCGCCCATGGCGAACTGCAGCACCGCGATGCTGTTGCCGCCGCTGCCGCCTTCCTTCTTGGGCAGCGCCACCGGCATGTCCACCACCAGGGGCGGGGCGTCGGCGCCGCGACCATGCTCCAGCAGGTAGCGGTTGAGCGCCATGTCGAGCACGGTGAGCAGCACGTCGTTGACGCTGGCCTCGTGCGCCTTGCCGAACGCCTTCATCCGCGCCAGCGGCAGCACGCAATAGCCGAGCGTGCGGCGCACCGAGGGCCGAGCCTGCAGGGCGTCGGGCGTGGCGACGAAGGGCAAGGGCATGC
This sequence comes from Lysobacterales bacterium, assembly GCA_035911475.1. Taxonomy (GTDB): domain Bacteria; phylum Pseudomonadota; class Gammaproteobacteria; order Xanthomonadales; family UBA2363; genus Pseudofulvimonas. Next base: position 2,978 of record JAMHVM010000086.1, on the reverse strand, counting down.
CTGGCGACAACTTCGTCGACGCGAGCGTCTGGCGCAGCAGCGCCAGGTACAGCGACACGGCCGACTTGGCCGCCGCGGCGGCCCGGGCGGTGAGCGCGGCAACATCGATGCCCGACCGCATGCCGGCCTCTCGTGCCGGCCGCTGCGGCGGCCCTTCCCAGAGTGCGCGTGCGCTGCGGTCGGCCGGGTCGGTGTTGAACCAGCGCGTACACAACTCGACGAAGCCGCGCCCGTCGATGATGCCGTGGTGCACCTTGGCATAGAGGGCGATGCGGCCGCCTTCCAGGCCGTCGAAGATGTAGAAGGCCCAGGGCGGGCGTGAGCGATCGAGCCGCGCCTCGTGCAGGCGGCAGACGGCTTCGAACAGCTGCGCGTCGGTGCCCGGCGCCGGCAGCGTCACCCGATGGCAGTGCGCGTCGAGGTCGACCTCGGCCACCGTCTCCAGACAAGGCAGCCCCTGCAGTCCCGCCGGACGGTAGCGCAGGTTGAACGGGGCACCGACCGGGCGTGCCTTCATCTGCTTCATCAGCCGGTCGGCGAAGGCCTTGGCGCTGCGTGTGCGCGCTGGTGGCCGCAGGATGGCCAAGGGGCCCACGTTGGACATGCGCTCGCGCGTCTCCAGCATGAAGAACGCCATGTCGAGAACCGACATGGGCTTGCGCTTGCCAAGGAGCGGGAGCGCTGAAGGCGTCATGAAGACTCCGTGCGGCGTTGTGCAGTTGCGAAGATATCACACCGATCGAATGCACGCCATCCGCCATCGGGTCTGGCGCGGACGGCCGTGCAGAGCCGACCGCCCTGGCGATGGACTGTGTCCTAGAAGCGATAGCCGAGGGCGAACGACACCGTGCTGCGGTCCTTGCTGTTGTTGTAGGCCCCGCCCCAGGTGGGTTGCCAGGCCAACTCGGCCACGAAGGCCTTTTGGAACTCGGCCTTGAGCGAAAGAAGCGCGAACTGCCGGCCTTCATTGATCGATCCGTCTTCGGACCAGCCGCTCACGTCATGGCCGAAGACCAGGCTGGGCGTGAGGTCGACGCCCTCGAAGACCTGCGGGTAACGCAGGGCGGCGCGCAGGCGGTAGGCAAATGCGTTGGCCGAGACGTAGCCATCGGTCGAGCAGGTCTTGGCGCTGGACGTCGCCGGGCATGGCGCAGCACCCACCGGCGCCTGGCCATACACGTCCGGACGACGGAAGCGCGTGACCGAAGGATCGGGCAGGTCGGGAACATGCTTGAAGGCGAACTCGGCCCCCACATTGCCGCCGGCCGCGCCAAGCAAGGCAGGCAAGCCATGCAGTACCGCCATGTTGAGTTGCACCGCCTTGTGGCGTTCGTAGCCGTCGAAGGCCGCGCCCGCCGGCGTGGTCGTCGCTGCGGCACGCAGTGGCGTGGGGCCTGCGGCCGAGGCGAACGCATTCAGCAGATCGACGGTGTTGTACTGGTACGGCTGATTCGGGCGGTAGGACAGCTCCGCCAGGATGACACCCGCGGCCAGCTTCTTTTCGAGCGTCAGACCGATCGTGCGGATGTTCTCGGGGTAGGAAACGAAGTACTGCGGGTTGAGGCCGCCCGGATCGTTGGGTATGAAGGGAGGGCCGGTGCGTTGCGACTTGATGGCGTTGAGGTAGGGTACACGCGAGTGGAATTGCGCGACGTACAGACCCACCTCGGCACCCAGCGCGTCGACCTTCTGACGCAAACCCAACCCGCCCTGGCCCGAGTCCGACGACTGAACGTCACCTGCACGCTTGATGTAGGTGCCGGCAGCAATCGACGCGGGATCCGAGCCGACGCCCAGAAGACCCTTGTCACAGCCGCTGGTCACGAAGTCGTTGGCCGAGAAGAAGGTGCCGCAGCCTGGCAGCGCGGAGGCGCGAAAGCCGAGTTGGACGAATGCGTCGAGTGTCGTGGCGGGCGTGATGGCCAGGCTTGCCGTCAACGCCGGCACCGGGACATGGAGGTCATCGGGCACGGCGCCGGCGCGGCGCAGCGCCGGCAGGTCGCGTGGCGAGAGGTCGCCCAGGCCGCCCGGGATGGTGAAACGGCTGCCCCACTCGAGCTTCTGCGCGCCCGCCTTCCAGTCCAGTGCGCTGTCGCCCAGTGCCGTGCGCCCGAACACATAGACATCGTTGGCCGTGACGCCCGAGAACTTGGACCGTGTCTGAAAGCCCTTGTCAGACAGGGGCGCGCCCGCGGCATAGCCGTTAGCCAGGTTGCCGAAGGGGCGAGCGCCGTCGGTCAGTGCGAAGTCGTGCCAGCCCTTGATCTGCCCGACGAACCCATATCCGTCGCGCCGGTACGCCACTTCGAGCGTGCCCTTGAGCGCGCGGGACACCGCATCGCCCTTGGCGAAATTGAGGTTGCCGTCGTCCTGGTTCTTGCCGCCGACGGCGGTGCCGGTGGCGCCGACGAGCGCCGCGTTCGGCGCGGGCAGGAGCTCGGCGTCGCGGTCATCCATGCGGATCACGGTGCCCACGAAGATCGAGCCACTGACGCTCAGGCGACCGCCTGCGATGTCGAAGTCCGTCGCCATCGAGGGGCCGGCGGCGATGGCGATCAGCGCTGCAGTCGCAAGTTGGCTCTTGGAGTGAGATGTGCAGTTCACGGCTGTCTCCGGATGAACGGGATGTCGTCGACCCGCAGTCCGGCCGGCGCACCTCGCTTCGGTGGTGTGATCGCTGCGGCGCCTGTCGACGTCGCGGCCGAACTGTGCAAGCAGCCGGCTGGATACGCGATCGTGCCTGCACCACCGCGGGGGTTCGGGTTTCTGGTGTGTGCGGGCCGACACCACGATGCGTGCACGAGTCCTGAGCGAAGCAAGCGCCATGTGTCGTCGCTTATGTCCGCTTAGTTCCATGCAGCGGAATGCGGCGTCGCAACGCATGACGCGTCAGAACGCTTCGGTAATCGTCGGGCTTGGGGCGCGACCGGTCGCTTTATGTCGATCAGATCTGGGCAGTGGGTGTCCGCGGTGGGTCG
>JAMHVM010000085.1:0-2970 GCA_035911475.1 Lysobacterales bacterium | reverse complement strand
TGCCTGACGGTGGTCGCCACGCCCCAGGACGTTCTGGAGGCGCACCTCAACCACCTCGCCCGAAAGGCCGTCGGCGAGACCCTGGCCTCGGAGCAGGCCCGGCAGGACGTGCAGCAGGCGCGCGGCCTGATCGGCAGCGCGCACAAGCTCTACCGCGGTGCGCTGGCCTTCTACCTGCGCGGCCGCGATCTGGAACAGCTCGATGCGCGCAGCCTGCAGCTCGTCAACGTGATGCTCAACGCCGGCCTGCAGCCGGTACGCGAAGAGGACGAGGTGGCACCGCTGAACAGCTACCTGCGCTGGCTGCCGTGCGTGTTCGATCCGGCGGCCGACAAGCGCCAGTGGTACACCCAGCTCATGTTCGCGCAACATGCGGCGAACCTGGCGCCGGTCTGGGGCCGCAGTCAGGGCACGGGGCATCCGGGCATCACGTTCTTCAACCGCGGCGGCGGCCCGATCACCTTCGATCCGTTGAACCGCCTCGACCGGCAGATGAACGCGCATCTATTCCTGTTCGGCCCCACGGGTTCGGGCAAGAGCGCGACGCTCAACAACATCCTGAACCAGGTGACGGCGATCTACCGGCCGCGCCTGTTCATCGTCGAGGCGGGCAACAGCTTCGGCCTGTTCGGCGACTTCGCGGCACGGCTGGGCCTCACCGTGCATCGGGTGAAGCTCGCGCCGGGCGCGGGCGTCAGTCTGGCTCCGTTCGCCGACGCCTGGCGCCTGGTCGATACGCCGAGCCAGGTACAGACGCTGGACGCCGATGCGCTCGACGAAGACCAGACCGATGCCGGCATGGCGGTGGAAGGCGACGAGCAGCGCGACGTGCTCGGCGAGCTGGAGATCACTGCACGGCTGATGATTACCGGCGGCGAGGACAAGGAAGAAGCGCGCATGACGCGCGCCGACCGCAGCCTGATCCGCCAGTGCATTCTCGATGCGGCCCAGCATTGCGTGGCGGACAGACGCACGGTGCTCACGCGCGATGTGCGCGACGCGCTGCGCGAGCGCGCCCGCGACGCCACGCTGCCGGAGATGCGGCGCGCACGGCTGCTGGAGATGGCCGACGCCATGGATATGTTCTGCCAGGACGTGGACGGCGAGATGTTCGACCGGTCCGGCACGCCGTGGCCCGAGGCGGACATCACCATCGTGGACCTGGCCACCTTCGCGCGCGAGGGCTACAACGCCCAACTCTCGATTGCCTACATCTCGCTCATCAACACCGTCAACAACATCGCCGAGCGCGACCAGTTCCTGGGCCGTCCGATCATCAACGTGACGGACGAAGGCCACATCATCACCAAGAACCCGCTGCTCGCGCCCTACGTGGTCAAGATCACCAAGATGTGGCGCAAGCTCGGCGCCTGGTTCTGGCTCGCCACGCAGAACCTCGACGACTTGCCGAAGGCGGCCGAGCCCATGCTCAACATGATCGAGTGGTGGATCTGCCTGTCGATGCCACCCGATGAAGTGGAGAAGATCGCGCGCTTCCGCGAACTCAACGCTTCGCAGAAGGCGCTGATGCTCTCGGCGCGCAAGGAGGCCGGCAAGTTCAGCGAGGGCGTCATCCTGTCCAAGTCGATGGAAGTGCTGTTCCGCGCTGTGCCGCCCAGCCTCTACCTGGCGATGGCGATGACCGAGCCCGAGGAGAAGGCCGAACGCTTCCAGTTGATGCAGCAGCACGGCATCAGCGAATTGGATGCCGCCTTCCGCGTGGCCGAGAAGATCGACCGTGCGCGGGGCATCGAACCCCTGGCGCTGGGCACGTTGGCCTGACGGGAGCGACACGATGCGCATGCCTTCATTCGCCCGCCGTCATCCCTGGATCGGTCTGCTGATCGTGGTGACGATTGGGGTTGCCTCGTGGATGCTGCTGCTCGCGCCGCATCCGGCGACCGAGCCCGTGTCCCTGGCCGCCGTCGGGTCCGAAGCGTCGAAACCGGCCGGCCCGCCCTGGCTGTATGGCCGTGCCGATGCGCGCTTCACGGTGGTCGGGTACGCCGACCTGGAGTGCCCGTACTGCCGGGCCTACTTCCCCGCGCTCAAGCGCTGGATCGACGCCCATCCCGAGGTGAACTGGCAGTGGCACCACCTGCCGCTGTCCATGCACGAGCCAGCCGCGACTGCCGAGGCACGCCTGGCCGAGTGCGCGGGCGAGACGGGCGGACATGCCACGTTCTGGCAGGCCGTGGCGTGGCTCTACTCGAACACCCGTGGCGACGGCCAGGGCCTGCCGGAGGGCCTGCGCTATCCCGACCTCACGCCAGCCATGCAGGGTTGTCTCGACAGCGAGCGCCCCGATGCGGTCATCCGTGCCCAGGCGGTGGAAGCCGCACAGCAGGGCATCGCGGCCACGCCGGCCCTGCAACTGCGCGACCGCGAGTCCGGCAAGACCCTCCTGCTGCACGGTCCCGTCGAAGGCGATGCCTTGCTGTCGGCCATCGACCTGCTCGCCGCCGGCAACACGACCGTGGCCGAACCCGCCCATTCCCCAGACATGCCCGCCGGCGTCGCCGGTGACATGCCCAGGTAGCCATCGATCTTCAAGGCTGCGGCGCGGCTCGTCCGCGTTGATCGAAACCCGTTCGCATCGCATCCCTTGACGCGAACAGCCACCGCATCCGCGGTGGTGGATGCCCGCTCGTCACCTGTTCCATCCCCATCGTCCCCAGGAGGGTTTGCCCTCCAGGGGCAGGCGCCCTCCTATCTCATCCATTGGAGGTTCGCCATGTCTCTCGTCATCGCCGACTCCCGCCCGGAGTCGCTCACCCTGATCGCCGCCCAGCACGAAGACTGGATCATCCGGCAGGCCATCACCCTGCTGGAGAACCGCGTGTTCAAGGCCGGTCCGGCGCTGGGCAGTCCCGCCGCCGTGCGCGACTACCTGCGCCTGAAACTGGTCGCGGAGCCGAACGAAATCTTCGCCGTCGTGTTTCTCGACAACCAGCACCAGGTGCTCGCCTT
>JAMHVM010000084.1:0-1800 GCA_035911475.1 Lysobacterales bacterium | reverse complement strand
GGTGTCAGGATCGGCGAAGAAGGCGGCGAACTGGTCGCGCAGACGCGGCGTTTCCAGGATCGACATGGCCCAGCCGCGACCGGCACCGAGCACGTCACCGTAGGAGAAGCCACCACAGGCGGCCAGGCCGGAAAAACCGGACAAGGCATGTCGGCCTGCAAGCAGATCGCTCACGTGCACATCCACCGCCTCGAAGCCGGCACGGTCGAAGGCTGCCGCCATCTCGATCTGGCCGTTGACGCCCTGCTCGCGCAGGATCGCCACGCGTGGCCGGGCGCCGGTACCGATGAACGGCGCAGCGATGTCGTCTTCCGGATCGAAGCCCAGTGCGGGGCGCAGGCCGGGTGCATCGAAGCGCAGGCGCTCGGCCTGCTCTTCGTCGGCGCAGGCCGGATCGTCGCGCAGGCGCTGCATGGCATGCGTGGTTCGTGTCCAGGTGGCCATCAGATCGGTCCAGGTCCACTGGGCCAGTGCCAGGCCAGCGCGGCTCACACGCAGCGACGGCTCAGGGATTGGCCTTGCCACTTCGTACGCGATCTCACGCAAGCCGTGTTCGGACAGCAGGGCCTCGAACGCCGCCGCCTTGTCGTCGGCAACAAACAGGACCATGCCGAGCTCTTCGGCGAACAGCTCGGCCAGCGCATCGCTGGCCACCGGCAACTCGATGTCGATGCCGCACCGGGAAGCGAACGCCATCTCGGCCAGCGATGTCAGCAGGCCGCCGTCGGCGATGTCGTGATAGGCGGCGACCAGTCCCTGATCGCGCGCCACGCCCAGCCAAGTAAACACGCGCTTGAACAGCGCCGCATCATCCAGATCGGGGGCGCTGCCACCGGCTGCCTGCCAGACCTCCGACAGGATCGAACCGCCCAAGCGGCGACGGCCACCCGCCAGATCGATACGCCACAAACAACCCGGCACGTCCGCGGAAATCAGCGGCGTATTGACCGCGCGAACATCGGAAACGCGCGCGAACGCCGACACGATCAGCGATACCGGCGACACCACCGAGTGTTCTTCGCCATCGACGCGATGACGCACCTGCATCGACAGCGAATCCTTGCCGACCGGAATCGACACGCCCAGCGCCGGACACAGCTCCATGCCGACCGCGCGCACCGCGTCGAACAGCGCCGCGTCCTCGCCCGGATGCGCCACCGCCGCCATCCAGTTGGCCGACAGCTTGATGTCCTGCAGGCGCGCCACCGGCGCCGCCATCAGATTGGTCAACGCTTCGCCAACCGCCATGCGCGCACTGGCGGCGGCATCGATCAAGGCCAGCGGCGTGCGCTCGCCCATGGCCATGGCTTCGCCGGCAAAGCCGTCGAAATCGACCAGCGTCGCGGCGCAGTCGGCCACCGGCACCTGCCAGGGCCCGACCATCTGGTCGCGCGCACACAGACCACCAACGCTGCGGTCGCCGATGGTGACCAGGAAACCCTTGTGACCGACGGTGGGATGCGCCAACACACGCAGCAGCGACTGCTGCAGGTCGACATCGGTCAATGCCGACGGCGACACGTCGATCGCCGGGTGCGCAGTGTCGCGATGCATCTTGGGCGGCTTGCCGAACAGCACCTGCATGGGCAGGTCGATCACTGCCGTGCCGTCGCCGTCACGCAGGCTCAGATGGCGTTCTGCCGTTGCCGTACCGAGCACCGCGAATGGCGCGCGTTCGCGCTCGCACAACGCGGCGAAGCGCGGCAGGTCGTCTGGGGTCACCGCCAGGACATAGCGCTCCTGCGATTCGCTGCACCAACGCTCCATCGGGCTCATGGCGGGATCGGAACAGGGAATCGC
>JAMHVM010000083.1:0-4198 GCA_035911475.1 Lysobacterales bacterium | reverse complement strand
ATGTGACGGCGCTGATCGAAGGCGACAGCTGGCTGGAGCAAGGCGCCAACCTGTTGCTGTTTGGTCCGCCGGGCGTGGGTAAGACGCATCTGCTCGCGGCCATGGGTCACAGCCTGATCGAGCGCGGTTACCGGGTGCTGTACACCCGTACCAGCGATTTGGTACAGCGTCTGCAGGCGGCCCGTCGGGATCTGCGGCTGCAGGCAGAACTGGCCAAGCTCGACCGCTTTGACCTGTTGATTGCCGACTTATGTTCAGCATCCAGTAATGTGGAGTAGCGAGGCTCCGTCTTCGATGGGCAATCCATTGAGGTGCCCGTACTCAACATTAATAAAGCGGCCAAGCCGTACCGTGGTTTTCCCCCTCAATGGATGTGGAGACCACGATGCTTACCGCTCTCTTTCCCAAGTACCACCAACGCTACCTCGAGTGCCCGGTCGCCGACTGGCTCGCGGGCTTTGCCGACTGGCTGGTGTCCGCCGGCTATGCGCACGCTCCGGCACATGATCATGTCCGCAGACTGAAGCAGGTCCTTGAAGCGCGCGAATCGGTCACACCCGATGCCGTGTTCTCGGTAGCCGAACTCGCCTCGATGTTTACGTCGGCCACGCCGGCCCGCCAACAGTCCCTGTTTCGTGGAACGCAGCGTGCATTTCAGCGCTTCCTTGCTGCCCGCTGCCTACTGGTGGTCGAGCCCGACTGCAACCGGTTCACGCCGCTTCTCGATGCGTACCGGCGTCATCTGCTTGACACGCGTGGATTGGCTACCGCGACGATTAGCCAACACCTTGCGAGCGCCGGGGCCTTTCTCGCCCAGGCCGTGCCAGCCGACACTTCGCTCCAGGACCTCTCTGCACAGGCGGTCGAACGGTTCGTCGTTGCCGCCGGGCAGCGACTCAAGCGGCAGAGCCTCCAACATACGATTGCGCGACTACGCGCCTTTCTTCGGTTCTGCCATGACCGAGGAGAACTGCGCGAGCGCCTCGACCTCATCGATTCGCCGCGCACCTATCGGGATGAGTTGCCGCCACGCGCGCTGGCCTGGAATCTCGTGCTGAAGTTGCTGCGCTCGATCAACCGCTCCGACCCCCTCGGCTGCCGCGACCACGCGATGCTGTATCTGATGGCGTATTACGGTCTGCGCCCCTCCGAGGTCGTGACCTTGACGCTGGCCTCGATTGACTGGGCGAACAAGACGCTACACGTCGAGCAGAGCAAGACCCACTCGTTGCTCGTGCTACCGCTGTCCGATCAGGCGCTTCGTGTCCTCAAGCGTTATCTCCGGTGTGGACGTCCGGGCAGCGCTCATCCGCAGCTCTTCCTGCGTGGACGCACGCCCGCTGGCTCGCTCGAGCACACGGCGTTGTCCGACATCTATGAGAAACGCGCCAAATTGAGCGAACTGCCTCTGGAGGGCTCCTCGTCCTACAGCCTGCGCCACGCGTTCGCGATGCGCCTGCTCGAACGCGGCGTCGGCATCAAGGCAATCGGCGACCTGCTCGGCCACCATACGCTCGAGAGCACCTGCGTCTACCTGAGATTGCAAACCGAAGCGCTGCGCGAGGTCGGGTTGCCGATTCCGTCACCGGCGGCCAACACGGCGAGGAGACTGTCATGAACGTGCCTCGTCCAGGTACCCCACTCGACCCCATCGTCGACCGCTATCTGCAGTGGAAACGAGCCCTCGGGCGCAGCTATCTCGGTGTCGAGCGCGTGCTCGTGTCGCTGCTCCAGTTCATGTACGACCGCGCCGCCGCAGATCTCGATCAGAAACTGTTCGGCGCGTGGAGCACGTCCTTCGCTGATCTGACCGCCAACGTCCGGCGGAACCGGCAGCGTGAGGTGCGTAACTTCTGTTTGTATCGGCAGCGCACCGAGCCGAATTGCTTCGTGCCGGATCCCAATCGCTTTCCGCGCCCGTGCCCGTACTGCGCCCCAGTCATCTTTGGCCCGGATGCAGTGGCCCGGATGCTGACCATTGCTGGGCAGCAACGGGCGACGCCAGGCTCTCCGCTTCTGCCCGCGGTCTTGCGGATGGCCGTCATCCTGCTCTACACCGCCGGCCTGCGCCGGGGCGAGCTGTTGCGCCTGACCTTGGCCGATGCCGATCCGACAGCGGGCGTGTTGCGGATACGCGAGTCGAAGTTTCACAAATCCCGCTTCGTACCGCTGTCGCTCGACGCCGGCCGTGAGCTTCGCGCCTATCTGCGGCAGCGGTTGGTACCGCCGCTGAGCACGGCACCCGATGCGCCTCTGCTGTGCAACTGCACGCGCGGCTTGCGCGCCTATACCGGTACCGGCCTGAGCCGCGGCCTGCAGTTGTTAATCCGGTCTGCCAATGTCCAGAGTACGGATGGGCGCCGACCGCGGATACATGACTTCCGCCACAGCTTTGCCGTCCAGGCGCTGTTGCGTTGGTATCGGCAAGGCGCCGACGTCCAGTCCAACCTGCCAAAGCTCGCCATGTATATGGGGCACGTGTCGATCGTCTCGACCGCCTACTACCTGAAGTGGATACCCGACATCGCCACAGCTGCCAGCGATCGCTTCGAGGCACGCTTCGGTCACCTGATCAGCGGTGGTGCCCCATGAAACGCGCTCGCCCCAACAACCTCGGCTTATGTGTGGAGAAGTTCTTCCGCGAGTATCTGCCGACGCTTCGCGGCATGAGCCTGCAAACCATTCGCAGCTATCGCGACGCCTTGGTCCTGTTCCTGCGTTTCGTGTCTGGACACAGCGGCCGGCGCCTCGAAGATCTCGATCTCGACGCCGTTACCGCGGAGCACGTGACGCAGTTCCTGATGTTCCTGGAGGCCGAACGCCACAACAGCATCGCTACACGCAATGCACGATTGGCCGCGCTACACACCTTTGCCCGTTTCCTCGTCACCGAGTCGCCCGAGCATCTTGCCCAGGTGCAGCGCGTGCTGGGGCTACCGTTCAAGCGTGGCGCCAGGAATGCCCCCATCGATTATTTGGAGTCAGCGGAGGCCGAGACGCTCCTTGGGCAGATAAACCGTTCAACCGAGACGGGGCGACGCGACTATGCGCTGTTCGCGCTGATGCTCAATACCGGGGCTCGTGTCCAGGAGGTGCTCGATCTAAAGCTGAGCGACGTTCGGACCGAGCCACCCTACCAAGTCCGACTGCGCGGCAAAGGGGGCAAGGTGCGGATATGTCCGATCTGGGCCTCGACCGCTGGTCGGCTGCAAGATCTGGCGCAGCAGACATCGGGGGGCGCGACCACCGACGCGTTGCTGTTTACGAACAGGCGCGGTGGCAAGCTCACTCGCTTCGGCGTCCGCTATCTGCTCAACAAGTACGTCGCGGCCAGTAGCGTCACGGCGAGCACTTTGCAGGGGAAGCGGATCCACCCGCACTCGCTGCGTCATACCACAGCGATTTACCTGCTCAAGGCAGGCGTCGACTTCGCGACGATCAGCCAATGGCTTGGGCATGCAACGCTGAACACGACGATGAAGTACGCACGCGCCGATCTCGATCTGAAGCGCCAGGCGCTTGCCCAAGTGTTTCCGGAAGCATTGTCACCTCCCGCGGGAAGCGGCACTCGCGTCGATGACGGCCTGATCGGATGGCTGAGGCGGCTGTAAGAAATAATGTGGAGTCGCCGAGGCTGAAGTCCGCTTCACACCAGAGGCTGGCCTCGCTACTCCACATTACTGGATGCTGAACATAAGTCGATGATCAGCAGCGGCACCCGGGCCAGTTGCTGGAGCTTTCGCTCGTAGTTGCCGATGGCCCGCGCCGCGTTGAGGCTGGCCAGCAGCTGCGCGCAGGACGCAAAGACCACGTCCTGCCCCTGGCGCACCGCGCAGTGCCCGAGGGCCTGGGCCAGGTGGCTCTTGCCGGTGCCGCAAGGGCCGACGATCAGCACCGGGGCCTTCTCGTGGATGTAGCGGCCGGTGGCCAGGTCATGGACCAGCGCCCGGTTGGTGCTCGGGAGGCGCTCGAACTCGAAGCCCTCCAGGGTCTTGGTGGCGCGGAAGGCCGCGCGGCGCAGGCGGGTCGAGAACTTCTTCTGCTCGCGCCGGGCCACCTCGTCCTGGATCAGGAGGGCGAGAAACTCGGTGTAGGCGAGCTTGGCGTCGATGGCCTGGCGGTTGCGGGCCTCGAGCGAATCGAGGATGCCCGAGAGGCGCAGCTGCTTCAGTTGGGGGGCCAGTTCGGTGGCGGGATT
>JAMHVM010000082.1:0-134448 GCA_035911475.1 Lysobacterales bacterium | reverse complement strand
CGACGACCAGGAGGAGGACGCCGAAGCCGCCGAGCGCAGCGCCGACGCCCAGACCCTGGACACCGTGGTGGTCACCGGCATCCGCGCCGGCATCGAGAGCGCGATCGCGGTCAAGCGCGATTCCAGCTCGATCGTGGAAGCCGTTTCCGCCGAAGACATCGGCAAGCTGCCGGACGTGAGCATCGCCGAATCGATCGCGCGCCTGCCGGGTCTGGCGGCGCAACGCGTCGCCGGTCGCGCGCAGGTGATCAGCGTGCGTGGCCTGTCGCCGGACTTCGCCACCACCTTGCTCAATGGCCGCGAGATGGTCAGCACCGGCGACAACCGCAGCGTCGAGTTCGACCAGTACCCATCGGAGCTGATCAGCGGCGTCACCGTGTTCAAGACGCCCGATGCTGGCCTGGTCGGCCAGGGTCTTTCCGGCACGCTGAACATGCAGACCGTGCGGCCGCTGAACTTCGACGACCCGGTCATCACCCTGGGCGCGCGCGTGCAGCGCAACTCGCTGGGTTCGGCGGCGAATGCCGACGCCACCGGCAACCGCATCAACGCCAGCTACATCACCCGCAGCGACGATGGTCGGTTCGGCTTCTCGATCGGCTACGCCCATTCGGACTTGCCGATCCAGGAAAACCAGGTCGGCCTGTACGAACCCTGGCAGGCGATCGGCGAGGGCTGGCGCCCGGGTGTCACGCCCGGCACCTTCTACTCCGACGGCATCAAGGCCCTGCGTCGCACCGGCTACAGCAAGCGCGACGGCGTGATGGCCACCCTGCAGTTCGCGCCGTCGGACATCTGGACCAGCACCCTGGACCTGTTCTACTCGGAGGCCGAACAGCAGGACACCGCCAACCAGTTCGAGGTGCACATCGGCGACTACAACGGCGGCTTCGACCGCCTCAACGTCACCAACGTCACCGTCAACAGCAACAACAGTTTCACCGGCGGCACCGCGCACAATGTCTATCCGCTGGTTCGCGGCATGTACAACCGGCGCGAGGACGAGATCAAGGCGTTCGGCTGGAGCAACGAATTCGATGTCGGCCGGGTTCGGTTGCTGGCGGACATCAGCTATTCCAAGGCCTCGCGCGAAGAGATCAACCTGGAGAACAACACCCAGCGCCTGCCGTCGCCGCAGCTGGATTCGGTGAACCTGCAGTTCCGCAGCAACGGGTTTTCACAGCTCAGCCCGGGCTTCGACTACTCCAATCCGGGCGAACTGTTCCTGGCCAACACCATCTACGGTTCCGGCTACGGCAAGACCCCCAACGTCGATGACGAACTCACCGGCGTGAAACTGGCGGCGAGCTTCCCAGCGCCGGAATCGATGGGCTGGTTGTACGACTTCGACGTCGGCCTGAACTACGCCGACCGCGAGAAGAAAAAGCGGCAGCCGGAAGGCAACATCAATCTGGGCTCGCAGGGCGTCACGGCCATCGGGCCGGAGTACCAGTACGGGCTGGTCGATCTGGGCTTTGCCGGCGTCGGCTTCATTCCCTCGTGGGACGTGCCTGGCGCCGTCGCGCACTACATGAGCTTCCAGCCGGTGGACGATCTGTCCTATCTGATTCCCAAGGCCTGGGATGTCAACGAGGAGATCACCACCGCCTACGCCCGGGCCAACATCGACAGCGAGTGGGGTTCGGTCGGTGTGCGCGGCAATTTCGGTGTGCAGATCCAGCGCGTGGACCAGTCTTCGCAATCGAACTACTGGGACGGAACACGGCCGGAAGGACAGAACGTGCTGCCGTTTGAAGCCGGCAAGCGCTACACGGATGTCCTGCCCAGCGTGAACCTCGCGTTCCTGTTCGCCGATGACCAGACCCTGCGCTTCGGTTTGGCCGAGCAGGTTGCGCGTCCACGCGTGGACCAGCTGCGTTCGGCCCTGGAGTTCGGTGTCGACAATGCCACCGGTCGCCCCGGCGGCAGCGGCGGCAATCCCGAACTCGACCCCTGGCGCGCCTATGCCTTCGACATCTCCTACGAGAAGTACTTCGCCGAACGTGCCTACATCGCCGCCGCGGTGTTCTACAAGGATCTGCGCACCTACATCTACACCCAGACCCGCGACGACTACGACTTCAGTGCCTTCGTCGCCGACTATGTGCCGCCGCCGGGATCACCGCCGGTGCAGACCATCGGCAACTTCACCCAGCCGATGAACGGCAACGGCGGCACGCTGCGTGGCCTGGAACTGACCGCGTCGGTTCCGCTGGATCTGTTCAGTGATGCGCTGGAAGGCTTCGGCTTCATCGCCAGTGCCAGCTTCAACGACAGCAACATCAAGATCCGCGACCCCGAGAGCGCGTCCAGTGTCGGCAACGACGACATCAGCCTGCCGGGCCTGTCCGATCGGGTCTACAACCTGACCGCCTACTTCGAGCGCAACGGTTTCCAGGCGCGGGTCAGTCAGCGCCGACGCTCGGACTTCATCGGCGAGATCGGCAACTTCGACGGCAACCGCACGCTGCGTTATGTGGTCGGCGAGAACATCACCGACGCGCAGATCGGCTACGCCTTCCAGCCCGGCTCGGCCCTGGAGGGGCTCAGCGTTCTTCTGCAGGGCAGCAACCTGACCAACGAGACCTACCAGACCTATGCCGGCAGCAAGGACCGTCCTCTCGAGAACATCGAGTGGGGCCGCACCTACATGCTGGGTGTGAACTACAAGTTCTGATCGCCGGGGATGGTGGTGGAGCCATGCTCCGCCGCCATGGGATTAGCATTGGATTGGTGCCATACGCCGACCGCCTTGCCGGTCGGCGTATCGTTTTCAGCAGCGGATCAACGGCGCCGCCCGATCGGGACGAAGCGGATGGCCTGGCCGCCACCGGCAGCCAGCCGCAGGATCAGGCGGTCGCCGGCAGCGACCTCGCGTGTTTCACGCACGAAGTCATGAGGATTGTGCCGGAAATGGGCGTCCTCGCCATCGCGATAGATCTCCGCGCGCCAGCGCCGGCCTGATTCCAGGAAATCCAGCGGAACGGTCAGCACGCGGCCGTGTTCATCGGTGATCGCGCCCAGAGACCAGGCCTCGCTGTGGCGATCCTTGCGCGCGATCACCGCGTAGTCGCCGATCTCGCCGGCGAGCACGCGGGTCTGATCCCAGTCCACGGCCACGTCCTTGATGAACTGGAAGGCCTGAGGGTATCTCTCGTAGTTCTCGGGCAGGTCAGCGACCATCTGCACCGGCGCGTACAGCACCACGTACAAGGCCAGTTGCCGGGCCAGCGTGCTGGGAATCGGCGTGTCGCCGCGGCCGCGCAGGCTGACGATGCCCGGCGTGTAGTCCATCGGCCCGGCCAGCATGCGGGTGAACACCAGGTTGACCTCGTGCTCGGGCGGATTCTTGGGATTGCCCCAGGCGTTGTACTCCATGCCGCGGGCGCCCTCGCGGCTGATCCAGTTCGGGAAGGTGCGGCGCAGGCCGGTGTCCTTGATCGGCTCGTGGGTATTGATGGCAATGCCTCGTTTCGCGGCCTCGCGCAGCACATGCAGATGGTGGCGGCTCATCCACTGGCCGTCGTGCCATTCGCGCCGGACGGGTCCGTCGACCTGGTCCTGGCGTTCGATCTGGCCGGCGTCGCAGACATAGCCGGTCTTGACCTGGTCGATGCCCAGGCGCTGGTACAGCGCGAAGGCGGCGTCGAGCTGGCGCTCATAGTGGCTGACCGCGCAGGCGGTTTCGTGATGGCCGACCAGACGTACATCGTTCTCCCGCGCATAGCGCGCCAGAGCCTCGATGTCGAAATCGTCGGTGGCGCGGGTGAAGTCAAAGTCCCAGCCGTTGCTGAACCAATTGCCGTCCCAGCCGGGATTCCAGCCTTCGACCAGCACACCCTGAAAGCCGTGACGGGCGGCGAAGTCGATGTAGCGCCCCGTGTTCGCCGTGGTAGCGCCATGGTGCTCGCCGGTACGCCAGGTTTCGGTGTCCAGGTGCAGTGACCACCACACGCCGACGAACTTGCCCGGCTTCACCCAGTCGACCTTGCCCAGCGCATTGGGCTCGTTGAGGTTGAGGATCAGGTTGGACTCGACCAGCCCACCGGCGCTGTCGGCGATCTGCAGCGTGCGCCACGGCGTGTGGAACGGTATTTCCCGCCGCACCTTCCAGCCGTCGGCGGCCGGCGACAGCTGGGCACGGAAGCGTTGTCCTTCGACCCGACGCAGCCACAGGCCGGCGTAGTCGACCAGCGCTGCCTCGTGCAGGGCGATGTGCAGACCGTCGTGGCTGCGCAGGGTGATGGGTGTGTGTGCCTGGCCGACTTCGCTCAGCGGTGTGCGGTTGTACAGGTATTCGTAGCGATTCCATTCCCCGGCCGGAATCCACCAGGCGGTCGACGGCGCGGCAATGGTGAACTCGGTCAGCTCGTCGTCGATCGTGACCACGGAGAGCTTGTCCTGTACCGGAAACTGGTAACGAAAACCGATGCCGTCGTCGAACACGCGAACGACCAGTTCGAATCGCCGGCCGTGCCGGTTGTCTTCGACGAAGCTGGCGCGCAGCTCATGGTGGTGGTCGCGCACGACGCGCGATTCGCCCCAGGGCTGTGCCCAGGTGGTGTCGACGCTGTGGCGGGTTTCGCCGGTGAAGCGCAGGTTGCGTTCCAGCCGACCGCCTTCCCGCAGGGCGAAGCCCAGGCGTGACGCGGTGACAACCGGTTCGCCGAGCCGGTCCAGTCGCCAGGCCAGCCGGCCCTCGTCCAGTTCCAGGCTGAAGGTCAATACCTTGCCAGGTGAATCGACGCGGGCAACGGTCTCGGATGCGGCCTGGATCGGTACGGGTGTCCAAAGCAGCAGCCACCACATGGCACGTGGCATGACGGATTCTCTCCGAGGGAATGGTTGAATGGGTCAGGGGCGCACGAACACGACCGCCGTACGCGCTGGGATGGTGAAGCGGCCACTGTCGTGGTCGTAGCGGGCGTCGCGTCGCGGCCGCTGATCGGCAGCGCGGCGGCTGGCCTGGATCGGATGCAGGCGCCATGTCTGACCGGCCAGTTCCGGCACGGTCAGCGCATGTGCCTGGGAGTCGGCATTGATTAAATAGACCAGTGCGGCAAAGCCGGCGCCCGCCAGTCCCTCGCCGTCGAGATGGCCGACCAGCACGGTTGGTTCCTGGTCGGGGCCGGTGTTGAAGAAGCGCAGCCGCTGCTGCACCTCCTCGGCGCTGCGCAGGCGGAACAGACTCGAGCCGTTGCGGATGCGCAGCAGGTCGAATACGGCGTCGCGGGTCCAGCGGATCTGTGCCGGGGTCGGCCGCAGCGTGGTGTCGGCTAGAAGCGGCTGCATCCATCGCCAGCTGGACTGGTTGTCCCAGGCCGGTGGCAGTCCGCGTCCGAAACCGTTGTCGCGCAGCCGCCAATCCAGCCGGTTGAAACCGTCGCCGGAATCGTAGCTGTTGCGGTCCAGCGATTTGCTGCGCAGGATTTCCTGACCGGCGTGCAGGTAGGCGATGCCCTGGCTGAAGGCGACGATGGCGTTGCCCAGCACCTGCACGCGGGCGCGGTCGTCGGCGCTGGTGTCCTGCGGCAGCTTGAGCACGTTGAGGTCGAACAGGGTCAGGTTGTCGTGGTTCTCCACGTAGTTGACCACCTCGCCCGGTTCGGCCGCGTAGCCGGCCGGCTGTCCGGCGTAGTCGATCGCCGACAACGACGACGCCATGCCGTCGTGCCGGCGCATGCGGTAGTCGCGTAGGGTACCGGCCAGACCGACACGCGCCAGATCAGCCTGTCGCAGCAATGCCTGACGATCTTCCCCGCCGCTCGTCGCCAGCGCGTTCGGCGCGTAGTTCAGTCCGTTCAACCAGCCCTGGCCGGCAACCAGCGTGGCGCCACTGTCGCAGCAGCCACCACCACGCACGGCATCGCGGGCGCGGTCGCTGAAGGTGGCGATGCCGCTGCCGGGCAGCGACCGCTGCGAGGCCTGCACGAAGCGTGCACCGTCAGCGACCTCGCCGAAGTTCCAGCCCTCGCCGAGCAGGCGGATGGGCCGACCAGCCGCCGCATTCACTGCCGTCTGCAGCCGCTCCATCGCGGCACGCGGCTGATGTCCCATCAGGTCGAAACGGAAGGCATCGATGCCGTAGTCGCGCACCCAGACCACGGCGGAATCGATCATCAGCCGCGCCATCATCGCGTGCTCGGTAGCGGTGTTCGGACAGCAGGTCGAGGTTTCGACGTGACCGTCGGCATCCAGACGGTGGTAGTAGCCGGGCACGATGCGGTCCAGCACCGAGCGATCATCCTGGCCGGCGGCGAAGGTGTGGTTGTAGACCACGTCCATCCCTACGCGCAGGCCGATCGCGTTCAAGGCCATCACCATGGCCCGGAACTCGCGGATGCGCACGGTGCCGTCGGCGGCATCGCCGGCGTAGCTGCCTTCCGGCGTGGTGAAGTGGTACGGGTCGTAGCCCCAGTTATGGCAGTCGCGATGGCGAATGGCCGCGACCTGCGCCTGTTGCCCGGTGCCGTCGGCGGCACCTTCGAACAGCGATGGCAGGCAATCGGCTTCCGGCACGCTGGCAAAGTCGAACACCGGCAGCAGGTGCACATCGGTGACGCCGGCCGCGACCAGGCTGCGCAGGTGGCGCATGCCACGCGAACGCGGCTCGGTGAAGGCCAGGTAGCGGCCGCGGTATCCCCGGCGCACGCTGTCGTCGGCGACCGAGAAGTCGCGCACGTGCAACTCGTAGATCACCTGGTCGACCGCGGCTTCGGCGGGCTCCGGGCGTTGCCGCCGGTCCCAGCCGGACGGTTTCAGCGCGGCGTTGTCGAGATCGGTGATCCGGCTGCGACGCGACTCGGTGGTCAGACCGAGCGAATAGGGATCGGTGACCCGGTTGATGACTCGGCCGGTGCCGGGCGCGATCACCTCGACCAGATAGGTGTAGTAGTCACCTTCGAGGTTGCCGGGCAGTTCGACCTGCCAGATGCCGGAATGGTCGTTGCGGATCAGCGGCTGACGGGAAATGGCCGCTCCCGTGCCGTCGCGATACAGGCACAGCGACACCCGGCGCGCGCTGGGTGCCCACAGGGCGAGGCGGGTCGAGGACATTGCCGGCTGCGCGCCCAGCGCGGATTCGCCGACGGCATCGGCATACAGCGCGTCCAGTGCACCGGCGATCTGCACGCGCGTCACCGCCAACGGTCGCTGGTCGCTATCCAGGGCCAGCACGAGCAGTTGCTGGCGCAACAGTTCCGGCAAGGTGGCGCGGGCCGTTTCCGGAATCGCCAGTACCACACCGCCATCCAGATGCGGAAAGCGATCGCGCAGCGTCGGCGGCAGAGGTCTGCTGACAACCTCCAGTTCCACGCGTCCGTCAGCACCGGTGACCGAACCGTCGGCGGCGATGGCGAGCCTGGCATCGGCCGAATGCGCGAGTACGAAGCGGCCGCCAGCGATGTTGTCGTCGTGCTGCGGCCATTGCAGATGGCGCTGGTCCAGCCAGATGGCCTGTGCTGCCAGGCCAGCCGGCAAGCGGTCTTCCTGCAGCACCGTTGTCGAGGATTCGACATCGCACGCGGCGATGCCGTCCGCATCCACAGCCCCCACCGGTGTGATCGACAGCAACCCTGCGCACAGCCACAGGGACACGGCCGGGAGGGCCGGAAGCGTTCGAAGCGATCGAGAATCTGACACGTGCGCGAACCTGTTTTCGAAGGGCCAAGTTATTGCATCGCCAAGGCCCTGGCGGCAGGCGAACGATGAATACGTATGCACGTGGCGCCGGTGACGGTTTCGGCGCCGTTGATCTGCGGCGGCTGCCGGTAAGCTTCATCGCGCCGCGATCGTCCGCGGCGTCAGCGCCGACGCAGGCTCGACAGTCGCGGGAAACCGAATGAGCAGTGATCCCTGGTGGCGTGGTGCCATCATCTACCAGATCTACCCACGCAGTTTCCAGGACACCGACGGCGACGGCATCGGCGACCTGCCCGGCATCCTGCAGCGTCTGGACTATGTCGCCGATCTGGGCGTGGACGCGATCTGGATCTCGCCGTTCTTCCGTTCGCCGATGGCGGACTTCGGCTACGACATCGCCGACTATCGCGATGTCGATCCCATGTTCGGCACGCTGGCCGATTTCGACGCGATCGTCGACAAGGCCCATCGCCTCGGCCTGAAGGTGATGATCGACCAGGTGCTCAGCCATACCTCGATCGAACACGCGTGGTTCCAGGAGAGTCGCCGGGACCGCAGCAATGAACGGGCCGACTGGTACGTCTGGGCCGATCCGCGCGAGGACGGTTCGCCGCCGAACAACTGGCTGTCGATCTTCGGCGGCGTCGCCTGGCAGTGGGAGCCACGGCGCCGGCAATACTTCCTGCACAACTTCCTGGCCTCGCAGCCAGACCTCAATTTCCATCATCCGGCGGTCCGCGCCGCTACGCTCGACAACATCCGCTTCTGGCTGGATCGCGGTGTCGATGGCCTGCGCCTGGATGCCATCAACTTCTGCTTCCACGACCGCGAGCTGCGCGACAACCCGGCAAAGCCGGCGCACCTGCGCAATGGGCGCGGCTTCAGTCCGGACAATCCCTACGCCTACCAGTACCACTGGTACAACAACACGCGCCCGGAGAATCTCGCCTTCCTGCAAGAGCTGCGTGCGCTGCTCGACCGCTATCCGCAGGTCGCCGCGCTGGGTGAGATCTCCTCGGAGGATTCGCTGGCGACACTGGCCGAATACACCGGCGACGACCGCCTACACATGGGTTACAGCTTCGAGTTGCTGACCGACGATTTTTCCGCCGGTCACATCCGTGCCACTGTCGAGCAACTGGAATCGCGGATGACCCAGGGCTGGCCCTGCTGGGCGATTTCCAACCACGACGTGGTCCGTGTCGCCAGTCGCTGGGTAAGCCAGCCGGCGCCGGCGCACATCGCCAGCACCTTGACGGCGCTGTCGTGTTCGCTGCGCGGTTCGGTCTGCATCTATCAGGGCGAAGAGCTGGGACTGACCGAAGCGGAACTGTCGTTCGAGCAGCTGCGCGACCCCTACGGCATCGCCTTCTGGCCGGATTTCAAGGGTCGCGATGGTTGCCGGACACCGATGCCCTGGAACGACACCGTCAATGGCGGATTCAGCGACGGCGAACCGTGGTTGCCGGTGCCTGACGATCATCACCGGCTCAATGTCGAACACCAGCTGGGCGACGAAAGCTCAACGCTGCAGCGGGTGCGGCGATTCCTTCATTGGCGCCGGCAGCATCCGGCCCTGATTGGCGGCGACATCCGCATGTTGCCGGTCGCCGAACCGGTACTTGCGTTCGAACGCCAGCTCGGTGACGCGGCCATCTGCGCCTGGTTCAACACCAGCAACCAGCCGGTCGAGCTGGTACTGCCGCAAGGGTTCGAGGCGGAGATACTCGAGGGTCACGGCCTGGTCGCCGGTACGTGGGAGGGACGTCGGCTGCGGCTGCCCGGATACGCGGTCGCGTTTGCCCGGCGACTCTGATCCCGGTCGGCGATTCGCCAGCTTCACCGCACTCGCTGGATGCTGGCCCGATCCGGTGAACGGTCGGTGCGCCGGCATGAAAGCCGCACTCCGGCAACGCGCATTCCTCAGCGGGAACGGTGGTTGGTCAGCACGAGTCCGGCGCGAATCTGGCGTGCCTGCTGGCCTCCGACTTCTGCCGTCTGCGATGACGCCACCGTCACCGCATCGCCTCATCGCGACCCTGACGGCGGCTCTGGGCTAGCATTCGCGACTGGCAGACAACCGTGGTGATGATTCATGCAAAACGCCGGTGACGGCAGTCGACAGATCGGTGTGGGCTTCGCGTGTCGCTGTCGCTGCAGCACGATGGATGCGCACCTTTCATGACCCTGGAGATTGCCCTGGTCCTGGCCATCGCGCTCGGCGCGGTGATCCTGTTCGCCACCGAAAAGCTGCGCATCGACGCGGTCGCGCTGCTGGTGCTGGTCAGCCTGGCGGTGCTGGGGCTGGTGACGACCAACCAGGCGGTGAGCGGTTTCAGCAGCCATGCCACGATCACCGTGGCGGCGATGTTCGTGCTGGCCGCGGGCCTGCAGAACAGCGGTGCCCTGTCCGGTATCGGCCGATTGTTCTCGCGGGTGCGCACGCCGTGGTTGTTCCTGCTGACCTTGTTCGGCGTGCTCGCGGTGGTGGCGCCATTCGTCAACAACACGGCGGTGGTGGCGGTGTTCATGCCGATCGTGCTGGCGGCGACGGCGGCCAACGGCATGTCGCCGTCCAAGGCGCTGATTCCCTTGTCGTACGTGTCGCAGATGGCCGGTGTCTGCACCTTGGTCGGCACCTCGACCAACCTGCTGGTGAACTCGATGGCGCGCGATCTGGGTCATCCCGGTTTCAGCATGTTCGAGTTCACCGCGCTGGGGGTGATCTGTTTCGTGGCCGGCTGCGTGTACCTGCTCACGGTCGGACGCTGGTTGCTGCCCGACACCCGCAGCGCCGAACTGGTCGAGGACTACCAGCTGGGCAAGTACATCACCGAGTTGCGGGTGATGCCGGAATCCTCGTTGATCGGGCAGAGCGTGGGCGATGCCAAGCTGGGCGAGACCCACGGCGTCTACGTGCTGGAGCTGCTGCGCGGCGAGGAAAAGGTCTGGTCGCCGCGTTCGCAGGTGCTGCGCGAGGGCGACATCCTGCTGGCCCGTGGCGACTGGTCGAAGCTGGACGAGCTGCGCAAGAAGGCCGGCCTGCAACTGGAACCCGAGTTCCGGCTCAAGGCGCGGCAGTTCCGCGAGGTCGACCAGGTGCTCACCGAGGTGATGGTGGCGCCGGCCTCGCGCGTGGCCGGCAGCAGTCTGGCCACGCTGGATCGGCGCTGGCACCACGACGCGACCGTGCTGGCCATCCACCGGCGTGGTGAGATCCTGCGCGACAAGCTGAAGAACGTCACGCTGGATGTCGGCGACATCCTGCTGATGTTGACGCCGGAATCGGAGATGAAGTCGCTGCGCAGCGACTCCAACCTGATCGTGCTGACCGAGCGCGAAGCGGAACGGCCCAGCGGCTGGCGGGCGCCGTTCGCCCTGGCGACCATGGTGGCGGTGATCGCGGTGGCGGCGATCGGCTGGGTGCCGATCGTGATCACCTCGCTGGTTGGCGCCCTGGCCATGGTGCTGGCCGGTTGCCTGGATGCCGACGAGGTCTACGAATCGATCGACTGGCGCATCATCATCCTGCTCGCCTGCCTGCTGCCGCTGGGCGTGGCCATGACCGAAACCGGTGCGGCGGCGTTCCTGGTCGAGAACACCATTGGTCAGCTCGGCGGCTACGGGCCGCATGTGGTGCTGGCGGCGATGTACCTGCTGGCGCTGGTCCTGACCGAATTCATGAGCAATGCCGCGGCGGCGGTACTGCTGACGCCCATCGGCATGTCCACCGCCAACATGCTGGGTGTCGATGCCACACCGTTCCTGATCGCGGTGACCTTTGCCGCCTCGACCAGCTTCGCCACGCCGGTGGGCTACCAGACCAACACCATGGTCTACAGCGCCGGCGGCTACCGGTTCATGGATTTCGTCAAGGTCGGCCTGCCCTTGAACCTGATCTTCTGGGTGCTGGGCGTGATTTTCATTCCGCGGTTCTGGCCGTTCTGAACCAGGCCGTCGCCATCGCCCAGGCGCTGATTCTTCACTCGTGTTTTCAGGCTGGCGTGTGATCGCGGCCTGCATCGATGAGGGGTACGTGCAAGTACGTCGCCCGCGCAAAGCTGACAGTGATTCTCATTTCATCACGGCCATTCCGGGCTGCGTACACTGCGCCGGCGTTGCCAGCCAGCCCTCGCCAGCCAGCCGCGCCCAACTCCAGCCAGTCAGCCGTCGCCTGCCAGCCACGGAGTTCCAAGCCCGCGCATCGTCGCGGGTTTTTGCGTTTTCGGCTGTCCGCGAACCCGGCGAATCCACCCGTCGACGAAGCCGATGATTCTGCAGCGGCGATCGACCGGACATGCGCAATCGCATCGGTGAATTGATCGACACCGATCACCATCACGGCACCGGCAACGTGGGTGGTGCCATTCGGACAGATCGGCGCGGGATGTTAGGCTCGAACGCTTGTGCGAGCGGAATGGGCCCGACATGGACCTGATGCAAGGAATCGAGAACCTGCTGTCGCCGGTGGTCGGCGCCGTCAACGGCATCCTCTGGAACTACGTGCTGGTGGCGGTGCTGCCGCTGGTCGGGATCTGGTTCAGCCTGCGCCTGGGCTTCATCCAGCTGCGCCGTTTTCCGAAGATGATCAGCGGGCTGGTGCGCGGCAACGGCGGCGACGCCGCCGGAATCTCGCCACTGCAATCGCTGTGCACCAGCCTGGCCTCGCGCGTGGGCACCGGCAATCTGGTCGGTGTCGCGCTGGCGCTGGGTGTGGGCGGGCCGGGCGCGATCTTCTGGATGTGGATGGCCGCCTTCTTCGGCATGGCCACGGCCTATGTCGAGAGCGCGCTGGCGCAGTTGTACAAGCGCCGCGACGGCGTCGGTCACTATCGCGGTGGTCCAGCGCTGTACATGCTGCACGGTCTGGGCATGCCGAAACTGGCGGCCTTGTTCTCGGTCTGCCTGATCCTGGCCTTCGGCTTCGTGTTCAGTGCGGTGCAGGCCAACTCCATCGCCGGCGCGGTGAACGTGGCCTTCGACATAAATCCGGGCTGGACGGCACTGGTGCTGGTGGTGCTGTCGGCACCGGTGATCTTCGGTGGCCTGCGCCGCGTCGCGCAGGTGTCCGAGTACGTGATTCCCGTGATGGCGCTGGCCTATCTGCTGCTCGCCGGCTGGGTGATCGCGGTGAACATCACCCAGGTGCCGGCGGCACTGGCGCTGATCGTGCGCAGTGCCTTCGGCCTGGAGCAGGCCGCCGGCGGCATGCTCGGTGCATTGGCGGTGGCGTTGCTCAACGGCGTCAAGCGCGGCCTGTTCTCCAACGAGGCCGGCATGGGCAGCGCGCCCAACATCGCCGCGTCGGCGTCGCCGGTGCCGCATCACCCGGCCACGCAGGGTCTGGTGCAGTCGTTTGGCGTGTTCATCGACACCATCGTCATCTGCACGGCGACGGCGCTGATGATCGTGTTGTCGGGTGCGCTGGAAACCGCCGGCGGCGACGGCGCGGTGCTGACCCAGCAGGCCATGGCCGTGCACTTCGGTGACTGGGGCCCGGCCTTCATCGCCATCGTGCTGTTCTTTTTCGCCGGTACCTCGATCTTCGGCAACTATGCCTACGCCGAGAGCGCGACCATGTTCCTCGGCGGCGGCCGCCGCGCGATTCTCGGCTTGCGCATCGGCGCGCTGGCGATGGTGGTCTGGGGCTGCCTGGCCAAGATCGACCTGGTCTGGGATACCGCCGATGCCGCCATGGGCCTGATGGCGCTGGTCAACCTGATCGCCGTGGTGATGTTGTCCGGCGTCGCGATCAAGCTCACCCGCGACTACGACGGCAAGCTGCGTGCCGGCAATCCGTCACCGCGTCTGGACGCCACCGATTTCCCCGAACTCGGCGACGGCGTCGACCGCAGTATCTGGACGCGCTGACGCTGATTCAATTCTGGCGCAGCGCGACCATCGGTTCGATGCGGGTGGCGCGGTGCGCCGGCAGGGCAGCGGCCAGCAGCGCCACCAGCGCGAGCGCGACGATGGCGCCGATCCAGGCCGAGGGTTGCGCTGGACCGATTTCGTAGAGCACGCCGCGCAGCTCGCGCGCCAGCAGCCAGGCCAGCGGCAATCCCAGCAGCATCCCCAGCAGCGCCGGTCGCATGGCCTGGCCGAACACCAGCGCCAGCACCTTGCCGGTATCCGCACCCATGGCGCGGCGCACGCCGAGTTCGCGTGTGCGTCGCAGCACCATGTGCGCCAGCGTGCCGTAGACGCCGATGCCGGCCAGCAGCAGTCCGGACAGCGCGAACAGCAAGGTGATGCGGCTGATCGCGCGCGGCATGGCGATGGCGGCATCGACCCGGTCCTGCAGCGAACGCACATCGGCCATGGCCAGCGCCGGGTCGAGTTCGCGTACGGCGTTGCGCATGCCGGCGATGATGAGCGCCGGATCAACCTGACTGCGGACGGTCAGGAACAGGTTGCGGCGCGGGAAGGCTTCCAGCGAGAAGTAGGCGGTGGGTGTCTGCGCCTGGTCAACGCCGAAGAAGCGGATGTCGTCGACTACGCCGACGATGTCGAACCACAGCGTGCCTTCCCCCTGGTCGACGCCCATGCGCTTGCCCAGCGGGCTGTCGCCGGCGAAGTGCTGGCGCACGAACGCGGCGTTGACGATCACCGACTGCGCCGTGCCACCGGTATCGGCGCTGGTGAAGCCGCGGCCTTCGCGGACACGCATGCCGAGGACGTCGAGGAAATCGCGCGACACCACGTTGATCCAGGTGTGTGCGCGGCCATCCGGTCGGTTGCTGCTGCGGCCCTCCAGCTGCACCAGCGTGTCGGTGAAACTCTGGCTGAGCGGGACACTGGTCGCGAACGCCACCGCTTTGACACCGGGCAGCGCTTCCAGGGATTCCTGCAGACGCTGTTGCGCCGTGCGCAGCTCGGCATCCTCGGGATAGACCACGGACGGCAGCAGCAGGCCACCGGCGACCACGCCATCCGGTCGATAACCCAGATCGACCTGCTGCAGCCGCTGATGGCTGTCGAGCAGAAGAATCGAGGCGACGGTGACGGCCAGCGCCAGCGCGAAATTGGCTGCAACCAGCACATTGGCCAGCCGGTTGCCGCCGCGGGCACCGATGCTGCGGGCACCGGCCTGGGTGTTGGCATCAGCCAGCGTGGTGCGGCGGATCGCGGAAACGGCCGCCAGCGCGATGACCAGTGCCACCCCGGTCGACAGGACAATCGCGACCAGCACGGCGGTGGCGCCCAGCTGCACGTCCCAGGCGTAGGCGAAGCCGCGCGGGAACAGTGTGGTCAGCAGGCGCAGGCCGACCGTGGCCAGCAGCAGCCCGGCCAGGCCACCGGCGATCGCCAGCAGCAGCGATTCGCCCAGCAGCAGACGCCACTGTCGCCACAGGCTGGCGCCGAGAATGCCGCGCAGCGCGAACTCGCCGCGACGACCGGCGGTGCGCGCGACCGCCAGACTGGCCAGATTGGCGGCGGCGATCAGCAACACCATCAGCGCCGCGCCTTGCAGCACCAGCAGCTGCGCGCGCACGTTGCGTCCGAGCGAGGCCTGCAGCGGTTCCACGAACAGGCCTTGCCCGCGGTGCGTGTCCGGATACTGCTGGCGCAGTCGTGTCGCCAGCAGGTCGAGATCCTGCTGCGCCTGTTCGATGCCGACGCCCGGTGCCAGCCGCGCGAACTGCCGCAGCGCGGCGAAGCCACGGTCGCCGATGCGCTCCTGCTGCACGCCGAACACCTCGGCTTCGGGCATGTCGGGAAACCGGAAACCGGCCGGCAGCACGCCGACCACGGTGTAGCGCATGCGGTTGAGTTCGACCACGCGACCGATCACCTCGGGATCGCCGTCGAAGCGGCGTTGCCACAGGCCGTGGCCAATCACCGCGACCTGCGGCGCGTCGACCACGCCGTCCTCGGCGAGAAAGCCGCGGCCCAGCACCGGCTGCACGCCCAGCACCTGGAACGCGTTCCAGGTTGCGGCGGTGCCGACCAGGCGCTCGGCTTCGCCATCACCATCGCTGAGCACCGGGCTCCAGCCGCGCCAGCCGACGATGCCATCCAGACTGCGGGCCTGGTCGCGCACATCCAGGTAATGGTCGACGCTGGTCCATTCCCGGCGCGGATCCTGGATGCCGATCTCGCCCTCGATGGCGGACAGATCCACCCACACCGCCACCAGCCGATCGGCCTGCGCATAGGGCAGGGCGCGCAGGAACACCGCCTCGACCATGGCCCAGGTCGCCAGCGTGCCGGCGCAGGCGATGGCCAGGGTCAGCACGGTGGCGCCGGTGATCAGCGGTGCCCGCAGCAGGTTGCGGGCGGCGATACGCAGGTCGTGGAGCAGGCTGGCGATCATGGGCAGGGTTCCGGGTCGGGTCTGGCGTCTCCAGACTGGGTTGAAAGCAAGAACGGGGCCATCGGGCGAAGCCTTGCTTTCCGCGGTGAGAGCGCGCTGCCGCTGCCAGGCGATGTCCACGAGCGGACAACATCGTCCGGATTCGACGGACTGCCAGCGGCCGCCAGCGCAACGCAGCAGGCGCCGCCGCTTCAGCGCGCGAGCGACGATCCGCAACGGTCATGCGGCGACAGCGCTTGCACGCCGCCAGCCGTTGCGGCGCAGCAAGCGTTTTGCCGCCAGACGACTAGACTCCGCGCAGCAGCAAGCGAGACCGGCGCGTCCGGCCAGCCAGCAGCGAGGGTCGTGGTGCAACCGACCGACATCCGAAATCCCGACACCTTCCACCGGGTCGTCGACTGCCAGTGGGCCTGCCCGGCGCACACGCCGGTTCCCGAATACATCCGCCTCATCGCCGCCGGTCGCCATGCCGATGCCTACATGGTCAACTGGCGCAGCAATGTCTTCCCCGGCATTCTCGGCCGCACCTGCGACCGACCCTGCGAACCGGCCTGCCGGCGCGGCCGGGTCGAGCAGAACAATGGCGACAAGCCCGAACCGGTGGCGATCTGCCGGCTCAAGCGCGTGGCCGCCGACCACAAGGGCGATGTCAGTGCACGCATGCCGAAACCGGCCGAGCGCTGGAATGGTCGCCGCATCGCCTGCGTCGGGGCCGGCCCGGCTTCACTGACCGTGGCGCGCGATCTGGCGCCGCTCGGCTACCAGGTCACCATCTTCGAGGCTGAAGCCAAGGCCGGCGGTTTCATGCGCACCCAGGTGCCGCGCTTCCGCCTGCCCGAGGAAGTCATCGACGAGGAAACCGGCTACGTGCTGGATCTGGGCGTCAACTTCGTCGGTGGCCGGCGCATCGATTCGATGCGCGAATTGCTCGCCGACGGCTTCGACGCCGTGTTCGTCGGCAGCGGTGCGCCGCGCGGTCGCGATCTCGACCTGCCCGGTCGCCAGGAAGCAGCAGGCCAGATCCACGTCGGCCTGGACTGGTTGGCCAATGTCTACTTCGGCCATGTCACCCAGGTCGGCAAGCGCGTGCTGGTGCTGGGCGGCGGCAACACCGCCATGGACTGCTGCCGCAGCGCGCGTCGCCTCGGTGGCAGCGAGGTCACCGTGCTGGTGCGCTCGGGCTTCGACGAGATGAAGGCCAGTCCCTGGGAGAAGGAGGATGCCATGCACGAAGGCATCCCCATCCTGGACTGCCGGGTGCCGAAAGCCTTCATTCACGCCAGCGGCCGGCTCACCGGCATGACCTTCGAGAAGGTGCGCGTCCAATACGACGACAACGGCCGCCGGCAACTGGTGCCGACCGGCGAGCCGGACGAGTTCCATGCCTGCGACGAGGTGCTGATCGCGGTCGGTCAGGAGAATGCCTTTCCCTGGATCGAGCGAGATGTCGGCATCGACTTCGACAAGTGGGGCATGCCGGTGGTCGACCAGACCACGCACCAGTCCAGCCTGCCGCAGGTGTTGTTCGGTGGCGATGCGGCGTTCGGTCCCAAGAACATCATCTGGGCGGTGGCGCACGGCCATGCCGCGGCGATCAGCATCGATCAGCTGCTGCAGGGCGAGGACACGCACGAGCGACCGGCGCCGGAAGTAGCGCTGGAATCGCAGAAGATGGGCATCCACGAATGGCGTTACGACAACGCCGTCTCGCCCGACGAGCGCTACGCCGTACCGTGGTCGGAAGCAGCGAAGAAACTGGACAGCATGCACGTCGAGGTCGAACTCGGCTTCGATGCCGCCACCGCCTGGAACGAGGCGCAGCGTTGCCTCAATTGCGACGTGCAGACCGTGTTCGTGCGCGACAAGTGCATCGAATGCGATGCCTGTGTCGACATCTGCCCCACCGATTGCATCACCTTCACCGTCAACGGCGACGAGGCCGAGCTGCGCACGCGCCTGACCGCGCCGGCCCTGAATCTGGAGCAGCCGCTGTACGTGTCGGCACCGCTGAAGACGCAGCGGGTCATGGTCAAGGACGAGGACGTGTGCCTGCACTGCAGCCTGTGCGCCGAACGCTGTCCAACCGGTGCCTGGGACATGCAGCAGTTCCTGCTGCAGGAGAGCTATGCCGGCAAACGCTGCGATCAGCCGCGTAAGGAGGCGGCATGACCCCCGCCGCGGTGAATCTGGAATCGGTCAACGACTTCGTGGTCAAGTTCGCCAACGTCAATGGCTCCGGGTCGGCCTCGGCGAACGAGCTGTTCGCCAAGGCCATCCTGCGCATGGGCGTGCCGGTCAGTCCGCGCAACATCTTTCCCTCCAACATCCAGGGGCTGCCGACCTGGTACGAGGTGCGGGTCAACGAGCACGGCTGGCTAGGTCGCCGCGGTGGCGTCGACCTGATGGTGGCGATGAACCCGCAGACCTGGGACGCCGACATCGCCGAGATCGAGCCTGGCGGCTATCTGCTCTACGACAACAGCAAGCCGCTGCCGAAGTCCAAGTTCCGCGACGACATCCAGGTGATCGGTGTGCCGCTGACCGAAATCGGCAACGCCACCTGGGACGATCCGCGCCAGCGCCAGCTGTTCAAGAACATCATGTACGTCGGCGTGCTCAGCGCGCTGCTGGACATGGACGTGCCGGCGATCGAGACGCTGATCGGCGAGCAGTACAAGGGCAAGGAGAAACTGCTCAAGCCCAACATCGAGGCCCTGCATCTGGGCCGCGACTGGGCCTTGAAGCACCTGGGTTGCCCGATCGGGCTGACCGTGCGCGCGGCTGACAATGTCGGCGACCGCATCTTCGTCGAAGGCAATGCCGCCGCTGCGCTGGGCTGCGTCTACGGCGGCGCCACGGTCTGTGCCTGGTATCCGATCACGCCGTCTTCGTCGCTGGCCGAGGCCTTCCAGAAATACTGCGGCAAGTACCGGCTCGATGCCGACGGCAACAAGCGCTACGCCATCCTCCAGGCCGAGGACGAGATCGCCTCCATCGGCATGGTGGTCGGTGCCGGCTGGAACGGTGCCCGTGCCTTCACCACGACTTCCGGCCCCGGCATCTCGCTGATGAACGAGTTCATCGGCCTGGCCTATTTTGCCGAGATTCCGGCCACCATCATCAACGTGCAGCGCGGCGGGCCGTCGACCGGCATGCCCACCCGCACCCAGCAGTCGGATGTGCTGGCCTGCGCCTATGCCTCGCACGGCGATACCAAGCATGTGCTGCTGTTCCCCGAAGACCCGCACGAATGCTTCAGCTTCGCCGCGCAGTCGCTGGATCTGGCCGATCGCCTGCAGACGCCGGTGTTCCTGATGACCGATCTGGACATCGGCATGAACCAGCGCCTGTGCCAGCCCTTCGATTGGGACGACAGCCAGGTCTACGACCGCGGCAAGGTGATGACCGCGCAGATGCTCGACGAGGGCGCCGAGTTTGCCCGCTACAAGGATGTCGATGGCGACGGCATTCCCTGGCGCACCTGGCCAGGCACACATCCGGACAAGGGCGCCTATTTCACCCGCGGCACCTCGCGCAATCCGCAGGCCCAGTATTCCGAGCGCGGTCCGGACTACGTCTACAACATGCAGCGGCTGCTGCAGAAGTTCGACAGCGCCAAGGCGCTGGTGCCGCAGCCGGTGCTGCGTCGGGCCGACCTGCCGGCGCGCCATGGCGCCATCTACTACGGGTCGACCGCACCGGCCATGGACGAGGCGATCACGCTGCTGCATGGCGACGGCATCGCGCTGGATACGTTGCGGGTGCGCGCGTTCCCGTTCCCCGAATCCGTACGCGCGTTCATCGACGGCCACGAATCGGTTTTCGTGATCGAACAGAACCGCGACGGCCAGTTGCGCAGCCTGTTGGTCAACGAATTCGGCATCGATCCGGCGCGACTGGTTGCGGTGCTGCATTACGACGGCACACCGATCACCGCCCGCTTCATCCGCGGCGCCATCGCCGACCGGTTGCGCCCGGCCGCACAGCGGGAGAAGGTCGCATGATCGCCTTTCACCTGCCTTTCGCCGCCGTGGAGCGGGGCTTGCCCCGCTTAACGCGGCATCGATTCAGAGCGCAGCGGGGCAAGCCCCGCTCTACAGGTGAAAGCGAATCGACCGTAACCGCTGAATCGGGGATGACGCCATGACCTGGATCGCCAAGCCCAAGCTGCATCACCCGACCCTGGCCTGCAACGCCATCGGTTTCACCCGCCGCGACTACGAAGGCAAGATCAGCACGCTGTGCGCCGGTTGCGGGCATGACTCGATCTCGGCGGCGATCATCCAGGCCTGCTGGGAACTGGACATCGAACCACACCGGGTCGCCAAGCTGTCGGGCATCGGCTGCAGCAGCAAGACGCCGGACTATTTCCTGGGCCAGTCGCACGGTTTCAACACCGTGCACGGACGCATGCCCAGCGTGCTCACCGGCGCCAACCTGGCCAATCGCGAGCTGATCTACCTGGGCGTGTCGGGTGACGGCGACTCGGCGTCGATCGGAATCGGCCAGTTCGTGCATGCGATCCGGCGCGGCGTGAACATGAGTTACATCGTCGAGAACAACGGCGTCTATGGGCTGACCAAGGGTCAGTTCTCGGCCACCGCCGATCAGGGCTCGGTGTCGAAGAAGGGCGTGGCCAACAGCGACAGCCCGCTGGACATGGTCACCATGGCGCTGCAACTGGGTGCCAGCTACGTCGCGCGCGGTTTCTCGGGCGACAAGCAGCAACTGGTACCCTTGATCAAGGGCGCACTGTCACATCGCGGTGCCGCTTTCATCGATGTGATCAGCCCCTGCGTGGCGTTCAACAATCATGCCGGCAGTACCAAGAGCTACGACTACGTGCGTGAGCACAATGACGCGGTCAACCGGCTGGACGTGATTACGCCGCGCGCTGCCATCGCCGTCGACTACGCCGAAGGCGATCTGGTCGAGGTCGAACAGCACGACGGTTCGCGGCTGCGGCTGCGCAAGCTGGCCAAGGACTACGATCCACGCGATCGGCTTGCTGCGATGAACCTGATCCAGCAGCGCAACGCCCAGGGCGAAGTCGCCACCGGCCTGCTCTACATCGACCCCGACGCCGATGATCTGCACGGTCATCTGGGAACGGTGGCGGCGCCGCTGAACACACTCGGTGCCGACGAGTTGTGCCCCGGCGAAGCGACACTGGCGAAGATCAACGCTTCATTGCGTTGACCGGCGTTGACCCCGCATCGCCACGATCCGCTGCTCTTGCAGCACGGATCGGCGCATGCAACATGCGCGCCAGTGCGAACGCTGTCACGTCGCGACTTGCCCCGACTGTGGAAATCGCCCAAGGTTGAGCCTTCCTGGGCAGCCATGGAGAGCGGGACGATGACAAAGGCGGCTTCGACAATGGTTATGGTCATGGCGCTGGCGCTGGCGCTGGCGCTGGTGCAACCGGCATGGGCGCAGGAGTCGCCGGCACGCCTGCTGTTGCAGCAGGATCGCAGCCTGCCGAACACCTTTCCGCCGGTGGCGCCCACCATCATGAGCGGCACCTCGATCCATTCCAACGGCGCGGGCTTCGTGGTCAAGGTCGGATCGCCGCTGGGAGACTTCTTCTGGGGCGACCCGGAGGTCGTGGATTTCGACGGCAGCTTCTACGGCTTTGTCGCTTCGGCCACCGGCGACGCCACCACCAGCAGCCTGGCGATGGCGGCACTGTCCACCGATGGTCGTGTCTTGTTCACCACAGCCGCCGCGCCGTATCGCCTGTGGGAAATGCCCGCCGACAACCCCGGTGGTGCAGCGACCGCGGTGGCTCAGGCTGGCAACGCCTTGCCGGCGGAACTGGCCACGGCTTTGGGATTGTCCGGCGATCACTTCTACGGCAACTTCCTCAGCACCTTCTCCTGGAGCGACGACCAGCCGGTGTGGCGCGCCACGTGGGACACGATGCCGCCGGCAGGGGCATCGACATTTCCGCCGAACTGGTCGCTGATCAAGGGGTATCCGCAGGGCAGCGGTGCCGACGCGCCGCGCGTGCTGGTGGCGCCGGGGCAGCAGTTTCCCAACGTGCCCAATCCGGTCGACAGCTCCACCACGGTGCGCGC
The DNA here is from genome assembly GCA_035911475.1 of Lysobacterales bacterium. GTDB lineage: Bacteria > Pseudomonadota > Gammaproteobacteria > Xanthomonadales > UBA2363 > Pseudofulvimonas. Next base: position 112,410 of record JAMHVM010000082.1, on the reverse strand, counting down.
CTACGGCTTCACGCCCGTGGGTGTTGCGCGCAGCGGCGACAACCACATCGTCGAGATCTTCATGACCCGTACCGACGGCGTCACCGCCAACGATGACTCGGTGCTGGTGCTCAATGGCGAAGGGCTGGTGCTGGCCGACACCCTGGTACGCGAGCGCGCGCTGATTCCGGAAGCGATCGGCGGCCTGCCCAGCGAGGACTACCGCGCATTCAAGGCGGCGCACATCGCTGCCAGCGGCGACTACGGCTTCCGGGTGCAGTCGTTCCGGCCGGGGCCGCCGACCTTCAACGAACTGTTGTTCATCAACGGCGAGCTGGCATTGCGCGAGGGCGATGTGCTCGACTTTCAGGGTTCGAACTACACCCTGGCGGGCGGCAATCTCGACTACGAACTGGTGTTCAACGATCAGGGCGACTGGGTCACGAACTGGAACACGGTGGAAGGCCGCGACGTGCTCATCGTCAACGGAGCCATCGTCGCCGCCAGTCAGGTCACGCCGGTGGACAGTGACGGCGACGGCATCGGCGACACCACCTTTGGTCTGATGGCGCTGGTGATCGATCGCCTGGCGATCACCGACCGGCGAGCCGATGGTTCGGTCGATGTGCTGTTCCAGGCCTTCGGCACCGGCGCGCACGCGGCCAGGCAAGGTGTCTATGCGTTCAATACGGTTGTTGCCGACCCGATCCTGTGGACAGTCACCGCCACGGTGATCGCCGGCGAGGGCGAGCTCGATCCGGAAGAACAGGCCGTGGCCGATGGCGGCGATGCCACCGTGACGGTCATCCCGGCCACCCATTGGCTGGTCGCCAGTGTTCTGGGTGACACTTGCGAGCCGGTCGACAACGGTGATGGCAGCTGGACTGCGACCGGGATCACGGATGACTGTGCCATCGCGGTGGAGTTCGAGCCTGGCGACCGGATTTTCGCCAACGGCTTCGAGGACCAGCGCTAGACTGCGACCGGGTGTTCAAGGGGGCTTGCGCCATGACTGTCGCGTTGGGGTATCGCCTGTTGCTGGCGACCGGGTTGTGTGCGGCGATGCCGGCGGTCGCCGGCATGCATGTCATCGGGCACGACGACATCACCCACACAGCGGTTGCCAACGGCGCCTGGTTCGATCCGGCGACCTGGGACAACGGCGTGCCCGGCAACGGCGCGGTGGCACATGTGCCGCCGGGACGCACGGTGAATTACGCCGGCCATGGCACCGAAGCGCTGCACGGTGTGCTGGTTGATGGCGTGCTGCGCTTTTCAACCACGCAGTCGAGCACCGTGCGCCTGGACACCTTCGAGGTTGGCATGGCCGGGCATCTGGAGATCGGCCGGGTCGATGCGCCGGTGCCGCCGCAGGTGCAGGTGCGCGTGTTGTTCACTTCCGCCAGCGACATCGACATCGCCTGGGATCCGGACCTGCTCAGCCGTGGCCTGATCGGTCACGGCACGGTGCTCATCCACGGTGCGCGCAAGACCGTGCACGGCAAGGTCGCGGTCGATCCGCTGGCCGGCCAGAACACCCTGGTTCTAGCGCAGGCACCGCAGGGCTGGGAGGTGGGAGACACCCTGGTACTCACCGGCACCTACTACGAAGGCTGGCGCTGGGACAACGACATCCACGCGGTGCGCTACTTCGGCACCCAGGACGAGGTGGTGACCGTCGCCGCCATCGACGGCGCCACCATCACCCTCAACCAGACACTGCAGTACAACCACGCCACGCCGCGCGCCGACCTCAAGGCCTCGGTGGCCAACTTCAGCCGCAACGTCCGCTTCGAGACCGAGAACGGCCAGTCCGTACCGTTGCATCGCCGCGGCCACGTCATGCTCATGCATCACACCGACCACGACGTGCGTTACGCGGCCTTCAACCAGCTGGGACGCACCGACAAGTCGGTGCCCAGCTTCGATCCCGATCAGGTCGCGGTGATGACACCCAGCACCAACCTGCGCACCCGCTACGCCATGCATCTGCACTTCACCGGCATCAGCGAAGCCGACAAGCCGGCGATGGTGGTCGGAAACGCGGTGTTCCACAGTCCGGGCTGGGGTTATGTCCATCACGCCAGCAATGCCGTGTTCCATGACAACGCCAGCTTCGACACCCATGGTGCCGGGTTCGTCGCCGAGACCGGCGACGAGATCGGCTCGTGGAGCAACAACATCGCGATCAAGGCGAGGGGCAACAGTGCCTTCAATCCCAAGAACGGCAACGACACCGCCAGCCACGACATGGGCCGCACCGGTGCCGGTTACTGGTTCCAGGGCCGCATGGTGCGCAATGTCGGCAACGTCGCCGCCAGCGTCAATCACGGCTATGTCTATCTGCATCGCGGCACGCGCATGCGCAATTTTCCCAATTCGGTCTTCAGCATGCCCGAAGCGCTGCGTCGCGCTGCGCCGGAATCGCCGGACCATCCGCCCATCCTCAACTTCCACGCCAACGAAGCCTTTGCCAGCACGGTCGGCATCTATGTGATCAAGGCCAATCCCAACCAGCATCACGATATCCACACCCATATTTCCGACTTCCGTGCCTGGGAAGTTCGTGCCGGCGCCGCCATGGAGTACACCTCGCACTACCTGCTGGAAGACTTCGACATCATCGGCAAGACACCGGGGCCGTTCAGCACGGCCGCATTCGGCATCGAGTTCGGTACCAATGCCTCGGACATGGTGATCCACCGTGCACGCATCGCCAACGTGCCTACCGGTGTGGTGCTGAGCAAGGAGTTCACCGATGCGCTGCCGGCCACACGCAAGCAGTACGTGGTCATCGACGCCGAGTTCGCCGGCGTTGCCCAGCACTATCAGCATCTGGACCCGGCGGTGGATCGAATCCTCAGCGCCGCTGATCTGGTGCCTGGACGCTTCCAGATCGAACTCAACGGCGGCGTACCGCTGGCTTACACCAATCCCGCCACCAGCGCGGGCACCCAGCTCGATCTCGTCGGCAGCAAGCTGGACAGCATCGGCAGCCAGCCGGTGCCGGCCGGCACCGACTGGTTTGGCATCGCCAACCAGGAGATCATCCATCTGGTGTCCAATCAGGGCTATCACCGCACGTCCGAAGGTGTGCCCTACGTGATCTGGCCGTTCTACTTCACCGAGCGCGCCAGCGGACAGATCCACAAGCACGGCCTGATCGTGCGGCTTGGACCGGCGGTGGAAGCGCTGCTCGGCAATCCCTGGCATGCCTGGCGCGATGCCTTCCAGGCCGGGGTGATCAACCTCGACGGCCAGCCGCCAGTTGCCGGCGACGATGCCGCGTCGGTGTCACGCGATGGCGAGGTGGCCATCGACGTCCTCGCCAATGACAGTGATGGCGATGGCGACGAATTGATCGTCGACGGCATCGTGCAGCCGAACCACGGCCTGGCCTGGCGTCGTGCCGACGGCACCATCGGCTACCGGCCCGATCCGGATTTCACCGGCGTTGATACATTCCGTTACTGGGCCAGCGACGGACACGGCCATTTCGTGCCGGCGACGGTGACGGTCACGGTATCGGTATCGGGCGAACTGATCTTCGCCCACGGTTTCGAGTAGTCACGCCGGTTTCGATCTCACCCCGAAGGGCTGCGCGGCTGCTGCTCCGGGGCTGCCGCAGCCGCGTGGGATCGCTGGAACCGGCAGGCCTGGTGTGCCGGTGCGCTGCCTCAACCTGCGGCAGATTGAACCGCAAGTCACCGGACAGGCATGGCGATTCCGCCACGCCAGCCGCGCATCCGAGTCAGCCGCTGGCGAGTCGGCCGATGTCGGCGATGCGCAAGAACTGCGTCTGCAGCAGTTTCAACAGAGCCAGGCGGTTGCCACGCACGGCCGGATCGTCGGCCATCACCATCACCTTGTCGAAGAAGGCGTCGACGGCCGGGCGCAATTGCGCCAGGCGCGCCAGCGCAGCAACGTAGTCGCGGCTGGCGAACAGCGGCGCGGCGACCTGCTCGGCGGCGTTGATTTGCGCAACAAGTTCACGTTCGGCATCGTTCTCGAACAAATGTTCCTGGACCTGATCGGGAACGTTCTCACCGCTCTCCACCGCCTTGCGCAGCAGGTTGCCGCAGCGCTTGTTGGCTGCGGCCAGCGCCTGGCCATCCTCGCTACCGGCGAATTCGCGCAGCGCTCGCAAACGCAGGTCGAAGTCGACCAGCGAGGTCGGTTCGACCGCGGCGACCGCCTCGAAGCGGTTGGCGTCGTACTCGCCCTTCTGCTCGTAGTAGCCGCGCAGGCGCTCTACCACGAAGGTGACGATTTCGACACTATCTTTGTCACGGCCATCACTGGTTGGAACAAACAGCGAAAAGCCACCTGATTCCGTCGCAGCCTTTGCGAGTTGAGTCGAGGTGTCGAGCAGTGTCGTTAGGCTGAGATCGAGCGATGCTTCGATCAGCGTGCGGGCGAGGCCCAGTGCGTTACGGCGCAGCGCGAATGGATCCTTGTTGCCGGTCGGCTTGAGTCCGGCCGCGAAACCACCAGCCAGCGTGTCCAGACGTTCGGCGATCGCCAGCACCTGACCCAGCTTAGACGGGGCGATGTCGTCGCCGGCATTGCGTGGCATGTAGACCTCGTCCAGCGCATCGGCCAGTGCCTGGCGGTCGGTGTCGGACAGGTCGGCCAGCGCGGCATCTTGCGAGGCGTAGTGGCGACCGGCGATGCCCTGCAGCTCCGGGAACTCGTTGACCATGCGCGATTGCAGATCGGCCTTGGCCAGCGACGCGGCACGACGCGCCAGCGCCGGATCGACGCACACTTGCGTGGCGATGGTCTCGGCCAGCTTGGCAACGCGTTCGACCTTGTCGGCGATGCTGCCCAGCTTGGCCTGATAGGTGACATTGGCCAGGCCGGCGTTCATCGCACTCAAGCCCTGCTTGAGGTCCTCGTCAAAGAAGAAGCGGGCATCGGCGAAGCGCGGCCGGATCACCCGCTCGTAGCCCTTGCGGACTTCGTCGGGCTGGCCGGAATGGATGTTGGCGACGCCGATGAACCGCTCGGACAGACGACCCTCGCCATCAAGCACCGGAAAGAACTTCTGGTTGCTTTCCATGGTTTCGATCAGCGCTTCCTGCGGCACGCGCAGAAAGTCGCGTTCGAACGCGCAGGCGATGGCGACTGGCCATTCGGTCAGGCAATTGACTTCATCGAGAATGCCCTCGTCGATGCGCGCATGGCCGCCGCCGTGGCTGGCCTCGGCTTCGACCTGGCCACGGATGGTGGCCTTGCGCCGCTCGGCGTCAACGATGACGTTGGCGTGTTCCAGTTGATCTTCGTACTCGGCCGGCGAGGCAACGGTGATCGCCTGCGGATGATGGAAACGGTGGCCGCGCGACAGCCGGCCGCTGCGCACACCCAGCAGTTCGCAGTCGACGACTTCATCGCCGAGCAGCACCACCAGCCAGTGCACCGGCCGGGCGAAGGCGTAATCGTGATCACCCCAGCGCATCGGCTTGGGAATCGGCAGTGCCTTGATCGCCTCGGCGATGATCTGCGGCAACAGCTCGGCGGTGCTGGCGCCCGGCTTCACCGCGCGGTGCACGAAGCGCTCGCCCTTGTTGTCGCTCGTCTTTTCCAGCGCTGTCCAGTCGACGCCGGCCTTGGCCGCGAAACCCTGCAGCGCCTTCGTCGGCTGGCCGTCAGCGTCGAGCGCGATGTTGAGGTAGGGTCCCAGCACTTCGCTGGCTTGTTCGGGCTGCTCTGCAGCGACACCATCCACGCGCACGGCAAGGCGGCGCGGGGTGTACAGCGAGCGCTCGGCGCTGGCGCGGTCGAAATCGACGCCGGCATCGGCCAGCCGCTGCAGCACGCCGTCGCGGAAGGCCTGGGCCAATCCCGGCAACGCCTTGACCGGCAGTTCCTCGGTACCCAGTTCAATCAGCAGGGGAAGGGTCTGGCTCATCTCAGGCGGCCTCCGCCTTCTGCTTCGAGCCCGGGAACACGGGCTTCTCTCGCTGCGTGTTGTAGCTCTCGGCGACGGCCTTGGCGATGGTGCGCACACGCAGGATGTAGCGTTGGCGCTCGGTCACCGAGATCGCCCGGCGGGCATCGAGCAGGTTGAAGCTGTGGCTGGCCTTGCAGACCTGGTCGTAGGCCGGCAGCGGCAGGCCGAGTTCGACCAGCTTGAGCGCTTCCGCCTCGCAGACATCGAACCACTTCAGCAGCGCCTCGACATTGGCATGCTCGAAGTTGTACGTGCTCTGCTCGACCTCGTTCTGCAGGAACACGTCGCCGTACGTGACCGGGCCGTGCGGGCCTACCGTCCAGATCAGGTCGTAGACGTTCTCGACGTTCTGCAGGTACATGGCCAGGCGTTCCAGGCCGTAGGTGATCTCGCCGGTGACCGGCTTGCATTCGATGCCGCCGGCCTGCTGGAAGTAGGTGAACTGGGTGACTTCCATGCCGTTGAGCCAGACCTCCCAGCCCAGACCCCAGGCGCCGAGCGTGGGCGATTCCCAGTTGTCCTCGACCAGGCGCAGGTCATGTACCAGCGGATCGACGCCGAGCGCGCGCAGCGAATCGAAGTACAGCTCGACGATGTTGTCGGGGTTGGGCTTGAGCACCACCTGGTACTGGTAGTAGTGCTGCAGGCGATTGGGATTCTCGCCGTAGCGGCCGTCGGTGGGACGGCGCGAGGGCTGCACGTAGGCGGCGTTCCAGGGCTCGGGACCGAGCGCGCGCAGGAAGGTGGCCGGATGGAAGGTGCCGGCACCGACCTCGGTGTCGAGCGGCTGCAGCAGCACGCAACCCTGGTCGGCCCAGTAGCGGTTGAGTGTCTGGATCAGGTCCTGGAAGGAAAGGGCGTTCACGCGCGGTCCGGCGGCAGCGGAAACCGCGAATTATAACGTCAGTGTGTGCCAGCCCCGGGTTCTGGGTGGGCGCCGGGACTGGCCTTGCCGGGTCAGCGCTTGGCGGCGCGCTTCTTCGGAGCCACGGCACCGACATTGGCACGGGCGCGGGTGCGCCACTGCTTGATGGTGTCGTTGAGCTTGAGCGTGTCCAGGTAAAGCTCGATGGCTTCGTTGGTCACGTCGTACAGCGGTCGGCCCATGACCGCAGCTACGGCCTTGAGGGAATCGCGATAGCGCTTGGCTACGCGAAGACTGGCATCGCGGGTGTCGTCGGCGGGTTCGTTCATGATGGTCTCTCCAGTTGTATGTAAACAAGTTCTCTTCGGAACCGTTCGCCGGAAAGATCCGACCACGGTCCAAACGGCCCCGGCGATGAGTCGTCTGGCGGGAGTCAATGGCACGGAACATTAGGATGATAGCGCGCTATGAGGCTGTGTGCGATGGAGGCATTGTGTTTATCTGGAATCGTCCAAGCCCGCGCTCCCGCGGGGCCGCGGGTTGGCTGGAGCTGTTCAACCGGGGTTGATCGCGCGCGTTTCCACCGGTTTGCGCTTGTCAACATTCGGGTGGATTCCGAAAGTCGCCTTTCAGCCCGGCATTAGACTTTGGTCTAATGCCGGATGACGACACTGGCGCTGCGGCGCCGGGCCAGGGATGCGGTTGTCGGGGCGGTCGGCGATGGTGGTGCCGATCGAGTCGGTGGCGATCAGGTCGAGTCGGACCGGCCCGCGACCGGCTTGCCGCCCAGCAGCAGACGGGCGGCGATCAGGCCCAGCTCGAACAGCAGGCAGATCGACACCGCCAGCATCACCTGGGACGGGATGTCCGGCGGGGTGAAGATCGCACCGATCACGAACGCGCCGACGATGATGTAGGCGCGGCTGGCCTTGAGCTTTTCGATGCTCAGCCAGCCCATCGCGACCACGATCACGGTCGCCACCGGCACCTCGAAGCTTAGGCCGAAGGCGAAGAACAGGCTCAGCGCGAAATCCAGATAGCGGCTGATGTCGGTCATCATCACCACACCTTCCGGGGTCACGCCGACCAGGAAGCCGAACACGGTCGGCATGACCAGGAAATAGGCGAAGGCGCAGCCGACGTAGAACAGGATCACGCTGGACACCAGCAGCGGTGCCGCCAGGCGCTTCTCGTTGCGGTAGAGGCCAGGGGCCGCGAACGCCCAGGCCTGATAGAGCACGAACGGCATGGCCAGGAACAGGGCGACGAAGAAGGCAAGCTTGATCGGGGTCAGGAAAGGACTGATCACCTCGATGGCCACCAGCTGGGCGCCTTCGGGCAGGCGGCTGGCCAGGGGTTCGGCCAGGTAGCCGTACAGCTTGGCGGCGAACGGGATCAGCGCCACGAACAGGATCAGCACGGCGGCGGCGGCGCGCAGCAGGCGCGAGCGCAGCTCGGTCAGGTGTTCGATCAGGGTCTGTTCGCGATCGCCGCCGGGATCGGCGTCTTGATCGTCAGCGCCGGTCGTCACGGTCGTCGTCGCTCGCGGGGGCAGGCAGGGATGCGCGCGGTTCCGCGGTCGGATCCAGGCTTTCGCTGATCGCCTTGCCGGTGGCCTGCAGTTCGCGCTTGAGCCGTTCGGCGGCAAGTTCGCGCTGGGTTTCTTCCAGCTGCCGTTTCATGTCATCGGCGGCCAGCTCACGTTCGATGTCGGCACGCAAGCCAGACCAGCTGCGTTGCGCGCGTCGGATCAGCGCACCGGCTGCACGCGCCGCGCCGGGCAGTTTCTTCGGTCCGAGCACCAGCAAGGCCACCAGCGCGATGACCAGCATCTCGGGCATGCTGAGGTCGAACACGGGACTGCCGCCACAACCGCCTCAGGGGCGGTTGGATTCGCTGTTGTCGGGCGTCTTCTCGACGGTTTCGCCAGGCTTCTCGTCCGCCTTCAGGCTCGGCGGTTGCTCGTCGTCACGCAGACCCTTGCGGAAGCCGCGCACCGCTTCGCCCAGGTCGCTGCCCATGCCGCGCAGCTTCTTGGTGCCGAACACCAGCACGACGACCAGCAGGACGACGAGCCAGTGCCACAAACTGAAACCACCCATGGTCGTCTCCTTGCGATTGCTGGGGGAATGTTAGCGCATGCGGCCAGCCGAGCCGAACGCCCGCCGCCCGGTCAGCGGGCGCTGTACTCTTCCAGGCGGTCCCGGAAGTCGACGATGGCCTCGGGCACGTTGCTGACACCGCCGGCGAAGATCCGGCGCGGGGTCACGCCACGGCCGTAGATGCGCTGGTTGGCGCGGTTGTCGATGCGGATGGCCGAACCATCCAGGGCGACGCCGGCGAACAGGCCCCGGCTGCGCGAATAGGAGTAGATTTCGGCGCGCATCTTCCCGTCGGTCGAGGCCTGGGCGTTGCGGCCGATCGGACCGGCTGCCACCGAGGCATCGGCGCCCATGGTGAACTTGCCGTTGACCAGCGTGTCCAGGCCGGGCTGGCTGCGGAACACCAGGATCACGTCGGTGGACTGCACGCCGGCCTGCCAGCCGACGCTGCCGCCACTGAGGCGGATGAAGCTCGGATTGCTCCAGACGCCGTCCTCGTTCTTCACCGCGACCAGGCCGCGTCCGTGGCGGCCACCGACCACCAGGCCGGCCTTGACCACGTCGGGAATGACGGCGATGGCGTAGGCGTCGCGCAGCAGATACGACGGCAGCGCGTGTTCGGGCATCTGCATCATCTGGTCGAGCACACGCACGGCGTTCCGGCCGCGTTCGATCAGTTCGTCGTTGGCGGTGGCGCCAGCAGCGACAGCCAGGCTCAGGATGAGGGCGGCGAATTTGCCAAGCATGCGGGAATCTCCGGGGTGAAAGCTCGGTGAAATATGACGCAGGTCGTGTTGACCGCGACTTAACCCGGAGGTTTCATCGGCCGCTATGGCGGCCCCAGGCGATCAGAAGAAGCGGCGTCGCGCCACCAGCAGCAGGGACACGATCAGGAGCAGCAGCGCGCCGGGGGTGCCGATCGGTGCGGGGTGAGCGGCCGGATTGCCGCGTGGGTCATCACCACCGCCATCGCTGCAATTGGGCCGACGAATGGCCAGGCTCTTGACGCCGACCTTGGTGGTCGGACCCAGCGTAGCCTGGCCGGTTTCCCGGTTGACCCGGAAAATGCGGCTGGGTTGCGGCAGCCCCTGGCCGTTGACCAGATGACCGACGGCCCAAATCGTGCCCGAGGTGTCCATGTCCATGCCGACATTGGTCAGCTTCAGCTCCACGCCGAACCGGCCCACCAGGGTGGCGGTGCCGTTGCTGCCGTCGATGCGGTACAGGCCTTCATCACCGTCGATGCCCAGGCCGAAGATCTCGCCGCGTCGCACGCTGATGTCGCCGATCTTGACGCCCAGCCCGCCGGCTGTACCGACCACACTGGCCTGGCCGGTGCTCTGGTTGAGCCGGTACAGCGTGCGCCGCGTGGCAGAACTCATCAGCAGGTTGCCGGAGCAGTCGAACGCCAATCCAGGATCGAGCGCACTGGCGCCCATGTTCAACTGCAGGTTGTCGTTGAGCCGCTGCAGCGGCATGGCGGCGCCGGTGGCCAGCGAGACGATCACCAGCGAGTCGACACCGTCGTCGACGCCGTACAGTTCGTTGGCGTTCTTCAGCGCCAGTCCTTCGATGTCGGACTGGGGATTGCTCGCGTTGGGGAGGTTGATCGGGCCGATGCGCTGGGTTTGCCCGGTCGCCAGATCGACGCGCCAGAGATTGTCGTGGCTGCCGTCTTCGGTGTTGTCGCCGGCATTGACGATGTAGCCGAACGGCTGCGCCGTCGCGGTCGCTGCGAAAGCGCACGACAACGCGCAAAGCAAAAAGCTGGCGATGAACCGGCCCGTGGACATGACTATTCGATTGGCAGGGCGTTTCTAGTAGTTTCGCGAGACTAGCATCATTCTTGCGCGGGATCAAAGTGTTATCCTGCCCTGACCACTCCGGGGCGAGCCCTTTGCAGTCAGAAGACCCTCTTTCCCGCCCGCCGGGCGGCTCGACGACGCCCGCCGCCAATGCGCCGGTACGTGTGCTGCTGTTCAACCTGGGTACGCCGGCCGCTCCGACCCGAGCCGCAGTCCGACGCTATCTATCTGAATTTCTGGGTGATCCGCGGGTCGTCGAGCTGCCGCGCTGGCTCTGGCTGCCGCTGCTCAACGGGGTCATCCTGCCGTTTCGGGCCGGACGCAGCGCGCACGCCTACCAGAGCATCTGGACCGAACGCGGCTCGCCGCTGCTGGTCAACAGCCTGGATCTGGCGGCGGCCGTGCAGCGCGAACTGGGCGAGGCCGCGACGGTGGCCTGCGCCATGCGCTACGGCCAGCCGGACATCGCCTCGACGCTGGCCAGTCTCGTGCCTGAGGGCAGCGATCCCGGCCAACTGCTGCTGCTGCCGCTGTATCCGCAGTATTCGTCTACGACCACGGCGACCGGGCTGGATGCCGTTGCCGCCGAACTGCGTCGTCGCCGCTGGCAGCCCGAGCTGCGCTGGATCACCAGCTATGCCGACGAACCGACCTGGCATCGCGCCGTCGCCGACAGCATCTGTGCGCACTGGCAGGAACACGGCCGTGGCGAGCGCCTGCTGTTCTCGTTCCACGGCCTGCCACAGGCCTTCGTCGACGCCGGCGATCCCTATCTGGACCAGTGCCGGCGCAGTGCCGACGGCATCGTGCGCGAGTTGGGTCTTGAGGCGTCGCAGTGGCAGCTATGTTTCCAGTCGCGGGTGGGCAAGGCACCGTGGCTGCAGCCGTACACCGACGATGTCATCGCCAGGCTGGCCGATGAGGGTGTTCGCCGTATCGACGTCGTGGCGCCGGGCTTTTCGGTCGACTGCCTGGAGACGCTGGAAGAGATCGCCATCCGCTACGACGAGCTGTTCCGCGAGCATGGTGGCGACGGTCTGAGCTACATCCCGGCGCTCAATGCGCAGGACAGCCATGCCCGGACCCTGGCTGCGCTGATTCGCCGTCACTGCGCCGGCTGGCCAGGTTTCTCCAGCGACATCGCCAACCAGCCATGAGCGTGACCGAGCGGTCGTTCATCAGTCGCGATGGCCTGCGCATGGCTGCGCAGGTGCATCACGCTGGCGCGCCGACACGGGTGCTGGCGGTGCACGGCTGGCTGGACAACGCGGCCAGTTTCGATGCCCTGGCCGCGCATCTGCCGAATTGCGAGATCGTCGCGGTCGATCTGGTCGGCCACGGCCGGTCCGAGCATCGGCCCGAGGGCGCGCGCTACCACTACGTCGACTATCTGGACGATCTGCTGGCCGTGCTCGATCAGCTGGCATGGCAGCGCAGCATCTGGCTGGGTCATTCCCTGGGTGGTGCGCTGCTGGCCTTGCTGGCCGCCGCGGTTCCCGAGCGGATCGATCGTCTGGTGCTGATCGAATCGGCCGGGCCGCTGGCGGTGACGCCCGACCAGTTGCTGTCGCGGCTGCGCGAGAGTCTGCTCGAGCGACAGAAGGAGCGCGGGCGTGATGGCTTGCGCGTGTTCAACAGCATCGACGAGGCCGTGGCGGTGCGTGCACGCGTCAACGACCTGTCGCCTGCCGCCGCCAGGCCACTGGTCGAGCGTGGACTGCAGCCGGTGCCCGGCGGCATGGCCTGGTCCAGCGATCCGCGCCTGAAAGCAACCTCGCCGCTGCGCTCCCACGAATCGCAGATCGAGGGGCTGCTGGGCGGCATCACCTGTCCGCTGCAACTGCTGCTGGCCGAACCGCCGCTGCCGTTCATGGATGCGGCCACGCGCGATCGCCGCCTGGCCGTGCTGGCCCGCGCGGAAACTCACCGCTTCCCTGGGCACCATCATCTGCACATGGAGACGCCGGAGCCGCTGGCTGCCGTGATCACGCGCTTCCTCGCCGACGCAGCGGTCAGCACCACAGGGAATGGCTGACCGGCGCAGAGACGATGGATCGTACCGTCCAGGCACCGGCCATGAAGCACGGTGTCCGACCGCAGACGCCTGTTCTGCGCCGCGCTCAGGACGCGTGTCGATTCAGTCGATGGCGAATGCGCCGCCACTACCGATCGGCGCGGGATCGTCGCTCGCGGCCAGCAGTATCGACAAGGCCTGCTTGTGGGCCTCGCCGCACTCGCGCAGTTGCCGCTGCCGCTGCTTGTAGTCGGGCAGTACGGCAGCCACGTGTGCCCAGAAGCGCGCGCCGTGGTTGCGCTCGAACAGATGGCAAAGCTCATGCACCAGCACGTATTCGAGCAGCGCCGGCGGCATGAGTATCAGCGCCAGATCCAGCGACATGTGGTCGGCGGCCGACAGCGATCCCCACAATGAGCGCAGCGGTCGCAGTCGCAGGCGCACCGGTGCCCGGCCGAGGGTTGGCACATGACGCGCGAGCAGGGCCTGGCAGTCATGTTGCATTTCCCGTTCCAGAAAGGCGCGGAATTGGCCTGCGGCGAGTCGGCGCAGCCGCGCCGGTTCCCGGGCCGGCAGCGCCAGCCGCAGCTGGTCGCCTGCATGTTGCAGGGAGGGTCGCGTCGCCGAGTCAATCCACAGCGACAGGCGCTGGCCACGCATCGGCAGATGACCGCAGGCGCCCGCGATCAAATCCGGCAGCTCGATCAGGTCGCTGGACTCGTCGCGCGCCGACAGGTGGCGTTCCAGCCACTCGCGCTTTTCCTCGACAAAGGCCTGCGCCTCGCGCAGCGCGACCCAGCGGGGCTTGCTCAGGCGCGGGCCGTTGCGTCCCAGGCTCAGACGCAGGTGGCGGGCGCCGGCGACATCGACGACGCGGATCGGCAGCGGACTGCCATCGCTGGCGACCAGATGCAGCCAGCGTTCGGTGACGGCGCGCTTGAGGCTCATGACAGTTCGAACAACGTGTCCAGCCGCGCGAACAGACGCGACAGCTCGGCGGTCATCAGGGCGAAGCGGGCATCCAGTTCGGCGATCGCGTCTTCGCCGCCGATGTCGCCCAGCTGCTCCATGACCACGTCGCCGAAGCGCAGCTTGCGGATGGTCAGATCCTCGGCCAGCACGAACGAGATGCGGTCGTCGTAGGTCAATGCCAGTTGCGCGACCTGTTTGCCGGCGTTGAGGTGCTCGCGGATCTCGTCGCTGTCCAGATCCTGCCGCCGGCAACGGGCGATCGCGCCGTCCTCGCCAGGGTCGCGCAGTTCGCATTCGTCGCCGAGCGTGAAGTCGCCAGGCAGGTCGTCGCCGCCCAGCCAGCGGGTCAGCAGGCTGCGTGCGGAACCGTCGGCACCGACCGGCGTGGCCGGAAAACTGCCCACGGCCTCGCGCAGGGCGTGCACCAGCGTCTCGGCGCTCTTGCGGCTGCTGCTGTCGATTGCCAGCCAGCCCTTGTCGTGATCGAGCCAGGCATCGGTGCGCGTGCTCTTGATGAAGGCGCGCGGCAACAGGTCGGTGATGACCTCGTCCTTGACCCGCATGCGTTCGCGGCCACCGGGGCGGCGGCCACGCTCGGCGGCCAGGGCATCGAGCTTGTCGGCCAGGGCATCGTTGACCACCTGCGCCGGCAGCAGGCGCGTTTCGCTGCCGAGACTGAGCAGGGTGTGCGGACCCAGCCCATGCAAGAGCACGTCCTGGCCACGGCCATAGGGCGAGATGAAACCGTGCGTGGCCAGTTCCTGCGGACCAGGTGATCGCAGACGGGCGCCTTCGAGGGCGCTTTCGAGGTCCTGGTGGCTGGGTGGCTTGGCGTCGGCGAGCTGGAACAGGATGAGGTTTCGGAACATTCGGTCGTGCGGGAGGGAGGATGGGGTGTCGGGTGCCGATGATGTCAGTCGCGCTCGCCATCGCTGCCGGCGAGCCAGGCATGGCTGTCGGGCATCGGCGAGTCGCTGTGTCGACCCAGGGCAGCGAAATCGAACAAGGTGCGGTCGGCCAGCTGCGCTGGACGGACATCGCCCAGCGCACGCGCGATGTTCTCGACCCGTCCGGGGAAGCGTCGCTGCCAGTCGCCGAGCAGCTGCTTGATGGCCTGACGCTGCAGGTTGTCCTGCGAGCCGCACAGGTTGCAAGGCATGATCGGGAAGCCGCGCTCGGCGGCGAACGCGACGATGTCGGATTCGCTGCAGTAAGCCAGCGGCCGGATCACCACATGCCTGCCGTCGTCGCTGAGCAGCTTGGGTGCCATGCCGGCGATGCGTGCGTGGTGGAACAGGTTGAGGAACAGGGTCTCGATCAGGTCGTCGCGATGATGGCCCAGCGCGATCTTGGTGAAGCCGTGCAGTTCGGCGTGGTGATACAGCGCACCGCGCCGCAGCCGCGAACACAGGCCGCACATGGTCTTGCCTTCCGGCACCACGCGCTGGACCACGCTGTAGGTGTCCTGCTCGATGATGGTGAACGGCACACCGATGCCACGCAGCCAGCCCGGCAACACCTGCGCATCGTAGCCCGGCTGCTTCTGATCCAGATGCACCGCATGCAGCTCGAAGCGCACCGGCGCTTTCGCCTGCAGCGTGAGCAGCAGATCCAGCATCGTGTAGCTGTCTTTGCCGCCGGACAGGCAGACCATGACCTTGTCGCCGTCTTCGATCATGCCGAAGTCGGCGATCGCCTGACCGGTCAATCGGCGCAAGCGCTTGGCCAGCTTGTGGCTCTCGTGACGAGTCTTGCGCGCTGCGACGGACATGGGCGGGAGGGGAGAACAGGCTCGAAGTGGCTCATTCTATCCGCAGTCGTCGGCAGCAAGGTCATCAGATCGATGAGTCGTGGTCGCGCGCGGCCAAGGGAATCGCGATCACTTCGATGATCCGCAGCCGGCAATCGCCGACAACAACATCGTCCGGGTTCGACCGAGGGATCGCAGGCCGATCCGGCACAGCGCGCCTGTAATCACCCGCAGGGCTTGTCGTATCGGCCCAGACCCGGCGGCAGTCGCGAACGTTCCGGATTCGCCCAGGTGACCTCACTGCCGACCGCTCACCATCAGGATCCCTTGCCATGACCCTTGAAGCCCATCCGCGTTGCCCGGCTGACACGCATCGAAGCGTTGCTCGCGTGGCGACGCCGCACGGGTCGCCGCAAGTCGCACGCCGCTGCTGGCTGTTGGCAGGGTTGGCCCTTGTCCTGATGGCGCTGACCGCCACGGCGACCGCGCAGAGCGCCAACGATGCCTTCGACCCGGATGCCAATGGCGTCGTCTACACCCAGCGCGTGCAGGCAGACGGCCGCATTCTGGTCGGCGGTGGCTTCACGACCATCGCTGGCGGCAGCCGCCGCGGCATCGCGCGCCTGCTGGCCGATGGCCGTCTGGACAGCAGCTTCGATGCACAGCTGGGTGGAAGCCATGTCCAGGTCAACACCATCAGCCAGCAGGACGATGGTCGCATTCTGGTCGGTGGTCATTTCACCCAGGTCGGCGCGACGTTGCGCAACAGCGTGGTTCGGCTGCATGCCGATGGCAGTCTGGACACCAGCTTCAACGCCAGCATCGACGATGCCTTTCCGTTCGTGTTCGCGCTCAGCGTGCAAGCCGATGGCCGCGTCCTGATCGGCGGCCTGTTCACGACCATCGCCGGCAGCAGCCGCAACAACCTGGCCCGCGTCAACGCCAACGGCAGCCTCGACACCGACTTCGACCCGGGTGCCGACGGTGGTGTTGAACATATCGCGTTGCAGTCGGATGGCCGCATCGTGGTCGGCGGACACTTCATCACGTTGGGCGGCCAGCCGCGCAGCCGCATCGCCCGGCTTCATGTCGATGGCAGTCTCGATGCCGCGTTCGTCGCGAACACCAACGGCACGGTCTATGGCCTGACGGTGCAAGGCGATGACGGCATTCTCGTCCACGGCGGCTTTACCGCACTGGCCGGCCAGAGCCGCAACTATCTGGGCCGGCTCCATGCCGATGGCAGCCTGGACGCCAGCTTCGATCCGAACCCGGACAACCGTGTGAACAGCGTGGCCGTGCGGCCCGATGGGCGCATCGTGATCGGCGGCAGCTTCACGGCGCTGGGCGGCCAGCCTCGTCAGCGTGTCGCTCGATTGCATGCCGACGGCAGTCTCGATGCCGATTTTGGCGACAGGGCCTTTCCGCAGCAGGCGCCGGTCTATGACGTGGCGGTACTGCCGGACAGCAGCGTGCTGGTCGGCGGCGGCTTTGCACAGGTCGCCGGTCATGTGCGCAATCACATCGCCCGTCTGCACGCCGACGGCCGTCTGGATATCGACTTCAGACCAAACCTCGAAGGTCAGGTGTATGGCCTGGCCGTGCAGACCGATGGCCGGATCCTGATTTCCGGTCGTTTCACCGGCATCAACGGCCAGGCGCGCAGCGACCTGGCTCGATTAAACGCCGACGGCAGTCTCGATGACAGCTTCGATGCGAGCATCGACCATGGCAGCAGCGAAGGCGCATCCGGCCTGGCCACCCAGCCGGACGGGCGCATCCTGGTCAGCGGCGCATTCACCACCATCGCCGGCCAGATCCGTCAGCGGATCGCTCGTCTGCACATCGACGGCAGCCTGGATGCGGACTTCCATCCGGAAGTCGGAGCCGCGGTGTTCGGCATGGTCGTGCAGCCGGATGGTCGCATCCTGATCGGCGGTCAATTCACGACCGTCAACGGACAGGTCCGAAATCGCGTGGCCCGTCTGCATCCGGATGGCAGTGTCGATGCGGGCTTCCAGTCGGATGTCGATGGTCAGGTCAACAGCGTGGCCCTTCAGCCGGACGGCCGCATCCTGATCGGTGGCTTGTTCCGGACGATCGATGGGCATCCCCGCAACCGCATCGCGCGACTGCACCCCGATGGCAGCCTGGACATGGACTTCAATCCGGATGCCGACGGCCGCGTGGAAACCGTGTTGCTGCAACCGGATGGCCGAATTCTGGTCGGCGGCCTATTCACCATGATGGGCAGCCAGTCACGCAGCTACATCGCCCGGCTGCATGCTGACGGCAGCGTCGACGACGGATTCGTGCTGGCCAGCAATGGCGCCGTGACAAGCATTGCCACCCAGCTCGATGGCCGCATCGTGATCGCTGGCGGCTTCAGGCTGCTGAATGGATTGAGCCGCGGAAACCTGGCCCGACTCAACCCGGACGGCAGTGTCGATGGCGGATTCCAGGCCGACGCCGACGATCTGGTCGCCGGATTGGCCATCCAGCCCGACGGCCACATCCTTGTCGGTGGCAGGTTCGGATCGATCGCCGGCCAGTCGCGCAACCGGCTCGCGCGCCTGAGCCTGTCCGAGACCGCGCGGCAATCCCTGGCGGTGGAGGATGACAGTCTGATCTGGCGCCGATCCGGTGTCGGGCCGGAACTGTCGCTGCCGCCGGACCTGCTGATCTCGAGCGACGGCGTCGACTTCAGTCCGGTCGCGACATTCGAGCGTGTTGCCGGTGGCTGGGCCGTTCGCGGCGTCGCCATGCCGGCAACGGAATCCGTGATCTGGCTTCGAGCGCAGGGCCAGGCGGCAGGCGGCATGTGGAACACCGCCACCGGCCTGATCCAAGCCACGGTCATGGTCCGTGGCAGCGACCGCCTGTTTGCCGACGGCTTCGAATAGCGGCGACGCCGCGCTGCGCCGGCGGCTGTCGAGCGATCGTCGTCAGACGGTCCGGCGTGATCCGCCGACAGGTCGGCTCGGCATCGCCGTCCCGGTGGTCACGGCACCTGCCGGGACTTCAGGTGCTCACTGGCCCGGGCGATGGCGGCATGGAAATCGGCCGCTTCGCCGACAAGCGCGGGGTGTCGGTTCAGGCCCATCTTCAACAACACCTTGGCCGGTTGTGGCTGCAGGGCGGCGAAGATCACCGCGATGTTCTGGCGCTGGCAGCGGTCCAGGAAGCCTTCCAGTGCCGAGGCGCCGGAGGCATCAATCAATGGCACCAGGCGCAGGCGCAGGATGAACACCTGCGGCTTGTCCGGAAACTGGTCGAGCACGTTGTCGAGCCGGTTGGCCACCGCGAAGAACAGCGGGCCGCTGATGCGGAATGCGGCGACGCCGGGTGGCAGCACATCGCGCTGGTCGGTCTGCGCCTCGTCGTGATCATCGCCATCGTCGTCGATCAGCCGAATGTCGCTTTCCAGTGCCACGACTTCGCTCATGCGGTGCATGAACAGGAACGCGGCCAGTACCACGCCAACCTGGATCGCCACGGTCAGGTCGAACACCACGGTCAGTACGAAGGTGGTCAGCAGCACCACGCGATCACCGAACGGTGCCTTCATCAGATGCCGGAAGCGTTCGATCTCGCTCATGTTCCAGGCCACCACCAGCAACACGGCGGCGAGTGCAGCCAGTGGCACCCAGCTCATCCACGGTGCCAGCACCAGCATGAAGCCGAGCAGGAACAGCGCGTGCAGGATGCCGGCGACCGGTGAGCGCGCACCGGCGCGGACATTGGTGGCGGTGCGGGCGATGGCGCCGGTGGCGGGCAGGCCTCCGAACAAGGCCGAGCCGATGTTGGCCACGCCCTGCGCCACCAGTTCGCCGTTGCTGCGGTGACGGCCGCCGGTCATGCCATCGGCGACCACCGCCGAGAGCAGCGATTCGACGCCGCCCAGGAAGGCGATGGTCAGTGCCGCCGGCAACAGTTCGGCGGTGCGCTCGAACGGAATCACCGGCAGTTCGAACTGCGGCAGCGCCGAGGGAATCGTGCCGAACACCGAACCGATGGTCGGCACCGACAGCGAGAACAGCAGGGCGACGCCGGTGCCGGCGAGCACGGCGAGCAGGAAACCCGGCCAGGCCGGTCGCCAGCGGCGCAGGCCGATGATCAGCGCCAGGCAGCCCAGGGTCAGGGCGATGCTCAGCGGGTTGAAGCTGCCGATGTGCTCGGCGTAGGTGTGCAGCCGTTCCATGAACTCGCCGGGCAGGCGCTCGATGTCCAGACCCAGCGCATCCTTGACCTGGCTGATCAGGATGGTGACGCCGATGCCGGCGGTGAAACCGGTGATCACCGGCTGCGGCATGTAGCGCATCAGCACGCCGACCCGCATCAGGCCGGCGGCGATCAGGATCAGGCCGGCCAGCAGCGTGCACAGGATCAGGCCGCCGTAGCCGAAGCGCTCGATCACGTTGAACACCACCGGGATGAAGGCCGCGGTGGGGCCGCCGATCTGGACCCGCGAGCCGCCGAAGGCCGAGATCAGGAAGCCGGCGATGATCGCCGTGTGCAGTCCTTTTTCCGGCGTGGTTCCCGAGGCGATTGCCAGCGCCATCGCCAATGGCAGTGCCACCACCGCGACGGTCAGGCCGGCGAACAGATCGTGGCGAAAGTCGCGCAGACCGTACCCTTCGCGCAGCACCGTGACCAGTTTCGGCACGAACTGCGGCCAGTACGGGGTGGTGCGTGTGCTCAATGCGGCAAGGTGGGTGTCGACGGCGCCAGTGCCCATGATCGCCGATGCGCCTGCCCCTGTCAGCGGCAGCTTGCTGGCGGACGCCGGCAAGCGTGCCGGCGCATGGCGGGAAGGGGCCGCTCCGGCTATGCTCGACGCTGCCCGAATCGCCCCGCCATGGACAGCATCCAGCCCGTTTCACTCGCCAGGCGCCTTGCCGATCTGAAGTCCGAACATCGCGACCTGGACACCCTGGTGGGGCGTCTGGGCACGGATCCGGCTGCGGATCAGCTGATGCTGGTACGCATGAAGAAGCGCAAGCTCCGTCTGAAGGACGAGATCGCCTGGATCGAGGGAAAACTCATCCCGGATCTGGACGCCTGAACACCGCGCGCTGCCCGGGGGCCTGCGAACGGGCCCTGATCGCGTTTCGATCGCTGCGGCAGGACTCGACCATCGCAGCGAATACGCGCTCGATGTGGCAAGCCAAGCCGTCTTGTCGGCTTCCGCTCCGGTACCGCTGGTCCGTACCACGGACGCTTGACCGCGCCTTCTCCCGTCCTGCGCCGGCGCCGGCCTGGCTGCTGGCGGTCGCGCTGGTGCTGGGCACGGTCGCGGGCTGTGCGCTGGCTCGGACCTCGCCCGATGCAACGGCGGCGGGTGACCGATCACAGCAGGTCGATCCGCGGTCGTGGCTGGACGCCGAGGCACTCGTCGAGGCTCTGGGCCTCGCCCACGGCCGGTTGCTGGCTGCCGGTTTCCCGTCGCTGGCTGCCGATCGGGATGCGCTGTTCGAGGTCGTCCGGATCGCCCTGGCACCGTTCCGCGTGGCGCCAGCCTTCTTTGACGACAACGCGCGCCTGTCCCTGCTCTTTGCGCTGGCGCATCGACATCGGCAGGCAGCCGGCGACGTCGGGTTCCTGCAGCACGCCGTGTACCTGCTGGCCAGGGAGCATCTGCAGCCGCGCGAGCCCTGGCCCGACCGCCACGCTGGCGAAACACCGGACCTTGCGCACCGGGCAGCGATCTATGCGAGCCACCGCGATGACCAACGCAGCCGTCAGGTTGGCGAGCTGGTGGTCCAGCGGGATTGGCTGGCACCGGTGCGTGAAAAGCTGGGCTTGCGGTCAGGACAGGAGCGGCCATTCCGCATCGTGGTGGTGGATTTCGCACCGGGAAGCGCGCGTGCCGAGGCCTTCGCCAAGGCGCTCGGCCTGGACCAGCGCTGGCTGCCGCCGTTGTGGTCCCATGATCTGGGCGATCACACCGTGCTGGCGTTCACCCGGCCCTATGCCGAGCAGATTCTTGCCATCGACGAGCAGGACGAGGACGAGCGTGCGCGCCGCATCGCGCTGGTGGTGCACGAGTACATCCACTCCCAGGATGTGCTGTCCAGCGGTGAGCTGGGGTTGCTGTTCGAGGAGCAGCGCGCTGAACGCCTGTCAGGCAGCCGGCACGGCTATCTGGAGGTCAAGCAGTTCTTCATCTACCTGCGGGTGGTGACCGGGTTCGATGCCGATGCCGCGATCGCTCGCCATCCGCGCGACCGGCTGGGTTTCTATCGGGCTGTCGCCGATGGCGTTGGCCTGGACGCCCTGGCGGAAATCGCCAGCCTGTTTCCGCAGGCCTATCTGGACACGCCCAACGAATCCATGCAGGTAGTGGATCGACATCTGGGTGGTCGCGATGGTGTCCTGAAACGGCTGCTGGCAGGCGAGATCGCCGCCGGTCGGGAAGCAGCCATGGATCGCCGCTTCCATCAACGCATCGACGAGCTGGCCCGGATCCTGGGCCGCGAACGGGTGCGCGCCGATGCCGAAAACCACCTCGCGCAGGTGTATCGGCTGCCGGCGATGGCCGCGCGTCTGATCGCGTTGCTGGACGCCGACGACGGCGCGCAACCCGCGGACTGAGACGGGCGGGCACGGGTACCTTGCGAATCAGCCGCACGGATCGGATCAGGCGATGCGTCGGCCGCGCGACTGGTTCGGGGAGAACAAAGCCGTCGCGATTGCAGCGTGATGGCAGCGGCGAACGAGACGGCAGTGGCGATCAGGCCAGCGGCGCACGCGGCACGGACAGGCTGTCATCGTCGTCGTCGCTGCGGTCCAGCTCCGGATCACGATCGCGCGGCCGGAAAGCCACGCCGATCCGGTGTTCGGACAGCAGCTGGCTGATCCGGGTGTTGAGTTCGTCCTGCACCGGAATGCGGTCGGCGATGTTGCCGACGAACACGCGCAGCTGGAACTCCAGGGCGCGTTCGCCGAACACCGCCAGCACGCAGCTGGCCGGCGGGTCCGACAGCACCCGCGGGTTCTCCTGCGCCGCCTGCAGCAGCAGCGCGCGGGTCTTGTCCAGATCGCTGCCGTAGACGATCGCCACCGCGATGGTGATTCGCGTGACGCTGTCGCTGAGGGTCCAGTTGACCAGCTGCCCGGTGATGAAGGTCTTGTTCGGTATCACGATCTCCTTGTTGTCGAAATCCAGGATCGTGGTGGCACGTGTGCGGATGGTGACCACGCGTCCAGAGAGGTCGCCGACGGTGATGACATCACCGACCCGGAACGGTCGCTCGAACAGCAGGATCAGGCCGGAGATGAAGTTGGCGAAGATTTCCTGCAGGCCGAAACCCAGGCCTACCGTCAGGCCCGCGGCCAGCCACTGCAGTTGCGACCAGCGCAGGCCGAACAGGCTCAGGCCGACCAGGATGCCGACGATGACGATGGCGTAGCGCGCGACACTGATCGTGGCGTAGCGGGTGGCGGCATCGATACCGCGCAATGGCAGCAGGCCGATCTCGATCAGGCTGGGCAGGTTGCGCGCCGCCACGAAGGTGACCACGAGGGTGGTCAGCCCGAGCAGGACCGACATGGCGGTCACCGGCATGGCCACGCGCTGGCCCTCACCATCGCTGCCCTGGAAGTGCCACAGGGTGATGTCGTCCAGGCGCATGAACGCCTGCAGCACGTCGGCCCAGACCCAGCCCAGGCCCAGCACCAGCATCACCACCCAGGCCGCAGCGAGCAGACGTCGCGACTGGTCGTTGAGTGTCTGCAGCGGAAAGTCCTCGGCATCCGGCATGGGCGCATCGGCATCGGCGCGCACGGTCGGGCGCTGGTCGCGTCGTCGCTGCAGCAGCTGTCGCTCGCCGAGCAGGAACCAGCGGGCGAGCAGTCCGTGCACCAGGGTCACCACAATGGCGATGCCGACGCTGGCGAGCAACGCGCCGATCAGCACGAACGCCGAGTAGATGTAGCCGGCCAGCACCAGCACCAGGCACACGACCAGGGTCCCGGCCAGAGTGAGTCGTGTCAGCCAGCGCAGTGGCCCGGACTCGCTGCCTTCGCGCCGGCGCCAGAATCCGCCCGGCGCGAACAGCCGCCAGGTCGACCACAGGGCGAATCCGCACAAGGCCAGCAGGGCCAGTCGCGCCGGTGTATCGACGGCGCGGCCGTCCAGCATGAACGAGATGTTGTGGGTGATCGCCACTTCGGCGATGGCGTACAGCGGCAGCAGCACGGCGGTCATCGCCGGCAGGTAGCGGCGGAGCAGGTCGCAGCGCCGATCCGGCCAGCGCAGATGGCCACGGAACAGCCCGTTTTCCCGGCTGCCCCAGTACAGGAACAGCGAGCAGAACAGCAGCGGCGCCAAGGCCTTGATGGCATGGCCCTGGGCGACCCGGCTGACCAGCACGGCGTCACGATCGATCAGGACATCGCCGATCAGCCAGAGCAGCAGGGGCCAGGGCAGCGCCGCCAGGACCGTCCAGACCAGCGCCTTGAGGGTGAGCGAAAAGCGATCGCTGACCACCGCCCGTTTGGCGCGCGCGAGTACGGCCAGGCGCCGGGGAGTGTCGCGACGCAGCCAGTGCAGCGCGAGCATGGCGGCGACGATCACGCCGTAGCCGATGGCCCGATCGGCGAGGTTGGCACGGATCGCGGCGGTGCCGACCGCCACCGGATTGCCGGGTCGAAGCACGCCCAGATAGAACGCCTGATGCAGACCGTGCTGCGCCGCCAGGCGCATCGGTGGGTGACTGGGAATCCACAACAACTGCCGGTCGATGATCTGCCACAGATCGCGGGTCGCGGCGATGCGTGCGAGCAGTGCCGTCTCCGATTGCATCAGCGCGTCGACACGTCGGTTGAGTGTTTGCCAGGTGTGATCGAGCACGTTCACATGGACTTCCCGGAGCGCCGTCAGCGCCGGGTCGCCGCCGCTCGCGCGGTTGGTCGAGGCCAGTGCGCTGTGTGCCAGTCGTCGGCTGGGGGTCAGATCGATCAGCTGCAGTCCGGCCGTTTCGCGTTGCTGACGGATGCGGTCGAGTTGATGGCTCAGCTGGGTCGGATGCGCCAGCAGTCGTTGCCGGGTCCACAGCCAGGGCCCGACCCTTCTTCCGGAGCTGTCCAGTTGCAGCCGGCCTTGCGCTTCGCGCAGCAGCTCGGTGGTCTGGAAGGTGTCGCGTTGCTGCTCGACCTGGGCTTTGCGCTCGCTCGTCAGTGCCTGGGCCTGTTCGAGCAGGCGCTCGCCGTTGCGCTCGACCAGTCCCACGCCCTGGGCGAGCAGCGAGCCCTCGGCCTCGTTGTCGGCCTGTGCCGACAGTTGCCGGATGCGTACCACCAGCGCGTCGGCGAGACGCCGGTCAGCCAGATCGATGCGGTTGTCGATCTGGTTCAGCCGCAGGCCATGGCGCTCCAGTGCGTTGAGCAGGCCGCTCAGGTGGTCGTCGCGGCTCAGCCAGGCGGGTTCGATTCCGGCAGCGGCGGCATTTTCGGCCCGGATTGCCGCTGATTCGGGCGACGACAGGGGCGGGCTGTCGCCGCCATCACCCGCCAGCTTCAGCGCGCGGAACGTGGCGTCGTTGTAGGCACCGACCTTTCGTCGCAGTTCCGCCAACCGGTCCAGTTGTTGGTCGCGAAGCCGCTCCATCGCGTCCAGTTCCGTAGCGGCATCCAGGCGTACTTGCCACTGCTGGTCGCTTTCCGTGCTCGTGATCTCCGACGGTTCGGCCGGTGTCGCGATCATCGCCTCGGCCGGCGGGTTGTCCGACTGCGGCGTTGCCGGCGGCGCGGGCTCGGCGTTGACGACCTCCGCTGACCGCGCCGGCTCTGGCGTGGCCTGATCGAGCTGTGCGGATGCCGACAGCGGCAGAAGCCACAAGGCCAGCGTTCCCAGTCGTGCCATTGTCCGGATCATCGCCGAAGGCTAGCGGCAGCCATGGACAGCGGCAAATGATCGGCGATGCACGCTTGAGGTCTCATGTCTTGCGCCGACCAGCGCCGGCAATGGACCGTGGCGAAGATCTTGTGGTGGGGTGTTCGCGCGCAGAGGACGCTGCCGATCCGGCGCCGCGAGGGTCCCGGCGCACAGCCGCGCTACGGCGTTTCTACGGTCGGGGCTTCCGGTGCCAGCTTGAGGATGCCGTGACGGATGTCGCGCGAGAGGATCAGGCGCGCGTCGTCGACCGCATCGATCAGCGTCTGTCCGAACAGCAGCCGGCTCTCGGCGTTGGCGGTCACCACGCCCAGGTCGCGTAGGCTCTGGATGAAGCCGCGGAACAGCGAGCGGTCGAAGAACTCCGGCCCCGACAGTTCCTGCAGCAGGCTGGTGCGCTGCGCGGTCAGATGACACAGGTTTTCCAGTTCCGCCGCGGTCAACGTGCCCGGGCCGGCGCGGACCAGCACGGCGGCGGCGATGTAATAGCGCTCGATGGTCTGTACCAGGGTCTGGCCGAGCAGGCGCAGCTGGTACTGGCCCTGGCTGCCGCCGGCGGGTCGACGCAGGCGCTGGCCGTTGTCGGAGGTGTCGAGCAGGCGTTGCTCCACCAGCAGATCGGCATGGCGGTCCAGCTCACGCTCGAATTCCTCGGTGCTCCAGGGCAGGAACAGTTCGGCCTTGAGGAAGGGATAGACGATGCGGCCGATGCGGGCAATGCTGGCCCGGCTCATCTCCCGGTTGTTGAGGAAGCAGCAGGCGATCCAGGCCGCGCACACCGACAGGTGCATGACGTTGTTGCGGTAGTAGCCCAGCAGGATGGCCTGGTCGCCTTCGACGCTGATGACATCGCCCAGAGGATGCCCGGCGCGCCTGAGCCAGCCCAGCTTCTCGCCGTAGGTGATCACCTCAGTCGGTGACAGCGGCGTGACCACCACGCGCGGCGCATACGGCAAGCGCGTGAACAGGGTCTGGAACAGGCCGATCTGCGCCGCCAGATCGGCTTCGCCCAGCGCGTGCTTGGGTGCCGACAGCAGGGCCAGCGCGATCAGGTTGACCGCATTGACCTCGGCCGCCTCGTTGATGTGGGTCTGGATACGATCGGCCAGGGCGTCGACGGCCGGATTCAGCCACTCCGGGCGCGGATTGCGCAGGTCATTGCGCCAGGTCGGTGCCAGCGTGTCCAGATGCGTCCGCAGGTCGATCGGCTCGCCGAAGCTCACCGCCGCCTGACCGTACTTGTTGCGCAACACGCGCAGCGAGCGCAGCAGGCCGAGCACACTTTCCTTTCGCTTGCCCTGGCCGGCCAGTTCACCCAGATAGGAGCGGCCCTCGATCAGTTTCTCGTAGCCGATGTAGACCGGCACGAACACCGCCGGCTGCTGCGGCGAGCGCAGGAAGCTCCGCACGGTCATGGCCAGCATGCCGGCCTTGGGCGTGAGCAGGCGGCCGGTGCGGCTGCGACCGCCTTCGATGAAATACTCGATGGCGGTGCCGTTGGCGAACAGCGCATCGACGTATTCGGCGAAGACCACCGGATACAGGGCGTTGCCCTTGAAGCTGCGGCGAATGTAGAAGGCGCCGCCACGACGCAGGAACTTGCCGACCACCGGCAGGTTGAGATTGAGGCCGGCGGCGATGTGCGGCGGTACCAGCCCGTTGCGGTAAAGCAGATAGGACAGGATCAGGTAGTCGATGTGGCTGCGGTGGCAGGGCACGTAGATCACCGAGGCGCCATGTGCTGCCTGCTTGGCGGTGTCCAGGTGATGCGCACGCACGCCGTCGTAGATGCGGTTCCAGAAGCCGGTCAGCAGGAACGACATCGAACGCACGAACGGGTGCGAATAGTCGGCGGCGATTTCCCAGGCGAACTTGCGTGCCTGCTTCTCCGCGGCCTCGACGGAGATGTTGTCGCGCGCAGCCTGCGCGGCGATGGCTTCGCGCACGGCCGGCGCGGCGATCAGGTTGTCGATCAGGTTGCGCCGATGCGACAGGTCCGGGCCGATCATGGCCGTGCGCACGCGGCGGAAATGGGTGCGCAGCAGACGCGCCAGCTTGCGCGTGGCATGCGCCGGGCTGGCATTGTCGCCACCGTCGCTGGCGAGCAGGTCGCGCACGCTGACCGGGCGCGCGAAACGCACCCAGGTGTTGCGGCCGTTGAACATCACCGCGAGCATGCGCTGGAACCAGCCGGTCAGCGCCCAGTTCTCGGAGAACAGCACGCGGAACCAGCCGCTGCTGCGATCAGGCGCGCGGCCGACGAAGATCGACACCGGCACCAGCTGGCAGTCGAAGGTTGGATCCTGCGCGGCCTTCTGGACCAGTTTCTCGATCGGCGCGATGTTGGCGATGGTTCGGCTGCGTCGACCGAACGGCAGGAACCGGCGCCGGGTCAGGTCGAATGCCGGCCGTCGCAGCGGCAGCGCGGCATCGGGTTGGAACGCGCCGGGAAGGCCGGACTCACGCGTGGCCTTCTCCAGGATCAGGTCGTAACTGAGGCCTTCGCGTTCGACGACATAGCACCAGGGCTTGTCAGGATCGAGCGCCAGCGCCGTGTCTGGCTGCTCGATCCGCAGCTTGATCCAGGGATCCTGCAGCCAGTACAGCCAGCGCGCCCACAACGGCAGGCGCCGTTTGGACGCGCTGCCGTTGTTCGGGTCTACCGGATCGCCACTCACGGTGGCATCGGCGTCGGTGGCCTCGGTAGCCAGTACTTACTGCGCCGTGGTCGCGGCCGGTGCCGACAGTTCTTCCACGGTCTTCTTGCCGTACCAGTTGCCGTCGATGCGGACCAGGTCGGTGTCGAAGGTCAGCGGGGTGTTGAACAAGGTGGCGTGGACGCGGACCTTGGCGTTGTCACCGTCCTGGCTCAGGGTTTCGGCGCGGACGCTGTCCAGGGCGCTGTCGATGTTGATGTCGTAGTGCGCCAGGGTGCGCTTGGCGCCGGCGGAGACGGTGCCGGCCAGGTTCATCAGGCTGTTGAAGTCCTGGGCGTGCAGTTCGTCCAGGGTCTTGATCGGCAGGCTGCGGGCGGTCTTGGTGATTTCACCGATGGCGCGCTCGGCACGGCCGATGTCGGCGAAGGCGCCGGTCTCGACCCAGCTGCCCAGTGCATTGACCAGGTTGATTACCTGCGGCTTCTGCTCGGCCGGAATGTCCTGGTTCTCGTTGATGGCGGAGATGGCAAAGCCCTTGCCCATGGCCACCATGGCCGGCAGCTGCGCCTTCATGTCGCCCTGGAACTGCTCCAGCTGCGGGCGGATCTCGGCCAGCATCTGCTGCTCGGCATCCGGCGCGGTCAGCTTGTTCATGGTCTCGGCGAACTCGGCGCGGTCTTCGTCGGTGATTTCTTCCTTGCGGATTTCGTCGGTCCACTTGGCCTTGGCCGCTTCCAGCTGCGTCGGCGGCACCGAGGCCGTGACCAGCGCATTGAAATCGTTGTTGCGCATCAGCTTCACGGCGTTCAACACGGCGGCCTCCGGCGTGGCGGCCGAGGTGGCGGAGCTGCCGGCGCTGCCGGCCTGTTGTTCACCGCCGCAGGCAACGGCCAGCAGGCCGACGGTGGCGAGGGCGGTCACACGCAACAGCGAACGAGTGGGGGATTTCATGGAGATTCTCCTGGAAAGGGATATGGGCAAAGGCGATAACGTCACAAGCAGCTGACACGGGCCGGCGGGAATTGGTTGTCGGTATCCGCTTCAGGGCCCGGGTGCCGGCAGACGGGACATCGGTCCCGGAAACAGCCGCTCTCGATGCGCCGGCACTGTAGAACCGGGCGCGGGATCAGGCAACCCGACTGATGGCAGGGTGTCGGCGGAAAT
Source organism: Lysobacterales bacterium (assembly GCA_035911475.1). Classification (GTDB taxonomy): domain Bacteria; phylum Pseudomonadota; class Gammaproteobacteria; order Xanthomonadales; family UBA2363; genus Pseudofulvimonas. The sequence continues at coordinate 83,254 of JAMHVM010000082.1, read as the reverse complement.
CGCCATCCGCGGGCCGCCGAGTTATGGCTCGATGACGGCGAAAGCATCGATTCGCAGGACGTTTGTCCCGGCGCTTGGCGGTCGGCCCGACTGACCTGAGAGACGGCTGGCGCTCGATCCACCTGGCGATCGCCCGGTAGTTGGCGCGGCGCTGGCTTCAGGCGCGTTCCTAAACCGGGTGTACGGGTGCGGTATCGGCACGATCCGGCAACCAGAGCGTCGGCAGCAGCACGCCGGGATCACCGGTCCGGCCGCCGACGGCGCCGCGGCCAGCCCTTGGGCCGTGGTGTTGATCGGACCTTTCCGGGTTAGGCTTGCGCGATTCCCGTTGCCCGATTCCGCCATGACCGACTATCTGGCCGCGCTGCTGCTCGGCATCATCGAAGGCCTGACCGAGTTCCTGCCGGTGTCCAGCACCGGCCATCTGCTGATCGCCCAGCACTGGCTCGGCCAGCGCTCGGACCTGTTCAACATCGTCATCCAGGCTGGCGCCATCCTGGCCATCACCCTGGTCTTCCGCGAGCGGATCTGGTCGCTGTTCACCGGGCTGCGCGACCGCACCACCTTCGACTACGCGGCCAAGCTGGCGGTGGCCTTCCTGGTCACCGCGCTGGTTGGCCTGCCGGTGCGGCTGATGGGCTGGGAGCTGCCGGAGACGGTGACCCCGATAGCCTGGGCGCTGGTCATCGGCGGCTTCTGGATCCTGTTCGCCGAGCGTATCGCCGAACGTCGGCCCAGCCGGGGCGAGGTGACCTGGACGATCGCAATTCTGGTGGGTCTGGCCCAGGTCGTGGCCGGGGTGTTTCCCGGGACCTCGCGGTCAGCGGCGGCGATCTTCGTGGCCATGCTGGCCGGTCTGAACCGGCGCCCGGCTGCGACCGAGTTCGCCTTCCTGGTCGGCATTCCGACCATGTTCGCGGCCAGCGGCTACGCCTTCCTGGAATATTTCCTGGACCGTCCGGAACAGGCCGAGGCCTGGGGCGAGCTGGGTGTGGCCTTCGTCGCCGCCACGATCACCGGCTTCCTGGCGGTGCGCTGGTTGCTGGGCTACATCAAGTCGCATCGCTTCACCGGTTTCGCGATCTACCGGATCGCTCTGGGGATTGCCTTGCTGCTGGGCTTGCCGGCCGGGAGCTGAGCCGCCCGCGTCGCGAGGCTTGCCGTTGCTGGCAGATTCCGGTCGCTGATTGCGCTTGGCAATCCAGGTCAGCCCGAACAGGGTTGTCGCAGACTTGCAAGGAGCGATCATGCCGTCCTGTCGTCCGTATCCCCGTCGCAACCCGAGTATTGGTCCGGCCTTGCGCCCGCTGGCGCTGGGACTGGCCTTGGCGCTGGCATCCGGCAACACGTCGGCCAACGGTCCTGCATGGGATGTCCTCGCCAACGATCCGGCGTCCGAGCCATGGTCGCGCGAGGCCTTCCTGGCCGAATCGGCGATCCCGCGGGGGCACCCGGCGGCAGCCGGCATACAGGCTGCGCTGGAGCGGGTCGTGCCCGATCGCCCGGCCGGTGCCATCACCGTCAGCAACTGCAACGACAGCGGTGCGGGCAGCCTGCGCCAGGCCTTCGCCGATGCCGTCAGTGGCGACACGATCGACCTGACCCAGCTGGCGTGCAGCGAAATCACCCTGACCACGGGAGCGTTGGCGACCGGGCTCGATAGTCTGGCCCTGGTCGGCCCGGGCCTGTCTGGCCTGACCAGCATCAGCGCCGCCCACAACAGTTCCATCATCGTCCACACCGGCAACGGCGTGCTGGACATCACCGGCCTGAACATCCTCAACGGCGGCAAGTACACGACCGGGGCCACCAACGCCCTGGGTGGCTGCATCAATTCGTTCGGCAATGTCCGCCTGCGCAATTCGTCGGTGAAGTACTGCGTCGCGCAGGCGCAGGGGACCGGTGTGGCGCGCGGTGGCGCCATCCGTGCCGCCGGTCATGTGGCGTTGTACGACAGCATGATCGCGGGGAACGCGGTGGTGGCTGCCTCGGGCGACGCCACTGGCGGGGGCGTCGTTGCCGCCGGCTCGCTGTTGCTGGAACGCTCGACGGTGCGTGACAACACCGTGGAAACCGGCTCCACCAACCCGCTGCACGGCCGCGGCAGTGGTGTGGTCGGATACGGCAACACACTGATCGGATGGTCGACGATTTCCGGAAACAGCGCGCCTCAAGGTGGCGCGGTGCTGGCCGCGGGTACGTTCGGAACGCATGAGGCGTTCCTGACCCATTCCACCGTTGCCAACAACGTCGGTACGCGATCCGAATTCGGCGCCGGTGTGCGTGCCCAGACGAATCTCGAACTGCTTTTCGCCACGATCACCGGCAATCGCGAGATCCGGCCTTCCGGGCAGACGAACAAGTACGGTGGTGGAGTCACGGTGGCCGGGGGTGTGTCGATCCAGAGCCACTCCAGCGTGATTTCCGGCAATGTCACCGTCGTTGATGGCATCGACAACCCTTCCGACGTCGGCCGCAAGGGTTTCAGCGAGGTTGGCTTTTCCGGCCTCACCGAGGGCGTGATCAGCTTCGTCGGCTGGGTGGACCCCAGCATCGCGCCGCCTGGCGACTGGTGGCGTAGCAGCACGCCCCGGCTGCGGCCGCTGGCAGCCAACGGCGGTCCCACCTGGACCATGCTGCCGGAGAAGGGCAGCCTGTTGATCAATGTCAATCCGCTGTCGACGCCGATCGGTGGCGATGGCGATCAACGCGGCCCGGAGTTCGATCGTTTCGTCGGAAAGGGCCTGGACATCGGTGCCGTTGAAACCGACACCTTGTTCGCGAATGGTCTGGAGTTCTTCATCGAGATGTGACCGGTGGCCTGGCCGGGGAGGCGCTGGCGCGTGCGTCGCCTCGACCGGTCTGGGTCAAGCCACCACGATCATCGCCAGGTTGCCGCTGGCTTTCCTGTCGCTGGTTGCTGCGGCAAGATGGTCGCCATGGACCGGCATGCCCTGACCGTGATCGATGCCTGGCCCACTGTCGCCGAAAGCGACGGCGTGGCCATCCGCGCGTTCTGGCGCGAGCAGGGCGCCATCGTTGACGACTCGGTGGCCAGCGAACGGCTGAAGCAGATCGTTGCCTTCGCCCGCGATGGCAACGGCAACATCGCCGGCGTCTGCACGGCACTGGCGATGACGCCGCCACGCTTCGGGCAGCCGATGTACTACTGGCGCACCTTCGTCGGCAAGGCCTGGCGCAGCACGCCGCTGGTGATGATGCTGCTCAAGCGTTCGTGTCGGGTGCTTGAGGAGTACGCGCGTGAGCGCGACTACCCTTGCATCGGCATCCTGCTGGAACTGGAGAACGAGCGTTTCAGCGAGCGTGGACGCAAGGCGGTCTGGGTGAATCCGCGTTTCGTCTATGTCGGACGCAGTGATCGTGGCCTGGATGCACGTGCGTATTTCTTCCCTGGTGTACGGCTGAAGGTGCCGGCCGGGCCGGCTTAGGTAGACTGCCGCCATCATCTTGGCCGGATCGATGACGACGGACCAGCGTCGTCAAGCGACCGGACGCGGGCAGGAACGGGCAGGGACAGAGCGCATGTCAGACAGCTACGCCAACAATCCGGCAGCCGCCGACGTCGATCCGGATGTCGCCAGGTTGCAGGGACCGGTCGACGAGGTGCTGGCCAGCGTCCACACCAGCAATTTCCCGGATCTGCTGCGGCAGTTGAACGGCTGTCTGGTCCTCAGCACCTATCAGGCCGGCAAGCTGGTGCTGTTGCGTCCGGACGGCAAGAGCATCAACACCCATTTCCGGACCTTCCACCGACCGATGGGCATGGCCGCCGACGGTCAGCGTCTGGCCTTGGGCACCAATACCGAGATCGTCGAGTTCCGCAATATGCCGGCGGTGGCGCCGCGGCTGCACGAATCCGCGCGCCACGATGCGGTGTTCATGCTGCGCCGTGCTCATGTCACCGGCGCCATCGACATCCACGAAATGGCGTTCGACGGCGAGGGGGATTTGTGGTTCATCAACACCGCCTTCTCCTGCCTGTGCACGCTGGACACGCAATCCAGTTTCGTGCCGCGCTGGCGGCCGGATTTCGTCAGCCACCTGTCGCCGCAGGACCGCTGTCATCTCAACGGACTGGGCATGCGTGACGGCAAGCCGCGTTATGTCACCGCGCTGGGCGAGACCAACGGACCGCAGGGCTGGCGCGTCAACAAGCGCGATGGCGGCTTGCTGATCGATGCCGAAAGCAACCGGGTGATCGTGCGAGGCCTGTCGATGCCGCACTCGCCACGCTGGTACGACGGCCGGTTGTGGGTGCTGGAATCCGGTCGCGGTGCGCTGGTCAGCATCGATCCGCATACCGGCGCGAAGACCGATGTGGCGCGCGTCCCCGGATTCTGCCGTGGCCTGGACTTCATCGGGCCGGTGGCCTTCATCGGCCTGTCGCAGCTGCGCGAGAGCAACGCCTTCACCGACATCCCGATCACCGAGGACAACGCCGATCGCCAGTCCGGTGTCTGGGCGGTGCATCTGGAAACCGGCAACACCATCGGCCTGCTCAAGTTCACCGGCGGCGTGCAGGAGATCTTCGCCGTGCAGGCGCTGCCGGGCATCCTGATGCCGGAGATCATCCACGAGGGCGAGTTGCTGACCAATTCCTTCGCCATTCCCGACCAGATGCTGTCGCAGGTGAAATTCGTCGAGGCCGATGTGGCGGGTTCGACCCCCGAGCAGCGTTTAAGCTGACCAGACGGTGGCTCAGACAAGGAAATTGCATTGACGACGTTCAAGCGGATCGCGGCCGGTACCGCGCTCGCAGCCTGCGCTGGGCTGGCATCGGCTGCACCGGCGCCGCGGTTTCCGCCGGGAGCGGTGTGGCATCAGGACATCCGCAACGCCCCGTTGCATCCGCAATCGGCCCTGATGATCGATACGCTCGGCGGGCTGGGCGGCTGGGGTCTCGAGCACCGCATGCACATCGACTTCTCCATCCACGTCTTCCACGACGCACCGGCCGATGCGCCGCGCTATCCGGTGGTCCGGCATGTGCCGTCGAACACCTACTACCTGCCCGATTGCCAGGCCTTGCCGACCACCATGCCGGTGCCGGCCGGCGCCGCCTTCGAGGGACAGTCGGGGCTGAGCTGCAGCAACGGGTCGTCCGACTGTCATCTGATCGTGCAGCAGGGCAACACCTTGTACGAGCTGTACGCAGGCAATCTGGTTGGCGGCACGCTCAATGCCATGTGCCTGGCGGTGTGGGACCTGTCGGTGGTGTATCCGCCGGAAGGGCGCGGCGAGCATTGCACCAGTGCCGATGCCGCAGGATTTCCGATGGCGCCGTTGCTGGTCAACGCCGATGGCGTGGCCGCGCAGCTGGCGAATCCCGATGGTGACCTCGGCCATGCCATTCGTTTCATCCTGCCCAACAACCGCATGGCCAATGACCCTGCGCTGGGTGGCAACGGCGGTCGCCTGTATGTGCGTCCGGCCAGCCACGCCGGCGGACCCAGCGGGCCGGTCAACAGCATTCCCTACGGTGCCCGACTGCGTCTGCGCGCCGACTTCGACATGAGCGGCTACAACGCGGCGGCACAGGTGATCCTGCGCACCATGCAGCGCTACGGCATCGTGCTGTCCGACGGCGGCAACATCGCGCTGACCTTCGAGAGCGACCGCCACACCACAACCAAGTGGTCGAACCTCGGCGTCGCGCCGCAGACCTTCTGGAACGGAGCACCCGGCAACCGCACGCCGTTGCGGGTTTCGCACTTCCAGGTGATCGACACCGGGCCGCGCATCGCCGAGACCTGGAACTGCGTGCGCAGCAACGTCACGCGTCCCGATCCGGTTTTCGCGAACGGTTTCGAGGCTTGAGTGTCCTCGCTGCGTCAGCGGGAAAAGTGCTGGACCAGACGCAACATCGCCAGCGTATCCAGCGCGCAGTAGCGGCGTAGTTGGTCGGCCAGCGCGTGGCGTTGCTCCGGCGTGGTCGCCGGATCGGTGGCCTGCAGATAAGCGGCTTGGGCAGCCAGACCGTCGGCAACCGGCAGCGTGCCATAGTCCAGTTCCGGCGCGATGGTCGGCAGCACCGCCTTGATCGACCAGGAGCCGAGCTGTGCCGGGTGGTAGTAGTGCTGCCGGAACAGCGGCAGCAGGTCGACCATGCGGTCGGCTACGTTGGCAAGCGCTGGCGCGTGCTCGGGGAACCGCGCCGCCAGTTGTCGCATCTGGCCGGCTTCGAAGCTGCGGTTCCAGACCAGCACCGGGCCTGCTTTGCCGATGCCGGCTAGCAGCGCGAGCACGAAGTCGGCCATCGGCGCGTCACCGCTGAGGTCGATGAACTCACCATGTTCCAGTGCACCATCGACGCGTTCGACGTGGCACGAGAACTGGAACGGCAAGGCCTGGAACGGCCGCGTGCCTGGCCAGCGAGGAATCACCAGGCCGACCGTTTCGATATCCAGGTAGAAGCGCGGAAAGGCCAGCTGCCGCAACGTGGTGGACAGTTCCGGCGAAACCCATGCTTCGCCGCTGCGGCTGGCCTGGGCGATGCGCCGATGCGTGGCTGAACTCAGTTCGCCGTCGGGTACCGTGGCCAGATCGGCGTAGCCACGCGCCTTGAGTCGTTCAATCAGCCGCGGAGCCTGCGGCAGGATGTCGACCGGATACGACGGTCTGGCGGGCTCCTGGGCAAGACAGTGGTCCAGGAACGGGCAGTGATAGGGTTTGCCACAGTGCTCGCCGGTGCGGATCTCCGGACACGGTCCGGCAACGACTTGGCGCAGTTCGTCGACGATGGCCGGGATCTGCGGCACCCGCGCCTCGACCTCGTCGCTGATGTCGGCCAGCGCCAACAGGCCCTGGTATTGACCGGGTTCGCTGTACACGAAATCGCGATCGACATGCCCGAGCATGATCTGGCGAATGTCGCAGCCATCGCCACGTGCCACCCAAGTCTGGATCGCGCAGTCCCACAGGTGCTCGGCCTTCACCCGCGTGGTCGACTTGATCTCGATCAGCCGGTCGCCGTCAGCGTCACGCTCCAGCGCATCCACGCGTACGCGCACGCCATCGTGCTCGAACGCTGGCTCGAACAGGCGCGGCAAATGCTCGCGCGGCTGCGCCAGCGCCTGCCGGGTCTGCACCAGCGCCAGTTCCGGCTCGCGATGGTCGGCATCGATCAGGTGGCCGCCACCAAGCAGATCCTGCGCCAGTTCGCCGAAGCGGGTGCCTTCGGCCATGCGGGCGAGCGCGGCATCGCTCCAGGCGACGGTCTCGCGCCGATACACCTCCAGCCACAGCCGCTTGTGGCATTGCCGACCGTACTGGATACGCGTTTTCGACAGCCAGTGTGTTTTTTCCGGTGGCATTGGCGCGCTCAATCCTGGCTTGCCGTCTTGATCAGCGCGGATACAAAGCGTCCCCGGCTGCCTCCAATGAGCGAGCCATCGGCATTGACCAGCGCCTCGAAGACCTGCTTCCAGGATCGGTGCTCGATCTTGATTGTCTGATCGCCTTGCGACCGGTCGGAATCGCCGGTTCGCCGCCGCTTGGCTTTCGCGCCCCGCTTGCTCGCGTCCGGTTTGGAGATAAGCGCAAAACTGGTCGTGTAGCCCAGCAGACCCCGGAGAATGATCTGCTGAAGCCGAAGTTGCCCCATCACATGGCGATTCGCCTTGTCTTCTCGGGCTTCAGGTGTGTCCAGCCAATGTGCCGTGTAGTTGCTCTCGGGCGACTCGAACTTCATTTCGACACACAGCGCGGAGTTTTCACCAGTGTGGATGACCATGTCGGCTTTGGCATTGAAGGCCCATTTCAGGTGAACTGCGCGCCTCCAAAGTTCTGGGCTCTCGTAGCGAAGCTTATCCAGCATGGTCCTGCTCCAGCGGCCGGGCATCTGGATCCACTGGCTCGATGCATTCTTGCTTTTGTCGAAAAGTTTGTTGAATTCAAGAATAAAGGTGCCGTCATCGAGTCGGGAGACCATGGTTTCGATGGGCGAGGAGCTGCTCTCGATCGGAAGATGGCGGATGAGCAAACTAGCCACGTCCATGTCCATATCCACGTCCGCTCCCACGTCCATGCGATAACTGAGCAAGGTCACGATGGTGCGCAGATAGAGCTCGTTGATCGCTCGTTGGTCTTTGAGCTTCTTGACCTCGAACCAGAGATCACGGGCATGTGCATATTCGACGTAGATCTCGATGTCGTTGACATTTGTGGGCTCGGGCTGGCCGAACAAGGTCAGGAATGCTTCCAGCGCCTTGTCGCTGCGCATCAGCAAGTGATAGAGCAGCGCCGCGTAGTTGCGCTCCTCGCGATTGAAGGTCGCGTAGGATGCGTTCACGCCGAGCAGTTTGCTCAGGTTGCTTGCTTGCATGGATTCTCCTCCGGTTCGGGTCACGATAGGCGGGATAGGGCAGCGCTGCCAGCGCGCTCGGCCAGGAAGCCGATGCCGGGCCGTTCGGCGCCGGGCTTCATGCGCAGCTCGGCATCGAGCCGATCGAGCAGGTTGGACAGGGTCATGGCATCGCCGGTGACCGCCAGTTGCCGCAGCACGTTGCCGACATCGCCAGGGGTGAGGCGATCCATGCGATCCAGCCGGCTGGCAGACAGTGCATCGATGCTGTCCGAGTCGCCGTGGGCGCGCAGCACGTTGCCGAGCAGACGCCGGCGCTGCGCACGGTCCAGGAAGTCGAAGCGGATCTTGAAATCGAAACGACGCAGGGCGGCGGCATCCAGTGACTCGACCAGGTTGGTCGAGGCGACGAACACGCCGTCGAAGGCTTCCATCTGGGTCAGCAGTTCATTGACCCCGGTGATCTCCCAGCTGTTGCGGGCGCGGGCGCGGTCCTGCAGGAAGCCGTCGGCCTCGTCGATCAGCAGCACCGCCTTTTCATCGCGCGCTTCCTCGAATGCGGCGGCGAGGTTGTGTTCGGTGCCGCCGACCCAGGGGCTGATCAGGTCGGAGCCACGCTTGACCAGCAAGGGCCGGTCCAGGCGCTGTGCCAGATGCGTGCCGAGCGCGCTCTTCCCGGTGCCGGGCGGACCGTACAGGCACAGCCGCGCCGGTCGGCCCGCAGCCAGTCCGCGCACCAGCGCATCGAGGTCACGATCGGTATTGAGGATGGCCGGATCGTAGTGGCTGGGCAGCGCAGCGGCACGCGCCTGGGGACGATGCCCCATCGCCTTGAGCGACAGGGTCAGCACCTGCTTCGCTTCCCCGTCGCGCTGCGCGACATCGCGGCTGGACAGGGCGCGGACCACGCGGGCCGCACGTGCGATCTGCGCCGGCGGCAGCGGCGGCAGGTCGGCAATGGCATCGACACCAGCATTCGATAGGGGCTTGTCCGCGAAGTGCGACTGCACCATCCGGCGCCGGACCTGGCGGGTTGGCGGACGAAATTCGGCGACCAGGTCGAATCGGCGCAGGTGCGCCGGATCGATGCTGCCGATGCCATTGCATACCCACAGCGTGGGTACCGGATTGCCTTCCAGCGTGGCATTGATCCAGCCCTTGCTCATTTCGCTGGGGTTGCGCCCACGGGACATGCCGCCCAACAGCGACAGCAGGGGTGCCATGTCCTCGGTGCCGAACACGTCCTCGACCTCGTCGAACAGCAGCATCTGACGGCGCCGGCCGCGCAGCAGTTGCTGGGCCAGCGAATAGGCGCGCAACCGGGACCTGCCGCCGATCGGATTTCCGGTGTCGTCGTTGACCGGTACTTCGTTGAGTTCCAGACCGAGGTCGGCGGCCAAGGCGCGCGCGAACTCGGTCTTGCCGGTGCCTGGACAGCCGTGCACGAGAATGTTGACGCCGTTGTTGCCGCGCCGGCTGGCTGCCTTCAGATAGCGATGGATGAGATCGGCATCGGGATTGTGCGCAAAGTCGGCCATGGTCAGTGTCGATGCCGGCGCCGGAACCAGCAGCCGGCGCAGGAAGCGGTGCTCGTCGAAATCCGGTACCAGCAACAGCGAGGCGATCGCATGCGCGGTTTCCAGCGGATGACTGTGATGATCCAGGTCGAAGTCACCGAGCAGGCCGGCATGACGCAGGGGCGCGGACGGCCCCAGTGCCCGCTGCAGCGCGGCCATGCTGCCGCCGATGGCATGACGCACCAGTTGATAGAACGAGGTTGGCGTCGGATTGGCCAGCCGAATCAGGTCCCGGAACGGTTGCACGTGCTGGACCACCACCGCCAGACGTAGCACGGACCGCTCGCAGGCGTTCAGGCGCAGACAGTCGCCCAGTCGCTGGATGCTGCGGTCGAGCACCGGCAACGACGGTTCGGTGCCGGTCTCCAGTTGCTGGCGACGTCGCGACAGGGCGGCCGCGAGTCGCGGTACGCTCAGGCTGTCATCGGGATTGTCATGCAATTCCAGCCCGACCAGGGTCAGCAGGTCGTGGTCGCTGATGTCGCCGTTGCGCACCATCCGCGATGGCAGGCGCATGCCCTCGATGATGCGCAGTGCATACAAGGCACCGGCTCGGGCTATTCGTGAATCAAAGCGCGTGGTGCGAAAGATCGGGGACCGACGTGGCGCCCGTACCGTTTCGTCAGGGAATTCGCGCATCCATTCGGGCTCGTTCAGCAGGGGCAGTGGCATCGCCGTTCCTCCAATTCCAAGGTCGCCATTGTTGCTGGCACTGGCGACAGAATCTGTCGCCTGCAAGCCGGACTGCTTGCTACAGTCGGCCCCCGGACAACAGCGGAGCGCGGTCATGGGCGATTCCTTCTGGCGCAAGGTCGAGATGCTGCGGATGATTCCCCGGCATCCGCGCAAGATCACGGTGGCGGAACTGCATCGCGGGCTGGTCGATGCCGGACATCCGATCGATCGACGCACCGTCGAACGCGATCTGCGTCAGCTTTCTGCCGACATCCCCGTGCAATGCGACGAACAACCGCGGTCTGCCGGCTGGTCCTGGCAACAGGGCACCGGCAACGTGGTCGGCCCGGATCTGTCCATCGCCGAAGCCATCCAGCTCGATCTGGTCGCCCGCTATCTGCGACCGCTGCTGCCTACGCAACTGGCCGCTGCGCTGGCGCCGAAGTTGCGCGAGGCACAAGCGACCTTGCGTACCATGGCGCCGCTGCGCCTGGCGCGCTGGCGCCAGCGTGTCGCGGTGATCCCGGAAGGGCCACCGCTGCAGGTGCCGGAGGTCCGCGCGCCAGTACTCGAGGCCGTGCATGAGGCACTGCTGCAGGGTCGCTGTCTGGATGTGGGCTATCAATCGCTGGGGCGAGGACGCAGCCATGCCATGACCGTGCACCCGCTCGCGCTGGTGTACCAGGGCGGTGTCGGCTATCTGGTCGCGCGGGTCTGGAACTACGACGACCTGCGACATCTGGCCCTGCATCGCATGCGCACGGCCCGTGTCATGGACGAGTTGGTCCGGGAGCCGCCCGGTTTCGACCTGCAGCGGCATCTGGTCGATGAGAAGCAGTTCGACCTGCCCTGTGGTGACCGCTGGCGGCTGCAGCTGCGCCTGGAAGACTGGCTGGCCGAACACCTGACTGAGCGACCGCTGTCAGGAGATCAGCAGATCACGCCGGCCCGTGATGATCGTGGTGGACACCTGTTGCAGGCGACTGTTGTCGGCAGCGAGCGGCTGGTCTGGTGGCTGCGTAGCCATGGCAGCTCGGTCGAGGTGCTGCGTCCGGCGGCCTTGCGTCGGCGCATGGCGGCCGACGCCGCCGAGTTGGCCGAACGTTATCGCGACGGCTGAGCTGTCGTGGCCGCGGGTACCACAGTGCGGTTCCGGCGTACCACCCAGTCACCAGTGATCCGCAGCTCGACCTGCGGTCTTGCCTGGTAGTCAGCGCGCAGGATCAGCCGCGCAGGCGCGGATTCAGCGTGTAGGTGCCGACCAGCTCGGCCTCCGCCAGGACATGAGCGGCCATCGCCGCGCGCAGCTCGGACAGGGTGAATTTCTCCGGCAGGCCCGGCAGCTGTTCGACATCGAGCGCGTGCAGGCGGAAGTGGTAGTGATGGACGCGCTCGTCGTTCCACGGCGGGCAGGGACCGTCATAGCCGAGGTAGTCGCCAGCCATGTCGGCATCGCCGGCGAACCAGCCGGTGTAGTCGTTGAGACCCTGGCGGCTGTCCGGCGGTCCGGCCGGTTCGTGCTTGCCGCGCGGGCTGACCTTGCTGCTGCAGGAACCGGCGGCAATCGCGCTGAGCGCGGCCGGAATGTCGATCAGCAGCCAGTGCACGAATTCGGCGCGCGGCTGATCGGCGGCAACCACCTGGTCAGGGCGGTTGACCGTTTCCGCCACGGTGGGCGCATCGCCGTCGATACAGGTCAGGACGAACGAGCGCGTGCCAATCGGGGCTTCGCTCCAGGTCAGATGCGGATTGCGGTTGCTCGCCAGCACGCAGGGACTGTCGGGGCCGGGCTGGCCGAAGGCGTATTCGACCGGAATGGCATTGCCGTCGCGAAAGCTGTCGCTGCGTAACTTCATGGACCAAGCCCCAGGGTCTGTTCAGTGTTCAAGTTGCGAAGAAGGCGCACCGGCGCGCAGACACGGATCACGATGGTGCCCAACGGCGCCGCTCACCGCGAGCGCGGCCAGTGCGATCGCCCGCGACGACGGGCGCATCAGTTGCCGGTCGTCGCCGCGGAAAGTGGTCCGAATGCGGACGTGAGCACCCGGTCATACGCCTGCCATCGACCATCAGGCAACGAGGTCGGCAGCCCGCCGCGCCCGGCCAGGACATCGAACGGCCTGCGACGTTCGCTACCGGCGAGACCGAGAAAGCCGAGCAGGCGGCTGGCCACTGCATCGACATCGTTCAGTTCGTCGTGAGCGACGGTGATCAGCTGGTCGCCGGCCAGACGCCGACTGACCTCTGCCAGATGCGCATGTGCACCCGCCAGCCACAGGCCCATCGCCTCCGGCTCGGTCGCCGCCAGATACTGCCGGCAGCCCATCGACAACCAGTTCAACAAACAATCGCGCGGGTCGCGCTGCAAGAGCACGAATCGCGCTGACGGGAACGCAGCACGCAGCAACTCGATGGCGCGCGCGTCGACGAACGGCAGCCAATCGACCAGATTCGGGCGCAGGGATTCGTCGAGTTGCGAAAGTGCCAGCAAGTAGCCGTCACGGAAATGTTCGATCGTCGAGGGGTTGTCGACCGCCTGGTCGATCAGAGCGGAATACTCTCCGGTTGCGATGGCATCGCCGCGCCCTTCGGCACCGAAACGGTCGGTCAGAACACGTACGCCATACTGAGCCAGCAACGCAGCCAATGATTCCATGCCCGCACCGGGCAGGCCCAGCAGAAACACTGGCGCGAGCGAACGGTCTGCCTCGGCATCGGCGTGCAGCGTCGGCGTGTGCGCCGGGGCCGTTGGTGACGACACCAATCGTGCCTCGCCCTCGGTCTGGCGGTGCGACTCGATCCATGCTTCGACAGCGCCTGCATGGTCCTCCAGTGCGTCACGGGCGAGACCACGCAGCTGCGAGCGTTCGACGCGACGTGGCGCCGACAATCCGGTAACCGGTACCAGATTGATCTGCTCCTGCGCCTTGTCGGGAGCACCGTTGCGCAGTGCTGAGCGGGCCAGCAGCAAACGGGCAAAGGCGGCACGGCTGTCGAGCTTCAAGGTTTCCCGCGCGATGATGTCGGCCTGATCGTACTCACCGCGAAGCTCCAGATGCAGGGCGAGGCTTTCGCGGGCGATGACGTTGCCCGGATCGACTGCCAGCCAGCTCCCGATCGCCTGCCGGTAGGCTTCGTCGCTTTCGCGCGCGGCGACATGCAGCGCGACGGTCTGGAGATCGCCGTCACGAGGGTCGCGCACCAACGCGTCAGCAAGCACCTGCCGACCCTCGTCGATCAGCCCCACGGTGAGCAGCGTCTGTACCAGCGATCGGGCCAATCCCGGCAATTCCGGAGCAGCGGCGTAAGCCTTGCGGTAACTATCCAGCGCATTGACCAGGTCGCCAGTCAGCCGCTGGATGTCACCCTTGCCCGCCAGAGCCAGGGCATGCTCCGGCAGCCGCGCCAATACCTGCTCGAATTCCGCCAAGGCCTCTTGCGGGCGGCCATCGCGGGCCAGGAGCTGGCCCAGCGTCACTTGCGCCATGGTGTAGTCCGGCTTGATCAGCAGCGCATTGCGGAAGGCCTGTTCGGCGAAGGCCATCTGTCCCAGCACCCCGAAACTGCGACCGAGATTTGCGTGAATGGCCGGATCATTGCCGTCGCGTTTCGCTGCTTCCAGGAACAGCTTGACGGCCGCCTGATGGTCGCCGCGCGCCTGCGCCAACCCCGCCTGTTGGGCCAGCACGCGCGGATGTCCTGGAGAAATCTGCGCCGCCTTGGCCAGGGCATCACGTGCGGCCTCGATGTCTCCCTGCAAGGTAGCTATCTGCGCCAGCCCGAGAGCGGCGCCGAACTGGTTCGCATCCAGCCGGAGCGCGACAGTGAATTGCTCGCGGGCGTTCACGAAATCGCGCGCGTGCAGGAGCAGACCACCCAGTGTGTTTCGGTAGGTGGAACGTTCCGGAATCAGGTCGACGGCCTGCCGTGCCAGGCTTATCGCCTCGACCAGATTGTTGCGCTGGCGAAGCAGCACAGCCAGCAGGTGCAGTGCCTCGGGATCGTCGGGATTGAACGCCAACCACTCGCGGTATCGGGCTTCGGCCGACTCCAGATCACCGGACTGATGGACCTTCAGGATTTCTTCAAGCATGGAGGGGTTCTGCACTGCGGACGCGGTGGAAAAGCGGGCTAGTGTACCATTCGCCCATCGCCCGCCGAGGTTCGCGGTTGGTCGGAAAATCCGGCCGTTGCTCCCGGTGGCATCCGTTGACAAGGCCCTCAGCACGACCATGCCAGCCAGCCGCTCCCGTGCCCAGCGCAAGCTCGAACCGGTCGCCATCGTCGGCGGCATCCGCATTCCCTTCTGCCGCAGCAACACCGTGTACAGCGATGTCGGCAACTTCGGGCTGGGCCTGAAGGCCGTTGCCGGGCTGGTCGAGCGCTATCAGCTGCACGGCAAGAAGCTCGGCGAGCTGGCCTTCGGCGCGGTGATCAAGCACAGCCGCGACTGGAACCTCGCGCGCGAAATCGCGTTGTCGTCCGGCCTGGATCCGCACACGCCGGGTCTGACCCTGCAGCGCGCCTGCGGCACCAGCCTGGATGCCGCGATCATCGTCGGCAACAAGATCGCCACTGGCCAGATCCAGGCCGGCATTGCCGGCGGCTCGGACACCACCAGCGATGTGCCGGTGACCTTCGGCAAGCGTTTCGCCACCCGCCTGCTCGAGACCAACCGCGCGCGCGGTTTCATGAACAAGCTGCGGGTCTGGAAGGGTTTCCGTCCCGGTGAGCTCAAGCCGGAGTTTCCCGGTGTCGGCGAGCCGCGCACCGGCATGAGCATGGGTCAGCACACCGAACGCATGGCGCGTGAATGGGGCATCGGCCGCGCCGAACAGGACGAGCTGGCGCTGGCCAGTCACCTCAAGGCCGCGGCCGCCTACGAGCGCGGCTTCTACGAGGATCTGATCCTGCCGTTCCGCGGCGTCAACCGCGACAACAACCTGCGCGCCGACAGTACGCTGGAGAAGCTGTCGCAGCTGAAGCCGGCGTTCGACCGCAAGTCCGGCCACGGCACGCTGACTGCCGGCAACTCGACGCCGCTCACCGACGGCGCCAGCGCTGCGCTGCTGGCCAGCGATTCCTGGGCGCAGGAAAACGGCGTGCCGGTGCGCGCGCATCTGGTCGATGCCCGCGTCGCCGCAGTTGATTTCGTGCACGGTGAAGGCCTGCTGATCGCACCGACCTTCGCGGTCGCCGAACTGCTGGCGGCGAACAAGCTCAGCTTGCAGGATTTCGACCTCTACGAGATCCACGAGGCCTTTGCCGCGCAGGTGTTGTGTACGCTGCGCGCCTGGGAGTCGCCGGAGTATTGCCGCGACAAGCTGGGGCTGAAGGCGCCGCTGGGCGCGATCGATCCTGCCAGGCTCAACGTGGTCGGTTCCTCGCTGGCGCTGGGGCACCCCTTCGCTGCTACCGGCACACGCCTGCTGGCCACCGCGGCGAAACTGCTGGAAGAACGTGGTGGCGGTCGAGCCCTGTTGTCGGTGTGCACGGCCGGTGGTATGGGTGTGGCGGCCATTGTCGAACGCTGATCGTCGTTTCGTGTCGAATCAAGGTGATCTGCCCATGAAGCTCGTCCCACGCGCAGCCTGGTTCGCCGTGCTGCTGGTTGTTGCTGGTTGCGCCAGCACCGGTTCGGTCCGGGATACTCCCTCGTCGCCAACCACGCCTTCGTCACCGCGCGCCGGTGGAGCTGGCCACGACAACCTCAACGCACTGCTGTGGATGCAGCAGTCGGCCGAGTACGGCGCGACCACCCGCAGCATCTACGGCGCCGCCAGCAGCCTGCTTGATCAGGCCCTGGCCGACCGCAGCTGGGATGCGTTGCCGCGGGAAGAGCGCGCCGGCCAGCGGGTGGAGCACCTGATGCCGGCGATCATCCTCGACGCCGACGAGACGGTCATCGACAACTCCGCGTATCAGGCGCGCCTGATCGAGCAGGGCGTTCGTACGCAGAACGATATCTGGAGCGCCTGGGCGCAGGAGCGTGCCGCCCGGCCGGTGCCGGGCGCGCTGGAGTTCCTGCGTGCCGCGGCCCAGCGTGGCATCACCGTGTTCTACGTGACCAACCGCGATGTCGGCGACAAGCGCGCCACCGAAGACAACCTGCGCGCGCTGGGCTTTCCCATGTCCGACCCCGAGGACGTGGTGCTGACCATCAACGAGGATCAGGGCTGGGGTCGGGAAAAGAATTCCCGCCGCCGCTTCATCGGCGAGCAGTACCGCGTGCTGATGGTGTTCGGCGACAACCTGGGCGATTTCGTCGCCGGAACGCGCGCCACGACTGATGTCCGCAACGGCATCGGCGAGGGCTATCGCGACTGGTGGGGCACCCGCTGGTTCATGCTGCCCAATCCCAGCTACGGCGGCTGGGAAAACGCCATCCTGGGTGAGTCCACCGACCACAGTCAGGCCCGGCGCCGTGCCCTGCGCACGCGCTGATCGCGTCCGAAAGCACGCACGAAAATGACCGCGACAAGGAATCTGCAGTGAGCCTGCTGTCCAGCAAACCCATCCCGGTCGAGCAGCGGCTGATCGTCGCGCTGGATGTGCCGACCGTGGCCGAAGCCGTCGATCTGGTCGAGCTGCTCGGCGACAGCGCGGGCTTCTACAAGATCGGCATGGAGCTGCTGACCAGCGGCGATTTCTTCGGCCTGATCACGCAGCTGCACGATGCCGGCAAGCAGGTCTTTGTCGACCTCAAATTCTTCGACGTGCCGGCCACTGTTGCCTCGGCGGTGAAAGGCCTGTCGCGGCACCCGGCCACCTTCTGCACCATCCACGGCAACGACGGCATGCTGCGCGCGGCCGCCGCCGTGAAAGGCGATCTCAAGCTGCTGGCGGTGACGGCACTCACCAGCCTCGACCAGCACGATCTGGACGATCTGGGTTTCCAGGTCGACGCCCAGGCGCTGGTGCTGTCCCGCGCCCGCGCCGCACTGGCTGCCGGTTGCGACGGCGTGGTGTCTTCGGGCCTGGAAGTACCGATGCTGCGCGCCGAGGTCGACCACCAGCTGCTGGTGGTCTGCCCGGGCATCCGCCCGGTCAGCAACAGCGGCGACGACCAGAAGCGCACCGTCGACGTGCGCCAGGCCTTCGCCAACGGCGCCGACTACATCGTGGTCGGCCGGCCGATCCGCGGCGCCGCCGATCCCCGAGCCGCGGCCACAACCATCCAGTCGACCATTGCCGACGTCTTCGCCTGATCGGCGGCGCCCTGTTCCGGGCGCAGCTTCCGCATTGCCACGACATCCGGCCCACGCGCAGTCGGGTTTCCACGCCGCTGCGATCGTCGTCGCCAGCCAAGGTGTATCGGCCTGAGCGCAGGCCCAGTTATCGGTTGCGACAGGGATTGCCGGCGCCGGGCCGACATCGTGCGGGGCAGCCACGGGATCGGCGTGGCCGGACCACGGCCGGGTCCAGGCCGTATGGCCTGGCGTCAGGGCTGACGCTGGCGTACCGGCTCGCCAGGTTGATCCGCAGGCCTGCAGGTTCGGCTGAGCACGCCAGGTCATTGATCGAGCACGAGGGAATAATTGGGAACGAAATCGTCTCGGAAAAGGAACGACCGTAGTCGTGGACCACGGGAACCTGTCGGCAGCCGTTTGCCCAACCACGACTTCGCGCACGGCGCCGGCCGTGACGATGACGGCGAATTCGTCCCGACTGGAGTTCCCAACATGAAACATCACCATCGTCGCCTTGGTCATCTGCTCCTGCCCCGGAATCCGACCCTGCTCACCGCCTGCCTGGCCCTGATGTGGCTGGCGGTCGTCGCTCACGCCCAGACCCCGCAACCCATGCCCAACCTCGACCTTTGGGACAACGGCGTTGTCTACGTCATTCATCCCGATGGCAGCGGCGGCTACTACATCGGCGGCAGCTTCCGTCAGGTGCAGGGTGTGCCGCGCCGTAACCTCGCCCATATCCGCGCTGACGGTACCGTCAACCCGGCATTCGCGCCGGAGGTCAGCAACAGCGTATTCACGATCCAGACTTCCGGCAGCGACGTGGTGCTGATCGGTGGCGGATTCGCCAACGTCAACGGGGTTGCGCGCGCTCGTGTCGCCAAGCTGTCAGCTACCGGCGTGCTGGATCCTGACTGGAACCCTTCGGCCAACGGCAACGTCGAGCGCTTGCGCGTGGATGGCGCCGGGCGCGTCTATCTGGCAGGCAGCTTCACCACGGTCGGTGGTGTCACCCGCAATCGGCTGGCACGCGTGGCGATCGCCGGTGATGGCGTGCCCGACGAAGGCTGGCAGCCCAGCGCCAACGGCCCGGCCCTGGCCGTGGAGCCGATGCTGGATGGTCGGGTCTGGGTTTCGGGAAACTTCACCGCGATCAACGGCATGTCGCCGGTGTCAACGGCGCTGCTCAAAGCCGACGGGGAAATCGAGTTCTATTACTCGGTGGGCGTACGCAACATGGTGCTCGACGCCAGCGGTCGCCTGTACATGTGCGGTTCCAGCGCGATCGGCCGCATCCTGCCCAGTCTCCTCTATGACCTGGACTGGTGGGCACCCGTCAACGGCGCAGTCCACGATTGCGACCTCGACGGCGACTCGCTGCTGGTATCGGGCCGGTTCACGCAGATCGGTGGGCAGCCTCGTCACGGAACAGCCCGCATCGGCATCGCTACCGGCGCCCCGGTGGATCCGGCCTGGACGGTCTCCGCGGTGAGCGATTTCAACGGCAACGCCGGTGTCGAGAACTGGGCGATCACGCGCGTCAACGGGGCTCAGGTGGCGATCGGAGGGCCGCTGAGGCAGGTCGACGGCCAGCCGCGTGCCGGACTGGCACTGGTCGCGGCCAGCGATGGCAGCGCGCAGGCACCAATGAACGTGGAGCGGCCGGGGAGCGTGGCCAAGGTCGCCAGTTTCGCGGATGGCAGCAGCCTCGCCGCCGGCGTGTTCTGGCGCGCGGGCGCCGATACCCGCATGAACCTGCTGCGCCTGACCCCTGCCGGCGTGGTCGATCCGGACTGGAACATTCCGGTCCTTGGCAGCGTGCGTACCATGGTCGCCGATCCGGTGACCCAGGAAGCCTGGGTTGGTGGTGGCTTCGGTACGGTGGCGGGTCAGTCCCGGGCCAATCTGTTCAAGATCGCCAACGCCAGCGTTCCGGCCATCGATCCCGCCTGGGCGCCGGTCGTGAACAGCTGGGTCACGGTCTTGCATCGCGAGCTGTCGACCAACCGGATCTATGTCGGTGGGACGTTCACTGCCATCGACGGGATCACGCGCCATCGGCTGGCGCGGCTGGCAGGGACCGGAGCCAGTCCGGTCGACGGCTGGAATCCCAACATCGGCAACGGCCAGATCAACGCCATAGCCCAGCCCTGGGGTTTCGATATCTGGATTGGTGGCAGCTTCACCAGCGCTGGTGGCAGCCTGCGCAACCATCTGGCGATTTTCGACACCGGTCCCAGCGCCGATCTCAGCGGCTACGATCCTTCACCCAATGGCACCGTGTGGGCGCTGCATGCCCGATCGGACCTGCCGGGTGACATTTACGTCGGGGGTGAGTTCAGCACGATTGCCGGCCAGGCGCGCAACTACCTCGCCAGTTTCGGTGGTGATGGCCTGACCGCCTGGAATCCCGGCATCAACGTGACCCCGGTCGTGATCCGGCCCGATGGCAAGGGGCAGATGTATCTCGGTGGCGGATTCACCCAGGTGGGTGGTGTCGAGCGTTTGCGCCTGGCCCGTGTCCAGGCGACCGGAACCGGCACCGTCGACCCCGATTTCCACGCGCAGATCGACAGCGGTGTACGGGATTTGTCCCTGCGCCCCGATGGTGTCCTGATCGCGGGTGACTTCGTCCAGGTAAACGGCCAGACCCGCCGAAATCTCGCCTTGCTTTCCGCCGAGGCCGGTGGCGATGCCATCTTCGCCAACGGCTTCGAGTCGTCGCCGCCAGCCGTGCCCGCAGGCGCCGCCGCGCTGGATTCTGGCTGTGTCGCGGCGCCGATGATGATCGGTCAAGGCGTGGCGTCCGTCCGCGAACGTGATCCGTACTGCGCCGCAGAAGCCCTGCGGTAATGGTAGGTCGATACAGCCAGCAATTTAACTTCAATAAAAACTTATTTATCAGTTGGTTATAGGTCAAAACGAAAGTATTGATTTCGATTGACGATTTAAACTATGATGCCGCCACGCCGGGTGACGACGGCGTCCTGCGAGCAACAAGATCTCCAGATTCAACTGGTTATGTGAGGGCGGCCTTGGCCGCCCTGTTTTTTTTGCCGGTTCGTGAACCAAATCCCGTTCTCGGGCTTGACAGGAGAGCGGCGCCTCGGCGGACACTAGATATAGAAGAACACCGACTGATCGGCCACGGCTGCGCCTGGGGCGAACGGGGCGCTTGAGGATGCCATGACCAAAAACCTGCTCATTGTGGAGTCGCCGGCCAAGGCGAAGACCATCAACAAGTATCTGGGCAAGGACTTCACCGTCCTGGCCTCGTACGGGCACATCCGCGATCTGGTCGCCAAGGACGGTGCGGTCGATCCGGACAACGACTTCGCCATGCGTTACGAGGTCGACGACGACAGCGAGAAGCGCGTCGCTGCGATTGCCAAGGCCGCCAAGGGCGCCGAAGCGGTCTATCTCGCGACCGACTTGGATCGCGAAGGCGAGTCGATTTCCTGGCACATCGTGGAAGTGCTGCGCGAGCGCGGCCTGCTCAAGGACAAGACCCTGCACCGGGTGGTGTTCTCGGAGATCACGCCCAAGGCGATCAAGGACGCCGTCGCCAGTCCGCGCGACATCTCTATGGATCTGGTCAACGCCCAGCAGGCGCGCCGTGCGCTGGACCATCTGGTCGGCTTCAACCTGTCGCCGCTGCTGTGGCGCAAGGTCGCGCCGCGCCTGTCCGCCGGTCGCGTGCAGTCGCCGGCGCTGCGCATGATCGTCGAGCGCGAGGAAGAGATCGAAGCGTTCAAGGCGCAGGAGTACTGGAAGATCGAGGCTGCGCTCAGCCAGGGCGGGCAGCCGTTCCAGGCGCGTCTGGTCAAGCTGGCCGGCAAGAAGTTCGAGCAGTTCGACCTGACCAACGGCGACGATGCCGGTGCCGCCCGTACCCGCCTGCAGGCTGCCGCCGCCGCGCAGGGCAGCGCGCCCGAGGCCGTCGGCGTGCTCACCGTGCTGGAGGTGCAGCGCAAGCAGCGCCAGCGCCGCCCGGCGCCGCCGTTCATCACCTCCACGTTGCAGCAGGAAGCCTCGCGCAAGCTCGGCTTCACCACCAGCCGCGCCATGCGCACCGCGCAGTCCTTGTACGAAGGCGTGGCCATCGGCGACGAAGGTGTGCAGGGCCTGATCACCTACATGCGTACCGACTCGACCAGCCTGTCCGGCGATGCCCTGGCCGAGCTGCGCGAGACCATCACCCGCTACTACGGCCAGGAATTCCTGCCGGCGGCGGCGCAGGTCTACAAGACCAAGTCCAAGAACGCCCAGGAAGCGCATGAGGCCATTCGTCCGACCTCGGCGTTGCGCAAGCCCGAATCCGTGCGCGCCTATCTCAGCGACGAGCAGTACAAGCTGTACGAGCTGATCTGGAAGCGCACCGTCGCCTGCCAGATGAAGCCGGCCTTGATCGACACCGTCTCGGTGGAGCTGGCCTGCGGTCCGGACAATGCCTTCCGCGCCACCGGCTCGACCATCGCCGACCCCGGCTTCCTGGCGGTTTACGAGGAGGGCAAGGACGCCAAGGGTGCCGATGACGACGACGAAGGCCGGCGCCTGCCGCCGCTGCGCGAGGGCGAGATCATTCCCTGCCACGCCATCGATGCCAGCCAGCATTTCACCGAGCCACCGCCGCGCTATTCCGAAGCCTCGCTGGTCAAGGCGCTGGAGGAATACGGCATCGGTCGTCCGTCGACCTACGCCTCGATCATCCAGACCCTGCTTGGTCGCGACTACGTGTATCTGGACAGCCGCCGCTTCCGTCCGACCGATGTCGGCCGTGCCGTGGCCAAGTTCCTGTCCGGGCATTTCGAGCAGTACGTGAACTACGAGTTCACCGCGCGGCTGGAAGACGAGCTGGACGCGATTTCGCGCGGCGAGGAAGCGTGGAAGCCGCTGTTGGCCCGGTTCTGGACGCCATTCAAGGCGCGTGTGGAAGACAAGGCCGAGAATGTCGAGCGTTCCGAAGCCACCGGTGCACGCGTGCTCGGCACCGATCCCGCGACTGGCCGGCAACTGTCGGTGCGCCTGGGTCGCTACGGGCCGTTCGCCCAGATCGGCGTGCGTGACGAGGAGGAGCCGCCGAAGTTCGCCTCGCTGCGTCCCGGTCAGAGCATCCACACCATTAGTGCGGACGAAGCCTTGCAGTTGTTCCGCCTGCCGCGCTCGCTCGGTCAGGACACCGAAGGCACCGAGATCACGGTGGGCATCGGCCGCTTCGGGCCGTTCGTCAAGCGCGGTTCGGTGTACGCCTCGCTGCGCAAGGAAGACGACCCCTACGAGATCGACCTGGCGCGTGGACTGGAATTGCTGCGGCTGAAGGAAGAGGCGATCGCCAACCGGATGATCGCCAGCTTCGAGGACGGTCGCGTGCAGATCCTGCGCGGTCGCTTCGGGCCGTTCGCCACCAATGGCGAGCTGCTGGCATCGCTGCCCAAGGATGCGGTCGCCGAGAACTGGACCCTGGCTGATGCCGAGGCGCTGCTCGCCGAGAAGGGCAAGCCGGCCAAGAAGGGCCGTGGCGCCAAGAAGGCTGCCAGGAAGGCGCCGGCCAAGAAGGCCACCGCCAAGGCACCGGCGAAGAAGGCGGCGGCGAAAAAGACACCTGCCAAGAAGGCGGCGAAGAAGAGCGCTGCGAAAAAGGCTGCGAAGAAGGCACCGGCGAAAAAATCACCAGCCAAGAAGACCGCTGCGAAAAAGGCGCCGACCAAGCCCGCCGCCGAGTCGGTCTGAGCGATGCTGCGCATCGGATCAGCCGACCCGCTTCGCCAGCCATGACCGCTGCCATTCAGGCCGCCGCCGCTGCGTTGCGCGCCGGCGGCACCGTGCTGCATCCGACCGAAGCGGTCTGGGGTCTGGCCTGCGATCCGATGAATCCGGATGCGGTGACTGCGCTGCAGGCGCTCAAGCAACGCCCCGCCGACAAGGGCTTCATCCTGGTCGCCGACACGTTTCAGCGGCTGGCCGCACTGCTGGCGCCGGTTCCCGAAGCACAGATGCAAGCTGCGCTGGCAACCTGGCCGGGGCCACATACCTGGGTGATTCCGGCAGCGTCGACGGCGCCGGAATGGCTGGTCGGCGAGCGCAACAATCTGGCGGTCCGTGTCAGCGCCCATCCGATCGTGCGCGCGCTGTGCGCCGCGTTCGACGGCGCACTGGTATCGACCAGCGCCAATCCCGCCGGTGAGCCGCCACCACGGACGCTCGATCAGGTAGCCGCGCCCATTCGCATCGGAGTCGCAGCAGTGGTGCCTGGCGAGACCAGTGGCTTGGAGCGTCCCACCACGATTCGCGACATCCTCAGCGGAACCAGTCTGCGTGACTGAACGCAACGGCTCCCGAACGCTGATCCAGCGCGATGGCGCGCAGGTTTCGGCAGCGTCCGTCGTTGCCAGGGCGCGCCGGCTCGCCGACTCGCTGGCACCGGGCGCGGTGGTCAACCTGTGCGACGACCGTGCCCACTTCCTGATCGCGTTCCTCGCCGCGCTGCTGGCCGGGCGCACCACGCTGCTGCCGCCGGCACGGACCGATCAGGCGATCGCCGAAACCATCACCGCGCATGGCGACGCGATCCTGATCGACGACGCGCAGATCGAGCGCCTGCCCGCCGTCAGCGACGATGTCGACACCGCAGCCAGCGATGTCTTCGCCCAGTTGCAATCGATCGATCCCGACTTCATCGCGGTGGTCGGCTACACCTCCGGTTCCACCGGCAAGCCGAGCGCCAACGCCAAGACCTGGCGCACGTTCACCGCCTGCACACGGCAGAACCTGAGCTTGCTGCAAACCCTGGCGCCGACGTTCACCGTGCTGGCGACGGTGCCTTCGCAGCACATGTACGGCATGGAGCTGGCCGTGCTATTGCCGCTGCTGGGTCCGGTCGCAGTCGCCGACGCGCGACCGTTGTTCCCGCAGGATCTGGCAGCCGCCTTGGCACGCATTGCCGAGCCCTGCGTGCTGGTGACCACGCCGGTACATCTGCGCGCCTTCGTCGCGGCCGAAATCGCCTATCCGCCGCTGGCCGGCGTCGTCTCGGCCACGGCACCCTTGTCCACGGAGCTGGCGCGCGCCGCCGAGGCCGTGTTCCGCGCGCCGCTGCTGGAGGCGTTCGGTTCCACCGAAACCTGCATCATCGGTCACCGCCGGCCGGCCATGGATCCGCGCTGGCAACTCATGCCTGGACTGGAGCTCCTTGCCGACGCCGACGGCAGCCGAGTGTCAGCGCCGTACTTCCGGGCGCCGGTACTGCTGCAGGATCACTTGCGCGCCTTGCCGAAGAATCGTTTCCAGGTCGAGGGCCGCAATCAGGACATGATCGAGATCGCCGGCAAGCGTGCCTCGCTGGGCGACATCACGGCACGTCTGCTGGCCATCCCTGGCGTGCTCGACGCCGCCGCAGTGCAGTTATCGCAGGCCGATGCGGCAGGCGTCCAGCGTGTCTGCGCGATCGTGGTCGCGACCGATGTCGGCGACGAGACAATACTCGCGACGCTGAAACTGGGTCTGGACCCGGCCTTCCTGCCGCGTCGCGTCGTGCGTGTCGCGCGTCTGCCGCGCAACGACACCGGCAAGCTCCGTCGCGCCGACCTGCTGGCGCTGTTGTCCCAGGGCCAGGCCTAACTTCCTTGCACGCGCGTGTGATGACCACCGCTTCGCACCGGTAGGCGCCCTGGTGTTATCGATCAGCGTATCGCGGTGTCGGTGGCGATGCCGTCGATTTCGACCAGCAGGTCGCGGCGGCAGATGTCGCCGTGCAGGCACAAAAGACGATCACCGGCGAGGCCGGCGGCGTCGAGCAACGGCAGCAGCCTGTCGGTATCGTCGGCGTGACGCAGATAGAGCTTTAGGCAGTGCCGACTCTCGGCCAGCGATTCCGGAAAGCCGGCGGTGTCGAGCAGGGTGTCGAGGTTGTGCAGGGTTTCGCGCAACTGCCGGTCGGCACTGTCGTGCAGGGTGTCGTGGCCGACCACGCTGGCGGTGCCGGAGATCAGCAGCTGGCCAAGGCTTTCGTCCAGCAGCATGGCGCGGGCGAAGCTGGGGGGCACCGGGCCGTACTGGCGTGGATAGCGCCAGGCGCTGACCTGACGTGGATTCTCCAGTGGTTTGCCGGGATGCAGCGCCGACAAGGTGTAGACCACCAGGCCGGCCTCGCGTTGATGATGGCCGATCGCGGTGGCGGCCGGGTAGCGGGCAGCCGGAAGGTCACCGAGTCCCCGTGCGCGCCCACGGCTGAAGTGGCGGTAGCGCTCGTTGTCGCCGTCGCCGTGGTTGATGTCGGCCAGGTAGTTCCAGGCGCGCAGCCAGTGCCGGTAGCCGCGTGCGGCCATGGCCGAGAGCAGGCGCCGGTAACCGTACTCGGCGGCAATGGCGGGGTCGTTGCCATGTGCGGCTTCGTCCACGCGCAGCGACAGCATCAGGTAGCCGCCACCTTCGGCCCAGCCCAGATCCTCGTCATGGCCGTGCCGTACCTCACCGTCGACGCGCCAGACTTCGGTGATGGTGGCATCGCCGACCACCGGCAGCGGTACGGTGATACGGCGCGCATCGCCGCGGTTGACCGGATGCGCGCCGAAGTCGATGGCGGCGAGCACGCCCAGTTGTGTCGCTACCTGATCCGCATCGGCGTGTTCATAGGCGATGCCGATGCGCTTGGCCGCGCTGCCGGGTGACAAGGGTTCTACCGCCGACATCTCAGACGTAGTCCTGCGAGGTGGTGCCGCCGGTGAACTCGGCGCGCGCCTGACGTCGACGCTGGCGCCAGTCACGCAGCCAGCGAACCGGACTCATCAGACCGCCGACGGCGTACACGGCCTTGAACGCGAGCAGGCGGCGGTAGACAGCGGCATCGTCGAAGACATCACCGGCCAGCATCGAGATCACGCCTTGCTCCAGCTGGAAGTGGTTGCGCGGGTCGGCGAACAGGCGGCGCATCACCGGCGTGTTGAAGCGGTAGATGAACCAGGAGAACCGGCGCAGCCCGCGACGGATGCGCTTCTCGAAGACCCGTTGCAGCGCAGCTTCCCGCGAGGGATCGCGCAGGCTGCCGTCGACCACATCCACCGCCTGACGCGCGCTATGCATGGCCAGATAGACGCCGGAGGAAAAGATCGGATCGACGAAGGCGTAGGCATCGCCGACCATCAGCCAGCGTTTGCCGGTCATCGCGCTGGAGGTGTAGGAGTAGTTTCCGGCGACACGGGTCTCGCCGACGATCTGCGCCTTGCCCATGCGCGACCAAGCCTCGGGCATGGTCTGCAGGGTTTCCAGCAGGAACTCGGCAGTGCGGCCTCGACGCTGCTTGAGGTAGGTGGGAAAGCACACGCAGCCCACGCTCATCAGGCCGTCGCGCAGCGGAATGAACCAGCACCAGCCGTGGTCGAAACGATAGATGCTGATGTTGCCGGCATCCTCGCCGGGGCGCAGGTCGACGCCGCGGAAATGCGCGAAGATCGCCGCACTCTGGTGCGCGGTGTTCCTGGCCTTGAGCTTGAGCGCCTTGCTCAGGAAGGTGTCGCGGCCGCTGGCGTCGACCAGGTAGCGGGCGCGGATTTCGCGCTGGCTGCCGGTGTCGTCGGTGGTCTGTGCGGTGACCCCTTCGTCATCCAGCGCGATCGCATCCACGCGCAGGCCCTGCCGGGCATCGGCACCGGACTGCCCCGCGTGCTCGAACAGCATCGCGTCGTATTCCTCTCGCTTGACCTGGAATGCATACGGCGGGGTGTCGCCCAGCGCGCGTGCGAAATGGTAGGTGCGGTAGCCGTCGTCGGAACTGGGGAAATCCGCCCCGAGCTTGAGCACGCCCAGCCCGCTCACCTTGTCCAGCACTCCCAGCTCTTCCAGCAGCGGCATGTTGGCCGGCAACAGCGACTCGCCGATGTGGAAGCGGGGATGGTGATCCTTCTCGGCCAGCAGCACGCGCCAGCCGCGTTGGGCCAGCAAGATCGCCGTGGCCGAGCCGCCCGGCCCGCCACCCACCACCAGTACGTCGTAGTCGGCGTTCACGCAGCTGCCGGATCCAAGGGAAAGATTGACCCCTATGATACACTCGACACCGACTTCGACCGGCGCGAACCATAGCTTTCGCAGCCGGTTTTTCTTCAGGAAACGGACGCTTACATGACGGCTCAGACGGCGGAAGAAAAGGCTTTGGCGGCGCTCATCGTCGAATCGCTGAATCTGGAGGACGTGTCACCGGAAGGCATCGATCCGGAAGCGCCGCTGTTCGGCGACGGTCTGGGCCTGGATTCGATCGACGCGCTGGAACTGGCCTTGGCCGTGTCGCGACAGTACGGCTTCCAGATGCGCTCGGACCATCCCGACAATCGGGCCATCTTCGGCTCGCTGCGGGCGCTTTCGGCGCACATCGAGCAGCAGCGGACGACCTGATCCGCCGCCACGGTGGTCTCGCGCCATGCTGCTGGTCCTCGCCACCGTTGCCTATTTCCTGCTCGCCCACGGCGCCACACTGACCGGGTCCAGCGCCCTGCAAATCGCTGCGGTCGCTTTGCTGCTGGCGATGATGCTGGTGATGCTGTGGGGGTCGCCGTGGCTGCTGGCGCTGACCGTCGTGGTGGTCGCTGCCTGCGCATGGCTGGCGCCTGATCCCATGCAGCTGTTGCTGTATGCGGCGCCGGTGCTGTTTCCGCTGATGTTCGCGGCGGCGATAGCACGCAGCCTGGCGCCGGGACACCAGCCGCTGATCGAGCGGGCGATCTGGCATCTGCACGGGCAGCCGGCGCAGCTGGATGCGCAGCATCGCCGCTATGCCCGCGCCGCGACCTGGTACTGGGTGGTGGTGCTGGTGCTCATGGCGGCGATGAATCTGGCGGCGGCGATCTGGGCCGATCCGGTGACCTGGTCGTGGGTCGGCAACATCATCAGCTACGCGGTGCCGGCCGTGGCCATGGTGCTGGAGTACGTGGTGCGGCAGCGGGTCTTTCCGGTGCAGCCTTACCGCAACTTCCTGGACTTCCTGATCCGGCTGGCCAGGATCGGGCCGGCCCTGGCGCGCGATCTCGCCGTCGGTTCGCGCAGACGCGATGATGACCCGCCTGTCGTTCACTCCTGACGCTGACGGGCGCTGGCTGGACGGGCACTTCCCGGGTCGGCCGATCGTCCCCGGCGTGGTGCTGCTGGAAGCTGTCCTGGCGGCAGCCGGCGTGGCGTCGCCGTTTCGCATCGAGCGCTGCAAGTTCTTGCGGCCGTGTCTGCCGGGCCAGCCGTTGAGCCTGCACCTGGACGATGACGGCACCGTCATCGACGCGCGGGTCAACGATGATGCCGGCGTGGTGGCCAGCGTCCGTCTGCGTCGCGGTGAGCCGCCATCATGAGCCAGGCACCAGCCAGCAGCGACAACCACTGGACGCAGCGCCGCGAAGGCGGTGGCCGCTTCGCCATCTGGCTGATCCGCACCATCGTGCTGCGCATGGGCCGACCGCTGGGGCGTGTGCTGCTGTATCCGATTACCGCCTACTTCCTGCTGCGCCGGCACAAGGAAAGGGCGGCTTCGCAGGCGTTCCTGCGTCGCGCGCTCGGACGCGAGCCGCGTCTGCGCGACAGCTTCCGGCACATCCACAGCTTCGCCGCCACCATTCTGGACCGGCCGTTGTTCCTGACCGGTCGTCTGCAGGAGTTCGATGTCCGCGTTGAAGGGCTGGACGATCTGCATCGGCAGATGGACCTGGGGCGCGGGGTGTTGATGCTGGGCTCGCATCTGGGCAGCTTCGAGGTGATGCGGGTGCTGGCCGAGTACAACCGCGACATCGAGGTGGCGATCCTGCTCGATCGCCAGCGCAATCCGGCCATGACCCAGCTGCTGGAGCAGCTCAATCCCCGACTGGCGGCCGCGGTCATCGACGCCGCGCAGCCGTCGACCGACCTGATGCTGAAGATCGGCGAGGCGGCCGGGCGCGGCGCGTTGATCGGCATCCTCGGTGATCGCCGCCGGCCGGACGATCCCGGCGTCCGCATGCCGTTCCTGGGCGAAATGGCGGGGTTTCCCACCGCGCCCTACCTGATCGCCTCGGCATTGCAACTGCCGGTATGCCTGTGCACCGGCCTGTATCAGGGCGGGCGGCGCTACGATCTGCACTTCCAGCCGCTGACCGACGGCCTGCGCATTCCGCGCGCCCAGCGCCGGCAGCAGTTGGCGGCGCTGGTCGCCGAGTACGTGGGCTGGCTGGAAGGCCACGCCCGGGCGGCGCCCTGGAACTGGTTCAACTTCTACGATTTCTGGCAGGACGATGCGACTGATCCTTTGGCTGACCCTGATTCTGTCCGTGCTGATGCCGGTGTCGACGTCGGCACAAGCCCAGACCCAGACCACCGAGGTGGCGGCGCGCCTGGCTGAGCTGCAGCGCACACCGCCGCTGATCGAACCGTTCCACGAGATCCGCTTCCGCAAGGCGCTGAAGGCGCCGCTGGTCAGCGCGGGCAGCCTGCGCTGGGACGGCGACATGAACTTCGAGCGCGAGGTCACCGCGCCGTACCGCGAGACCTCGTATCTGCGCGGACGCACCCTGGTGGTCGAGCGTGCCGACGGGCGCGAAAGGGTCATTCCAATGGCACGCGCGCCGGAGCTGGAGGTGCTGTTCGGCGCGCAGGCAGCGCTGTTCGCCGGTGACCAGGCGGCGATCGAGCGCGACTTCCGCGTCGAGTACACGCCGGGCACGCACTGGCGCCTGCGCCTGCTGCCGCGTGATGAACGATTGCTGGCAAGGGTCAGCGCGCTGGAGTTGCTGGGCGGCGCTTCCGGGCCGGTCTGCCTGATCCTCGACCAGCCCGGTGCGCAGACACTCACCGTGCTCGGCGAGCGGGACCGGCCACAGCCGGGCGCCGACTTCGACAGCACCGTCGCCAGCCTGTGTCCCTTGCCGTGAACCGGCGTCTGGCCAGCCTGGCGGCGTTGCTTGCCCTGCTGATGCTGGGCGCCTGGGCTGCGATCGGCCTGCGACTGGACAACGATCTCACCCGCTTCATGCCGGCGCCGGCCAATGCCGACGAGCGCCTGGTCGCCGCGGAGATCGGCCGCGGCCCGGCCACGCGCCTGCTGTTGCTGGCGATCGCCGCCGGCGACGCCGATCAGGCCGCGCGACTGAGCCGGGATCTGCGCGCCGAGCTGAGCGGACGCGCGGACATTGATCGCGTGGTCAATGGTGACTTCGACGAACTGGCGACCCTGCAGCAGATCCTGCCGCTGCGCTACAGCCACAGCCCGGCCATGGACAGCGCACAGTTCGACAGCGATGCGCTGACGCAGGTGCTGACCGAACGACTGGCCGATATGGGCAGTGTCGGTGGCGAAACCTTCGATGTGCTGCTGGCGCATGATCCGCATCTGCTGACCGTGGAGATGCTCACCTCCTGGCAGCCGGCCAACGAACCGCGCAGCCACGACGGCGTGTGGATGACCGAGCGTGACGAGGCGCTTCTGCTGGTGCAGACCCGTGCCGGTGGTTTCGACACCGAGGGCCAGGTCGACACCATCGATGGGATCCGCGCCAGCTTCGCCGCCTTGCCGGAAGTCGGTGACGCGCGGTTGACGGTGAGCGGGCCGGGCAGTTTCAGCGCGCGCATGAGCGAGCGTGTGCGCAGCGAGGCGACCCGCTTCGGCGTGATCGCCAGCGTCGGCGTCGTGCTGCTGCTGTTGCTGGCCTACCGCTCGGTGGTCGACGTGATCGCCGCTTCGTTGCCGCTGGCCTGCGCCGCGGCCGCCGGCCTGATCGCGGTGCGGCTGGGCTTCGATCAGGTGCACGGCATCACCCTGGCATTCGCCTTCACCCTGATCGGTGTGGCCCAGGACTATCCGGTGCATCTACTCAGCCACCGGCGTCCCGGGCAGCCGGTGCTGGCGACCGCGCGGCATCTGTGGCCGGCCTTGCGCCTGAGCGTGGCCAGTACCGCGATCGCCTATCTGAGCCTGTTCTCGGCGCATGCCCAGGGGCTGGCGCAGTTGGCCGTGTTCACCATTGCCGGCCTGGTGGTGGCGGCGCTGACGGCGCGCTATCTGCTGCCGGCGTTGTTGCCGATGCCAGGCCGCGATGTCCTGACCATGCCCGGGCTGGCGCCGCTGGCACGCGCTCTGCGGCGCGTCCGCGGTGGCGTCTGGCCGGTGGTGCCGGTGCTGTTGCTGGCCGGCATCGCGGTCATCGTCGGTCAGTCGCGGCCGTGGTGGAACAACGATCTTGGCGCGTTGACACCGCTGCCCAACGAATGGCTGGCTGAAGACGCGCGCCTGCGCGCAGAGCTGGCCACCGCCGATGCCCGCTGGCTGCTGGTGCTCACCGGCGCCGATGCCGATGCCGTGCTGCGGCTGAGCGAGGCGCTGGCGCCCGGCTTCGATGCCCTGGTGGCGGAAGGTGCACTGGCCGACCACGGCCTGCCATCGCGTTTCCAGCCGAGCGCGGAAGTCCGGCGCTGGCGTCTGGCCAAGTTGCCGGCACCGGTGACCCTGCGCGCGGCACTGGCCGATGCCGGTGATCGTACCGGTTTCGATCCGGCCTATTTCGAGCCGATGATCGCCGATGTCCAGCGCCTGTTCGCGCCTGACGCCGGCGACTGGCTGGGCGAAGCGTTCCGGTCCAGTCCGGCCGGCGACCGCTACGCGGCAGCCATGCGCCAAGGCGAGGGCGGTGCCTACGCACTGGTCGAGTTGTCCGGCATGGCCGATCCCGCGCCGATCCGGGCCGTGCTGGTCGGCCAGGACAACGCACGGCTGATCGATGTCAAACAGGTCGCCGAGCAGATGGTGGCCGACTACCGCAGCCGTGTCGTCACCGGTCTGGCCATCGCCGCTGGTGCCCTGCTGGGCGTGTTGATCCTGGCCTTGGGACCCCGATCGACCTTGCGGGTATTGCCGACCGTGCTGCTGGGGCTGGTGGTGACGGTGTCGGTGCTGCGCCTGCTCGGTGTCGAGCTGGGTCTGTTCCACCTGATCGCGCTGATTCTGGCGGCCGGTCTGGGCATGGACTACGCGCTGTTCTTCCAGCATGCACGCACTTTGCCGGAACAGGCACGGACGCTGCATGCGGTGATCGTGTCGTCGCTGTCGACGCTGGGCGTGTTCGGCCTGCTGGCCTTGTCGTCGATACCGGTGCTGCGCGCCATCGGACTGACCGTGGCCATCGGCGTCGCTGCCCAGTTTGTGCTGGCCCTGCTCATGGCCCGCGCCGCCACCACTGACAAGGATCACGCCCATGCTTGAACGTGACGCCTGGCGCGATCGCATCCCGCATGCCGGACGCATGGCGCTGATCGAGCGCGTGTTGCAGTTCGACGCCGACGGCATCGTCGCTGAAAGCGACAATCATCGCGCGCCGGATCATCCTTTGCGCAGCAGCGATCGCCTGCACGGCGTGCACCTGTGCGAATACGGCGCGCAGGTCATGGCGGTGCATGGCGCGCTGTGCGAGGGCGACGGGCCGGCGCGACCCGGCATGCTGGTGGCCTTGCGCGAAGTGAACCTGCACGTGGACCACATCGACGATCTGGCCGGCAGCCTGCGCATCCGAGCGCAGCGCGAGCATGCCGACGCCCAGGCTTGGCTGTATCGGTTCGCCATCCACCACAACGACGACTGCCTGGCCGAAGGCCGGGCCATGGTCGTGCTCGAACAGGGAGTCAGGCCATGAGCCGGCGGCGGGCACTGGTCACCGGCGGCAGCGGCGACATCGGCGCGGCGATCTGCCACGCGCTGGCGCAGGATGATCAGGAAGTGATCGTGCACGGGCATCAGCGTATCGAACGGGCCGAATCGGTGGCGCAGGCGATCCGTGACAGCGGCGGGCATGCACGAGCAGTCGCCTTCGATGTCTGTGATTCCCAGGCCACGACATCGGCCATCGAGCAGCTACTCGCCGACGGCAACATCAGTGTGCTGGTCAACAACGCCGGCATCCACGATGACGCGCCCATGGCCGGCATGAGCGACGAACAGTGGCGGCGCGTCATCGATGTGTCGTTGCATGGCTTCTTCCACGTCACCCGACCGCTGCTGCTGGCGATGGCGCGGCAACGACACGGGCGCATCGTCAGCGTGTCCTCGGTGGCTGCCGTCGCCGGCAATCGCGGTCAAAGCAACTACGCGGCGGCGAAAGCGGCCCTGCACGGCGCCAGCAAGTCGCTGGCGTTGGAAATGGGTTCGCGCGGCATCACCGCCAATGTCGTTGCACCGGGCATCATCGGCGGTGTGCTCACCGATGGTCTGTTCACGCCCGAAAAAATTCGGCATCTGGTGCCGGCTGCGCGCGTCGGTACTCCGGATGATGTGGCGGCGCTGGTGCGTTTCCTGGCTTCGCCCTCGGCCGGCTACATCAACGGCCAGATCATCGGTGTCAACGGTGGCATGGCCTGAGCGCCCGCGAACGCACGTGGCCGCAGTTCGATAGCCCATCTTCGCGCAACCTCTATAGCGATCTCGCCGTCACGTGTGTGCATCACACGGATTGAGTCATCGCACGACTGATCGTGTGATCGGATACGACAAGCCTTTCAAGCCCGAGAGCTTCGAGTCGGTCTTGTCCGTGACATTTCGACACATTCGCCAATCGCTTCGTACGAGTTTTGCGGAGTCCATCACAAACGACGCATAGACGCCTGATGTTAGTGCGCTAGTTCACGATGTTTTTTGCGAAAACTTGCGCCAGTCGTGATTCATGCGCGTTGAATATCGCGAGTATTTCCATCGCAGGGGGGAGAATTTCGAATGGACGCAACTCGAAGTGACGGTGTGTTGTAGACCTCGGATGCGTCTGTTCGAATCTGCCTTGGGAATGATGGAAATGAACGGCCTCAATCAAATTGCTGGTGTGCGTCGCACGCACACTCCCATGTATGCATCGAATGATGTGGATCGCTGCGCCAGCCGATTCCGTCTGCTTCGAAAGCCCTGGTTGTTGCTGGCCGCACTGCTCGTGGGATCGAGCGCGATGGCTGCTTCGGTCGAAGTGCCGAACGGTGACTTCTCCGATCCGGCCAACAACGGCAGTATCGGTGGACTGCTGGGTCCCAACCTCAACAACCAGCCGATCGGCACGGGTCCGTGGCTGGGAACCTCGTTCGGCATCCTCGGCATTCTCGCTCGACCGATGTTGACGGTGGATTCGACCAACCAGAACGCCACTATCGGAGGCATACTGGCCAATGTCGGCGGTTTGCTCAACACCGGCGGCTGGTTCAGCCAGCAACTGGCGGTGAATTTCCAGCCCGGACGCTTCTACGTGATGAGTGCGGATGTATCTGCCGGCGGCCTGCTCAATCTGGGTCTGCTTACCGATACCAATGTCGGCATCGGCTTGACCTCGGGCAGCACGCTGGTCGCTGCCAGCACCACGGCTGCACCGGAGCTTCTGGATCTGCGCTTGATCGAGACCAACGCGTATCGCCTGCGATTCGGCTGGTTCGCCGATGCCGGCGCCAGCGGGGCGATCGGCCTGCGCCTGTTCAATCGCCCGCAGGGTCTTCTGCAGGCCGATCTGTTGGGCACGACGGTATTCGGCAACGTCGAACTGGAAGGCCGCGACATCGGTCCGGTGACACGGGTGACGATTCTGCCCGGCACTGTCGGCGACACCGAGACCGGTGTCGGTCAGCGCTTCCCGGGTCAGTTCATCGCCATCGTGGAGGATGAAGATGGTGACGGCGTGCCGAACTACGAGGTCACCATCGCCGCACCGGAAGGCGATGACAGCGCCAGTGCCGACCTGTCGTCGCCAAGCAGCGATGATCCGCCCGGACGCACCATCACGGCCAAGACCGACATCGATGGCGTAGTCACTTTCGATGCCACGGCGAACATGGTTGCCGGATGCTTCCAGGTGCACGTCGGCGCCTCCGATCCGGAACTGACGGTCGAGTCGGGAGTGTTCCACTTCCGCAACGTATCCGACGATCCCGCCCAGGATTCCATTTACTGCAACGGATTCCAGTAGGCGGGTTTCCGCACTCCGGATCGCTCTGCTCCGGAGTGCACCCTCCCAAGGCAGCACGTCGACTATGGGCTCAAGCAGGGCCTGGTCGGGATCGCCGGTTGTTTTCTGCAACGGGCCTTGGGAAACGCGTGCTCGGCCGTCGCCTTAGGCGCGGCCGAGCGGCGGGGCTTCCGTCTCCGGAGGCAACGCCGGCAGCAGTCGCTCGGGATCGAACAGCCGCGGTGGTTCGTTGCGCGAGCGTCGCAGCGCGCGCGGCGAGAAGCCGCGAATCGCCACCTTCCAGGTGATGTGTGCGGTAACCAGCACGCCATCGATCAACGGCCGGAAGTGGCTGCCGCGCAGATGGCCGCCGTAGCAGGCGCGGATCGGCACGAAGACCACGGCGACACCGGCCTGGCGTCGGGCTTCGATCAGCATGTCGGTCTCGAACACGAAGCCCTCGCAGGTGCGCTCGGCGATCGCCAACGCCGGCGGTGGATACAGGCGATACCCGCTCTGGCTGTCGAGCATGCGCTGGCCGCAGGCCCAGCCAATGCTCCAGTCGGCAGCGGCGTTGGCACGTCGTCGTGCCGCTGGCTGGGTTTCCTTGTCGAGCAGCCGCGCGCCGATCACGATGTGGTCCGGCCAGGCATCGCTGGCAGCCAGCATGCGTGGCAGATCGATCGGATCGTGCTGGCCATCGGCATCCATGGTCACCACGGTGGTGAAGCCGGCGTCGCGCGCCGCGCGGAAGCCGGTACGCAGCGCCGCACCCTTGCCTTGCCGTTGCGGGTGACGGACCAGCGTGACCGGCAGGCCGGCGAGTTGTTCGACGGTGCCATCGCTGGAACCGTCGTCGACCACGATCACCTGGTCATGTTGCTGCAGAACGGCCTCGATCACGGCACGGATGGCGCGTCCCTCGTTGTAGGCGGGAATCACCACCGCCAGGCGTTGCCGGTCGGTCATGGCTGGCGTACCTCGATGGCCAGATGCAGCGCATCGCCGGCTGGCAGCGAGCAGGTCTGCTGGTCGCCACCGGCCAGTGCCTGCAGCAGCGGCAGCGCGCCGGCAGCGATCGGGTTTCTGCCAGCGAGTCGGACCAGAGCCGGCGCGACCGCTGCTGCCGGTGCGTTTGCCTGACCGGAGGCGAGCTCGATGCGCAGGAAGGGCCTGCCGGCCGACCCGGCTGCCGGTTGCAACAGCAGGGCGACCGCGAACGGATCCCGGCAGTCGACGATATCGGTGAGCGGACCGCACGAGGCGATGTCATAGGCGATCAGCAATACCGGCTCGCCGGTGTCGACCACCTGTGTCGCCGCCTCCAGAAGACCCGCCGCGAAGGTCCACGGATGCGCGCTCAGCGCCGTGGTCGGACGCCGTGCACCGGTGGCGATGCTCCAGTAGCCGGAGGCGGCGTTGTGTACCGAGTTGTGGAATCGGGTCGGCGACAGTTCGTCGGGAGTGGCGGCCAGCGTTGCGCACAGATAGTCGTTGATGCCCAGGTCGCCGAAATTGCTGGCGAACACGCTGGCCAGCTCCGAGGCGTTGACGCCGGCTTCGGCAATCGCCTGTTCGGCGGCGGCAGCAGCCAGCAACACGGTTTCCGGGGCGCGTCGGCGCTCGTTGGCGGGGATCACGGTGGGGACCGGCCGGCCGGCGGGTTCCGGCCAGGGTTGATCCCCGGTGATCAGCTCACGCGCGCGCGGCCACGCGTCGACACCGGGTGACCACCATCCGATCCCGATGATCGTCAGTTCGATGCTCATGCCGGCGTGCGCCGCAGGATCAGGCTGGCATTGCTGCCACCAAAGCCGAACGAATTGCTGAGCACGTGACGCAGCCGGCCATCGGCATTGTCGCTGCGGATCTGCGGGCCACAGGCCGGATCGGGTCGCTCGCAGTTCAAGGTGCCCGGGACCAGGCCATGTTCCAGCGCCAACAGCGACAGCGATGCCTCCAGCGCGCCGGCCGCGCCGAGTGCGTGGCCGGTCCAGCCCTTGGTCGAGCTGGCCGGAACGTCGGCGGGAAACAGCGATGCGATCAGGTTCGCCTCGACTTCGTCGTTCAGTCGGCTCGCGGTGCCGTGCAGGTTGATGTAGTCGATGTCCGCAGGCGTCAGGCCTGCCCGGGCCAGCGCCGATTCGATTGCCAGCCGGGCACCGGCGCCTTGCGGGTGCGGCGCCGACATGTGGTGCGCGTCGGCACTTTCGCCGTAGCCGATCAGCTGCAGGCTGTCCGCCGGATCGCTGTCGTCAGCGCGCACCAGCAGGGCGAAGGCCGCGGCCTCGCCGATGCTGATGCCATCGCGGTCGCTGTCGAACGGGCGGCAGGGACGGGTCGAGGTCAGCTGCAACGAGGCGAATCCGTACAGCGTGCTCAGGCACAGGCTGTCGCATCCGCCGACCAGCACCGCGTCGCACAGGCCTTGCTGCAGCCAGCGTGCGCCGACTGCCCACGCCTTGGCGCCGGATGAGCAAGCCGTGGAAACGGTCAGGTTCGGGCCTTGCCAGTCCAGCGCCGCGCGCAGGAAACCGGCCAGCGAATGCATGTTGTGGATCTGCGGCCGTGACACTTCCGGCGGAAAGTGGCCGGCCTGATCCAGGTTGCGGTAGCCATATTCGGTTTCCGCCATGCTGGCCGTGCTGGTGCCGACGGCAATGCCCAGTCGAGCGCGCGACAGGCGCTTTCCGGTGTCGATGGCGTGCTCGAGAAAGCCGTCCTGATTCAATGCCAGCCAGGCCAGGCGATTGTTGCGGCAGTCCCAGTCGCCGAGCGCCGCCGGCAGCGGCGCCGTCTCCAGGCCATCGACGCGACCGATCCAGGTCTGCGGTCCGGCCGGGGCGAGATCGTTCTCGCGCAGGCCGCTGCGGCGCTCACGCAAGGATCGCCAGTGTGCCGGCAAGCCGTTGCCGAGGGCACTGGTGGCGGTGTGGGCGATGATGCGGCAGGGCAGCAAACGATCCGGCTCCGGTCCGAGGGGAGGGCGAGTATAGGCGCTAACGCAAGCCGGAGACCTGTCGTGCAATTGCCACGGCAGCGCCATCGACACGTGCGGCGCTGCCGATGCTCGTCCGATACGAGGCAACTGGCAGGCCGGGCAAGTCAGGCAGCCGCACGCGCGCTCACCGGCGGCACGAACAGGAAGTCCTGTACCAGCTGGCGCTGGCGCTGCGCCGATTCCTCGCGTGCGATGCCATTCCAGAACATCTGCTGGCCCGGTCGGCCCTGGCAGTACCAGCCGATGTGCTTGCGCGCGATGCGCACGCCGGCCGGTTCGCCGTAGAACGCGTGCAGGGCGTCGAGATGGTCGAGCAGGATGTCGCGCACGGTGTCGTCGTCAGGCTCCGGCAGATGCTCACCGGTCGCCAGGTAGTGCGCGATCTCGCGGAAGATCCACGGCCGTCCCTGCGCGCTGCGGCCGAACATCAGCGCATCGGCGCCGGTGTGCTGCAGCACGCGGGCGGCCTGTTCGGGTGTTTCGATGTCGCCATTGGCGATCACCGGGATGCGCACGGCCTGCTTGATCGTGGCGGTGGTGTCGTGTTCGGCGAGGCCACGGAAACGGTCGGCCCGGGTGCGGCCGTGCACCGCCAGCGCAGCGATGCCGGCCGCCTCGGCGATGCGCGCGATGGCGACCCCGTTGCGGTTGTCCGGATCAGGTCCGGTGCGGATCTTCAGGGTCACCGGCACAGCCACCGCGGCCACGACTGCATCCAGGATCTTCGCCACCAGCGGCTCGTCGGACAGCAGCGCGGAGCCGGCATCGCGCTTGCACACCTTCTTCGCCGGGCAACCCATGTTGATGTCGATGATCTGGGCGCCGTGTTCGACATTGAAGCGCGCGGCATCAGCCATCTGCTGCGGGTCGTAGCCGGCGATCTGCACGCTGATCGGCTCGGGTTCGCCGTCATGATCGCGACGCAGGCGCGACTTCAGCGAATCCCAGGTGTCCGGATTGGCCGCCGTCATCTCCGACACGCACAGCCCGGCGCCCAGACGCTTGCACAGCATCCGGAACGGCTTGTCGGTGATGCCTGCCATCGGTGCCAGCACCAAGGGTGGGTCGATGGTGTAGGGCCCAATGCGCATGGCGCGGATTCTAACGTGCGCTCAGTCCAACGGTCCCTCGACCATCAGATTAAAGGCCCCGCATGCGCCAGAGGTGCCGGTCTGCTTCACGATGACCCGGTAGTCTCCGGCCGGCAGTTCGTCAGCAGGAAAAGGCGCGCCCGGTGTCGCCGCACCAAGGCACAGGGCGGCTGGGCCACAGAAGTCGCGACAGACGAACGCCGACATCCCCGGGGTCTGCGAATCGATGCTGACGACGTGGCCGGTCGCATCTTCCGGCAAAGCCAGTGTGTAGATCGCCTCCGTCGACCACGCCTGGGTCGATCCGCTGGCGATCGTGGGCGTCAGATTGCTGCCGCCGCAGGTGTTGCCGTTGACCATGGCATGGACTGGTATGGGCAAGCCCTCACAGACGGGGCCTTCGGCCTCGAAGCCGGAGTAGAAGTACTGTGTGTCGGCAATGCCGATCTGGTTGAAGGCGACGGGAACATTGGCGAAACCGTCGAGGAACGCGGAACTGGGACTGCTCAAGCCGACCGAAATGCGCTCGGCGCCGATCCAGGCAGCGTTGTCCAGATTCTGCAGCAGCAGGGTTGTTGGTGAATCCGGTTCCGGGTTCACCCAGACCCGAACCTGGCCCTTGGCGCCGACACCGATGTCCAGCTCCACCCGAATGAGCAATTCGTCGGTAGTGATCGGCACCGATGCGAGCGCCAGCGGTAGCGGCGTGCACGATCCGCAGGCTGCACTGACGCCGAGCAGGCGCAGATTGCCAATGGGATTGCCGTAGACATACACCCGGAACAGGTCAGCCACCGCAATTGGGCTGCCGTCGACAGTCGCTTTCGAGACCGCCGACGCCAACGACACGCTTTGCACGGTGTTGAGACCAGTCAGGCTGGACAGGTCGACCCGGAAACCCAGGCGCAAAGGTTCATGGACATCCCGTCGGACCGTGTGCACCGTGGCGGCGCCATTGGCTACGCCGCTGAGGCGCGTCTCAAGACGACAGTCCACGCCGTTCCCGACTTCGGTCAGCGAGCCGGCAAACTCGTAGCGCTCGGTGAAGGGGGGTTCGACGCAGTTCTGGCTGCTGGCCACGCTCGGCACCAGCATCGACATTACCATCAGTGATGAGACAACGACGCGCATGACGATCCTCCTTCGGCAGGTGCACGGATGAGCCCGGACCTTACCGATACATGGCGTGAATGTCGATCTCGATCACTGCGACAGGTCGAAACGATGCGCGACCTGATCGAGCGTCGGCATCGCCGGAGCGGTGCCGACGATTTCGGTGGACAGTGCGGCGCTGCGGTTGGCGTGTTCGACATGGCGGCGAAAGGCGCCATCAGCACCGCGCAGCAGGGCCGCGAGCAGGGCGCCGTTGAAGGCATCGCCGGCACCGGTGCTGTCGACCGCTGTCACGGCCTCCGGCGCGATGCGATAGCGGTCGGGATCACCGCTACGCAGGCGGCTGCCGCTGCCATGCGACACGAAGCAGCCATGTTCGCCAAGGGTGATCACCACGGTGGGTGCACCGAGCATGCGCGAATAGGCGTGCAGGGCATCGTCACTGAGCGTGGCGACCTGATCGGCAGCCAGTTGCGTCCCCGTGGCCTTGTGCAGCAGGAGTGCGAACTCGCTCTCGTTGGGCGTCAGTAGGTCCAGCCGCGACAGCAACGTGGGTTCGAGTGCGTCGTGGACGGGTGCCGGGTTCAGCGCGATCCGACAGCCACGACCCTGTGCGAACTCGATGGCGGTCTCGATGGCGTCGAGATTGTTCTCCAGTTGCAGCAGCAGCCAGGTGCTCTCGCTGGCCGATTCCAGCAGCGCCGCCACATCCTCCGCTGGCACATGGGCATTGGCACCGAGCGAAACCACGATCTGGTTTCGGCCGTCGCCGTCGACCACGATGCTGGAAGCGGCCGTGGGCTGATCGGCCACGGTCAACCAGCGTGACGCAAGGCCGACCTCGCGGGCGAAGTTCTGCGCATTTCGGCCCAGGGTGTCGTTGCCGATGGCGCCGATGAACAGCGTGCGCGCACCCTGCCGATGCGCGGCGACCGCCTGGTTGAAACCCTTGCCGCCGGGGCCGGTGTAGAAGCCGGTGGCACGGCGGGTTTCGCCAGGGACCGGAAACCGGTCACAGAGCCAGATGTGATCCTGCACATAGGAGCCCAGGACGATCAGATCGGGTTTGGCGGCGTCGGTCATCCAGGCATCTCCGGGCGGCTCGTCCGGCAGGAATCCGCGCAGGGACGGGCCGGCCGGGTGCATCGTACAATCCCGCCGCGGAACTTCCCGCACATAACAAGAGAGAGTAGGGGACTAATCATGGAACAACTGCTTCCCATCATCATCCAGGCGATCTCGGGTCTTGTCGGCGGCAACATCGCCGGTCTGATCAACAAGGCCAAGAGTCTGGGCCCATTGCTCAACAGCATTCTCGGCGCGGTCGGCGGCGTCGGCGCAGCGCAAGGCGCGCAGGCAGCCGGCATTCTCGAGGCGATCGGTCTCGGCAGCATCTCCGGTACCGGTGCCGACATCGGCCTGGGTGCCATCGGCGGCCTGATCCTGCCGCTGCTCGGCAGCCTGTTCAAGAAGAAGTGATCGTCGCGGGCGTCCGCCCGCAACTATGACGCATTACCCACGCGAATCCGGCCTTGTGCCGGATTCGTCGTTTCGCGCCTGGGCTTCCGCGCTTGCAGCACGCCGGTTGCGTCGATCGCCCGTCTCGCCCCGTTGTGCTCCGGTGGCAAAGATGGGTGGACGGGTTCTGCCGGCAGATTCAGCGCGGTATGCCCCGCTCTGCAAGAATCCCAGAGAGAACTGCGCCGCGATGGTTCGATGGCGCGCAGGAAGCGCGCCTGCTTCTCCGGGGCCCCATGAGGCCCGGTGAGCCGGTGACGGATCAGCCCGTAGGGACGCGGACACGGATGTCCGCGTATTCGTAGCGGCACAGGATGTGCCGCCGGCGAATCCCGGCACCGACTCACGTACCCGAAGGACAGGATGTCCGAAGGGTGGGCCGCCTGGGGGGCCTTCTCTTTGGTTACTTTCTCTCGGGCAAGCAAGAGAAAGTGACTCGGCCGCCGCGAGGCGGTCGAAACTCCGCGAGAACTAACAGAGCACGGATAAGGCCGATCGATCCGCGGAGAAGTGAAACCACTCAGCGGCGTTAGGCGAATGCATGCGATGTCGTCCGAGTCACCTGCTGCCAGCAGGCCTCAAAGCGAGGTGATCACACCCGCAATCGTCGCCGTCATCAGCGTCGCCAAGGTACCGCCCAGCACCGCCCGCATGCCGAACCGCGCCAGATCCGGGCGCCGGTCCGGCGCCAGCCCGCCAATGCCGCCGATCTGGATGGCGATGGAGGCGAAGTTGGCGAATCCGCACAGGGCATATGTGGCGATCAGGCGGCCCTTGTCGGTGAGTGTGTCCTGGATCGCCGCCAGATCCAGATAGGCGACGAACTCGTTGATGACGATCTTCTGGCCGATCAGGCCACCGATGGTGGTGGCGTCCTGCCAGGGCACGCCGATCACCCAGGCGATCGGCGCCAGCAGGTAGCCGAGCAGGTTGGCGATGCTGGTCGGCTTGCCCAGCCATTGCGCGGCGCCGGTGACTTCACCGAGCCAGGTCAGCGGCGCGTTGAGCAAAGCGATCAGGGCGATAAAGGCCAGCAGCATGGCGCCGATGTTCAAGGCCAGGCGCATGCCTTCACCGGCGCCGCCGGCGGCCGCGTCGATGATGTTGACCGTGGTCTTCTCGACTTCCATGCGCACGGTGTCGCGGGTCAGCGGTTCCTGCGTTTCCGGCATCAGGATCTTGGCGATCACCAGTGTCGCCGGTGCCGCCATGATGCTGGCGGCGAGCAGGTGCTTGGCATAGAAGATCTGCCGTTCGGGATCGTCGCCGCCGAGCAGGGCGATGTAGGCGGCCAACACGCCGCCGGCAATGTGCGCCATGCCGCCGATCATCACCGTCAGCAGCTCGGAGTTGGTCATCCGCGACAGGTAGGGCTTGATGGTCAGCGGTGCTTCGGTCTGGCCGATGAAGATGCTGGCGCAGACGCTGGTGGTTTCGGCGCCGGACACGCGCATCACCTTGGTGATCGCGCCGGCCATCACCTTGACGATGAACTGCATCACGCCCAAGTGATAGAACACCCCCATCAGCGCGGCGAAGAACACGATGGTCGGCAGCACCTGGAAGGCGAAAATGAAACCGAGTTTGTCGGACCGGGCCAGGTCGCCGAAGATGAACACTGAACCTTCGCGATTGAACTCCAGCAGCTTCACGAAGCCGTGGCCGAGGCTGTCGAACATCCAGCTGGTGTAGGGCGCGGCGAACACCAGCAGGATCACGGTCACGCCGATCAGGAATCGGCGGCAAAGCAGTCGGAACTGTGTCGGGGCATCGGCGTAGGCCAACAGCCAGCTGATTGCAAACAGCGCCGCCGCCGCGTAGGCCAGCCAGCGCGTAATCACTGGCCAGGCCACGGCCAGGTCCGGCGCTGCGTGCGCCAGCCACTCCAGAAAGGCGCCGCCCAGCAGCACCAACGTGGCGAAACCGATCTGCAGGGAGATGCCGATGGCTACCAGGCGCCAGTCGACCTTGAACTTGTACGAGGAGAACAGCCAGGCAATGGACAGCAGCACGGCCAGGCCGAACAGGCCGAACGCAATTCCCGAAACCATCGCCATGCGTGGCGCCTCCCGACAAAAGACACGGCAGGCTAGTGCGCCGAACCGGCGCCCGCAAGCGCGGCGGGGCCGCGAGCGACAATCATTCGCGCGGGCCTGCGGGCAGGGAGGCCTATAATCGGGCCGGAACGAGGAGAAAAGGCATGAGCGAACGCGACGTCATGGAATACGACGTGGTGGTGGTCGGTGCCGGGCCGGCGGGCCTGGCGTTCGCCATCCGCCTCAAGCAGATCCAGCCCGAGATCAACGTCTGCGTGATCGAGAAGGCGTCCACGGTGGGCGCGCAGGTGCTGTCCGGGGCGGTGATCGAGACCGGTCCGCTGGACGAA
Source organism: Lysobacterales bacterium (assembly GCA_035911475.1). Taxonomy (GTDB): domain Bacteria; phylum Pseudomonadota; class Gammaproteobacteria; order Xanthomonadales; family UBA2363; genus Pseudofulvimonas. Next base: position 38,477 of record JAMHVM010000082.1, on the reverse strand, counting down.
CTGCTGCCCGGCTGGCGCGACAATCCGCCGCCGATCTGTGTCGATGCCAGCCGCGACGAGTTCCTCTACCTGACGCCGAAGAAGGCGATCAAGTCACCGCTGGCGCCGCCGCAGATGCACAACAAGGGCAACGTCATCGTCTCTCTCGGCGCGCTGTGTGCCTGGCTGGCGCCGCAGGCCGAAGCACTGGGCGTGGAAATCTTCCCGGGCTTTGCCGCTGCCGAAACGCTGATCGAGGACGGCCGCGTGGTCGGCGTGCGCATCGGCGACATGGGCATCGCCAAGGACGGCAGTCACAAGCACAGCTATACCCAGGGCATCGACATCCGCGCCGGCGTCACCGTATTGGCCGAAGGTTGCCGCGGGCATCTGAGCAAGGCGCTGATCGCGCAGTTCGCGCTGGACAGCGACTGCGATCCGCAGACCTACGGCATCGGCATCAAGGAGCTGTGGCAACTGGCGCCGGGCAAGGGCGAACCGGGCAAGATCATGCACACCCTGGGCTGGCCGCTGGATTCACGCACCTACGGCGGCAGCTTCATCTATCACCTGGACAAGGATCGGCTGGCGATCGGCTTCGTGGTCGGCCTGGACTACGAAGACCCCGAGTTCCAGCCCTATGAGGCCTTCCAGCAGCTCAAGCATCACCCGGCGATCAAGCCTTTGCTCGACGGTGGTTCGATCATTTCCGCGGGTGCCCGCGCCATCGTCGAAGGCGGTTACCAGTCATTGCCGAAGGTCGAGATGCCCGGCGCCATGCTCATTGGTGACAGTGCCGGCCTGCTCAACGTGCCCAAGATCAAGGGCACGCATCAGGCGATGCGCTCGGGCATGCTCGCTGCCGAGCATGTCGCCCAGACGCGCAGCGCGGAGGGTTGGGACGCCAGGCTGCGCGCCTCGCCGGTGATGGCCGAGCTGAAGAAGGTGCGCAACATCCGCCCCGGTTTCCAAAAGGGGCTATGGCTGGGCCTGATCAATGCCGGCTGGGAAACCGTCACTTTCGGCAAGTCGCCGTGGACCTTGAAGAACCACGCCGATCATTCGTCGCTGAAGAAGCTGCCCGAGTACACATCGCCCGATCGTCACTGGGGCCCGCGCGAGCTGCCGCCACGCGACCGTCTGGCGGGTGTCTATTTCGCGGCCACCGAACACGACGAAGACCAGCCGGTGCACCTGAAGGTGGCCGACACCGACATCTGCGTCACCCGCTGCGCCGAGGAATACGACAACCCCTGCCAGCGCTTCTGCCCGGCCGGCGTCTACGAGATCGTGCAGGACGAGAACGGCAAGCGCCTGCAGATCAATGCCGCCAACTGCGTGCACTGCAAGACCTGCGACATCAAGGATCCCTACGAGATCATCACCTGGGTCACGCCCGAAGGTGCCGCAGGGCCCAATTACCAGAATCTATGATCCGGTGAAGCAGTGCGGCAAGGCGTCATTGCCAATGCGTCTGCAGAAGCTCTGCGGCGCCGCTTGCGACTGACGCCGGTCGGACGAAGCCCGAACGGGCCGGACTTGACTGCCGACGCCCATTGTACGATAAATATCGTATTGACCCTGGAGGCGCAGACGCATGCATCGTCTGGTTCGCAGAGTGGTTGTTTTCGGATTGCTGCTGGCGGGTACCGGTAACGCGTTCGCGCAACTCGTCCATGGCGGATTCAGTGGCCTGTGGATGCCGACTGATCGCAGCGGCGAAGGCTGGTCGCTGGAAATCATCGGCCCGCAGCAGGCGCTGCTCTACTGGTACACCTACGACAGCAACGGGCGGCAGCGTTGGCTGATGGGTTTGGGCGTCATTGACGACGACCGGATCGATTTCCCGGAACTTCTGGTAACAAGCGGCGGCCGGTTCGGCCCCGCTTTCGATGCCGGCGCGATCGTTCGTCAGGTCGTTGGCAACGCGTCCATGCAGTTCGATGACTGTCTTCGCGGCCATTTCGAGTATCAGATGTTCGGCCAGCAACAGCGCCTGCCCATCGAGCGACTGACCATGACGGCAGATCTGCCATGCCCGACCGGCGAGGTTCCAGCGCCACGGCGCACCGGGCAGAGTGGCAGCTGGTACGACACCGCTCGATCCGGTGAGGGTTATTCCTTGCAATGGCTGGTCCCGGACGAGACAGCGATCGTCACGTGGTTCACCTACGACCCGGACGGAAATCAGTACTGGATGATCGGTGTGGGGCATCACCGCGATGGCCTGATCGTGTTCCCCGAACTTGGCGCCACCCGTGGCGCGAGGTTCGGCGTGGATTTCGACCCCGCCGATGTGGAGCGCTTTGTCTGGGGCGAACTGCGTATGGATCTCAACTGCGGATCCGGCTGGGTCGAGTATGACGCGCGGTTTCCCGAGTTCGGTAGTGGTCGCCTGCCGGCGACTCGTTTGAGCTCTCTGGACGGGCTGGACTGCGGCATTCCACCCTCAGTCGATTTGAGTTCGGCGATGTGGCAGACCACCGCGTCGGCCGGTCCGAGGCTGTCGGAGATGCCCGTTGCCGCCCTTGGAGACGACATCTACGTGGCAGGTGGGCTGACCAGCCTGACCGTCAACAGCAGCGAATTCTGGCGATATCGGCCGTCCGCTGATGCCTGGACGCGTCTGCCGGATCTGCCCGCCCGGCGTGACCACGGCATGCTGGCTGCAGTCGACGACCAGCTCTATTTCGCAGGTGGCTACAGTCAGGCGTTGACGGCGCCATCGCGCAATGCCTGGCGTTTCGATCCGCCAGCGGCACGCTGGACGGCGATCACAGACATGCCCGGCGAACGCGCGGCCGGTGCGGCAGCCGGGCTGGACGGCAGACTCTATCTGACCACCGGCAACGTCATGAACCGCTACGATCCGGGGACTGATCGGTGGACAATCATGCCCATGAATGATCCTGCGGCGCGCGACCACTCGGCAATGGTCGCCTATCGTGGTGAGCTGTGGTTGCTGGGCGGGCGGGACTTGTTCGGGGTCGAGCACGCAACAGTGACGATTTTCAACCCGCGTACCGGGCTGAGTAGGCCTGGGCCTTCGATGATCGCGCCGCGCAGTGGTTTGGGCGCGGCGGTGATCGGTGACCATATTGTTGTCGCTGGTGGCGAAAGCCTGTCACCGCCCGCGATGATTCCCGGCGCCATTGCGTACTCACCACAAACCGGGAGCTGGTTCCCGATTGCCGCGCCGGGCATCGATGTGCACGGCGCCACTGCCGCGACCGTGTCGGGTCGGCTCTATCTGATGCTCGGCTCGACGGTCGCCGGGCGGATCGTCAACCCGGGACGGGTACAGGCACTGATCCCGCCGGACAGCTGAGCGATTGCCTTTATCAGGTCAGCTGCGTTGCGCATGCGCTGCACTGCAGATTGCTGGGATCAAGCCGTGTTCGTGGCAGGTACTGTGTTGTGGTTGCTGCCGTCTGGCGCTCTTGATCCCGCAGCTTGGCATGGGCAGACCGCAAAGCACCGATTCCGAACCCCTGCTCCTGCTTGCCTGGCTGCGAGCACGACAATCAGGCGACCACCTGGTATCTGCGCTGGACGATGGCTTTCGGATCACGGGCTGCGTCGTCCCGGTGACTGGAGCGAAGACCACGTCCAGTTTGTTCGCCTGAGTCGCGAGGGGGTTCCGCCACGATTTCCAGCCGGATTGGATCGGCGCGTGCGGAACCGTCAGGCGCCATGGCGGCGATTGCGCGTTGTCGGCACTGTCAAAACCGCTGGCATGGAGCCAGCCAGCGCGAATCGGCACAGCGCCAGGCAATCCGATGGTCGTCACCAGGCGACGCCGATTCGGCGCAGGAACTTGCTCATCAACCAGGCAGGGCCGACCAGCAGGTAAAACAGGTCGGTGAAGAAAGACGGCTTCGCGCCCTCGATCTTGTGGCCGATGAACTGGCCGATCCAGGCGACCACGAACACCCCGATCGCCAGATACATCAAGCCTTGTCCGCCCAGCACACGAAACAGCGCTTCGGTGATCAACGACAGCGCCACGAAAGCGACCGCCATGCTTAGTCCGATCACCCGCGATTGCCGGTAGTACCAGAGGAAGGCGAAGAACATCAGCACCGCTGCCCAGAGACCGGGCCGGCCGATGCGCTCGGGCACCGGAATCAGCCAGCACAGGGCGATGACGCTCCACAGGATCGCCGGCACGCAGATCCAGTGGATCAGTGAGTTGGTCGGATGCCGATGGTCGGCACCATAACTGGCGAAGTAGCGGTCGATGGGACGCGGGTCGGCGGCGATCTCGTTCATGCCGGCAAGCATACGCCAGCGCACGGTCGGCCGATGCTGCGCTGCAATCGGGGAGCTTTGGCTACTTCCGTTCGCCTCGGCAGCGGCAGGCCGGTCACGCCGCCGCATGGTTGCTTGCCAGGCCTGGGCAGAGAGGTAAAGGGTTTGCCTTACACGGAAGTGCCCGTCGACCTTCGCAGGGATCACCCGGTTACTCGACTTTGGCGAGTCATCGGTCGCGCCGACGCTTCAAATGAAGCATCGACTGACCGGTTGGTGCGCGGTACGCGTCATCGCTGAAAGATGGTGCGACCTCGGCTGCGAGTACCCGCGACAGGACCGTTTCCGCGTTTCCGGGGGGACCGTGCAGGTCATTCCAGTTCCGCGCAGTACGCTTCCAGCGGTTGACCCGCGATCGGCGGACTGAGGCGATGGATGCTGTACTGGCCGGCGGGCCAGTCGGCATCCAGCGGATACCAGGCGAGGCTACCCTTGTTGCAGGACTCGAACGACAACTCGACATGGCCCCAGGGATGGCGCTGGACCAGCACGGGATTCTCGGTGGAGCCGAAGCGGCCCCCTTCGGTGCGGAGCAGGTCGATCCGCACCGAAGGGGGCCGCTGGGCATGGCCGGCCAATGCCTGTTCGGCAATGCCGGTCAGCCAGACCTGTTCGCCGCTGCCATCCGGTGTGTAGGTGTACCAATGCAGGTACAGGCGTGGTTGCCGGGCACCCGGATGCGGTTCCAGCAGTTCCAGATTGAAGCCCTCGCCGGCGTGGTCGGGGCTGTACCAGGTGCCGGTAAGCGGATAACCCAGTTGTCCGGATCGGGTGACCACCAGCTGTCCAAGCAGGTAGCCAGGCTGGCTGAAGTCCGCCGCCGTCTCGTCGTAGTGGATGTCGGCAAGCGGTGGTGCGCGCTCGAGGGTGCCGCCAAGGACCCGTTGCTGTTCGCTGTCCGGATTTCGCAGTGAGCCGGCCAGGCCGGGATGCACACTGACCACGCCTTCGCCATCCTGGCAATCCGCGCCTGGCGGTTCTCCGCCGGACAGCTCGTCGTACCAGTCCAGCCATTGCAAGCTCGTTTCGCGGTTGCCGCACAGGCCGGCATCCATGACCTGATGGCCATAGATCCGGATCGTGGTCGGCCCCGTAAAGCGGCCCTGGTCGTCGAACAGCTCGAACTGCTGGGGATCGCCGCTGGCGAAGAACGCATCGTCGCTGGGTTGTACGCGGCCGAAGAACGAGAGGAAACGGTGCTGTTCCGGATCCAGCGCCAGTGTCGCCTCAGACTGCTTGGGCCACAGCGGAGGCTCGGGCGTGATCGCCACGGTGTTGCGGTAGGGCGAGTTCCATATGACCCTGACGACCGCTTCGGGAGACAGTTGGGAGAGCTCGATGGCGGTGTCATGCAAATCGCCGAAGCCATCCCGGGTTGTCATCGCCGCCTGAAGCCACTCGTTCGCGGGAAGACCTTGGTGATGGATGTCCAGCGCGCCCTCATGCGCTGCCAGTGCGATGTAGGGCACCTGGATTCCGTCGGCACGAGGCTCGGGCAACCATCGCACCAACACACGCACCGGTTCTTCGTCGGACTGGGCCAGTGACAGCGGACTGGCGGCGAACAGGATTGCGGTGACCGCAAGGGCAGCAATGGTCTTGATCGATGATCTGCGAGCGGTCGTAATGGCGCATCTCCCGGTGCGTTGATGCTGCACCGTAGTGCTCGGGAAGTTATGACATTGTGACCAGAAGGTCGCGAAGTCGGCTGGATCTCACACCAACCCGTGTCGCGAAGGGAAACTCAGGCGGTCAACAGTTTCAGCGCTTCCTGGTAGCGCGCGACGGTGCCGGCGACCACCATGGCTGAAAGGTGCGGGCCCGGCGCGGTCTTGTTCCAGTCCAGCGTTTCCAGATAGTCGCGCACGAACTGCTTGTCGTAGCTGGGCGGATTGCGACCCGGCTGCCAGGCGTCGGCCGGCCAGAAGCGCGACGAGTCTGGTGTGAGCATTTCATCGCCGACATGCAGCACGCCATTCTCGTCCAGTCCGAACTCGAGCTTGGTGTCGGCGATGAGGATGCCGCGCTGTTCGGCATAGGCGGCAGCGAACCGGTAGATGGTGAGCGTGGCATCGCGAACCTGTTCGGCCAGATCGGCGCCGACCAGTTTCACCACCTCGTCGAAGCCGATGTTGGCGTCGTGTTCGCCGATCTGCGCCTTGGTCGATGGCGTGAAGATCGGTTCGGGCAAGCGGTCTGCCATCTGCAGGCCGGCCGGCAGGGGGATGCCGCACACCTCGCCGCTGGCCTGGTAGTCCTTCCAGCCGGTACCGATGAGATAACCGCGGGCGATGGCCTCTACCGGGAGGATGCGCAGGCGCTTGCCGATCACGCTGCGGCGCAGGTACTGGCCGGCTTCGGTGCCTTCGGGCAGGACATCGGCAACGTCGTCGCCGGTCAGGTGGTTGGGAACCAGATGCGCGGTCCTGGCGAACCAGAAGTTGGACATCTGCGTCAGGATCTCGCCCTTGCCGGGAATCGGCTCCGGCAGCACCACGTCGAAAGCACTCAGGCGATCGCTGGCCACCAGCAGCAGGCGCTGGGCATCCAGGCTGAACACGTCGCGGACCTTGCCGCTGTGCAGAAGATCCAGCCCGGGCAGGTTGGCGCGATAGAGCACGGAAGACATGGATGGGCGCTACCTCTGGCGAAGTCGCGCATTCTAGCGTCCCGACTCCACCGCCGGCGCTGCGATGACGACGCCTTCCCGCACCGGCCCGGCACGCGACTGTTCCACCACTGGCTGCGCCGGGCACATGCGGCTGGTCACGCGCTTCGACAAAAAAACGGGGCGACCACTCGGGCCGCCCCATTTCCCTACCGAACTGTGGATGAGTCGGTTCAGACCTGACGCAGGAACTCGCGATCGATGTCCAGCCAGCCGCCATTGTGCAGACGCAGCCAGCCGTCGCCTTCCGGGTTCTCGTAGATCACGGTGCCGTCGTTGCGCAGGGCATCGACATAGCCGCCGAAGCCGCTCGGGTATTCGGTGATCTGCAGGTCATTCTTGCGGTTCTGATCCAGGCCTTCGACCACGATCGCGCGATCACCCTGGGTGATGGTCAGGCGGCTCGACAGTGTGGTGCCGTTGGCGCCGGCTTCCCATGGCGTGGTGTCGATGGTGATCTTGGTGCCGTCTTCCAGACTCAGCGTCAGGGTGCCGTAGAAGTCGCCGACACGCTGGCCGTTGTAGTCGAAGTGTGGGTCACCCCAGATACGGGTGGTTTCACCGGTTTCCTTGTTGTGCAGGATCATTTCCGAGTTGTGGTCGTTCAGATCGAGCGTGTAGCGACCGAGGTCGATGGTGGCACTGCTGGCGCTCTTCTGGTCCACGCTCCACTCGCCATCGGAAGGCCGCGCGGGCTTGGTGGCCTGGGTGAACTGGGCCAGATGGTCGCAGATGGCGTTGGTCTCGGCGCGGCTGATGTAGCCGTCAGACGAGGCGAAGCCGATCATGCTCAGGGTTTTGGCGCGATCGGCTGGGCTCATCCGACTCAGATCGACGTTCTCCAGCGCCGCCAGTACTTCCTGCTTGTGTCTGGCGCCCAGACCGAAGATGCCGTCGCCGGCGGAATTCACCAGGCCATTGGCCATGCCGGTGAACAGGCCGTCCTTGAAACTCTGCACCACGCTGTTGACCACGGCGCCGAGCAGGCCGCCAAACAGGAGGCTGCCGGGGAAGCTGGACAGGTCTGCGGGCTGGAACGGCAGGAAGGAGTTGGAGCGGTTGAAGACATCGATGAGCTGGCCGTTGTTGCCGCCGGTGATGGTGTCGACCAGGCGGCCGGACTTGGCGAAGCCATCGATCAGCCCGACCAGGATATTGGCGTCGGCATTGCTGATTTCGCCATCGGCGGAGAGCAGGCTGGTGGCGGTGAGGATGACGTTCTTTTCCGAGGTCGACAGGCTGCCGGAATCAACCGAGTCCAGGCTAGCGCGGACGCGCGTGGCGGCAAGACTGGGGTCGGTTCCGTTGACCATGCTGTCCATCTGGCCACGGAAGTTGACGTTTTCGAAGAAGTTGCCGCTGAAGGCCGTGGTGCTCATCGCTGTCTAGCTCCCTGCGAGAGTGGGGGAAAGAAATCGTGCTCGCAGTTTTGCCTGACTGTTCGGCAACGGCTATTGGGTGGTTCCCTAGCTAGGGTATGCCCTGCATTGTGCGCGGAACTGCGCCAGCGATGCCTGGCGCAGGCAGCCAACGACAGGGTTGCGGGGAACGAGGGTATCGAGGCTGCGGACGCATTCCGCGGGAACGACTTGCATTGCGAGGCGATGCTCGCGCAGCTCTGCTTCGGGGAAGCGCGAGCAGTCGCCCGGCAAGTGCCTCGGGACGACTTCGAGCCGCGCCCAGATCGTGACTTCAGCCGATTTCGGGTTCGAACACCGGCTCGATCTGCAGCTCGCCCAGTTGCCGCTCGGCGAAGCGCTTGATCAGTTCCGGCGCAAACGAGTTGACCATGTCGAAGGCATCACGGCTGCCGGTATTGGCAATCAGCCGCCAGCCCTCGCTGTGCCGCTCCAGGGTCAGCTCGGTGGCCGGCAAGGTGCTGTCGCTCATGCTCAGGCGGATACTGCCGTCCCCCTGGTTGCTGGCACCTTCGCTGGCCAGCATGCGTCGTACATGGCGTTCCAGAAGATCGGCCAGCGCCACCTGTGGCGCGGCGATTTCGGCCACCTGCTGTGGTGCCAGACTGATCGACTGCAGGGTCTGCTGGGCCATCAGGGCACTCAAGGTAATGCTCTCCGGCGATGGCGCGGTGGCCAGTCCGGAGCCGGCATCGTCGACCATGGCCGGGGCCGCCTGGCGTGGCAGCTCGGGCAGCCCTTCGCGATGGCGGCGGGCATCGAGCATCAGGCGGAAGGCGTCGACCTCCTCGGCGCTGGCTTGCCGTTGCCGGCGCTCCTTGTCCTCGCCACGTTCGGCGGGTCGGGCTTCATTGCTCTGGATGGGTCGGGACGATTGCATCACTCACCTCCGATTGACCAGGCGGCGACCAGCCAGCTCGTCCGACAGTTCCTCTTCGGCACGAAGGCCGGCGTTGACGGTTTCTATCCGCCAGTTGCGCCGCTGTTCGAGTATGGCGTCGTTCTTCTTCTGGGCCTGGCGCATGATCGCCAGCGCATCCATCACAACCTGATTGGCTTGTTCGATGGCTCTTTCCGCCTCGGCCAGTTCGCGTTGCTGATCGAGCGCACGATCGTGCAGCCACTCCAGCCGGCGTTCCGCGCACTGGATGCGATCGACCGTGGCGCAAGCCGCCAGCTCACCCTGGGTGGCCTGTCGCTCGCGCGTGGTCTGGGCGATGCGCTCGTTGACCCTGTCGCGCTCGGCAACCCGCTCGGCCAGCGCTCGACGCGCGTCCAGCACGGCCTGACGGGCGCGATCCAATCGGCGCTCGCGGATGCCGATCAACGGTTCCAGGCGGAAGCGCTTGCTCATGGGAACAATTGCTCCAGCCTGCGCAGACTGTCGCCGAAGCCGACCGTGGTTTCCTGGTCTTGCTGCAGCAGCGCACGCATCTCCGCGATCTTGGCGATGGCGGTGTCGGCATCCTGATCGCTGCCGGCGTGGTACTCGCCCAGTTGCAGCAGCAGTTCGACCTCGTTGTACTTGGCGTAGTACTTGCGGAACTGGCCAGCCCGGCGCCGATGCGTCTCGCCGGCAACACGCGGCATCACCCGGCTGGCGCTGCCGAGGATGTCGATGGCCGGATAGTGGTTGGCCGCCGCCAGCTTGCGCGACAGATAGATGTGTCCGTCCAGGATCGAGCGCACTTCCTCGGCGACCGGGTCAGTGCCGTCCTCGTCTTCCTGCAGCACGGTGTAGAAGGCGGTGATCGAGCCGCGGTCGTTGTTGCCGGCGCGCTCGAACAGGCGCGGTAGTTCGGAGAACACCGAGGGCGGAAAGCCGCGTCGCGCCGGTGGTTCGCCCAGGGCCAGGCCGACATCGCGCAGGGCGCGTGCGAATCGGGTCACCGAGTCCATCATCAGCAGGACTTTCTTGCCCTGATCGCGGAAATGCTCGGCGATGGCCGTGCCCAGATAGGCGGCACGGCTGCGCTCCAGCGGCGGCCGGTCGGACGTGGCCACGACCACCACGCTGCGCGCCAGCCCGGCTTCGCCCAGGCTGTCGGTGATGAACTCGTTGAGTTCGCGACCGCGTTCGCCGACCAGAGTGATGACATTGACGTCGGCCGAGGCGCCGCGCGCCAGCATGCCCATCAGCGTGCTCTTGCCGCCGCCGGCCACGGCGAAGATGCCTACGCGCTGACCGGCACCGACGGTGAGCAGGTTGTCGATGGCGCGGACACCGGTCGCCAGCGGCGCGTCGATCAGCTTGCGCAGCAGTGGATTGGGTGCCTCCTGATAGATCGGCACCTGGGCATCGAAGGTAATCGGACCCTTGCCGTCGATCGGGTTGCCCAGCGCGTCGAGGATGCGGCCGCGCATGGCCTGACCGACGCCGACTGTGGCGCGTCGGCCCAGACTGGCGACCTGCGTGCTGGCGGAAATGCCCGACAACGAGCCCAGCGGGGTGAGCAGGGTGTGTTCGTTGGTGACGCCAACCACCTCGGCACGGCACAGGGTACGGCCACGGCGGTCACGCAGTTCGCACATCTCGCCGATCGGCGCCTGGATGCCGGTGGCACGGATCAAGGTGCCGTAGGCTTCGGCGACGCGACCGATCCGGATCAGCGGATCGACCCGACCCAGGCGCTGGATCAGCGGCGATTCGCTGCCGGTTCCGGCCGGCGGCTGCAGGCGATGCACGCTCATCCGGCGGCTCCGCGCAATTCGCCATCGTTGTCGACATCGCTGTGCAGGGCGTGGTGCAGCACGGCCAGTTGTTCGTCGAGTCCGGCACGGATTTCGCCGACTTCGGTCTCGACCACGCAGCCGAAGTCACCCAGGCTGTCGTCGGCAATCACGTCGATGCTCATCTGGCCGGGGCTGCGCGGCCAGGCGGCCATGGTCCTGCTGGTGGCCTCCAGCGCTGCCGGCGACACACGAACGGTGATGCGCTGGCGGCTGACGGCGGCGCGTAGTGCCTCGGTCGCCAACGCCGGCACCAGCTTGTCGGCACCCAGCGACGGCGCGATGTGCATGAGCATGGACGTCGCCAAGTCGATCACCAGCCGTTCGTGCTCCCGGCTCAGGCGTTCACGCAGTTCGCGGGCACCGGCCAGACTGCTGGCGAACTCGTTCAGGGCCTGCTGACGTCCGCTTTGATGACCTTCCTGATGACCCTGCTGGCGTGCTGCGCCGACTTCGGCATTGGCACTTTCAAGCACGGCCTGAGCCTGGTCGACCAGTTGCTGCGCTTCGCCCAGGGCCAGCCAGTCGGCCGCCTTGATGATGGGGCCGTCGACGATCAGACGATGACGCTGCCCGTGGTCGGAGAGTGCTGCGGCGGTCATGACGGGTCTCCGCGAAAGCGCGTCGTCGCGTCATTCCAGCAGACGGCGATCACCGCGTCGGACAGGGCGACACCGGGTCGATCCAGGCGCCACTCACTGGGACAGCGCAGCGTCAGCAGGTTGGCGCCGACCTGGTCACCGCTGCGGTTCAACCAGGACACCGCTTCTCGGGCGCCCTGTCGCTGCAGGTATCCGCACAGATCGGCCTGCGTGGTCGCCGGGTCGCGCAGCACCGCCGCCTCGTCGGTCGGCGGCGTGCCTCCGGCAGGCAGGGCACGCAGCCGCAGCGCCCGGGTGTAAAGCTCAGCGCCGAGAACTTCCTTGAGATTGAGTACGCAGGTGCGATCCACCAGCGTGCGTATGGTCCCGGCGTGGGCCAGCGCGCCGAGCTCCAGCAGCAGCGGGAACGCGGCGTGCTGGTCGAGCAGAAAGTCCTCGTCCGTGCTCGCGCTGTCGTCGCTGGACAGGCCCGACAGAAGGTCCAGGCCGGTGCCGGTGGCGATCGCCCGCCACAGCCATGGCCGCAGGATCGGTGTTTCCCGGGCCTGTCGAACCAGTTCCGGCGCCGCGCCGGCAAACCAGCTCGCGTCAAGCGTCGGAAGGATCCGTTCGTTGAGGCGATTCCAGTTGACGACGCCTGGATTCACGCACCGGCCCTGTCGTCCCGGCCGGTCAGATGCCGACGCCGTGTTGCCGCCTGACGGTTGAACCAGAACATCGCGGCCAGCGCCGCCAGCAGGGCTACCAGGGCGCCGATGATCACGAACGAGGCGGTCACCATGTTGATGCCGCTCCGACCGATGCCCGAAGACTCGTCGAGCGTCGGTGTCGCCGGGGCCGGACCCGCGAAGAACTTGACGGTTACCCGGTTGGGATCGTCCAGCCCTTCGACGCCGTCCTTCAGAATGGCCTGGATATCGACCACTCGATCGCGCACGTTCGAGCCGGGCCGTTCGGTGATCATCACCGCGGCCGAGCCGGACTGGCGATCGGACTGCAGCGGAGATTTCTCCGGCAGGGCAATACTGACGCGTGCGTCGATCACACCGTCGATCCGCCGGATCGTATCGGCCATTTCCTGCTGCAGCGCGTGCCGGTAGCGGGCGCGCTCCTCGGTCGGCGAAGACACGATGCCTTCCTTCTTGAACACGTCGCCCAGGCTCTGGTAGCTGGCACGCGGCAGGTGATTGGCATTCATCACCTGCATCGCCTGGGCGAAGTTCTCGCGTGGAATCGCCACCACCCAGAACTTGCCATCCGGGGTACGCCGCTTGCTGGCGTCGATGCCGGCCGAGAACAGCGCCGCCTGGATCTCGTTGGCCTGGTGCTCATCCAGTTCGGAGTAGAGCTCGGTGCGGTTGCAGCCCGCCAGCAGCACCAGGCTGCAAAGCAGCACGATCCACGCCGGCATGGAACGAAGCCTCATGGCTGCAACCTCAGGACTGTTGCCGGAACAGTTGCTGGACGCCCTCGGACGAGCGGTTGGCCACATTGGATGTCAGCTGGCAGTGGAACAGGAACTCGTGGCAGCGCACGGTCAGCGCCAGCATGTCGCCAGGCGACATGTCCTTGGTCCCGCTGGTGAACGGCGCCGCCTGCGAGTTCAGACGCTCGACATCGCCATTGAGGTTGTCGAGCAGCGCGGCGACAGAACGGAAGCCCTGACTGTCGGACAGCGATGATGGCGGCTGCAGCGCTGCCGGATCGACCGGAGCTGCGTTGTTCATCATGCTGGCCTGGTGCGCCATCGACTCGCGGAACGCGGCGATGTCGTGACTGCGCACGGTCTGTCCGGCGGCGGCCGGTTCGGCCACCGGCAGGCTCGCCATCTGCGCGGCGACTGGATTGATCTCGAAGCTCATGAGTCGTTGCTCCTGGCAGCTTGCCGCGACACGATGGTCGGCGGCGATGTATGGATTACTGCTTGCGACCCAGGGTTTCCAGAGCCGAACCGACGCTGTTGGTCGAGGTATGGGCGCTGGTCGACATGAACTGCATGCGCTGTGATTCCGCCGTGAGCATGGTCATGGTGGACGGCTGATCACCGCCCTGGTTGAGCTCGCCGGCGAGGGAGGTCAGGCGTGATGCCTGGTTGTCCAGGGAATTGCCCCAGGCGCGCGCCAGCGATTCGAACCAGCTGCCGGCTTCGTGACGGTCGATCGGGCGGCGGCCCGGAGCGAGGCTGGTATTGGCTTCGGCCAAGGTGTTGTGACCAACGTTGAGGTTGCTGCTTGGCATCACGGGACGGGTCATGATGGATTCTCCTTGACAGTGCTGTTGAGTCTGGAAGCGCTTGATGGCCGCGCGGATTGGTCTGTTCGAAGCTCAGTTGAGTTGCAGGATCCGGGTGCTGTGGCCGGAATCGATGTAGAGGGTCTGACCATCGATTTCGATCAACTCGCCCAACGACGGAATGGTGGCGCCGACGTAGTAGCGGGAGTCATTGGGTCCGATCACATAGGGCTCTGGGCCCGGTACGATCGAATACGGCTTGAAGGGTTCGGGCCCTGCCTCCGGCTCCGGGGGCTGCGGCTCGGTCAGATTCTCGGTCTCGATCATGTTCAGGCTGGCGATCTGCGTCACGCTGTCTGATGCCAGGATCGCATCGACACGCGCCTCGTCGGGGAAGTAGCCGACCACGCGGACATTGCCGTCGCCGATGTAGCGGGTCTCGGCACTGATTCCGCCCATGCGCAGAGCCGTGCCGACATCCTCGGCGATGTCGGAGCCGACCCGTGCAGAAACCTGGGCACCGGGATTCACACTGCTCACCCGACGGCGCAACTCCGCCAACGCGGCATGGTCGGCAACGATGCCGGTGATGCGCAGCGACTCGCCCTCGGTCGGGTCCAGGGTGACTTCGTCGAGTTTCAGATCCTCGATCAGCATCGCGAGCGAAGCCCTGGGCGAAATCGCCTCGGTGACAGTCTCCCGGGTGGAGGCGCTCAAGGCGATCGCCGTGGACAGTGCGATCACGGCCAGCGCGGTTGCAGCCATCGGAAGAGCGGTGCCGGTGCGCATGAACCGGCGCGTCGGGGCCGAGGCGGTCAACCCGGCGTAGCGCTCGCTCCACACCGCATCATTGGCAGGCCCGCCGATCATCTCCACCGAGCCCAGTCGTACCGGCTGGAACAGGGGCAGGCTGTGGGTCTGGCCGCGTGCCAGCGGCAGGTTGTCGGACAGCACACCGGTGGCGATAGGGCGGACCACCAGGCTGGATTTGTTGAACCCGATCACACAATGGCGCTCGGCGACGTCGGCGTCGGCCAGGATCACGTCGCAATCGGCGTGACTGCCGACGATCAGCATGTCGCCTTCATGGCAGTCGCGCTCGGCGCCGGCATGGAGGCCGGTCAACAGCTTCAGGCGAAACAGCGGTGCTGTCTCGGCGTCATGGATCGCTTCGCTTGCAGATTCATTAGTCATGGGATCGGCCGCCCCTCTGCTACGGCATCAAGCCGGACACGACGGACGGGTGGCCCGTCGTGTCACAGATTTTTACCTAGTTTGCATCCGGCCTGTTACGACCGCGTGAGCGGAAGCGGTTGCGTCGCTCCTGACGATCGGTCTCGGCCTGATGTTCCTCGATGTCTTGCACATTGACCGACGGATCACTGCTGTAGGTCTGACCAGTGATCTTGTTCACCGGGACCAGGCGCGGCGTCAGCAGAAACAACCGTTCCGTACTGAGACGTTCCTTGACCTCGCGGCGGAACGCGGCACCCAGAATGGGCACGCTGCCCAATCCAGGAACCTGATTCACCCTCCTGTCGGAGCTGTCACGGATCAGGCCGCCAAGCAAAAGACTTTGACCGTCGTTGATCAGTGCCTGCGTGTTGACTGCCGTACGCTGCGCTTCGGGGAACTCCAGACGCTGGGTAGTGGAGGGGACGAGCCTGACGTCACCGTCTTCGATAGTCACGAGCATACGGATACGTGCGCCCGCATCGTCGTTCACGATGTGTGGCGTCACCCGCAGCACGGTACCGGCCACCACGTTGAACAGATCGACCTGATAGGCACCGGCGACCGGCACATACACCGAGCGGCTGTTCTCGATCACAGCCTCGACATCGTTGAGTGTGACCACCTGCGGGCGTGAGACGATGTTGGTGATGCCGCGCTGGGACAGGGCGTTGACCCGGGCAATGAAGCGGTAGGAGTCGCCGATGATGGTGCCCAGCTGCAGTCCGGGCACCTGGCCGACCAGATCGATGTTGTCGCCGGCGACGGCCCGGATCAGCTCATTGCGCGCGCCATCGCGGGCGAAGCCGATCTCGCTGCCGGCATTGCGCCAGCGCCAGTCCACGCCCAGATCACGCGCGCGGTTCATGTTCACATCGATGATCGTCGCCTCGATCTCGATCAGTCGCGGCTCCACGTCCAGCGCCCGGATCAGCTCGGAGTAGACGTCGATGTGATCGGGACGGTCACGGATGATGATGGCATTGCGGTAGGGATCGGCGACGATGCGGGGTCCCGAACCATCAGCGGGGGCAGCGCTGGTCATGGCCTGCACCTCATAGACCTCGTCGCTGGAACCGAAGGCGGCCGACGGCTCGGCCGGATACAGCGGCGGCAGCCCCTCACCCTGGCTGGCAAGGCCCTGGCCGCCCACGCGCCGTGCGGTCGGTCGACTGAAGGTTTCACCCGTGCGTGGCCGCAGATTGCCCGGTCCATAGACCAGATCGCGCAGGGTCGTTGCGACGCCGGGAATGGTGATGATCCGGTTGCTGACGGTGATGGTGGTGTCGGTGGCCCACGCATACTTGAGCGGGAAAATCTTGAACGACATCGGGCCGGCCGAGAACTGGCCGCTGACGGTGGAGGTCAGCTGCTGCACCTGATCGACAAAGCGCGGCGCGCCGCTGACCTCGATCAGACCGGTGTCGGCACGGACCTTGAAGGTGTTCTGGGCATCGCCCAGACGCATGTCGGTGAACATGCGGGCGAACTCCTGCACCCGCGGCGGCGGCACCGACAGGTAGCGGGTGGCGCTCTCGCGCATCATGTACACGTGCACCGCGTAGTTGTCGTAGTAGGCGATCAGCTGGTTCGAGGTCGCGATCGAATGCCAGATCTGCGCGCCGGTGCCGTTGCGCGGCCCGTTCAGACCGCCGCGGCGCTCGGCCACCAGCGGGCTGAGCACGACCTGCAGGCCCTGATCGGCGAAGAACCGCTCCAGGAAGTCCGGCAGCGGCTCGTTGTTGAGCTCGTAGCTCATCTGCTGGCCGCGGAAGGGAATCGGCGCGGCCATCGCCTGTGCCGCCATGAGCAGCAGGCCGAGCATCAGCGCGAGGACGACCAAGACATGGCTGCCCTGCCGCGGGCGGGCCGGCTGGCGGACACCGGGTCTGTATCGGGCAACGGATGGATTCATGAGGCAAACCCCTGGGTTGTTTTCGAATGGGAATGGATGGATCGTTCTTGGAATCGCGCGGAACAGGACGGCAACGGCGATGGTCGGCGGTCGCTGCCGCCCGCTGTCGCCACGGGCGCCGCACACGCCCGCTCATACGGTGGAATCGGAAAACCGCTGGCGGCCGGCTCAGGCATTGATCTGTCCGATCGGCACCAGGTTGATGTCGGAAACCAGCTCCTGCAGCGACAGCACCGGCAGCTCGGCGAAATCGCTTTCGGTCAGCTTGCGCACATGCCGGCGCACGTCCAGGGAGCACAGCAGCACCGCCTTCTCCAGGCTGCGGTTGTCGCGGAACTGGCCCAGTTGCTGCAGCACGCGCTGGACCAGTTCCGGGGCCAGGGCGATCTGGCTGCCGCTGTTGGCCACGCGGACCGACTGGCGCAGCCGATCCTCCAGCTCCGGGTGCACCAGCAGCACCCGCAGCGAGCGGTCGGCGCCGACATGGTGTTCGCTGATGTGCCGGCGCAGGGCGATGCGGGTCAGCTCGGTGAGCATGACGATGTCCTTCTCGCGGCTGCCAGCATCGGTGATCGCCTCGAACACGTCGCGCAGGTGCCGGATCGGGACGCGCTCCTCCAGCAGTCGCTTGAGTACGTCGGCAATGCGTTGCGGCGCCATCACGCGCAGCAGCTCGCGCACCAGGTCGGGGTAATCACGCGACATCCGGGTGACCAGGTTGGAGGTCTCCTGGATGCCGATGAACAGGTGCAGTTGCGATTCCAGCGCACGGCGCAGGTGCTGCAGCAAGGTCTGGGTCGCGTCCAGGGTGGAGCCATCGTCACTGCTCTTGCTTTCCGGCAGCCATTCGCCGGGCATGGCCGGAATGAACTCGCCCTGGATCGGCCGCGTCGAGTCGTCCGGCGATGTCTCGGTGGCAGCGGCCGGCAGCAGGTGTGGCTTGAAGCTGCGATCCGGGCGCAGTGTGCCGCTGGCGATACGCAGCCCGTGCACCAGAAGGCGATAACGGTTACGCGGTGGCCGCGAGCTGGTCTTGACCACCGGATGCGGAATGGGCACGCCGTAGGCGTCGGCGATGTCGGTGCACAGCTGGACGACCTTGGGACGAAGGGTGTCGACCTCGACCGACTCCGGCAGATCGTCGCCGACCTCCAGCAACAGCGGCGCCGGCAGGCTGGGCAGGTTGTTGGCGTCCTTGCGTTCGCCCCCGGGCAGCGCGGCCGTGTTTTCCTCCAGCTTCAGCCAGGTGCGCATGAAACCGATCGATTCACGCATGCGCCACAGGGCCGTGGCCAGCAGCGCCAGGCCGATCACCAGGAACACGAGTTTGGGGAACCCCGGCACCAGCATCATGAGCAAGGCCATGAGCGCGGCGATCAGGGTGACCCGCGGGTGCGAGGAAATCTGCGCACCGATGGCCTGACCCAGGTGCTGGCCGGATTCGTTGCCGCCGGTACGGGTGACGATCAGGCCGGCAGCCATGGCCGACAGCAGCGCGGGAATCTGCGAGACCAGGCCATCGCCGATGGTCAGCACGCTGTAGGTGTGCATGGCCTCGCCAACCGGCATGCCCATCTGCAGCACGCCCACAGCCAGACCGCCGAGCAGGTTGACGATGATGATGATGATGCCGGCGATGGCGTCACCCTTGACGAACTTCATGGCGCCGTCCATCGCGCCGTGCAGCTGGCTTTCCAGTTCCAGCGTGCTGCGCCGGCGCCGGGCCTCGTCCTTGTCGATCAGGCCCGAGCGCAGGTCCGAGTCGATCGACAGCTGCTTGCCGGGCATCGCGTCCAGGGTGAAACGCGCCGACACCTCGGCCACGCGCTCGGCACCCTTGGCGACCACGATGAACTGCACCACGGTGATGATCAGGAACACCACGATGCCGACCACCAGGTTGCCACCGACCACCAGGTTGCCGAAGGTGTGGATGATGTCGCCGGCATCGGCGTTGAGCAGGATCTGCCGGGTGATGGCGATCGACAGCGCCAGTCGGAACAGGGTGCTGATCAGCAGCACGCTGGGAAAGCTGGAAAAGGCCAGAACCGACGGCACATAGATCGACAGCAGCAGCAGGCCGATGCCGATCAGGATGTTGAAGGCGACCAGGATGTCGATCAGCAACAGCGGCAGCGGGAAGATCATCAAGGTGACGATCATCACCACGGCAAATGCCAGGATGACATCGCTGTAGCTGCGTCCGGCCAGCTTGCCGGACGTTCGCCCTAGACCCTGAAGTATCGACTCGCCGACGCTCATGTCACCTCAACATCCCGCTGCGAGGGAAACGCATGTCCGTGTCGCAGGTGACGTGCCAGAAGGTTTCCGGACTCGCCGGCTCGCCATGATCCCTCGAAGCCGGCTCGCGCCTGACGCGCGCGCCGATCCGAACCGGATCTTCCGCTTCACCTGCCTCCTGCGGTCGCCGAGCCGATCCCGCGCATGTCAGTCTTGAAATCGTGAAACCCGAACCGGTTCACACGAGCTTTCATCATGCGCGGGATGCGAGGTCACAACACCGCTGCGCGGCTAGGATGCCATCGACGCGTGACGATCAGTGTCAACACTTCGTCAACGTCGACGATCACTTTTTCGTTACCGAACGTCCGGCAAGATGCACGCATGCCATCGGCCTGTCACACAGCTGTCTCACACTTGCGTCGAGGGATCGTTCCCGTTCCGGCTGGCAAGCAGGGTGATCGAGGTCGGGGTCACTCCGATCAGATGTGTGGTCTGCTCCTGTTCGACCAGGACAATGCGCTCGCGCGGCCCCAGGTGCAGCGTCTGCACTACTTTCAGCGGGCCGGTGCCGGAGAAACCGACACGGCGGCGGATAAGCCACAGGCTGACGATGCCACTGAGTACCAGCAACACGACAACCAGAAGCATGGAGCCCAGTCCGGGGAAGCCGATCTCCGCAGGCGGTGTATTGACCACCGGCTGCGCCTGACTGGACGATATCGACACGAGCATTCCGGACATGACGGCGGCGCACATCATTGATGTCGACAGGGGGTTGATCATGAGCAGAATTCGCACAGGTCCAGTGGGCAAGCCAGTCTAGCGTCTCGCCAGCACACGGGGCATGAGCATGACCGGCAAGCGTCCACGGCGTTCCGGCGAGTCCGATCGCGGCCTGTTCGGCCTGCACACGGCGACGGCGGCGCTGGATCGCCTCGACTACGCGTTGGCCGTGTTCGCGGCGGATAGCTCGCTTCGTGAGCGGGTGTATGCCAACCAGTTGTTCGAGGCCTGGTTCGGTCCGGTGGCCTCCGAGCAGGACTGGCGCAGCCAGTTCGCCGAATCCTCCGCATGGGCCGCCCTGGATGCCGCGCCCGGACAGCTCGATGACGTCATCGAGCTGCATCACGTCAAGACCGGTGTCTGGTATCGCGCCCGCAGCCAGGCGATCGCTCTGGAGGACGGCGGTGCCGGCGTGGTGCTGTCGGTGAGCAACGTCAATGAACAGATGCGGGCCCTGAACCAGCATCGCACCCGTCAGGACAACCTGTTGTTCAACGCGCGCCGGATGTCGGTCGGCGAGATGGCCACCACACTCGCGCACGAGCTCAACCAGCCGCTGGCGGCCATCGTCAACTACCTGTCGTTTGCCGGCAGCCTGATCCCCAACCTGACCGCGCCGCCGCCGCGTCTGGACGAAGCCATCGAACTGGCCCGCGCCCAGGCCAGGCACGCGGCCGACGTGGTGGCACGGATGCGCGAATTCGTTCGTGCCCGCGAACCGCGACGCGAACTTCACGATCTCACCGAGATCATCACCTCGGTCCTGCGGCTGCTGCAGCTGGAGGCGCAGGGTCATCGGGTCGCCATCGAGATCGATGTAGCGCCGGCCATCGGCAAGGTGCATATCGACCGGGTGATGATCGAGCAGGTCTTGCTGAATCTGGTCAAGAACGCGATCGAGGCACTGGCGGTGCTCGATCCGGATCGCCGCCGCATCCGGGTCGGAGTTCGCGTCAACCTCGACGACCACGCAGAGGTGCGCGTGGCTGATCGCGGTGACCGGTTGTCGGCGGACGAGGCGGACCGGGCGTTCTCGCCGTTCTACACCACCAAGGCCGAAGGCATGGGGGTGGGGCTGTCGATCTGCCGCTCGATCGTCGAGTACCACGAAGGACGGCTGTTCTTCGAGCCGGAACCCGATGGCGGCAACGCCTTCGTGTTCACCCTGCCCAGGCATCGGGAGTAGACGGTATGGACAAACCCACGGTGTTTCTCGTCGACGACAACGAAGCGTTCCGGCGTTCGACCGGCTGGGTACTGGAGGCCGGTGGCTTCGATGTGCGCGATTTTTCCGGTGGCCAGGCGCTGTTGGCCGAGTGGACCGAAGCCGCCTCAGTGCCCGCCAACACCTGCCTGCTCAGCGACATCCGCATGCCCGGCATGAGCGGCCTGGAACTGCAGCAGGAGCTGCGCCGCCGGCAGATCGACGTGCCGCTGGTATTCATCACCGGCCACGGCGACGTGCCTCTGGCGGTCGAGGCGATGCGCAACGGCGCGGTCAACTTCATCGAGAAGCCGTGTGCGCCCGAGCATCTGGTGCAGGTGTTGAAGCAGTCGCTGGAGCATCAGCATGCCGCGGGCAGGGCCGCCGACGATGACGGCAGCGCCACCCGGCTGGCGCAACTGACGCCGCGCGAGCGCCAGGTCTTCGATCTGGTGGTCGAGGGCAAGCTCAACAAGACCGTGGCCGATGTGCTCTCGATCAGCATCAAGACCGTGGAGATGCACCGCGCCAACATGATGACCAAGCTTGGCGCGCGCAACCTGCCGGACCTGGTCCGGCTGGCGATCGCGGCGAGGGATGGGGGCAGCGCATGAACCGTCGCGAGACGGTGCTCGCCCCGACCTCCTGGCGCGGACATCGCAGCGTGACGACGGTGCGTCCGGAGTTCGTGCACGTGGCCAACGCCGTGCTTTCCGGTCAGCGCAGCTTCGTCGTCAGTAGCGATGACGCTGGCGAGCGGACGCTGTCGGTGACCGCCGCCATCGAGCCCGCCGGCGACGTGGTTGCCTTGCGCCTGGACAACGGGATCATCCATGTCGACGCCTCGGCGGCGATCAAGCCGGATGATCGGCCGGACTGGCGTGACCACGCCGATCCCGGATCACGTCAGCTGGCCTGGGGCCTGGCCGCCAGCCAGACCCTGGTGCTGGTGCAGCAGATTTTCCGCAGCGCCGTCGACATCATCGACATTCTTCCGAAGATGGATCCGGCGAAATCCGTCTTCTGGGTGAATCTGACCCTGGAGCCGACGGCAGCCGAACCGGAGCCGTCGCTGTTGCGGCTGACGCTGGGTCTTGCCGGCGCGAGTCTGGAACGGCTGGCAGCATTGCCAAGACGCAAGGATCCCGAACAGCCGTCGCGCGGGCTGACGCGTTGGTCGGCCATCCAGGGTCGCGTGCGCGTGCAGATACCGGGGCCGCTGCTGACGCTGTCCCAGGTGCGCAGCCTCGCCCATCACGACGTGCTGGTGCTCGGGCGGCGCGCGGCGATCGAAGCCGGCCTGGTGCGCCTGCGCCTGGACGGTGCGCGCGGCAGCGCCTGCGACTGGCCGGTGCGGCTGATCGACAACGCGCGCGCGCAAGTGACCGGCCCGGCGGTGATCGGCCGTTCCAGGAACGTACAACAGGAGGATCCCGTGACCAATGAAGCCAGCAGCTCGCCGCCGGGTACCGCGGCGCCCGAGGATGACACCGCGTCCGT
The DNA here is from genome assembly GCA_035911475.1 of Lysobacterales bacterium. Lineage (GTDB taxonomy): Bacteria > Pseudomonadota > Gammaproteobacteria > Xanthomonadales > UBA2363 > Pseudofulvimonas. The sequence goes on along the minus strand of JAMHVM010000082.1, from coordinate 15,658 downwards.
CGCCAATCCCGTCGAGCGGTTGCCGATCCAGGTCGAGTTCGATCTCGGGCGCATGGATCTGCCGCTGAATCAGCTGGCGCAGATCGAGCCCGGCTACATCTTCGCCTTGCCGCAGGCGCTGGATCAGGCACGTGTGGCGATCCGCCTGAACGGCACGCTGGCCGGCACCGGCGAACTGGTGTCGATCGGCGATGTGCTCGGTGTCCGGCTGACGGCGTGGACGAATGGACCTGACATCGATTAATCCCGGTCTCATCATCCTCACGGTCGTCGGGCTTGCCCTGGCGCCGTTCGTGGCGGTGATGGTGACCTCGTTCACCAAGATCGTGGTGGTGCTCAGCCTGCTGCGCAACGCGCTGGGTCTGCAGCAGTCGCCACCGAACGTGGTGATCAACGGGCTGGCCCTGATCCTGTCGTTCTACGTGATGGCGCCGGTGCTGTCGGTGAGCATGTCGGCGGTCCAGGAGCAGCAGAGCACGCAGGTCGAAGACCGCGGCTGGGACATCGATCGCCTGACCGAGGTGGCCGATGCCGGCAAGGAGCCGTTCCGCGACTTCCTGGTCAAGCACTCCAGCGAAACCGAGCGCGCCTTTTTCTTGAACACCAGTAAGCGCATGCTCGGCGGCGAGGAGGCCGAGGCGATTACCGATCGCGACTTCATGGTGGTGATTCCCGCGTTCACCGTCAGCGAGTTGACCGCCGCCTTCCAGATCGGCTTCCTGATCTTCCTGCCCTTCATCATCATCGACCTGATCGTGGCCAACATCCTGATGGCGCTGGGCATGATGATGCTGTCGCCAACCATGGTGTCGTTGCCGTTCAAGCTGCTGCTGTTCGTGTTCATCGACGGCTGGAGCAAGCTGGTGCATGGCCTGGTGCTGACCTATGTCTAGCTGCGCCGTGCGCTGTGCGTGGCTGTTTTCCGGGGCGTTGGGTCGTCATGGATGACATCATTCCATTGACGCAGCAGGCGTTGTGGCTGGTGCTGGTGCTGTCGGCGCCGCCGATCTTCGCCGCCTCCATCGTCGGCCTGATCATCGCCTTCATCCAGGCCGCGACCCAGTTGCAGGAGCAGACGTTGACCTACACGGTGAAGTTCATCGTGATCGTGGTGGTCATGCTGATCACCATGAGCTTTCTGGGTGGAACGCTGTACACCTTCTCCGAACGCCTGTTCACCGATTTTCCGGTGATGAGGGGACGCTAGTGCGCCGAAGGGGCAGTTCGCGGACAAGCGGCTGGCGGCGGCCTCCAGGCGCCGGCGGTCTGACGTCTTGTTGTGTGGAAAGCCGCCTGCGCAGGTCACGGCACGCTGCCGGAGCAGCTCAGCTGTGTGATCAAGCCGCACCCGGTGCCGAGCGCTAGCTGATGGAATGGGACATCGTCGGCAATCAGGTGCTCGGCTACTTCCTGGCCGTGCCGCGGATCGCCGCGGCATTCCTGATCGTGCCGTTGCTGACCCAGGAAACCATGCCGGGCACGGCGCGCAACAGCTTCTACGTCAGCCTGGCGATCGTGGTGGCACCGCTGGCAGCCGAATCGATGCCGATCCAGGACATGTCGGCGGTGCTTTGGCCCTTGATCGCAGCCAAGGAGCTGATGATCGGCACGGCCATCGGCTTCGCCTTCGGCGCCGTGTTCTGGGCGGTGGGCATGGCTGGCAACCTGATCGATACCAAGGTCGGCAGCAACATGGCCAACCTGGTCGATCCCTTGGCGGGGCATCAGACTTCGCTGACCGGCGCGCTGCTCAGCCGTCTGGCGGCCTGGCTGTTCATGGCCAGCGGCGCCTTCCTGATCTTCATCGACATCCTGCTGACCAGCTACACGCTGTGGCCGGTGACCACCTTCGTGCCCAGCTTTCCGGCTGCAGGCATCACCTACTTCGCCAGCCAGTTCGAATTCATGATGACGGTGGCGATCCTGCTGTCGGCGCCGGCGCTGGTGCTGATGTCGCTGATCGACATCGCCTTCGGTCTGATCAACCGCTACGCCCAGCAGCTGAATGTGTTCATGCTGTCGATGCCGATCAAGGCCTGGCTGGCGGTGTGGATCGTGATGCTGATGCTGGGCGTGTTCGTCGAGGTGGTACTGCGCAGTCTGGCCGAGACCAATTACCTGCGCGAGGCGCTCAAGGTCATCTTCTGATTCGGGACGGTTCCGCGTCACCCGCGCGCTTGGCTGATTCCGGCTGCGGGCGCTTACGGCGGGCGGAGAAACGGGTGGGGAGGAAAGAGCAACGAGTGCAAGCCGCCGGCCGCGGAATCACTCCGACGCCACCGCTTCTACTCGTTGCTCTTTCCTTTCCAATCGCTCCCCTGAACGCGCGAGACGCTACTGCCGTTCGGGCGAGTCGTCGTCCGGAGGGCGGCCCATCATGCTGTCGGCCAGGGTTTCGCCGTGGCGCGCGCGCCGGATCGATTCGGCCCAGAGCAGCAGCTCGGCGACCGCATCGAAGAACTCCGAACTGATGTACTCATCCAGTTGCACGTGTTCGTGCAGGCCGCGGGCCAGCTCCACGTTGCGCATGATCGGTACGCCGGCCTCTTCGGCGGCCTTGCGGATCAGCATGGCCTCGTGGTCTTCGCCCTTGGCGGTGACCACGGGCAGGTCGGTCTTGCCGTCCTCGTAGGTCAGGGCGATCGCGATGTGGGTGGGATTGGTCACGACGACGTTCGCGGTGCGGGCGGCTTGCATCATGTTCTGCTGCGCCCACTCCTGATGCAACTGCCGGCGCTTGCCCTTGATCAGCGGGTCGCCCTCGTTCTCCTTCACCTCCTGCTTGATGTCGCGCCGGCTCATGCGCAGGTTCTTGATGAAAACGAAGCGCTGGTAGAAGGCATCGACCACCGACACGAAGAAGAACACGAACACGGTCCAGACACCGATCCAGAACAGGCCGCGCCAGTGCGCGGTGACCACTTCGCCGACCGGTGCCAGCGGCAGCCGCAGGATGTCGTCGAGCATCGACCAGACCACCAGGATGAAGATGCCGACCAGCGCTGCAGTCTTCAGGATCGACTTCACCAGTTCGACCAGGTTCTCCTGCGAGAACATGCGTTTGATGCCTTCGGCCGGATTCAGTCGCGAGACTTCGGGTTTCAGTCGCTTGAACGCCATCACCGGCCCGACCTGCAGGAACTCCACCAGCAGACCGACAAAGCAGGCCGCCAGCATCATCGGCAGGCAGATCCACATCGTCACATACAGGCCGACCTGCCAGAGCTGGTGCACCGCCACATCGAACGGCTGATGGATGGCCAGGAACATGCGGTCAAACAGCAACTCGAAATGCCGGTACATGAACCGCCCCAGCATGGTCGCCATCAGCAGCCAGAGCAGGACCAGCACCGTGCTGCTGAGCTCCTTGCTCTTGTGAACGTTGCCCTCTTTTCGGGCATCGCGCAGCTTCTTCGCCGTCGGCTTTTCGGTCTGGTCGGCACCTTTTTGCTGCTGCTTGGCCATGCGCGGGAGTCTGCTTGCGTTGTCCGTCGGCAGCGGGGATGATGCCGCCTGACCCGTGGTGGAACCGTCATCGTCACGTGGGGTTTACCCCATATTTCCCGCCCGGGGTGATTTTTATAGACTGCGCTCACGGTGGCGTCATGCCCACCGGAACCGCGACCAGAAGGCAGACATGAAGGTACAGTCCGACATCATCGACACCCAGGCTCTGATCGGCGCCAGCCAGATCGGCGCGGGCACGGTCGGTCCGGCACTGGCTGATGGTCAATCCGCCGGCTTGCCGGTCGGTCTGGAAGCGCTGGCTCCGCCACCGGTCAACCGCCCGCAGGCGGCACTGGATCCGGGTGAGTCCCTGTTGCTGCAGGATGTCTGGGCGGGAGAGGGCGAGGCCCGCTCGCTGGCTGCCTTCGGTAGCGGCCTGTCCGCTGTCGGCCAGGGGCCGGATGCGCTTGCTGCCTACGTGCTCGAGCCCTTGACTTGACCACCACTGCGGCCGAGTCTGGCCCGGTGATCCCCGACAACCAGGCACTTTTGCGAACGGCGGGCCGGCTCGCGGCGGCACTGGTTGCCAGCAGTCGCGACACCGAGCTGCGCCTGGCCGTGCTCAAGCGCGTGGCCCGTGAACTGGGTGAGCGGGGTGACGGCTATCCGCTGTTTCTCAAGCTGATCCTGATCATCTCCGAAAGCAGCGACGTCAACGCCAAGAAGGCGCTGGCGGCGACGCTGGCCACGGCGCTGCGGCGTTCCGACCTGCCCAGCGGACCGTTGACGTCCTGGGGCGCTTCCAGCCTCTGGTCCGCAGACACGCCGATCCGCGCTGGTGCACTGCTGCAGCAGCTGTCGCCGGTATCGGCGCCGAAGCGGCAGTTCGGGCCGATCGAATACCTGACCGCCTGGCATGCCCAGCAGACCCATCGTACCCGCCTGGGCGAAGCCTGCTTCGCCGACGGTTTGGGGAAACTGGTCGCGCTGGTCGATCACGATGAGGACGCCCGGCGCCTGTATCCGAGCAAACTGCTGACCGACGCCCATGATGAGCTGGAAGGCGTCTACACCCGTTCCACCCGCGATCTGCTGGCCCAGATCGGCAGTGCCTGGCAGGCGCAAGATGCCACCGCGCTGAGCGTCGTCACCAGCGTCGTCGGCAACGAGACCCTGGCCGAGGTTCCCACCGGCTGGTACCTGCGCGATCTGTAGGTGCCGGCGTCGGCTTTCGCCGACGACTTCATTGTTTCATCACGTCGCCGGCGCGACGGTGACGGTGCGGCACCACTGCGGAATGCACTCGAAACAGCACAGGCATTCCCTAGGTAGGGTTCAACCTAGCTTGTCGGTGCTTGCATGGCACGGAATCCTATGCCGCAAGGTGACCTGAAAACCAAGACACGCAGCCGATTCATCGCGTCTTGTCCGCACCGCAACCGGTCCGTTTTCGACACCTTGGGCATCAACGGCTTTCTACAGGCTTATAGGAGAACGATCATGGGTAGTGTCGGCGGTATTGGTGGAATGCTTGGTGGCATCGGCGCGATGATGGGCGCCGCGATGGGTGGCCAGATCGGAAACATGATCAATGGATTGACGACCCAGTTCCTGTCGTCATTCCTCAACCAGATGATCCAGAGTTCCGGTCTCCCGCCGTTTGCGCAGCAACTGATGCAGCAGACCGTGGACGGCGCTTTCGGACAGCAGAAGCCCGGCAATCCGGGTGAGCAGCTCAACGACCTGCTCGACCTGTTCCGCGACATCGGCATGTCGATGTTCGATATCGGTGCCGCCCAGCGCGGTATCGATGAACTCAAGGATGCGATGCAGGAGTTCCTGAAGAACTTCATGGATCTGCTGCGTGATGCCACCGACTCTGCCGACGACGGCAACGGCGCCCGCAAGCCACGTGGCGGCGGTGGCGCCGGTGGTGGTGGCGGCGCCGGTGGTGCCGAGGCCGGCGGTGGTGCCGGTGGTGGTGGCGCTGCCGAGGGATCGGGTGGTTCCGAAGCCGGTGGTGGCGTCGGCGGCAGCGATTACTCGTCGTCCGCAGCCAACAGCTGGTTCATCGCGATCGCCAAGGCGCTGGGCAAGGCTTTGCAGGATCTGGCTGATGAGATCAAGCAATTGTCCGACCAGTTGACCGGCATCGACGCCACGCAAGGCACTGAGGAACAACAGGAGCAGGCGGCGCAGGATCGCGTCGACATCCAGACCGAACTGCAGGGTCTGGCCCAGAAGTTCAGCTTCGCCATGCAGACCGCAGGTACCGTGATCAAGGGTATCGGCGAAGGTATGGCAGCGATGGCCCGCAAGCAGTAACACGCTCGCGGCACAGGGTCGGGCCGATCAGGCCCGGCCGGAGACCAGGTGGAGGCAACTCCGCCTGGTTTTTTTTGTGGTGCATTCGGAGCGATGTGACGGATCCGGTCACGGCCCTCGGCAGTTGCAGGTTGCCAGCTACTCCCCACGCACGTGGCCGATGCTGTCGAGCGCACTTGCCAGGCAGGGAACTTCCTCGCTGGCACCCATCGGAAGGGTACGTGATGGCAGTCGGTTGCCTGCAAGCGTCACCGGCGGATCAACACGCCATTAACGGGACCGATGCCACGATCCACACGGCATCATCGACAGCCGCGACCACTTGTCCGAGGTACTGCCTCATCGCGTGCCAGCGGTATCAGAATCCGGGAGTTGCGAGCATGAAACGACAGTTGCTGGTCATCTCGAGCACACTTGCCTTGTCCGCTGCCGGCGCGAACCATCCCGCGTTCGCCTTCGAGCAGCCCGACTATCTGGGCATGGCGCAGATGTATGGCAGGAACGTGCAGGAGACCCTGCACACCGAGATCATGAACGACGCCGGACGCAACGCCATGCGCCAGTCGCAGCGCGCACGCGCCCAATCGGGTTCATCACCCGGCATCTGGCCGTCGCACATCAACGAGACCAGCGTGGCCGATCATGAGTTCACCGTCGCCGAACTGGCGGCGATGAACAGCAGCGATCCGGCGCGGGCGAGCCAGATGCTTGCCGGCAGGACCATCACCGTGGTCGGTCAGGCGCAGGCGCATCGACGCGACAGCAGCCAATCGTTCCACGTCGTGGATGCTGCGGGCAGTGGATACAACGTCCACGTACGCAGCGGCATGCCTGCCAACGTGCGCGACGGCGATGCGATCCGGATCCGTGGCCAGGCAGGACTGGAGCGACGCAGCTTCATGACCCTGAGTTCGCCACAGGTGCTGGCCGGGGCAGTGCCGCGCGTCAGCACCTCTCCGGTTGCCGGTGATCACGGTACCGCACAGGACACCAGTCTGCCGCCCGACTACGCAGCGCTCAGGTTTTCCGCGTCGCCAGGAGCGGCGAGCGTTGCCCGCAAGCGGCTGGTGGAAACCCTGACGCCGGCGCTGACCGGTGGCAACACGCCACAGGATCTGCAGCGCATGTTCGACAGTGGCGAGTTGCAGCGCGGCTTCGCCAGCGGGCTGGAGAGCTACGGATTCTCGATGAACGATCTGGCCGACATCTATGCCGGTGTGCTGATGCTCTCCTGGCAGGTGGCCAATGACCAGCGCGAGCTGAGCATGAGCCAGCGCCAGGGGATGGCGTCGGTGCGCGATGGCCTGCGCGAAGCTTTTGCACGGGCCTGGTGGCTGCCGCAGCTGGGCAACGAAGAGAAGCAGATCCTGGGCGAGACCCTGATCCTGGGTTCGACGGTGATCGCCTCCCGGTTTCAGCATGGTGTCCAGAGCGGTGATGCAGCAAGTATCAACCATGCACAGGCCGATGCCCGGACTTTGGTAAAAGCGATTGCCGGATTCGATCCAGCCAGCGTGCAACTCACTGCCGCCGGATTCAAGTAGCCGGGCACGGGGAGGCGGAGCGGGCTGGCAGCGAGGAGTGCGAAGCCGCTGGCGATCCGGCGACAGCCATGCCGCGCAACCCTCTGTCCGTGCCGATTTTTCAAGCAACGACAACCAATGGTCGAGATCATGAGCCAGCGTTTCCCCTTTCAGTACGAACCCGAGGTCAGCCAGATCGTCCGCACCGAGTTGCTGGATACCGTCGGCAAGCGCAATGACGTGCAGGCAGAATTACTGCGGCTGGACCTGGAGAGTCGCGATATCCCTGCCGAGTTCGACCAACGCATGGCCGACTACGGTTTGCGCTCGAACGATGTGGCCGACGCCATGCTCGGTTACTGGATGGTGATGTGGAGTGCGATCCATGGTCGCGATCTGCCCTCGGCGGGCGAGGGGGTCGAGGCGGCGAGGAAGCAACTGGCCGGGCTGCTCGGCAAGAATCCGACCGTGAAGTCCGGCTCCAACCGCCAGCGGCAGATGGTTGGCGAGGGCATGGTCTTCGAGGCGGTGCTCGGTCTGGAGATCTACGAGCGCACACGCCTGAGCGGTTCGCCGGACGAGCTGCGACAACTGGGCGAAAGCACCCACGAGAACATGATGCGCCGGAACATCAACCTGCGCGCCATGGATTTCACCCATCAGGGTTTCGTGCGCAACCGCTAGTTGGGTGATCCAGCTCCCCGTTTCGCCGCTCCGGCACCGCCTTTGCCGGCCTTGAAACAGGGTATTCCCCAGTCCCGGCGACGGCTTTGCGGCGCTAGGCTGGGATCCGTACTACAGGCTTCCGTGGGCAGGTGTCTGCCATGAACAATATTGAGACCGGCGCGAACGCAACCGGTTTCGTCCGAGTACCGGAGACTACCGGTGCGCCGGCTGGAACACTGAACAACTCGCCGCTGGACAGGCGACCTCCCGGCCTGTTGACCGGTGGCAGCAGTTCGAGTCCAGGGTCGGAACGGCCGCCGCCGGTCGGCGGTGATACGACGCCTGGCACAGCCAACTCGAAGGCGACCGCTGACGCCTCGGCGGCGTCGACGGCCCGCAGCGCCGCCGGCGACATGAATGCCAATGGCGGCGACGGCAATCAACGTGCGTCCGGCCATGATCCATCCAGTGTCAGGCCGACGCGGGAAAGCTCCCAGGCAGCTCCACCCGATACCGGAAGCGGGAACAACACCAGCAATCGCGACAATCGACTGACGCCAGACGGAGGCACCATCCGGCCGCAAGCTCCGTCAGGTGAAGGGACGCCCCCCGCGAATACCAGGCCCGGCACGCAAGCTGGCGCTTGCGCGCAAGGCGGCAATGGTGTCGGCGGGCAAACGGCAGGCGGGGGCGGCTACGGCGGCGCGCAGGAAAACAGTCGCCTTGCGGCGTCGGCGAATGCGGCTTCCGGTGAACGGAGTGGGAACACGCCGGGCACGGGGAACAATGCCGGTGGCCCGCAGCCTGGCGGACGTGAGCCTGCTGGCGGATCCCAGCCGGCCGGACCGCAAGGACCTGTAGGCCAGCCGGGCACACAGGCGGCAGACGTTTCCCGGTGGGCCAATGCGTCGGCAAATGCGCATGCCGGTCCACCGGCCTGGGCGGCAGCGGGATCGTCGAAAACGCTGTCGTCGTCGGTTGGTAGCGTCCTCTCGGGTGTCGGCGGTCTGGTGGGTTCGCTGATCCGGGCGCCTCAGCCATTGTTCGTCCAGCTGGGCGCGAACATCGCCTCGACCACGGGTGGATTTTCATCGGCATTGGCCGCGTTCGGTGGCTCGCTTCCCGGTTTGCCGGCGGCGGGCGGCATCGCCAACCTGCCTTTCCAGACGGGGCCGCAGTCGGTTTCGTCGATACTCGGTTTGTTGACACCATCCAACCCGACGCAATCGCCGAATGCACCGGGCGCATCGGTGACCACGGGCAATGCAGTGCATGCCCAGACTGCCGCACCAGCGCGTCCGGAGGCCCTGATGACGCCAGGCGCCGGCAATCAGCCAGCGCTTCCCGGTGTCCTGGCTGTTGCCAGAAGCGAAAAGGCGATGACCGCGCACAACGCCTTGCTGGTGGCATCGCAGACCGCCAATGCGCCGGTCCGGGCCGGTACGGCAAACCTGTTGTCCATGGCGGGCGCGAACGCGGGTGCCAACGCGCTGGCGGCAGCCAATTCGCCGCGCAACATCGGTGCCGCGGTTGCATTGGGTGCCGGACAACAGGTCGCCGCGACGGCCGCGCAGTCGCTGCCGGCAGGACAGCGCCTGCAGACGGCGACAGCAGGTCCGTTACAGGGGCGTGCCGACGCGCCTGCGCTGGTCGGCAATCAAACCGCCACCAACAAGCCTGGAGCCAGCAACGGCGCGACACTGGGCGGTGCGGCGCCGATCGCAGCGGCAGCGACGCAGACCGCCGCGGCGTCGACACTGGCTGCGTTGGCCACAACCGCTGCTCTCTCGGGAGAGCTGGGCGTGCAATCCCGTGAGGCCCAGATCGCGGTCGATCGCGAGCGTGAGCAAGCGCAGCCTGTTGATCGCAACCAGGTGCCGATGCATGTATTCGCCGCTGACGTCGGCCGCCAGGCAAGACCCGCCAAGCTCGAGAAGACCAGCATGCTGGGTCGCCTGCTGTCAGTGCTTTCCGGTTCGCGCGGCGAAGGCGCCATCAACGCGCCCGACAAGCCGTTGTCGAACAACCGGATGAAGTCGACCCAGACCATGATGTGGGTGTTCGCCACGGTCGCCTTCGGCAGTGTCGCGGCTGGCATGACGGTGTTCTGGAACTCGGGTGCGCTGGGCGTGCTGGCCACGCCGTCGGCGCAGGCGTTGACTTTGTTTGCGCTGATCGGTGTTGCCGCTGGCGGTGCGTTCGCCGCGTGGCGAGCGGTGACCGGCGCGGAATCCCCGCCAGCGGATGCCTCGGAGGCCACGCCTCGCGAACCGGCAGGCACGCGCGCCATCGGTCAGGACGGCAAGGTCTGATCCGATCCGGCCACTCGACCGGCAGCCAGACGAGCGTGGCCGCTTGACCGCCTTTCGTCGTCGCGGTTGTCCCAGACCCGGTGGCTCGCCGTCGGTGCTCGTTCGCCGGACGATTGCCAACACCACAACGGTGCTTGCCGACGCGCCGGGTGGTGCAGTCTCATCGCGCCTGCCGACAGCGACTATCCTCGCGCAAGCGTCTACTGGCTTGCGGCAACACGGGCAATCGCTATGATCTTTGCTTCGGCGGTGATCAACGGTTGATGCGATCTTGAACAGGCAATTGAATACCCCGCCGCAGATGGCGTGGCTGACGCCATACCTGACCGTCAGCGACGCCCTGGCCAGCCTGGCCTTCTACGAGCGGGCCTTCGGTTTCCAGCGTGGCGAGGTGTTGCGCGGCGAAGACGGGCGCGTCATGCACTGCGAGATGCACTACCGCGGTTATCTGGTGGTGATGTTCGCCCCGACCGGCGCCTTCGGCAGCGTCAGTGTCAGCCCGATCGACTCGGGCGGCTTGTCGCCGGGGTGCTTCTACCTGTTCTGCGATGATGTCGACAAGGCCTACAGCGATGCGGTCACCGAAGGTGCCTTGAGCCTGACCGGTCCCGAAGAGCGCTTCTGGGGGCATCGGATCGCGGTGGTCGCCGATCTGGATGGCTACCAGTGGGCATTGGCTGCGCCATCGGCCAAGCCGCGCGACGCTTCCGGCTGAGGCACGCCGGCCCGACGCGTCAATCGAGTGCGAACAGGTTCGGCGGTGCGCCGTATTCCTGGCTCCACGATTCCCAGATCACGTCGCCCGGACCGAGGCTGCGTGCCACGATCTGCCAGCTGTCATCGGCTTGTCGTCGCAGCAGCGCGACATAGACCGGTGACCGGCTGCCGGCCGCGGCCTGGTCGGCCAGGCGGGTATCGCTGAAATCGAACGGGCCGCCGCCAGGCGCGCGCAGCTCTGACAGCAGAAAGACCCAATCCTCGATCATCTGCAGCCGGCCGATGGCCAGGGATGCCGGCGTGCCGAGTTCCTCGAGTGCTGGCGCCAGCGCAGTCTGGACGATGCGGTCGTGCTCCTCGCTGTCGGCGGGAATGGGAATGGCCGGTGTGTGCTCGATGGTGTCGGACATGGCGAAGCATGCTCCATGGCTGGCGATGAGGATCGCGAAAAGGGCGAGCAGCGCGCGCATGGGGTGCCCGAGCAAACGCTGACGGTGAGAACTACAGGTTGGCATGTTCCAGGATCTCCTGCCCCACCAGGGCGCATTCGCCCGCGTTGACGAAGAACAGGAAGCGCATCCGGTAGCTGGCGCGGTAGATGTTGCCGGTCACCTCGACCACATCCAGCTTCTGCGCACGATTGCCCGGATTGCGGATCCGCGGCCGCGACCGGACAGCTTCATCGACGTGGACCGGCACGGTTTCGCCGTAGTGGAAACGCAGCAGCTCGGGCGCCTGTGCCAGCGCCTGCCTGGCACAGGGCACGGTGTCGGCGCGACTGCCATTGGAGACGCCGGCAAGCGCCAGCACCAGCAGAGCAGCGGAGTACTTCATCGTGCGAAATCCGGTTTTCCTGCGCATGTCCGATATGAAACCGCGTGTGGTCGTGAAGGGGGTGTCGAGGCACCGCTGCATGTTCATGCCGGGTATACCCCAGGCCAGGGATTGCCCTAGCTGACATCTTGCGCTGGTCGGGTTTTCATCCATGGTGGCGGCTTCGTCGGCGTTGCAGATCCGCATCCCGTTGCCCAAGTCGCAGACGAACCAGGAGACATGCGATGAACATGGCGGTCAACAACGTATCTGCGCAGACAGCGGGACTTCCCGGCGGCGACGGCGCGCCGTCGCATGTGGTCCAGCGCGGCGACACCTTGTCGGCGATTGCGCAGCAGAACGGCGTGTCGCTGTCGCAGCTGATCGCCGCCAATCCGCAGATCAACAATCCCAACCTGATCTACCCCGGACAGCACATCAGCATTCCAGGCGGTGGCTCGGGTGGTGGCTCCGCGGCGGTCGAGACCGGCGCAGCCACGGGCGGTGGACAAGGCAACAGCGGTGGCGTCACTCCGGAACAGCTGCAGCAGATCGTTCCGGGTCTGTCGGCGCAGAAGGCCGCCGAGGTGGCTCCGCACCTGAACAGCGCCATGGCCGAGGCAAACATCAACACTCCGCAACGCCAGGCCATGTTCATCGCGCAGCTCGCGCACGAGAGTGGTGGCTTCCGTTACATGGAGGAAATCGCCAGCGGTGCAGCCTATGAAGGCCGTGCCGATCTGGGCAACACGCAGCCTGGCGACGGCGTGCGTTTCAAGGGCCGCGGCTACATTCAGGTGACCGGTCGTCACAACTACACCGAAGCGGGCAAGGCGTTGGGGCTGGATCTGGTCAACAACCCACAGCTGGCCGCGCAGCCCGAGAACGCGGCGCGCATCGCCGCCTGGTACTGGAACAGCCGCAACATCAATGCCGCCGCCGACGCTGGCGACTTCACCAAGGTCACACGATTGATCAATGGCGGCACCAACGGGCTGGCTGACCGACAGGCCTACTATGCCCGGGCACAGCAGGCGATCGGCAGCGGCAATGGCGGCAACGCGCCACAGGCACCGGCGGACCCCGCGCCTTCGGCGCCGGGCGGCGGCCGCGGAGGCAGCCACACGGTGCGTTCCGGCGACACGCTGAGCGCGATCGCGGCTGCCAATGGCGTGTCGCTGAGTTCGCTGATCCAGGCCAATCCGCAGATCAGCAACCCCAACCTGATCTATCCCGGGCAGACCGTGAACATTCCCGGTGGCGGCTCCGATGCAGCCGCCGGTGGAACCCACACCGTGCGTTCCGGCGATACCTTGAGCGCCATCGCGGCCGCGAATGGCGTGTCGTTGAGTTCGCTGATCCAGGCCAATCCGCAGATCAGCAACCCCAACCTGATCTATCCCGGGCAGACCGTGAACATTCCCGGTGGCGGCAACGGCGGTGGCCGTGTCGATGGGCCCGGCGGAGCAACCGGTCCGGCACCGGTCGAGGGCGCCGACGGGGTTCGTCCCACCGGTGGCAATCCGGCAGCCATCGCCGAGCGCTATCTGGGCTGGAACGCCGGCGACCTGAAGGTCAGCGGCGAGCTGCCGATGGAGTCGTGGGTGCCGAACAACGTCAACTGCGCCAACTTTGTCACCGCCGTGCTGCAGGAGTCAGGTGCGATCAACTGGCACAGCAACCGCGTGGTCGATACCCGCGATGGTTTGATCCGCGACGGCTGGACCCGGGTCAACGACATCAGCCAGGCGCGACCCGGTGACGTGGTGATCATGGACCGGAATGGCCAGTCGCATGTGGTGTTCTTCCACAGCTTCGATGCCAATGGTCAACCACGTTTCATCGGCTCGAACAACGTCAATGCCGATGGCTCCCAGCGGATCTCATGGGGTGGCGCTTCCGGCAGCTACTACCTGTTGACTCCGCCGCGTTGAGTGGCATCACCGAACCGTAGTCCACAGGGCTGCGTCAGACCGGGCATCGTTCCTCGCGGAGCGTTGCCCGGTCGCCTTTGCGGTCTCGGCTGAAGCGATTCGCGCTGAGGCCCGTTCGCGGCACACCGCCGGATCAAGGCGAAGCCGTTGCCGTCGGACGGCGGAACGGAAAGCCGGGTGCGATGAGGTGACTCGCCGATGAGCGCGCCGGCGCGGGACGGAATGTCCAAGGCCGGTGGCAACCCGGCGCGCTTACAATGTCGGCATGTCGACCCTGTTGCACCGCTTCGGTAGCGTGCGTGCCGGCCTTTTCCTGGCCGGGCTGGCGCTTGCCGGCTGCTCCGGATCGGCTTCGACGCCTGCCGCATCGACCGCCGCGATGACAACGGCCATGGTCGGCGCGGAGGAGCCGCGTCAACTCGGCCTGTGTGCAAGCTGCCACGGCCGCACCGGTATCGCCACCGCCGCGAATGCTCCGGATCTGGCCGGTCGCGATCGCGACGAGCTGCTGGCGGCCATGCAGGCCTACGCCGACGGCACCCGCAACTACCCGCCGATGCGCGCCATGCTCGGGCCGATCTCGGGCAGCGATCGTGAGCGACTGGCCGACTGGTATGCCAGCCAGGTCCAGCCCACGGGCGAGGGCGGATGAACCGCCTGCTCGGGCCGCTGGCCGGTGCCCTGATCGGATTGCTGATCGGCCGCAATGGCTGGACGGCGCTGGTCGGCGCGATTGTCGGCTGGCTGGTGCAGAGCGGCCTGTGGCGCCTGCTGTTTCACGCCGGTGGCGACGACCGCGATGCGCTGATGAAGGCGGTGTTCGCCATCCTCGGGCGACTGGCCAAGGCCGATGGCCGGGTCAGCGAGGAGGAAATCGCCGGCTGCGAGCAATTGATGCGTCGACTGGGTCTGGACGAACACGGTCGCCGCATCGCGGTGGAGGCATTCACCGAAGGCAAGGATGCCGGCTTCGACCTGTCGCCGGCCTGGGCTCAGTTGCGTCAGGGCCGACGCCAGGCCCTGTTGTTCATGGATGTGTTCATCGACATGGCCCTGGCCGATGGCAGCGTACATCTGGAGGAACGGCGCATTCTGGCCAAGGCGGCGTGGATGCTGGGTCTGCGCGAGTCTGCGCTGGATATGCTGCTGGCGCGCCGACGCCAGGGCGGCGCCGGACGGGTCGGCGGCGGCGCGGTGGCCGGTGACCCCTATGCCGTGCTCGGTCTGGACAGCCGCGCCAGCGAGAACGACATCCGACGTGCCTTCCGCAAGCTGATCAGTCGTCACCATCCGGACAAGCTGGCTGCTTCCGGCGCCACGCCCGAAGCGGTGCGGCTGGCGCAGCAGAAGACCCAGGAAATCATCGCCGCCTACGAGCGGATCAAATCCGCCCGCGGGATGAGCTGATCCGTGCCGTCCGCCACACCTCGCCCATCGTCGGAGTCGGTCCGTGAAACTTGCCCCGGTCATCGCGCCTTCCATCCTGTCCGCGGATTTCGCCCGCCTGGGCGATGACACCGCCAAGGTGCTGTCTGCCGGTGCCGACTGGGTGCATTTCGACGTCATGGACAACCATTACGTACCCAACCTGACCATCGGCCCGATGGTCTGCGAGGCGCTGCGCAAGTATGGGATCAGCGCGCCGATCGACGTGCACCTGATGGTCAAGCCGGTAGATCGTATCGTTCCCGATTTCGCCAAGGCCGGCGCTTCACTGATCTCGTTCCATCCCGAGGCCAGCGAGCATGTCGACCGCACGCTGGGGTTGATCCGCGACAGCGGTTGTCAGGCCGGGCTGGTGTTCAATCCGGCCACGCCGCTGCACCATCTCGATCACGTCATGGACAAGCTGGACCTGGTACTGATCATGTCGGTGAATCCCGGCTTCGGTGGCCAGAAGTTCATCGATGGGACCTTGGCC
>JAMHVM010000081.1:0-2213 GCA_035911475.1 Lysobacterales bacterium | reverse complement strand
GCATCGGTGTCTTCCACGTGCGGCACATCGGCCACCGCCGGCGCCAGCGGGGTCGGCCCCGCCTGCTCCTCGTCGACCAGCACGCGGCCTGCGAACGGCGCGGGCCGGTCAGCGGCATCCCAGATCGTCGCCGGCGAGACTTTCAGGAAGGTGAAGGCATGCGACCATCCCGCATCGCTGGTGACGACTGCCTTCCAGATCGCTTTTCCATCCGGCGTCGGCTGCACGATGCCGTGATCCTGCAGCACGTTGAAGACCGCCGTATTGCTCGCCGGGATGCCGTCGATGCCCTGCGACAGCAGGTGTGCGCGCAGCTTGTCGGAGACGGTCTTGCTCACCAGCCACAGGGCGTCCTGGGTCAGCCAGCCGTCCGCCGGGCCGGCCTGGTTCAACTTGCACTCTTCCTTGACCAGGTAGCGCAAGCCTTCGAGCAGTTTGCGTTGCAGCGCATGCCTGGGCGCCGCCAGCGCCTTGCTGGGATCACCGCCGAGCTCCTGCGCGACCGATGCCTGGTCGGCCTGCACGATCAGTTCGCCAAGCGTGCCGGCGTGCTCGTACTGGCCGGCCAGCACGTACAGCAGCGCGGCCCAGAGATCGGGATAACCGCTGAGCCAGTCGAAGATGTCCCGATCGAGAACGCGCGCGTAGAGCAAGCCGGTGGCGGCGCTGTGCAGGCGGTACTCACGCTCCTTTGGATAACGGAAGCGGTAGGGCTTGCGCAGCGGGCCGTGCCACGGATGCCAGACGCTGCCGTCGGCGTGCTCGACGTGCAGGTCGACCGCAATCTTGCCGATGTCGTGCAGCAGCGCCGCGTAGGCCGTGCCTGCGGTCCAGGCTTCGGCCTGGACCGCCTGCGCCTCGGGCGTGACGCCCGCAGGCAGCAAGTACGACTGCCGCAACTTCAGCGCATAGGCGACGATCTCCAGGCCGTGGTCCAGCATGCCGCCCGGATAGGCATGGTGGTGGTTCTCGGACGCCGGGACCTGCTGGACCAGCTCGGCGTAGCGCTCCAGTGGGGCGAGGTAAAGCGTGGCGAACTGCCGGCGCGAAAGCGACGTGCGCTGCCATATGTGTTCCAGCAGTTTCTGCCGACGCGGCGTGGCCAGCAGCGATGCGGCCGACTCCGGCCGCAGCAATCCTTTCGCCGTTTCGATGGCGGGGGTGGGCGGTGTGCCGGCGGTGGGTGGCACCCGTTTGCGCTGGAACAGCGAGAGCATGGCGAACCCCGGATGACGGGCTGCTCGGGGGCGCCTTTTGGCCTTTTCAGGATAGGGCCTTTCCCCTTGGCGCCCTTCCTTTGCCCCTTCCCAGCCCTTTGGCCTTTGTCGGAAGCCTTTGGGTATAGGGCCGCTGCTTCGCGGGTGCCACGATGAATGCGGCATGGGGCAATCCCGGCAAGTGGGGCGCTGCGGGATGTTCGTCAGCTCTGGCCCAAGCCGGTGTCGAGGGCGGCGGATTGCGCTGCGAAGTCGTCGGGACGGCGCTTGCGGAAGGTTTCGAGATTGGCGAGCTTCCAGCGCAGTGCCGGCAGTTGCGCGGCGTGCTGGCATTGCACCAGCGACCAGTCCGGTTCTGCGCGCGCCAGCCCGCTCAGAAACTGCTTGTGCGCGGTGCTCAGTCGCTGTGGCAGCTCGCGCCGCACCCTGGCGCGAGCGTCGAGCAGTGTCTCCAGGGAGCAGCCCACTTCGGTCATGCCGACAAAGGCCCGCTCGTACTCGCCGGCGATGTCCTTGTCGTTGCCGAACAGCACTTCGTGGGGCGGCCGGTTGTGGCCCGCCAGATAGATCACGAAGCACTCGACCATGCCGTCGCTGATGTCGCCCGATTCGTAGAGCTGCCACACGTCGAACAGGTCGCGGGGGTGCTGCCGATCCAGCGCGGCCACCAGCTTGCTGGCGTACAGCTCGTCCGGTGCCAGAACCGGCAGCTCGAACTCGACGCCGAACAGATCGCTGGTCTTTGCGCTCAGCGGCCGCCGCTCGACGGGCAGCACGCTGCCTCGGAACACGACGTTGACCTCGATCTTCACCTGGCTGGCGTCGTTCTCGACGATCAGCTTGGTGTCTCCCAGGTCCTTGGCGCGAACCAGGCGTGTCTGCACGCCCAGTGGCGCAACGCGCGTGGCGATGGCGGCCAGCTCCTGGTTGATGGCTTGCAGCGCTTCGTCGCGCGGCGTCTGCCACGGGAGGTACACCACGTCGATGTCCACCGAA
>JAMHVM010000080.1:0-5343 GCA_035911475.1 Lysobacterales bacterium | reverse complement strand
GATGACCTTACCGCGGATCAGCGGCTCGAGCGCGCGGCCAGCGGATGCGTTTGGTCAGCCGCCAGCTTGCCCACGACGGTGATTGCCGCCTGCGAACGACCGCTCTTGCCGACTCCGGCTCTCACGGCGGCGTCGGCAAGGGTCAAGTTCAAGGCAGATCAGCCATTCGTTCAGCAAACCCCGGCCGACTCCAATGGGTCGTTGGCCGCCCGTCACCTGTCGCCGCTGAAGGTCAGCTGACCGTCCCATCGCCGACATCCCGGCTTTCGGGACGTTATCGCGGGCTCACCGGCCAGGCTTGGCCGCGCCAAGCCCGGCGGTGCCCTCTACCAGCACGTCCGCGTACCGCTCGACGTTGAACCGGAACGTCCCACGGAAGTTGATGTGCGAGAAGTGCGCCGGGCCAATTCGCCGCAGCCAGTCCTCCTCGATGCCGACGCCATCCCGGTTGAGCTTCGTCACCACTGTGTCCATGCGATTCGTGTTCCACGCCACCACGATGTTGGTCAACAGTGCGTGAGCTCCCGAAATTGCCGCCATCTCTTGCCGCCGGCGGCCACGCTCAGGGGCCACCTGGCCGCCATGAATGGCACGCTGCAGCTGATGCACCGACTCGCCCCGGTTGAGCAGGGTGTGGATCTCGCGCCGATAGTCCGGGATCGCCAGGTAGTCGCACAGAAACAGCGTCCGCAGCAGGCGCCCAAGGTGTTCCGCAGCCCGGTGCAGCGGGTCGCCGACCGCTGCCGACCCCAGCCGGTGGATGGCATGGGCCGCAGACACCTTGCCCGCTCGAATCGACGCCGCCAGGCGCACCAGTTCGTCCCAGCCGCGCTCGATCGCTTTGACCGACACCCGGCGCACGGTGACACCCTCCAGGCTCTCCGGTACCGGCCAGCCCCTGGGCACGAACAGTTTTCGCTCGCGCAGATCCCGAAGCCGCGGGCATAGGTCGAAGCCCAAGAGCTTGGCGACGGCCATTGCGACGTTCGTGACGCCGTGGGTATCGACGGCCAGCAGGGAGATTCGAATGCGGTCTTCGGCTCGGTTGTGCTGCTCGACGCCTTCGACGGCCACGCCTGCCTGCCGCTCGTTGAGCACGATGGGTTGGTCGTAGAACAAGCCCCAGCGGTCGCGAACGTGGGTGTACAGCCCCGCGGCATAGGTGCGCCGGCGCGGGTCCACCCGGGCCGTCCACAAGTGGCGGCTGGCGTCCATGGCCATCATGTCGGCAGAGCCCTTGGTACCGTCGCCCCACAGCGCAGCGATCGGCAGCGCGTTCTGGTACTCCGACACCCGTTCGTTGGCCCGGCGCAGCCTGCCACTCAGCTCGACGGCCCGCATCGCCGTGGAGATGTGTGCCGCGTCGATCCCGGGGATCATCGAGCCCACGCCCTTGGCGTCGAGGTCGGTGCCGTGGGCCAGGAGCGCGCCGTAGATGGCCAGCAACTCGTTGCTCGACGACGGACGGCGGGCCAGCAGCGCCTCGCTGAAGTGCGTGGCGGCGTCGACCTCCAGCAGCAGGTCGGGCAACTGGACGGAGCCGATGTGCTTGAAGACCGCCTCCCGGGTCTTGCGTGGCTCCACTTCCTCGTCCATCGGTCGGATCGGCGGCAGGTGCAGGAGCTTGTCGGCGCCGATCTCGATCTGGCCGCGACCGGCGGCTTCGGCCAACGCCGTCAGGCCGACCGACGCGCCCGCGAGGATCGGCTCCAGAAACGCCATGGCCTGGTCGGGCAGGCCGAGAATCTGGTGGTGCAGTTCCTTCGTGCGGCTCCAGTCGGCACGTGCCAGCAGCAACGACTCGCGGGCGCGGAAACTGATCGAGTGGTTCACCCATGCGCTGCCGCGCCGCAGGCTCTTGCGCAACGCCATCATCGTGCTGGCCTCGAATGCCCGGTACCGAGACTGAGGATCCAGGTCGCTGACGATCGTGTTCCATGCGGCGCCCACCGGCGGCAGCTCGAAGTCCTGCGGGATCTCCTTGGTGCCGAGAGCTTGCAGACGCTGCCAGGCCTGCCATTGGTCGTGGCCGGGGTCGCCCGACGCGCCGGCAAACTCGATGTCGCGAAGGCCCGCCAGGTGGGCATGAACGCGCCGGTTGTCCTCGGCCAGCGCCCTACGGACCTGGGACGCGAAAGTGCTTGTGCCAGCTTCGCCGGCCGCGGCGGCACGCCGCTGAGCATTGCGCTGCGCCTGCCCAACATCGGCGTGACCCGGGTCGAGAACTTCTGCGCCGGCGGCTCGGAAGCCATCCGTGCGGCGGTCTACGCGGTGGCGGCCGGCGCGTGCGACATCGCGCTGGCGGTGGGCGTTGAAAAGTTGAAGGACGCCGGCTACGGCGGCCTGCCCGTCACTACGGTCGGCACCTACATCCCGCAGTGGTACCCGAACGCGGTGGCCCCAGCCAACTTCGCGCAACTGGCCACCGCCTACCGCAGCAAGCATGGCGTGGACGCGGCGCTGCTCAAGCGCGCGATCTCGCGCGTGTCGATCAAGAGCCACGCCAACGGGGCCAAGAACCCGAAGGCGCACTTCCAGTCGCCGATCACCGAAGAGCAGGCGCTGAAGGCGCCGATCATTGCCGAGCCGCTGGGCCTGTACGACTGTGCGGGCGTGTCCGACGGCGCGGCCGCAGTGATCGTCGCGCGGCCCGACATCGCGCGGGCGCTCGGCAAGCGCGACCTGGTGACCATCAAGTCGCTGCAGCTGGCGGTGTCCAACGGCTGGGAGATGCACTCGAACGACTGGGACGGCAGCTACGTGCACACCGCGCGCATTGCCGCCCGGCGGGCCTATGCCGAAGTCGGCATCACCCGCCCGCGCGAGCAGATCAGCATGACCGAGGTGCACGACTGCTTCTCGATCACCGAGCTGGTGACGATGGAAGACCTGGGCCTGTCGGACGACGGCGGCGCGGTGCGTGACGTGCTGGACGGCCGCTACGACGCCGATGGCGTAATCCCCTGCCAGATCGACGGTGGGCTGAAGTGTTTCGGGCACCCGATCGGCGCCAGTGGCATCCGCATGCTGTACGAGATGGTGCTGCAGCTGCAGGGCCGCGCCGGGCCGCGGCAGTTGAAGAACCCGAGCATCGGCCTGACGCACAACCTGGGCGGACAGCCGTCGCAGAACGTCTGCTCGATCAGCATCGTCGGTCTGGAGGGCGCATGAGTGCGCGCGTCGACGCGCTGGTCATCGGAGCCGCACTGCTGCGGCGAGTGCGCTCGACCTTCGAGCAAGCCACTGCCGCGCTGGCCCGGGCCTGCGCACGCAACGGGCAGCTCGATGCCGCTCGGCTCGACCAGCACCAGGTCGCCAGCTACGAGCTGGCCTGGGTCAGCGCCGACCTGCTGGCGGCTGACACGCAGCTGGCCACGCTCGGCGGGGCCGGCACCGAGGTCGACCGCCGACTGGCGTTGGTGTTCGCGGTCGATGCGATCACCGCCAGCTTGGCCCGGCTGGAGATGCTGCAACTCGAGCTGGGGCTGGCCCCGGCGCCGTTGCAGGCGCTGGCGGCGTCGGCCGACTGGGCGGCGCTGCGCGTTGCCGGCGGCAGCGCACTGGCGTTGGCCGATGCCGGCCAGGCGGTGATCGACGCCCAGGGCGACATCGGCGCGGTGAGCTTGAGCGAGGCGTTGACGCTCGCACAGGCGAGCTTTCGCCGCGTGGCCGCCGAGGTGGTGGCGCCGGCCGCCGAAGCCATCCACCGACAGGACCTGACGGTGCCCGAGTCGCTGCTGCAACCGCTGCGTGAGATGGGCGTGTTCGGCCTGTCGATCCCGGAGCGCTACGGCGGCATCGCACCCGACGACCACGACGACACGCTGATGATGGTGGCGGTGACCGAGGCCTTGTCGGAAGCCTCGCTCGGCGCCGCGGGCAGCCTGATCACGCGGCCCGAGATCCTGAGCCGTGCGCTGCTGGCCGGCGGCACCGAGGCGCAGAAGCAGCACTGGCTGCCGCTGATCGCCGCCGGCGACCCGCTGTGCGCGATCGCGATCACCGAGCCCGACCATGGCTCCGACGTCGCCGGCCTGACGTTCAAGGGCACGCGCGTGGCCGGTGGCTGGCGGCTCGATGGGGCCAAGACCTGGTGCACCTTTGCCGGCAAGGCCGGGCTGTTGATGGTGGTGACGCGCACCGACCCCGACCGCTCGCTCGGCCACAAGGGCCTGAGCCTGATGCTGGTGGAAAAGCCGGCCAGCGAAGGCCATGCCTTCGACCACCACCAGCCCGGTGGCGGGCGGCTGCAGGGCCGCGCGATCCCGACCATCGGCTACCGCGGCATGCACTCGTTCGACCTGTCGTTCGAGAACTTCTTCGTGCCTGATTCGCATGTCATCGGCGAAGCCGGCGGCCTGGGCAGGGGCTTCTACTTCACGATGACCGGCATGATGGGCGGCCGCATGCAGACCGCCGCGCGCTCTTGCGGCGTGATGTGGGCCGCACTGCGGGCCGCGCTGGCCTACACGGCCGACCGCCGCGTGTTCGGCAAGCCGCTGCAGGCCTACCCGCTGACGCTGGCCAAGCTGGCGCGCATGGCCGCACGGCTGGCCGCCTGCCGGCAGCTGACGTACGCCATCGCCCGCGTGATGGATGCCGGCGGCGGCCGCGTGGAGGCCAGCCTGGTCAAGCTGCTGGCCTGCCGGTCGGCCGAGCTGGTGACGCGTGAAGCGCTGCAGCTGCATGGCGGCATGGGCTATGCGGAAGAGACACCGGTCAGCCGCTACTTCGTCGACGCGCGCGTGCTGTCGATCTTCGAAGGCGCGGAGGAAACGCTGGCGCTGAAGGTCATCGCGCGCGGCTTGCTCGAGGATGCGTTGGCAACCGGTCCGCGGGACCGTTGATGCGCTTGCAAGGACGCCGGCTGCCGACAGCGCGGTCGACGCAGGGCTGCAGGCCGTGGTGCTTCAAGCTGTGCCATCCTTCCCGCATTGCTGATCGAAGGACCTGTCCATGACCACCACCTCCCCCGATGCCGGCACCGTGCTGGCCCAGTCGCACGGCGCCGTGACGGTGCTGACGCTGTCCTACGCTGCGCGGCGCAATGCGCTGTCGATGCCCTTGCGCGCGGCCCTGCACACGCAGCTCGAACAGGCGATGGCCGACCCCGAATGCCGGGCCGTGGTGCTGACCGGCGAGGGCGGGCACTTCTGCAGTGGTGGCGACATCTCCAGCTTCGGCGGCGTCACGCCGGCCAGCGGCCGCGCCCGCATGCAGCGCGTGCACGCCATCGTGCGGCTGCTGGTGCGGGGTGAGAAGCCGGTGATCGCCGCCGTCGAAGGCCATGCGGCCGGCGCCGGGTTGTGCATCGCCGCGGCGTGCGACGTGGTGGTGGCCTCG
>JAMHVM010000079.1:0-1473 GCA_035911475.1 Lysobacterales bacterium | reverse complement strand
TCACCGAGCACCGGGATCTTGGTCACCGTCTCGGAGATGCGGTCGCGCATGATGCCGCCAAGCACCACCGGCTGCTGATCGCGCACCACCGCCACCGTCTTGAGCGTCCGCTTGTTGGTAGCCGGACCCAGGCCATTGAAGTTATCGGACAGCACGTCGGAGATCTCGTTGTCGATCTCTAGGCGCACGTAGTCGCTGGCGTTGACGTGCGGCGTGATGTCGAGCTTGAGCTGCACGTCCTGACGCTGCACCGACTGCAGCGCGGCAAAGCCACCACCAGCGGCACCCAGCTGCGGCAGGCCACCGGTAATCGCGCTGGGGAACGGCAGGTTCTGTCCGACGGTAATCGTCGACTTTTCGTTGTCCGTAGTCAGGATGTTTGGCACCTGCAGCACGTTCACATCGGTGTTGGTCTGCAGCGCCTGCACGACGATACCGAACATCGGCGGCAGCACCGCATTGGCTCCGCCTGCCTGACCAAAGATTGAGGTCGACTCAAACTGCTTGCCGATAAGCCCACCGACCAGGCCACTGGCAGACAGCAGACCCAGCGGGTTTAGCGAGTTGAGCTTGTCGCTCTTTAGACCGCCGACCACGGTGGACTGCATGCCGCCGACCTCGACGGTGGTGCCGCCGTGATACCCCAGCCCCAGGTTGCGCTTCTTGGACAGGTTGACTTCCATCACCATCGCTTCGATGAAGACCTGCCGGCGCGGAATGTCCAGGCGGCGAATGACATCGCGCAGCGTCAGGTAGTCCTTGCTGCCCGCCTGAATGATCAGCGAGTTGGTACCTTTGTCCGGCGTTAGCTTTACGTCTTCTTGAAACACGCCTGCTGCTTGGCCACCGCCGCCGCCCGACGACTGCGGAATCGAGCTGCTACGGGCTCCGGGCCGCCGACCGCCACCCCCACCGACGACATTGACGATGCCTGACAGCGACTGCGCAATGTCATCGGCGTTGGCGTTCTCTAGCGAGTAGACGTGGATACGGTCGCTGCTGCCGCCGGAGGCGCTCTGCTGCTCTAGCCGCTTGATCAGGGCAAACACGCGCTGATACGTACGCTCTGACGCCACCAGGATCAGCGAGTTGGTGCGATCGTCAGGGAAGATCTGGCTGATCGAGTCGCTCTCGTTTGAAGGCAGCTGCGGCAGCCCCGTATCGCCGCCCGTCACCGAGATCGGCGAGCGTCGCGGCTGATTCGTTCCCGGCCCGTTTTTACCGACGCCAAACACCTGCTGCAGCATCTGCGAGACTTCGGTGGCGATGATGTTTTTGAGCCGCACCACCCAGATCTTCTCGCCGACCATCGACACATCCAGGGCGCGGACCACTTCCTCCATGCGCCGAATGTTCGAGGCCAGGTCGGTGATGACCAGGGTGTTGGTAGTGTTGTACGGCATGATGTCGCCGTCGCGGCCCTTCAAGCGATTAAGGACCTGCACCACCTCGTCGGGCGTGATGTACTTCAGG
>JAMHVM010000078.1:0-45701 GCA_035911475.1 Lysobacterales bacterium | reverse complement strand
GCGGGATCACCCATACGTTCTGGAGAGCGCAGTCATGAGCGGAAAACCAGCCATCGTTCTGGTGCACGGGTTCTGGGGAGGCGCAGCACACTGGAGCAAGGTCATCGTTGCACTGTCACGAAAAGGATTCACGCAGCTGCGGGCGGTCGAACTGCCGCTCACCTCGCTGGCCGACGATGTGGCGCGGACCCGCAAGATGGTGGCGCAGCAGGCGGGGCCGGTGCTGCTGGTCGGGCATTCATACGGTGGTGCGGTGATCACCGAAGCCGGTGATCTGCCCAACGTGGTCGGTCTGGTCTACATCGCCGCCTTCGCGCCGGATGCCGGCGAAAGTCCAGGCAGCATCAGCCAGGCGGTTCCGCCCGTGGCCTTCCCCAACCTGGCGCCCGACAGCGATGGCTATCTTTGGATCAAGGACGCCAAGTTCCACGAAAGCTTTTGTCAGGACCTGAGCAGCGACGAGGCGCTGGTGATGGCGGTGACGCAGAAGGCGCCACTGGCTTCCACGTTCGGCAACAACATCACCGCACCGGCATGGAAGACCAAGCCGAGCTGGTATCAGATCTCCAGCGAGGACCGCATGATCAACCCCGAGAACCAGAAGACCATGTCGGCGCGCATGGGGCCACGCAAGGTGATCACCCTGGCGGCGAGCCATGCGTCGCTGGCATCCATGCCCGACGAGGTGGCTGGCCTGATTGCCGAGGCGGCCGCGCAGGTAGGTTGACGGCACGCGCCGGTGATGTCTGCCGCCGATGGTCGACATCGGACGGTGTCGACTGAGCCGGCGTTCGGCGGCTGCGTGTCTGGATACGCAGCCAATCGACTGCACCGAGGGATTCGCGTAGTCACATGAACGTCGACCACGCATCGCCGGAAAGAGCTCCGTTCCTCGGACGCAGGCTACAGTTCTGTCGAACGACAGCGCAGCCCCTTACCGGTCGGCCCGCGATCTCCCGGGAGTTCAGCCACTGGCTATCTCCCGGTGAGGTGCGGATGCGTTGATGGTTGCCGCTGCGCGCGCCAGCCCGGCTTCGATGTCAGCGACGAGATCGGCTTCGGCTTCGATGCCGACCGACAGGCGCAGCAGGCCATCGCCCAGACCGGCGGTGGCACGGGCTTCGGCGGACATGGCGGCATGGGTCATGGTGGCGGGATGGGCGATCAGGCTCTCTACGCCACCCAGTGATTCGGCCAGGGTGAAGTGCTGCAGGCCGTCGAGGAAGGCGCACACCGCGGCTTCGCCGCCGGCGATGTCGAAGCTGACGATGGCGCCGAAGCCGGATTGTTGGCGCCTGGCCAGCGCGTGTTGCGGATGCGAGGTCAGGCCAGGGTAGTAGACGGTGTCGACCACGGCTGAGTCTTCGAGCAGTTCGGCGATTGCCTGGGCGTTGCTCTGGTGTTGCTGCAGACGCACCGACAGCGTGCGCAGGCCGCGCAGGGTCAGGAAGCTGTCGAACGGACTGCCGGTGAGGCCGAGTGCGTTTGCCCACCAGGCCAGTTGCTCGTGCAACTCCGGTGTCTTGGCCACCACAGCGCCACCGACTACGTCACTATGACCGTTGAGGTACTTGGTGGTGGAGTGCACGACCAGATCGGCGCCGAGTTCGATCGGGCGCTGCAGTGCCGGCGACAGGAAGGTGTTGTCGACGCAGACCAGCGCGCCGGCCTTGTGCGCGGCATCGGCCACGAAGCGCACGTCGGTGAGGCGCAACAGCGGGTTGCTCGGGGTTTCGATCCAGACCAGGCGCGGCGACTGTGCCAGCACTTCGCCCAGCGCGACAGGATCGTTGAAATCGATGATGGCCAGGCGGAAGTGGTTCTTGCGCGCCAGCGCGGTGAACAGGCGCCAGCTGCCGCCGTAGCCATCATGCGGCACTACCAGCAGATCGTCCGGTTCCAGCAGCGAGACCACGGTGGTGATCGCCGACATACCGCTGCTGGTGATGACGGCGCCGGCGCCGCCTTCCAGTTCCGCCAGCGCTTCACCAAGCAGGTCGCGGGTCGGATTGCCGCTGCGGGTGTAGTCGTATTGGCGCTTGCCGCCGTAGCCATCGAAGCTGAAGTTGCTGCTCAGGTACAAGGCCGGCGTGACCGCGCCATGGGTCGGGTCGCAGTCGATGCCGGCGCGCACGGCGACGGTGGCTGGATCGATGCGGCTCATGCCCACACCGCCGACTCGTTGCCGAGCACGTTGCGCAGCACCGCGCCGATGGCGCCCGTCTCTTTCAGGAAGGCATCGTGTCCGTACAGCGAATTGAGCACGTGCAGTCGCTGCAGTGCCGGCAGGCGCTCGGCCAGATCGTAGATGTCATTGATCGGCACCAGCCGGTCTTCGGCAATGCCGACCACGGTGGTCGGGACGTGCACGCGGTCGGGGTCGATGCTGTGCAGGTCGATGGATTCGGACAGCCGCACGAAGGCATCGGCGTTGAAGCGACCGGCGAACTCGGTGCCGCGCGCTTTCAGATACGGCTCGGCGGCAACCTCAAAGGCGTGATCGGTGGCGACGGGTGCGCCATCGAAACGCTGCGCGAATTCCTCCGGCGTGCGGTAACTGAGCAGGGCCAGCTGCCGCGCCAGCGCCAGGCCGTCGTCGCCGCATCCGCCCTGCTGACCCAGCCGCACGATGTTGCGCTGGATGCTGCGCCAGGCGCTGGCAAAGGGATGTGCGCGATGCGCCGCGCTGACCACCAGCAGCTGCTTCAGGCGCTGGCCATGGCGGGCGGCAAACTGCAGACCGACCATCGCGCCGTAGGACGCGCCGATCAGCGCGTGCAGGCTGCGGATGCCCAGGGCGTCGAGCACCGCCAGCAGCGCGTCGGCCTGGTCGGCGGTATCGATGGCGCCATCGAGTTCACCGTCGGCACCCAGCCAGTCGATGCCGATCAGTCGATGGCGCTGCGGATCCAGCGGCTTGCCGACGCCGACCTGCGCCTGCCACCAGCCCTTTTCCGGATAGCGCACGCTGGCGCCGCAATGCCGGTTGGCGGAAATGCCACCGAGCACGACCACGGCGGGTGCGCCGACCGGGCCATGGCACTCATAGGCCACGCGGACGGCGCGGGCGCCCTGGTGACGCAGAGTCAGCGTCGCCCAGACATCGCCGCGCTCGGCGGTCACCGGGGTCTGGATCAGGAACGGCAGGGTGTTGGCGAAGGTGCCCGCGTCGTCGCGGGTACAGGGGCCTTCGCTGGTGGTGTCGTAGCTGTTGGAAGCGGTCAGGGTCATCTCGGCAGTCCTTGGAATTCTCGACGGGAG
Organism: Lysobacterales bacterium; assembly: GCA_035911475.1. Taxonomy (GTDB): domain Bacteria; phylum Pseudomonadota; class Gammaproteobacteria; order Xanthomonadales; family UBA2363; genus Pseudofulvimonas. Next base: position 42,440 of record JAMHVM010000078.1, on the reverse strand, counting down.
TGATGACCCATCGATCGTTCGCGGATGACCGTGATGCCGGTTGCGCACGGGGCGCTGTCGACGACACGTTCCATCTGCCGGCTGCTGCCGTTGCCGGCAACACCGCAGGATTTGGCACCTTCGCAGCGCTTGCGCGCCACTGGGTTGCCCCGGCTTCTTCGGGCCTGTCCCTCAGCCGGTCTCGATGGGTGAAGCGACTCTAGGCCTGCTTTGCCGGTTTGTCAATCGCTTCATCGCGATCAAGCGATAAGGGATTCCCTTAGGGTGGGAATCGGAGAAACGAGTTCAGAGGAAAGAGAGACGAGTGAAAGCGTGGCGCCATGTGAGTGCCGACGCTGTGTTGCTTCTACTCGTTCCTCTCTCCTCGTTTCTCGTTCCTCGCATCGACGATGCAATCACGGCATCTGCAGCGAGGCTTCGGCAACCGCCGGCAACTGCTGCGGCCAGCCACCGGCCAGCGCCTTGTACAGGCCAACCAGCGCGACCGCCGCATCGGCCTCGCTTTGGGCCAGCCGGTCTTGGGCGTCGAACTGGCTGCGCTCGGCGTCGAGCACTGCCAGAAACTCGACCAGACCGCCGTCGAATTGCGTGCGTGCCAGCGCCGTCGCCTGGGTGCCGGCTTCGGCGGCAATGCGCAGTTCGTCACGCTCGCCGCGACTGTGTCGCCACGTGGCCAGTGCGGTTTCGGTTTCCTCCAACGCTTGCAGCACGGTCTGTTCGTAGCGCGCCAATAGCTCCTCGGCGCCGGCCTGCGCGGCGGCGATGCGTGCACGCACGCGCTCGCGATCCAGGAACGACCAGTCGATGCCCAGTGCCAGGCGTCGCGTTTCGCTGTCGCGCTCGAACAGCGCCGCGACATCGCCGGCCTGACTACCGATCAATCCCGCCAGCGTGAAGCGGGGAAACAGATCGGCGTTGGCGACACCGATGCGCGCCGTGGCGGCGTGCAGGCGGTACTCGGCCGCGAGGATGTCCGGGCGGCGGCGCAGCAGGTCACCTGGCGTACCCGGGTCGATGGCGATGTCCGGCACCTGCCGCTGGCTGTCGGCATCGAGCAGTTGCAGCAAGGCCGACGGTGCCTGACCAGTGAGCACGGCAATGCGATGCATGCGTGCAGCGATCGCCGCTTCGAGCGCCGGTACCCGCGCGCGCGTCGTGGCGAGTTGGCCGCGTGCCCGTGCGGTATCGAACTCGGTGCCCAGGCCGGCGTCCAGCCGCACCTGCACCAGATCCAGGGATTCGGTCTGGTTGGCCGCGTTGTTGCGCGCCACACTCAGACGCTCCTGCAGGCCACGCAAGGTGAAGTAGCTGCTGGCGACCTCAGCGACGATGGCCACCTGTACCGCCGCGACATCGGCGGCGGCCGCATCGGTTTCGGCGCGGCTGGCCTGCGCCTGCTGGCGGACGCGACCGAACAGGTCCAGTTCCCAGGACAGGGCGATGCCGGCATCGAAGCCGTCGCTGTCGCGATCGCGGCGCGCCACGCCGGGCGCCTGGTCGCTGCTGGCACGGCTGGATTGGGCGCCGGCACTGGCGGTGACCGACGGCAGCCGGTCCAGACCATCGCGTCGGGCCAAGGCCGATGCCTGGTCCCAGCGCGCGAGCGCGATGCGCAGGTCGTGGTTGGCGCCGAGCGCGTTCTCGACCAGCACGGTCAACACGTGATCGTCGAAGCGTTGCCAGAAGGCGAGTTCGTCCTCGACACGGATCGTCTGCGTCGCATCGAGGATCGTCGCGGCTTCGGCCTGTGCGAATTGGTCGATCCCGCTGAAGTCGGTCGGCTTCAGCGTGGCGGAACCGGCAGCGCAGGCGCTGAGCAGGGCGCTGGCCAGCGCCAGCATTGGCGTGCGCATCACCATGGCAGCTCCCGGCCCAGATGTTGGAAGCTGCCGCTGGGGCCGTCGTCACCGACCAGCGCCAGTTCGACGCTGGTGCGCGCGCCTTCGGGAATGTCCAGCTCGCCGTCGCCGCTGTTCATGTCGGTTTTCACGTAGCCCGGATGAATGGTGTTGACCTTGATCGCGCTGTCGCGCAGTTCGTAGGCCAACTGCACCGTCCACGCATTCACTGCGGTTTTGGACACGTTGTAGGCAGGCACCTTGAAGTCGTAGATCGGCGAGGTCGGGTCACGATGCAGCGCGATCGATGCCAGGATGCTGGACACGTTGACGATGCGGCCGGCGGACGACTTCCGCAGCAAGGGCAGGAATGCCTGGGTCACCGCGATCAGGCCGAACAGGTTGGTGTCGAAGGTTTCCCGCCAGGTGGCCAGTGACTGTCCGGACACCGGCAGGCTGCCGTCGTCGACCAGGATGCCGGCGTTGTTGACCAGGATGTCTAGTCGACCGTGGCGACGTTCAATCTCGGCGACGGCGTCGTCGATGCTGGCCTGGTCGGTCACATCCAGTTCGATCGCCTCGGCCGGAAAGCCGTCGCGCTGCAGGTTGAGGGCAGCTTCGACAGCGCGTGCGCGACTGCGCCCGGCGAGCAGCGTGTGCACACCGGCGGCTGCCGGCTGACGCACGGTTTCCAGGCCGATGCCGCGGGTGGCGCCGGTGACCAGGGCGATACGGGTTGCGTTGTTCATGGCTTTCTCCAAGATCGAAAAGGGAAAAATCAGGCGGCGACCGCGTGCCCGTCGAGCACGGGTTCGTCATGGCGCACCAGCGGTCGGCCCGCGAGTTTGCGCAGGGCGACGTAGAACACCGGGGTGAGGAACAGGCCGAATAGGGTGACGCCGATCATGCCGGCGAACACGGTGATGCCGGTGACCGAGCGCACCTCGGCGCCGGCGCCGGTGGACAGCACCAGCGGCACGGTGCCGGCGATGAACGCCATCGAGGTCATGATGATCGGGCGCAGACGCAGGCGGCAGGCTTCCAGCGCGGATTCGACGATGCCCTTGCCCTGCAGTTCCAGCTCGCGCGCGAACTCGACGATCAGGATGGCGTTCTTGCAGGCCAGGCCCATCAGCACCACTAGGCCGACCTGCACGAACACGTTGTTGTCGCCGCCGGTGGCCCACACGCCGAGCAGCGCCGACAGCATGCACATCGGCACGATCAGGATCACCGCCAGCGGCAAGGTCCAGCTCTCGTACAGCGCCGCCAGCACCAGGAAGGCGAGCAGGGCCGCCAGCGGAAACACGATCATCGCGGCGTTGCCCTGGCTGGCTTGCTGGTAGCTCAGATCGCTCCAGCCATAGCCCATGCCCGGTGGCAGCACCTGCCCGGCGATCTCGGACACGGCGGTCATCGCCTGCGCTGACGACATCACCCGCGGGTCGGATTCGCCGAGCAGGTCGGCCGCCGGGTAGCCGTTGAAGCGCAGCACCGGGTCGGGGCCAAAGGTCTGGCGGATCTCGACCATCGAGCCGATCGGCACCATCTCGCCGCGGTCGTTGCGGGTGCGCAGATTGGCGATGTCCTCGACCTCGTCGCGGAAGTGACCATCGGCCTGCGCGATCACCTGCCAGGTGCGACCGAACAGGTTGAAGTCGTTGACGTAGGCCGAGCCCAGGTAGGTCTGCAAGGTATCGAACAGTTCGGTGAGCGGCACGCCCTGCGCCTTGGCCTTGGCGCGATCGACCTCGGCATCGAGCTGCGGCACGTTGGCCTGGTAGCTGCTGATCGGAAAGCCCAGCCCGGCGGTCTGGCTGGCAGTTCCCTGGAACGCGTTGATGACGTTCTGCAGTTCACCGTAACCCAGTCCGGCGCGATCCTCGACGAACAGCGACCAGCCCGATCCGTTGCCCAGGCCCTGGATCGGCGGCGGCATCAGGGCGAAGGCGAAACCTTCCTTGATGCCGGCGAGCTTCTCGTTGAGTTCAGCGTTGATGGCCTCAGCGCTGCGCCCGCGCTGCTCGAACGGATCCAGGGTGAAGAAGGCGACGCCGTTGTTGGGCGTGTTGGTGAACTGCAGCGGATTCAGACCGGGGAAGGCGATCTCCTCGGCGACGCCATCGATGGACAGGGCGATCTCGGCGACTTTCTTCAGCGCCGCATCGGTGCGTTCGATCGACGCGCCCTCTGGCATCTTCACACCGGCGATCAGGTACAGCTTGTCCTGCAGCGGGATGAAACCGCCGGGCACGGTGTTGAACATGGCTGCGGTCGCTGCCAGCAATACGGCGTAGACCGCGAACACGCGCCCGCGTCCGCGCAAACTGCGCGACACGGCCCCTTCGTAGCGGTCACCGCTGCGCTTGAAGAAACGATTGAACGGGCGGAACAGCCAGCCGCCGAAGGCGCGGTCGATGCCGCGCGAGAGCGCATCCTTGGGCGCGTCATGCGACTTCAGCAGCTTGGCCGCCAGTGCCGGCGACAAGGTCAGCGAGTTGATCGCCGAGATCACTGTGGAGATGGCGATGGTCACCGCGAACTGCTTGTAGAACTGGCCGGTGACACCATCCAGGAAAGCCATCGGCACGAACACCGCGCACAGGACCAGCGCGATCGCCACGATCGGCCCGGACACTTCCTTCATCGCCTGATAGGCGGCCGCGCGCGGCGTCAGCCCTTCCTCGATGTTTCGCTCGACGTTTTCCACCACGACGATGGCGTCGTCGACCACGATGCCGATCGCCAGCACCAGCCCGAACAGGGTCAGCGTGTTGATCGAGAAGCCGAGCAGGTACAACGCCGCGAAAGTGCCGACGATGGATACCGGCACCGCCAGCAGCGGAATGATCGAGGCGCGCCAGGTCTGCAGGAACAGGATCACCACCAGCACCACCAGGACCACGGCTTCCAGCAGGGTCACGATCACCGCGTTGATCGAGTCGCGCACGAAGATGGTGGTGTCGTAGACCGAGGTGATCTCGACCCCGGCCGGCAGGCGTGGCTGGATCTGGGCCATGGCCTCGACCACGGCGTCGCGGATCTCCAGCGCATTCGCGCCGGGTGCCTGGAAGATGCCGACGGCGGCCGCGTTCTGGCCGTTCAATCGGGCGCGCAAGGTGTAGTCGCCGGCAGCCAGCTCCAGGCGTGCGACGTCGGCCAGGCGCACGATCTCGCCGCCATCGCCGGCCTTGAGCACGATGTCGCCGAACTCCTCCGGCGTCGACAGGCGACCCTGGGCATTGATGAGGGTGAGGAAGTCGCTGCCGTTGGGCATCGGTTCGGCTCCCAGTTGACCGGCTGAAACCTGCACGTTCTGCTCGCGTACCGCGCGCACCACGTCGCCGGCAGTGAGTCCGCGCGCGGCGACCTTGTCCGGATCCAGCCACAGGCGCATGGCGTAGTCGCCGCCACCGAACACCTGGGCGTCGCCGACGCCGGGAATGCGCGCCAGCTGGTCGCGCACATTCAGGCGCATGTAGTTGCGTAGGTACAAGGTGTCGTAGCGGTCGTCGGTGGAGACCAGGTGCACCACCATCAGGAACACCGGTGATTGCTTCTGCGTGGTCACGCCTTGCCGGCGCACATCCTCGGGCAGGCGCGCCAGCGCCTGGGCGACACGGTTCTGCACGCGCACGGCGGCGTCATCGGCGTCGATTTCGGGCCGGAAGGTGACGGTGATCTGCAGCACGCCGTCGGAGCCGGCGACCGACTTGATGTACATCATGCCTTCGACGCCGGTGATCGCTTCCTCCAGCGGTGTGGCCACGGTTTCGGCAATGACCTTGGGGTTGGCGCCAGGGTAGACGGTACGCACCACCACCGACGGCGGCACCACTTCCGGGTACTCGCTGACCGGCAGGATCGGCACCGTGATCAGCCCGGCGGCGAAGATGATGATCGACAGCACCGCCGCGAAGATCGGCCGGTCGATGAAGAATCGGGAAAAGCGCATGGCAATGCCTCGTCAATGGCCCAGCCGCGAAAGCGCGCCGCCAGTACCGGATCGTTGTTGTCGTGGGGGCGTCGGGTCACGCCACGCGCAGATCGCGCAGCAGTGTCCCGGCGGGATGTCGAATGCGTGTCGGATCGGCAAGCGCGGCCGCTTGCCGACCGGTCAGGGCGTGTTCTGCGCCAGTTCGGTGCCCTGCATGGCTACCCGCTGCGGATCCACCGGCATGCCCGGGAAGAAGATGCGCTGGATGCCGTTGACCACGACCTGATCGCCTTCGCTCAGGCCGGACTCGACCACACGCAAGCCGTCGAAGCGGCGGCCGGTCACGATGTCGCGGCGCTGGGCGGCGGCATCGTCGCCGACCACGTAGACATACTTGCGGTCCTGATCGGTGAGGATGGCGCGGTCATCGACCAGCAGCGCGGTGCGGTGCTTGCGTTCCATCAGGCGCACGCGGGCGTAGAGGCCCGGCGTGAAGCGATGCTCTGGGTTTTCCAGTACGGCGCGGGCACGGATGGTGCCGGTGCCGGCATCGAGCTGGTTGTCGATGAAGTCCAGCACGCCGGCATGGGGAAATCCGCTGTCGTCGGCCAGCCCGACCTGCACCTGCGCACCGGACTGGTCGCTGTTGCCTTCGTTGCCGTTGCCGAAGCGCAGGAAGGCCTGTTCGTCCACTTCGAAGTAGACGTGCACCGGATCCAGCGACACCAGCGTGGTCAGCACGGTGCTGTCGGGATGGGCGAGATTGCCGGCAGTGACCAGCGCGCGGCCGGCACGACCGCTGATCGGGGCACGCACCTTGGTGAACTCCAGATCCAGCCGAGCCGATGCCAGCAGCGCCTCTGCGGCGCGCACCTGCGCCCTGGCCTGGTCGGCAGCCGACTGACGCTGGTCCAGCACCTCGTTGGCGATGGCGCGCGATTCGGCCAGTCGCTGGGCGCGAGCCACTTCGCTGCCGGTCAGTTCGGCCTGGCTCCGTGCGCGCGCCAATTCGGCCTGCGCCTGATCGAAGCGGGCGCGATAGCTACGCGCGTCGATCTCGAACAGCACATCGCCCTTGGCGACCTGCTGGCCTTCGGAAAACAGCACGCGTTCGATGTAGCCGCCGACCCGTGGCCGCAGCTGTACCGAGTCGATGGCGCTGACCCGGCCGGTGTATTCGTGCCAGCCGATGAAGTTGCGCGCGACCACCTCGGCGACATCGACCTGCGGTGGCGGTGGTACCTGGGCCTCTTCGGCCTGCAGGCCGCAGCCGGCGATGACTGCGGCCAGCGCAGCCAGCGCCAAGGTTCGTAGGAGCGGTGTCGGCGTGCGCCGGGCGTCTGGACGGATGGCAGTCATGAAGGTGTTCCCGAGTCGAAGAAAGAAGGGCAGTGTCAAACCTGAAGATTGGTTGAGGTCAAGCGGGCAAGGCTTTGCCGCTTGATGAGCGTGTCAGTCGAATGACCGTGTCCTGGCCGGGACTGTCGAGCAGGTCGGCGATCCGGTGGCCCACCTCCAGCGTGTTTGGCCAGACCACGCAGGCGTTGTCGCGATTGCTGTCGCAGCGGATCGGGGTGCATACGGAGAGCTGGCGTACCCGCACGCGGGTCGCGCTCATCTCGTCACGCAGCACCTGGGTCATCGAGCGCAGCGTCGCCGATGCCACCGACTGGCAGCCGTAGCCGCACCACGGCGATTCCGCCGCCGGACCACCCAGTACCAGGTAGGTGCTGGGTGCATCGTTGGCCGCGAGCACTGGCAACAAGGCACGCGCGGCGAGCAGGTGCGGCCGCACGTTCTCGTCCAGTGCCTGTTGCAGTTGTCCATCGACACCGTCGAGCAGACGACCGGGGCGGAAGTCGCCGCCTAGCATCACCACCGCGTGCCCGGGTCGTTGCTCCAACGTGCCCAGGGCTTGTGCGATTGCCGCATCCAGCGCCTTGTCACTGATCGCCGCAGTGTGGGCGGCGGCGCAGCCGGTCGGGCGGACGATCGCCACCGGCCACCCGGCCGTGCGCAGGCTGCGGCCGACATCACGATGCAGCTGATCGCCGTTGCCGAGCACCAGAACGGGGGAATGGATTGTCTCGACCACGGGATAGTCAATCCCGAATTCGCGATGCTTGACGGTTTTCATGGGCGCGCGGCTCAGGCCAGACGAGCGTGCACGGCGGGTTTGCGGGCCGCACTCGGACGATGACTACGGCGACGCACACCGGCGACCGACAGCCAGCTCACCGGCATCGTGAACATCAGGCCGATTGCCCAGCCAGTCAGCCACTTGCCGGCGAAATCGGCGCCGAGTCCGGGCGCGGTCGAGGCCATGACGAGACCGATGAAGGCGCTCACGAGGACGGCGACGGACGCCGCCAGGATGCCGGCAAAGGCGCCGGGCCGGTTCGCTGCGGGAGACGTGGTGCTGTTCATGGCCGCCACGATACGGCGGCGACCGGCACTTGATTAGCCGGCAAATGAGGGAATAATTGTCCCGTCATCGCGCCCAATCATGGATGCGACCCTACCTACTCATCCGGAGGCGGCCATGGCCCGCGATCTGAACGACACCCTGATCTTCGTCAAGGTGGTGGAGCTGGGCAGCTTCATCGCCGCCGCCCGCGCGCTGCGTCTGCCCAAGACCAGCATCAGCCGCAAGGTGCAGGAACTGGAGACGCGCCTGGGCGCGCAACTGCTGCATCGGACCACGCGCAAGCTCGGTCTCACCGAAGCCGGCAATCTCTACTACGAACACTGCCAGCGCATCGCCCGCGATCTGGACGAGGCAGAGAGCGCGGTGACGCAACTGCAGTCCGGTCCGCGCGGCTGGCTGCGGTTGACCGCGCCGTATTCGATCGGCACCTCGTGGATCGCGCCGCTGCTGGGCGAGTTCGGCACCCTGCACCCCGACATCCGCGTCGAAATGCAGCTCAACAACGACACCGTCGACCTGATCCAGGGCGAGATCGATGTCGCCTTGCGGGTGGGCTCGTTGCCGGATTCCAATCTGGTCGCGCGACGTCTGGCGGTGTTCCACACGCGTGTCTATGCCAGCCCGCGCTACATCGAACGGCACGGCGAACCCTTGCAACCGGAAGATCTGGTGCATCACCGGGCCTTGTTCGTGCGCAAGCAGAGTTCGCCACGTGGCAACCAGCACGTCTGGCCGCTGCTGGCCGGTGGTCGTCAGCAGGACTATCCGGTCAACCCGGTGGTGGTCGCCAACGATCCGGCGCCATTGACCGGTGCGCTGCTGTGCGGTGAGGGCCTGATGCTGTCCGCCGACGTGTCGGTGAAGGCCTTGGCCGAACAGGGGCTGGTGCGGCCGGTGCTGGCCGGCTGGACCGGGCCGGATTTCGAGTTGAACGCGGTGTTCCCGCGCGGCCATGTGGTGTCGCCCAAGGTGCGTGCCTTCGTCGATTTCCTGGTCAGCCGCCTGCGCTTCGACGGCGACTACATGAGTAGCCTGTGCAAGACCAGCGCGCTGTGCCTGGAGGGCGCCACGGTGCGGCTGCTGTCGCAGCAGGCACCGTCGACGCAATCGGTGAGGCCGGTGACCGATGAGGAAATCGAAGCCGACTTGTCCGAGGCCGTTGCCAGCACGGCCTGATCGCGGGTCCCGCCGCAGGCGGGACAGTCGTCGCATTGACGCCCTGGCGGCAGCAACGCCGCGGCGGCGTTGGCGACGAGGCTATCGGATCTTCGCCGCCTGATCGAGATGCGCCTTGAGGCGCACCGCCATCTCGTCCAGATCGACCGGCTTGCGATGGAATGCCAGCGCACCGGCAGCGCGGCACTCGGCCTCGTCGTCGGCGCGTTGCCGGGCGGTGATGACCACGAACGGCGGCGCGCGCTCACCCAGTTGCTGACGGGCCAGTTTCAGCACCTGCAGTCCGTCCAGTTGCGGCAGGTCCAGATCGAGCAGTACGGCGTCGAAACGTTCGTTGCCCAGACGCGCCAATGCGCTGAGACCGTTTTCGGCCTGGGCGACTTCGGCACGCATGTCCGCCAGCCGGGTCGCCATCACCTCGCGCAAGGCGGCATCGTCCTCGACCAGCAGCAGGCGAATGCCGGCGAGATCGGGATTGCGTCCGGGGCCGGGTGAGCTGAAGGTGGCCAGGCTCTCGTTGCGGCAGGCGGCAAGCACATCGCGCAGTCGCCAGGGGCCGGACAGCACCCGCAGGTTCGTGGCCAGGGTCGGCAGCGGCGCGCCCAGCGGCAGGCCGAGGATGACCTTCGGCCAGGGTTGCGGCAGTCGGGCCAGATGCTTCTCGGCATCCGCCAGCGTCGCCGCACGCAGCAGCACGATGGTGCCGTTTCGCGGCGCTGTTTTGCTCAGATCGTTGACGGTGCGCGCATCGGCAGCCAGTGCGCGCAGGCTGACCGCCAGATCATCGGCGCGTTCGGCGTCGTCGTCACAGACCAGCAGCGGCGGCAGATCCAGTGCTTCGGTGGCCGGACCGGCGGTTTCCGCCAGCGGTAGCCGCACCCAGAACCGGCTGCCCGGGCCGTGCCGGTTCTCGGCGCCGATATCACCGCCCATCAGGGCGGTGAGTTCGCGCGCGATCGCCAGACCCAGGCCACTGCCGCCGGTACGCCGGCCGAGGTCATCCTGGCTGAAGCGGTTGAACAGGGTCTTGCGGATCTCGTCGGACAGCCCGGCGCCTTCGTCCTCGACGGCAAACTGGTGCTGGCCCTGGTCCAGTCTCAGGTGCAGGCGCACGCGACCGCTTTCGGTGAACTTGACCGCGTTGCCCAGCAGGTTGAGCAGGATCTGTTTCAGGCGCTTGCCGTCGATGGTCACCGACAGCGGCACCTCCGGTTCGATGCGCAGGCTCAGCGACAAGCCCTTGGCTTCGGCCTGGGAAGCGACATCGCCGATCAGTTCGTCGATCAGCACCACCAGGTCATGTGGCCGCAGGTCCAGCTTCAGCTTGCCGGCCTCGATCCGCGACAGGTCAAGCAGGTCGTTGATCAGGTTCAGCATGTGGTTGCCGGCACGACGGATGTCACGGGCGTAGTGGCGCTGGCGATGATCGAGGCGGCTGCGCAGGAGCAGATCGTTCATGCCCAGCAGGCCGGCCATCGGCGTGCGGATCTCGTGACCGATGTCGGCGAGGAAGCGGGTCTTGGCCTCGTTCGCCTGTTCCGCCCATTGCTGGCGTTCCTCGGCCATGGCCAGCGCCTGGGTGCGCAGCAGCCGTCGGCGATAGGCGCGGTGCAAGGCCAGGCTGAGCAGTGCCGCCGCCAGCAGGTAGCCCAGAAAGGCCCACGGCTGCCGCCAGGGTGGCGGTGTCACCTCGAAAGCCTGCATCAGCGTGTTCATCGCCGGCTGGTCGCCGTCGACCAGCGCCTCGACCTCCAGCCGGTATTGGCCGCTGCCCAGTTGTTCGTAGCGCCGCTCGGGCTGACCGGTCTGTTCGGCCCAGTCCTTGTCCAGACCTTCCAGTCGGAACCGGTAGCGGTGCGCGGAGGGCTTGATGTGGCTGTTGAGCCGTACCGAGATGATCAGGTCGCGATCGCCGTGCGCCAGCTGCAGGGGCCGGTCGTCGACCGGCGTCAGCGAAACCCGCTGACCGTTGCGGGCGACGCTGACCTCATGCCAGCGCAGCCGCGCGGCCGGCAGCGATGCGCGCAACGCGCGGGTATCCACCAGCACTGGGCCGGCCGTGGTTCCGGCTGCCAGGTAATGGTCGGCGAAGCGCAGCGGTGGGGTGTCGCTGAACTCGGCGCTGGGCAGGCCGTCGTTCTGGTCGAAGCCGTGGACCTGGTCCAGCGCGGGATCGTAGGCGTACAGACCACGCGTGGTGGTTGCCCAGACCACGCCGTCGCCATCGACGATGATGCCGCCGGCGCGGACCGGCGGCCAGCCGCGCGCGCTGCCGATCGACAGGATGCGGGTCAGCGACGGTCCATCGACCCGGTAGCGCATCAATTCGCCGATCGAATGCAGCCACAGGCTGCCGTCGGCATCCCGGTAGATGTCGTCGACGGTGCTGTTGGGCGCGCCGGCCGGCACCCGGAACGGTTCGCCGGTGCCGGACGCATGCAGGATGCCGCGGTTGCAGGCCAGCCAGATGCCACCTTGGTCATCGACATGGATGGCGTAGATTTCCGCACAGGGCAGACCCCGTTCCTCGCCGAGCGGGTTGAAGCGTGCCTGCAGCGAAGCGATGTCGACCAGCAGGATGCCGTTGCCGCCGAAGCTGGCGATCAGTGTGCCGTCGGGATGCTCGGCGATCACCCGCGACGGGGTCGGCGGCAGGGGGCTGCCGGCCTGGTCATGGCTGATGACATCAAGTCGTTGCGTGGCCGGGTCGAAGCGCGCCACGGCACCGCGATGGGTGGTCCAGATGCGGCCACGGGCATCGCGCAGCGCCGCCATGATCACCCGGTCCGGCAGGACGTCGTCGGCACCGGCTGGAAACCAGCGCCGACTCAGGCCACTGACCGGATCCAGTTCGGCGATGGGCGACTGCCGGTCGGTGACCACCCAGAGCTGACCGGCGCGGTCGCGGTTGATCGACTGCACGCGACTGGAAGGCAGGCCGGCCGGATTGTCCGGATCGGCCAGGAACACCCGCACCGCCCGCCAGCGCGGCACCAGTTGCGCCAGACCGCCGCCAAACGAAGCAAACCACAGGCTGCCTTCGTGATCGCGGACGACATCCATGAAGCGCGGTTGCTGGAGATTGAAGGCGCGACCCGGACGGGCGCGGTGGATCGCGGATTCACGGCTCAGCGGATGCCAGCGACGGATGCCGTTGCTGCTGGCGAACCAGAGCGTGCCATCGGGTTCCTGCACCGTGGCGGCGCCGGCGGCACCGGTCAGCACGGCTGGCAGTTCGACCAGGGCGGTGCCGGCACCCGGGGATGTGTCGAGCACGCGCACCCCGGCGTTGGTCGCCAGCCACAGGCGGTCGCCATCGATGCGGATGCCGCTGACGGTGACATTGCCCAAGTGATCCCTCGGCATCGGAATGGCGATCGCCGTGAATCCCTGTCGCGGGTGGTAGCGGCACAGGCCGCCGAGCCCGCCTATCCACAAGGTCGGTCCGCTTGTTTCCGGGCCGGTTGCCAAGGTGTAGATGTCGTCGTGACACAGCGAGTCCGCCTGTGCAGGATCGTGGCTCCACCGCTGGATGCTGCCGGCGCGGTCCATATGGCCCAGGCCGGAGCCATAGCCACCGAACCAGATGCCGCCATCGCCATCGGCGGCCAGGGTCCAGATGCGATTCGACCACAGGCCGTGATCGGGTTGCTGAGGATCGTGGCGCCAGACATCGAACCGATCGTCGGCCGGACGATAGCGAGCAATGCCGCCGTCCTGCACGGCGACCCAGACCTGGTCCAGCTCGTCGACCATCACCGACTGGATGTCGTTGCCTGGCAGGCTGTCGGGATCGTCGGGATCATGGCGCCAGACGGTGAAGCCGACGCTGTCGTATCGGGCCAGGCCATCCAGCGTGGCGATCCAGAGATTGCCGTCACTGTCCTGCGCCAGCTTGAACTGGGTGCTGGAGGGCAAGCCGTCCTGCGTGCCGAGGATCCGGAACAGCGGGCGCTCGGGCAGTGTTGCCGTCGCATCGACAGCGGCGACGGCAGCCGCCGGCGACACGATCGCCATGATCAGGACAAGGACGGCAAGCGCTCGCATCCGATGGCGGTTCCGGTTCGACCGGGTCAGCCTAGGGGTTCGCGGCGACTGCGCCAAGTGGATATCTGGACGTGGCCGGATGTCAGCGGTGCCAGCGTGGGCTCAGCTCGTGTACGGCCGCGACCAGTGTGCCGAGGTTTTCCGGCGTCACCGCCGGCGTGATGCCGTGGCCGAGATTGAACACGTGGCCGTGGCCGTGGCCATAGTCGGCGAGGACGTTCTCGACCTCGGCGCGGATCGCATCCGGGTGACCGTAGAGCAGGGTGGGGTCGAGATTGCCCTGCAGGGCAACGCGGTCGGCGGTCAGTTTCCGGCTCTCGCCCAGTCCGATCATCCAGTCCACACCCAGCGCATCGGCGCCGGTGTCGGCCAGTGCCGGCAGGTGCGTGTTGGCTCCCTTGGAGAACAGGATCAGCGGTGCGCGCCCGTCGCCATCACCGCGCGGCAGTTCCGCGGCGATCCGCGCCAGCGTGCGCAGCGAGTGTTCGCGATAGTGGTGCGGGGCCAGCACACCGCCCCAGGAATCGAAGACCATCAGTGCCTGCGCGCCGGCGCGATACTGCGCGCCCAGATAGGCGATGACGGCGTCGGTGAGCAGGTCGAGCAGGCGGTTCATCAGTGCCGGCTGCTCGATCATCAGCGCCTTGGTGCGGCGGAAGTCGGTGCCACCGCAGCCTTCGATCATGTAGCAGGCCAGCGTCCAGGGACTGCCGGCGAATCCGATCAGCGGTACGCGCCCGGCCAGTTCGCGCCGGATCAGGCGCACCGCGTCCATCACGTAGCCCAGTTCACCTTCCGGATCGGGCACTGCCAGTGCGTCGATGTCGGCAGCCGTACGCAACGGTCTGGCGAAACGCGGTCCTTCGCCCTCGGCGAAACTCAGACCCAGCCCCATGGCATCGGGAATGGTCAGGATGTCCGAGAACAGGATGGCGGCATCCAGCGGAAACCTGGCCAGCGGTTGCATGGTGACTTCGCAGGCCAGCTCCGGTGTCTGGCACAAGGCCATGAAGCTGCCGGCGCGTTCGCGGGTCGCGCGGTATTCGGGCAGGTAACGCCCGGCCTGGCGCATGATCCAGACCGGGGTGCGGTCCACGGGCTGGCGGCGCAGCGCGCGCAGCAATCGGTCGTTGCTCGGGGGGGCTTGGGTCATCGTGGGTCCGTGATTCAGGCCGCGTGCGGCGGCTGGGCACCTTCGGCGAAGGTGATGCGGAAACCGCGCTTCAGCTCGCGGTCGCGCGCCTGCTCGAAGGCCGCCACCGCCTGTTCGCGGTCGACGTGAACGCTGCGCCGGATCTGGCTGCGACCGCCGATCTCGCCGGTCTCCCGCAGCAGGGTGAAGGCGCCGAACAGATCGGCCTGCAGGGTCAGCTGGCAGAAGCGGGGTGGTACGCCCGGCGAGGGCGGTTGTTGCAGGAACACGCGCATGGCCACAGTTTACCGGGACGGTGCTGCGCTCACGCGGCCGCGGTGGTTTCCGCCGCCAGGGCCTGCAGGACATCGGCGTCGGCGACACCGTCGACCAGCACAGCCTGGCCGATGCCGTGCCAGAGCACGAAGCGCAGTCCGGCTGCGGTGGCCTTCTTGTCGAGTCGCATCAGCGCCAGCAGTGCTGCCGGTGCGGTCATGTCGTCGTTGGTCGACGTCGCGACCGGCAGGCCGAACCGCGTCAACAACCTCGCCAGCCGCTCGGCGTCGGCTGCCGGCGCCATGCCCAGCAGCGTGCTCAGCCGCGCGGCCTGGACCATGCCGATCGCCACCGCCTCGCCATGCAGCCAGGTGCCGTAGCCGGTCGCCGATTCCAGGGCATGGCCGAAGGTATGGCCGAAGTTGAGCAATGCGCGCTCGCCGGATTCGCGCTCGTCGCGGGCGACGATGGCGGCCTTGTGCCGCACGCTGGTGGCGATGGCATGGGTCAGCGCGACCGGATCGCGCGCCAGCAGCGCTTCGACATGGTCTTCCAGCCAGGCGAAGAAGCCGGCGTCGCCGATGGCGCCGTACTTGACCACTTCGGCCAGGCCGGCGCGCAGCTCGCGATCGGGCAGCGTGGCCAGCGTGCTGGTATCGGCGACTACTGCCAGCGGCTGCTGAAAGGCGCCGACCAGGTTCTTGCCCTGCGGCAGATTGATGCCGGTCTTGCCGCCGACCGAGGAATCGACCATCGCCAGCAGCGTGGTGGGCACCTGCACGAAGCCGATGCCGCGCATCCAGGTCGCCGCCGCGAAGCCGGCCAGATCGCCGACCACACCGCCGCCCAGCGCAACGATCAGGGCATCGCGACCGGCGTTCATGCCTGCCAGCGCCTGCATCACGCCGGCATAGCTGTCGAGGTTCTTGCTGCGCTCGCCGGCCACGATCTGGAACGAGTCGACCTGCCGCTCTGACAGGGCGGCCAGTACCTGACGGTGATAGTCGGCGGGAATGCCGCTGTCGTGGACGACCAGCACCCGCCGCGCGGCCGGGAGGTCGCGCCATGTTACCGGGCTGGTCAGTACACCCGGTCCGATCGTGATCGGATAGCCGCGTTCACCCAATGCGACGTCAACGCGTTCGCTCATGCCGGCACACCGATGCGTTGCGCCAGTTGCGTGGCGATGGTCTGCGCCGTGCCACCGCAGGCAGGCCAGGCCAGGTCGGCAATCTCGGCATAGAGCGGATCGCGGACGGCTGCCAGTTCCTGCAGACGGGCGCGGCGATCATCGGTCTGCAGCAACGGACGAGTGCGGTCGCGTGCCAACCGCTCCAGTTGCTGCGCCACGCTGACGCCCAGATGCACGACGAAGGCATGTTCGCGCAGCAGTCGCCGGTTGCCGGGATCCAGAACGATGCCGCCACCGCAGGCGATGACCTGGCCGCTTGCGGCGAGTGCTGTGGCCAGCGCAGCCGATTCCCGGTGGCGGAACCCGGCCTCGCCCTCCAGTTCGAAGATCAGGGCGATCTCGGCGCCGGCCTGCTGCTCGATGCAGCGATCCAGATCCAGGAACGGCCGGCCCAGTTCCCTGGCCAGCAGTCGACCAATACTGCTCTTGCCGGCACCGGTGGGGCCGATCAGGGCGAGGTTTCGATGCGCGTTCACTGCCGAATCTTAACCCAGCGATCCGGGGCTTTCTGCACTGCACCACGACCCTGACCGCCGCGCCGCAGCCAGCACCCGGCGCGGCCGGACGGCGTCGCAGCGAACACGCAGACCTCGAACGTCAGCCAGCAGCCTCTACAATGGGTCATGGTCCGATTCACCCTCCTGTTCCTGGCCCTGCTCCTGGGCCTGTTCGTGCTTTGCCTGCTGCCGCCGGTCGAGCGTGGTTTCGTGGAGCCGTTCACCGCCGGTCTGGCCCAGGTCTGCACCTGGCTGGTGTCGACCTTCGATGCCGACGTGATCACCCAGGGCAAGGAGATCCGCAGCACCAGCAACGGGTTCGCGATTTCCATCGAACGTGGCTGCAACGGTATCGAGGCGATGATCGTGCTGACCGCAGCGGTGCTGGCGTTCCCGTCGACCTGGAAGCAGAAGCTGGTCGGTCTGGCGATCGGCTTCGTCGCCATCCAGGGCCTCAACGTGGTGCGCATCATCAGCCTGTTCTATCTGGGCCAGTGGAGCTACACCGCCTTCGAGTGGTTTCATCTCTACATCTGGCAGGCACTGATCATTCTCGATGCGCTGGTCGTGTGGCTGATCTGGCTGCGCTATCTGCCCAAACCGACAGCGCTACCCGATCGCCCTTTGCCGGCCTGACCGAGGCGCTATCTGCGTGGGTTGTCACCATCCGCGCCATCGGCCGCGCGAAGGCCGGTGAAGCTGGTTACAGTTGCTGCTCCATCGACGTTGTCGGCATACCGGCCTCGGCTTTCACACTAGGGGAACCCTCCTTCGCCGAGCATGCCGCGCGGGGCATTCGCCCTGACGCTGCTGCCGACACCGCGGGACTGTGAGAATCCGGGTCCAGGTGTTAGGCTGGCCGCGCCCACTGGCCGTATTCCAGAAGGAGACAAAGTCATGGCAACCGAGATCGCGAAAGTGATCGAGCTGTTCTCGTCCTCGAGCAAGAGCATCGAGGATGCGGTCGAGAAAGGCTTGAAGAAGGCCGCCCAGACCATCAAAGGCATCAAGGGCGCCTGGGTCAATGAAATCAAGGTAGTTACCGGTGCCGACGGCAAGATCAGCGAATGGCGCGTCAGCATGAAGGTGACATTCATCGTCGATTGACGCAGGATCAACGCCATGGGGGAGGTGTCGCTGACAATCGGTCTGGTCGAGGATGATCCTGACCAGGCCCGTTTGATAACCAGCTGGCTGGAGTCGGGCGGCTTTCGCTGCCAGCACTACGCCAGCCTGGCCGACTTCCGGCGTGGACGTGGTCGCCATGCCGCCGATCTGATGCTGCTGGACTGGGAGCTGGCCGACGGCGACGGCGTCACGCTGTTGTCGGAGATCCGCGGCGACCCTTCGACCATGACCACGCCCGTGATCATGCTCACCGTACGCGCCGACGAAAGCGACATCGTGCAGGCGCTGCGCACCGGCGCCGACGACTACATCGTCAAGCCGGCGATCCGCGCGGTGCTGCTGGCGCGCATCAACGCGGTGCTGCGTCGCGCCCAGGTCGCCTCGGAAAGCCAGACCATCGAACTGGCGCCGTACCATCTGGATATCGCCGCCTCGCGTATCCGCATCGGCGACACACCCGTGGAACTGACCCAGCGCGAGTTCGATCTGGCGCTGTACGTGTTTCGTCGACACGGCCGCATCGTCAGCCGCGAGACCTTGCTGGAGAGCGTCTGGCTGATCGCGGCCAACGTGCCCACGCGGACCGTGGACACCCACATCAGCCGCCTGCGTCGCAAGCTGGAGCTGGACGGCCGTCATGGCTGGCGGCTGACCGCGGTCTATCAGCATGGTTACCGGCTGGAGCCGTTCACCAGCACCGGCAACTGAGCACGATCCCGGTCGGCGCTTGAGCACCCCTCATCAGCCAGCGCCGGCGTTGCCGTCCGAAGTCGTCGCGCGGTTCCGTGACCTGTTCGATCGCGCGGTGGCCGCCGGCGAGCCCGAGCCCGAAGCCATGAGCCTGGCCACTGCCGACGCAGCCGGGCATCCCAGCGTGCGGGTGGTGCTGCTCAAGCAACTCGACGCCGACGGCCTGGTGTTCTACACCAACACGCTCAGCCGCAAGGGTGCGCAACTGGACGAGAACCCCTGGGCCGCGACCAACCTGCACTGGAAGCATCTGGACCTGCAGGTGCAGGTGCGCGCCGAGGGCAGGGTGGAGCCGGTGAGTCCGGAAGAGGCCGACGCCTACTTCCAGTCCCGCCCGCGCGGCAGCCAGATCGGCGCCTGGGCGTCGCTGCAGTCGCAGACGCTGGATCGGCGCGCAACGCTGGAGCAGCGCATCGCCGACAGCGAGGCGCGCTACGACGGGATGCCGGTTCCGCGACCGCCGCACTGGTCCGGTTACCGCCTGCGTCCGCAACGGCTGGAATTCTGGTTCGGACGGCCGTTCCGACTGCACGAGCGCGACCTGCTGGAGCTGGTCGACGGCGTCTGGCAGAGGCGATTGCTGTACCCCTGAGACCGGCGCTTGCACCCCTCCGGGCGTCGGCGTATGGTGCGACGCCGCAACGCTGCCCATTCATTCCGCAGGGCAGCCGGCGGTGGTCACCAGCCAGCTCATGCAGCCATCCGATCCGAAATCCCCGCCGCGCCTGTGGCCCGTTCTGGTCGGAGCGATCGGCGTCGTCTACGGCGACATCGGCACCAGCCCCCTCTATGCCATGCGCGAGGCCTTCAGCGGTCCGTTCGCGATGGCACCCACGCACGCCAACATCTTCGGTGTGGTTTCGCTGCTCTTCTGGTCGCTGGTCATCGTCATCTGCGTCAAGTATCTCGGCGTCATCCTGCGCGCCGACAACCGCGGAGAGGGCGGCATTCTCTCGCTCACGGCGCTGGCCACGCGCAACTGGACCGGCAGTGCCTTCCAGCGGCGGGCCCTGGTGCTGGTCGGCATCGTCGGTGCCACGCTGTTCCTGTGCGACGGCCTGATCACGCCGTCGATCACGGTGCTGTCGGCGGTCGAGGGCCTGCACGTGGCAACACCGTTCTTCGATCCCTATGTGGTGCCGATCGCGCTGGTGATCCTGGTCGCGCTGTTCTCGGTGCAGCGCTTCGGCACCGCCCGCGTCGGCAGCCTGTTCGGGCCGGTGATGATCCTGTGGTTCTGCGTGATGGCGGCGTTGGGTGTGGCCAGCATCGTGCAGACGCCGGAGGTGCTGACGGCGCTGAGTCCGCACCACGCGTTCGGCTTCTTCGCCGAACACAGGATCGCCGGCCTGGTCATCCTGGCCGCGGTGTTTCTGGTGGTCACCGGCGGCGAGGCGCTGTACACCGATCTGGGTCATTTCGGCCGGCGTCCGATCGTGATTGCCTGGTACGGGCTGGTCATGCCGGCGCTGATGCTGAATTACCTCGGTCAGGCCGCGCTGCTGGTCCGCGATCCGGAAGCGGCCAGCAATCCCTTCTATCTGATGGCGCCGGAGTGGGCGCTGTTCCCGCTGGTCGGTCTGGCGACGATGGCGGCGGTGATCGCCTCGCAGGCGGTGATTACCGGCAGCTTCTCGGTGGCCCGTCAGGCGGCCCGTCTGGGCCTGCTGCCGCGCATGGAAATCCAGCACACCTCGGCACGCGAGATCGGCCAGATCTACGTGCCGATCGTCAATCGCCTGCTGATGATCGGCGTGATCGCGCTGGTGCTGGCCTTCCAGACTTCGTCGAATCTCGTGTCCGCCTACGGCATCGCGCTGGCGTTGACCATGGCGGTGGAAACCGTTCTGACCCTGGTCGTGGCCAAGCGACTGTGGCGCTGGCCAGTCGTGGCCATGGTCGGGTTCGCCTGCCTGCTGCTGGTCGATCTGGTGTTCCTGGGCACCAACCTGCTCAAGATCCCGCAAGGCGGCTGGTTCCCGCTGGTGCTGTCGGCGCTGCTGGTGCTGCTGATGACCACCTGGCAACGCGGCAAGGAAATCGTGCAGGAGAAGCTGCACAACGCCACCTTCCCCTTGCACCTGTTCCTGTCCAACCTGGACAGCATCCATCGTGTCCAGGGCACGGCGATCTTCCTGACCGCCGATCCGGAAGGTCTGCCGCAGACGCTGCTGCACAACCTCAAGCACAACAAGGTGCTGCACGAACGTGTAGTGCTGATGACCCTGCTCACCGAAGAAGTGCCGCGTATCGAAGACGAGGAACAGATCGAGATCGAGGATCTGGGCGAGGGCTTCTTCCGCGTCATCGCGCGCTTCGGTTTCATGGAGATCACCGAAGTGCCGCATGTGCTCGAACTGTGTGCCGACAAGGGCCTGCGCTTCGACGAGATGGACACCACCTTCTTCCTCGGCCGCGAAACCGTGCTGTGCACCCAGGCCGACGAGATGCCACTGTGGCGCGAGAAATTGTTCGTCGCGATGTGGCGCAGCGCCGCCCGCGCCATGGACACCCTGCGTCTGCCACCCAACCGCGTGGTCGAACTCGGCACCCAGGTCGAGATCTGATCGCGCGCGTTGCTGGATCCTCTTTCGCCGCATCCCACCGGCTTTGCTACCGTGTCGCCGATGCGCACAACGTCGCCACACAACCGCTCCGCCGCCGCGCCATTCGCGTGGCGCGGGCTGGACCTGCTCGGAAAGCTGTGGACGATTCCCAACAGCGCGCTGGGCCTGATCTGCGGCGTGGCGATGCTGCCGTTCGGCGCCCGCCCGAGCATTGGTGACAACGCCCTGCGTTTCGAGAACATCCCACTCGGGCGCGGTGCCCTCACGCTCGGCAATGTCGTTCTATACAGCCGCCACTGCGCGCCGGACGCCGAAGCGATCGGCATGTATGGCGACAGTCGCTGCCTGCGCATCGGCAAGCATGAACAGGCGCACACCCTGCAATACCAGTTGCTCGGTCCGCTGTTCCTGCCGGTCTACCTGTGCTGCGGCGGCATCAGCGCCCGCAACCCCTTCGAGCGAGCCGCCAACGACTACGCCGCCGGCGGCCACTGGTGGCCCTGGCCCCGCCGCCGCTGACTGACCTTTCCCATTCGTCTTTCCCTCGGCGATGCCACCCGCCCGTGGCGTACACAAGCGCAACGCCGCTCGGCACCGATCATCGGACCCGTAACTACATGTGTCGCTGCCGGCTCTTGGCTCTTGGCTCTTGGCGCGCAGGAAGCGCGCTGCTTTTGCCGGGGCCCCATGAGGCCCGGTGAGCCGGTGACGGATCAGCCCGGCAGGGACGCGGACACGGATGTCCGCGTATTCGTCGCGGCACAGGATGTGCCGTCGGCGAATCCCGGCACCGGCTCACGCACCCGAAGGACAGGATGTCCGCAGGGCGGGCCGCCTTGGGGTGCCTTTCTCTTTGGTTACTTTCTCTTGGGCAAGCAAGAGAAAGTGACTCGGCCGCCGCGAGGCGGTCGAAACCCCGCGACCACGACACAACAGGCGAGTAAAGCCGATCGCGCGTCAAAAACAGCTTCGCGATATCCAGTCAATGACAACACGGAAATCAGCGGGGTAAGCCCCGCTCTACAAAGCGAGGCAAACGACATCACGCACGAAGGCTGTCAGCCGGAGGCGTCCGCGTCGCCGTCCGCGAAGCCATCAACGCCGCGATCAGCGTGACCAACCCAGCCACCAGCACCGCAACCAGAAACACACCGCCATCAAGGCGATAGTCGAACTGGAACACACGCCCGGCCAGCAACCAACCTGTCACCGAAGCCAGCACGCTGGCCACCAGCGCCGACACCGCGCCGAGCAACAACCACTCGACCAATTGCAGCCGCGCCAACTCGCCGCGTCGCATGCCCAAAGCGCGCAGCAGGGCGGCTTCGCGCCGACGCTCGGCCTGCGCATACACCAAAGCACCGAGCAGAACCAGCATCGCCGCGAACAGCGCCAGCGACAGCAGCGCCCGCGCCGCCGAAGACAACTCACCGACCAGATCGCGGATCCGACCGAGGATGGCGCCGATGTCGATCGGCGACAGGTTGGCGTGTTGCCGGGTCAGTTCGCGGATGTTGCCCGCGGCGCTCTCCGGCAGATGGAAGCTGGCGATGTGCCCCGGTGTGATACCGGCGGCAGCCGCAGGATTCAGCACGAGGAAAAAGTTGACCCGGAACGAATCCCAGTCGGTGCTGCGCAGATTGGCAATGCGCACAGACACCGTGCGGTCGCCGATGGTGAGATCAAGGTAGTCGCCCAGGCCAACGCCGAGCCGCTCGGCGAAGCGCTGTTCCAGCGACGCGACGGCTTCGTTGTCGTCCGGTGACCACCAGTCGCCGGTAGTCACCGTGTTTCCTTCGGGCAACTGGTCACTCCAGCTCAGGTTCAACGGGCCATCGCGCCAGCGCTGCATGGACGGATCGGGCAAGACGTGTTCGCCGGCCGGCTTGCCGTTGACCGCGCTGAGGCGACCGGTCGCCACCGGCATGATGGTCAGGGCGCTGGCCTGATGCGTCTGCAGGAAGTCGAGCACGTCTGCGCGCTGGCCGTCCTGGATGTTGATGACGAACCAGTTCGGCGTGTTCTCCGGAAGCGCGCTGCGCCATTGCCCGAGCAGGTCGGGACCCACCCGCGTCGCCAACAACAACGCCGTGAGCGCAACGGTCAGCGCCGTGCCTTGCAACACCGCCAGCAGCGGCTGTCGCACCAGGCGTTGCAGCGCCAGCCGGGTGATGCCGCGACTGTGGCGACTGCTGCGCGCCAAGACATGGAGCACGCCGCGCAACAGCAGGGCGCACAGCCCGGCAGCGCCGGCCAGGCCAGCGAGCAACAACAGCACCAGACGGGGTTCACCACCGAGCAGCAGGCCAGCCAGCGGCAGGCCCAGCAGGGGCAGTGCCAGCCAGCGCACCGGCTGACCGCGCTGGCCCACGGCGTTGTTCAGCGCCTGCAGCGGCGACACCCGCAACAGGCCGAGCAGCGGCGGCAGCACGCACAGCAACAGCAGCCCGATCAGCAGGAGCAGTGCCGGCCAGGCCGACAGCGGATCCACCGCCGGCATCTCGATGGCAAAGCGTTCGGCCAGCGTGCGACCGATCCGGTTTTCCACCACGAAACCGAGCACGACGCCGATCAGCGTCGCCGGCAACGCCAGCAGCAGAATCTGGCCCAGCGGCATGCCCAGCACTTCGCTGCGGCGCGCGCCCAGGCAACGCAGCAGCGCAACCTGCGCGGTCTCGCGCTCGGCCAGCCGAGCCAGCGCCAGCCACATCGCCATCGCGCTCAGCGCCAGGGTCAACAGCAGGGCCAGGTCGATGAAGGCACGCCCGCGCTGATAGGCGCCGCGCAGCTGCTCCATGGCATCGTCGACCCGGCCGATGCGCTGGCTGCCGTCGACCTGCGTTTTCAGCCAGTCGTCGAAGGCCTGAACGATCCGGCGCTCGCCGGCCATGTGCAGGCGATGGCTGGGTCGACTGCCCGGACCGAGCAGGCCGGCGCGCGTGGCGTCGTCGATACCGACCAGCAGGCGTGGTGCCATCGCGAACAACTGGTTGCCGTCGGGATCCTCCAGCAGTTCGGCGGCAACGCGGACACGCAGTTCGCCCAGTTCCAGTTCGTCGCCGATCGCGATCGCCAGGGTGTCGAGCAGACGGGCATCGGCGTAAGCCTCGCCAGTGGCCGGCAGCGGCGCCGGATCCTGCACGCTGCCGTCGGCCAAGCGCAGCTTGAGCGCGCCACGCACCGGATAGTCCCCGGCCAGTGCCTTGATGTCGGCCAGTTGCTGGCGTTCACCGGCGAACAACATGCTCGGGAAGGTCAGGCTGGTGGCGGTGCGCAGGCCACGCTCGCGCGCCGCCTGCGGCCACTCCGGTGGCAGTGCCGCGCGCGATGACACGCTGAGGTCGCCGCCGTTGATCGCCGCGGCCTGGGCCAGCAGCAGGTTCAGGGTGCGCTGGGCGCCGAGCTGCACGGCGGTCAGCGCCGCCACCGCGAACAGCAGCGCCAGCAGGAACAGTTGCGTCTCGCGCTGCCGGAACTGCGCCGGCAGACCGCGCACGATCACCCGCGCCAGCTTCATGCGGCCGTTTCCACGGGATTGCTGTCGGTACTCGCGATACGTCCGTCGGACAGCACCAGCCGGTGGTCGCAACGCGCGGCCAGATGGAGATCATGGGTGACCAGCACCAGCGTGGTGCCGAAGCGCTGTTGCAGGTCGAACAGCAGCTCGGTCACGCGTGTGGCGTTCTCGCCATCGAGATTGCCGGTGGGTTCGTCGGCGAACAGGATCGGCGGTCGATGCACGAAGGCGCGTGCCAGCGCGACCCGCTGCTGCTCGCCGCCGGAGAGCTGGCCGGGCAGGTGGTGGCGGCGGCGCTCCAGGCCGACCAGGGCCAGTGCTTCGGCGCTGCGCGCTTCGGGATCATCCAGATCGGCCAGCTCCGCGGCCAGCCGCACGTTCTCGGCCGCGTCCAGTGATGCGATCAACTGGAACGACTGGAACACGAAACCCAGCAACCAGCGACGCAGCGCGGCGCGTTGCTCCTCGTCAAGTTCGTTGAGGGCGTGGCCAGCCAGCCAGACCTCGCCGGTGCTGGGACGGTCCAGGCCGGCGATCAGGCTGAGCAAGGTGGTCTTGCCGGAACCCGAGCGACCGACGATGGCCAGGCTGTGCCCGGTGTTCAGCCGCAGATCGATGCCTTCAAGTATGGTGAGTGCGCCATCCGGCCCGGCCACCGTCTTGCCCAGATCGCGGGCGATCACGGCCATGCCAGCCATTTCCGAGTGATCCGAGCGAGTGTCCGCATCTGCCATGTCTGTCATCCGATTCGTGTTGATCCTGTTTGCGACCACGCTGATGGTGCCGGAGTTGCAGGCACGGCAGGCGAAGTTGCTGGTGTTGGGTGATTCGCTCAGTGCTGCCTATGCGATGCCCGAGGAGCGTGGCTGGGTCGCCTTGCTGGCGCAACGTCTGAGCGCCGAGGGTCAGGGAGTCGTCGTCAACGCCAGTGTCAGCGGCGAAACCACCGCGGGCGGATTGAGTCGATTGCCGGCCTTGCTCAGCGAGCACGATCCGGACATCGTGGCCATCCAGCTGGGTGCCAACGACGGGCTGCGCGGGCTGCCGATCACTCAGATCGAGCAGAACATCGTCGCCATGATCGACCTCGGTCGCGCGTCAGGTGCGCAGGTTGTGCTGCTTGGCATCGAACTTCCGGTCAACTTCGGTCCGCGCTATCGCGGTCAACTGCGCGCCGTCTACGCCGATCTGGCGCAGCGGCTGGAGACGGCGCTGGTGCCATTCCTGCTCGAAGGTGTGGCGCTGGATCCGCTGCTGATCCAGGACGACGGTCTGCATCCCAACGCCAGCGCGCAGCCGGTCATTCTGGACACGGTCTGGCCGGTGCTGGAGCCGCTCCTTCAGCACGCCACATCGGTAGCCGACTGAAGGAACGGGGCCGACGATCCGTATTGCGAGCTTGGCGCGACGATCGCGGTCGGACAATCGGCTTCGATTGCTGGTCGGTGCTACGTCAACCAAATGGAGCCAGACGGCGCCACAAAGCCTTCCGATCGACCATCGACTCACCCCGAAGGAACGGGTGATCGGGGTAATTCAACTCCAGGACACGCCGGGTATCGTCAGCCAGCGACTGCTCGCCCAGACGGGTATACGACTCCGCCATGATCGCAAGGGCATCGCCGCTTTCCGGTGCCTGCTGGTAGTTTTCAAGCACGTACTTGCTGCGGTTGACCGCAGCCACGTAGGCCCCGCGACGCAAATAATACTGGGCAATGTTCACTTCATGCTGGGCCAACGAGTTCCGCAGGTACACCATGCGCTGGCGTGAATCGTCGGCGTAGCGCGAATCCGGGTAGTCTCGCAGCAGCTTGGAAAAATCGATGAACGACTGCCGAATCGCGCCCTGGTCGCGCTGGCTGGCGTCGAGTTCCACATACCGGCCAATGAAGCTGGCCTCGCGATAGAAATTGACGACGCCACGCAGGTACTGAGCGTAGTCGGCATCGGCATGGGTCGGGTAGGTCTTCAGGAAGCGGTCAACCGTCGAGATCGCCTGGTCGTGCTCTTTCAGGCGATACTGCGCATAGGCCATTTCCAGATGAGCCTGCTCGGTAAAGGTGCCGAACGGAAACCGGGAGATGAGTCGCTGGTAGTAGCGGACAGCACGCGAGTTGTTGTTCTTAAGCAGCGCCTCGTGCGCGGTTTCGTAGAGGGCGTCTGCGGGCAGTACGTCAATTCTGGCTTGGCGGCCGCCGCGTGAACAGGCGGCGACAGCGACAATCAATACCAACAGCGTGAGCAAGCGGAGTACGCGCATGGAATCGTTCAGGTCCAACCAGGAAAGCCGGAGCCGATGATAGCGGAAAGCACTCCCGGGCCGCTGCCGCCGACGACGCCGGTTCAGTCTGAAAGGCTGCGTGCCGAGGCGACCGTTCCCGATGAACTGGCTGGCAGTCGGGTCGATCAGGCGGCGGCGCTGCTGTTCGATGGCCACTCGCGCAGTCGCCTGGGCGAATGGCTGCGTGGTGGCGGTCTGACCGTCGATGGGCGCCGCTGCAAGCCCTCGGAAAAGGTCTTCGGCGGCGAGCTGCTGTGCCTGGATGTCGTCGTCGGCGTGGCGGTGAACAACGCGCCGGAGGCCATTGCGCTGGATGTGCGCTACGAGGATGCCGCCTGCCTGGTGGTGAACAAGCCGCCCGGGTTGACCGTGCATCCGGGGGCCGGGCAACCGGCCGGCACGCTGGTCAACGCCTTGCTGCATCGAGAGCCCGGGCTGGCGACCTTGCCGCGCGCCGGCCTGGTGCATCGACTGGACAAGGAAACCTCCGGCCTGTTGCTGGTGGCGCGAACGCTGACGGCGCATACCGCACTGACCGCCGCCCTGCAGCAGCGCGAGATCCATCGCCAGTACCTGGCGCTGGTCCAAGGCGTGGTGATCGCCGGCGCCAGCATTGACGCGCCGATCGGTCGGCATCCGCGCGACCGTCTGCGCAAGGCCATTGATCCCGAGGGGCGGCCGGCAGTCACCCACTACCGGGTCCGGGAGCGCTTGTCACATCACAGCCTGCTGGAGGTGACCCTGGAAACCGGACGCACGCACCAGATCCGCGTGCATCTGGCGCATGTCGGCTTTCCGATCGTCGGCGATCCGCTGTACGGCGGCGGGCTGAAGCTGCCGCGCGGCGCCAGCGAGGCGGTGCGCGATGCGTTGCGGGGATTCCGGCGTCAGGCGTTGCATGCGGGCCGGCTCGGCTTCGTCAGCCCCGATACCGGTCAGGAGGTCGTCGTCGAGGCGCCGCTGCCGCCGGATATGGCCAGGCTGGTGGACGTGTTGCGCACGGCCTGAGAGCGGACCATGGATTCCGGGTTTCTGTTCGCGCAATGGCCTGTTTCGAGCGTGGTCCGCGCGGTGGCGACCACCCGGTTGGCGCCCGGCTTCTCGGCACCGCCCTACGACCGCTGCAATCTCGGACTGCGTTCGGGTGACGCCCGGGAAACCGTGATGGCCAACCGCCAGGCCGTGGCCGATGCCCTGGCGCTGCCGTCGGCGCCGGTGTGGCTGAACCAGGTCCATGGCACGACGGCGGTTTCGCTGTCCGGCGCCGAGGCCGGCCTTGCCGGCAGCGACGAGCCTTGTGCCGACGCGGCGACTACCCGTGCTGCCGGCGTGGTGCTGGCCGTCCTCTCGGCCGACTGCCTCCCAGTACTGCTGGCCGCCGATGACGGCAGCGTGGTCGCTGCCGCCCATGCCGGCTGGCGTGGACTGGTGGCCGGGGTGATCGAGTCCGCGGTGTCCGCGATGGCGGTGGCGCCGGCCAGGCTGTGCGCCTGGCTGGGTCCGGCAATCGGGCCGGATGATTTCGAGGTCGGCGACGAAGTCCGGGCGGCCTTTGTCGAAACCGATCCGGCGGCGGCCGAGGCCTTCCGGCCCGGTCGCCCGGGGCACTGGTATTGCGATCTCTACGCGCTGGCGCGCCAGCGTCTGCAGCGGCTGGGCATCGCGCACGTGGCTGGAGGCGGCCTGAGTACGTTCAGCGATTCCCGGCGCTTCCACTCCTACCGCCGCGACGGCGCCGCCAGCGGCCGTCAGGCCAGCCTGATCTGGATTCAGCCGGAGCCGTATTCAGGGAGTTGACCGGGGCGGAGATCATCATTAAAATCTCGCGTCTTTTCCCAGCGTTTCGTTCAAGGATTTCCGTCATGTACGCTGTATTTACCGCCGGCGGCAAGCAGTACCGCGCCGAAAAAGGGGCTGTCCTGCGCGTCGAGCTGATGAAGGCCGACCCGGGCGCCGAGATCGAGCTGGGCGATGTCCTGCTGCTCGCCGATGGCGACAACATCACGGTCGGCGCGCCGCTGATCGACGGTGGCAAGGTGACCGCCAAGGTCATTGGCCATGGCCGCGGCAAGAAGGTGGAGATCGTCAAGTTCCGCCGCCGCAAGCACCATCGCAAGCAGATGGGCCACCGTCAGCACTACACCGAAATCGAGATCACCGGCATCGCCGGGGTCTGAGTCCAGGAGTTACCGCAATGGCACACAAGAAGGGCGTCGGCTCATCCCGCAACGGCCGTGATTCCAACCCGAAGATGCTGGGTGTGAAGATCTACGGCGGTCAGGCGATCGAAGCCGGCAACATCATCGTCCGTCAGCGTGGCACCCAGTTCCATCCGGGCGTCAATGTCGGCCTGGGTCGCGACCATACGCTGTTCGCGCTGTCCGACGGCACGGTGGAGTTCACCACCAAGGGTCCGAACAAGCGTCGCACGGTCAACGTCGTCGCTGCCGGCTGATCCAGCCAGCGCCAAGGTTCGAAAGGCCCCGCCGCGTGCGGGGCTTTTCATTGGTGCACGGTGTCCTTCGCCAGCATGCGCGAGCCGTGGTCGCCGGATTGACCGATCCGTTCGGCCGAGCGCCTTTTCCGGCCTTGCAATGGACAGGTAGGCACCACACGATGGCCGCCTGCCGCTTTTTCACCAGAGCGTTCCGTATCCCATGAAATTCGTCGACGAAGCTGAAATCCAGGTCGACGCCGGCAACGGCGGCAACGGCTGCGTCAGTTTCCGGCGCGAGAAATACATCCCGTTCGGTGGTCCCGACGGCGGCAATGGCGGTGACGGCGGCGATGTCGTGCTGGTCGCCGACGACAGCCTGAATACCCTGATCGACTTCCGCCACCAGCGCATCTTCCGCGCCAGGCGCGGCGTCAACGGCCTGGGCAGCCAGATGACCGGTGCCCGCGGCGAGGACGAGCTGATCCGGGTGCCGGTGGGCACTGTGGTGACCAACGTCGATACCGAGGAAGTGATCGGCGACCTGACCGAGAACGGCCAGCGTCTGCTGGTGGCGCGCGGCGGCGAGGGCGGTCGCGGCAACATGACCTTCAAGAGTTCGACCAACCGGGCGCCGCGCCAGTCCACGCCGGGTACACCGGGCGAGGAGCGTACGCTGCGTCTGGAGCTGAAACTGCTCGCCGACGTGGGCTTGCTCGGCTTTCCCAATGCCGGCAAAAGCACCTTCATCCGCGCGGTATCGGCGGCGACGCCGAAGGTGGCCGACTATCCGTTCACCACGCTGGCGCCCAAGCTGGGCGTGGTCAAGGTGGGGGCCTACCAGAGCTTCGTGATGGCCGACATTCCGGGCCTGATCGAAGGCGCCGCTGACGGCGCCGGCCTGGGCATCCAGTTCCTGCGCCATGTTCAGCGCAACCGTCTGCTGCTGCATCTGGTCGACGTGGCGCCGCTGGACGGCAGCGATCCGGCCGAGCAGGTGCGCGCCATCGAGGCCGAGCTGGCGCGTTTCGATCCGGAGTTGCTGGAGCGGCCGCGCTGGCTGGTGCTGAACAAGGTCGACCTGTTGCCGGCCGACGAGCGCGATGCGGTGACTCGCGGGCTGGTCGAGCGGCTGGACTGGCAGGCGCCGTGGTTCGCGGTGTCGGCGCTGGCCCACGAGGGTACCGAGGACGTGGTCCGTCGGGTCATGACCTTTCTGGTCGAATCGCGCCAGATCGACGCCGAGGCGGCCGCCGACGCCGGCGGTCCGGGTCGTGACGCCTGATTCGTTTCAGCAACCGGAAAGCACAAGGCCGACGGATTCCGCCGGCCTTGTCGTCATCTTGAAGCGTGCTGCCGAATGCCGATCAGGCAGCCAGCGCCTTGATCTTGGCCTGCAGGCGGCTCTTGTGCCGGGCAGCCTTGTTGCGATGGATCAGGCCGCGGCTGCTGTAGCGGTCGAGCAGCGGCTCGGCGCTCTTGTAGGCTTCCTGGGCAGCGCCGGCGTCCTTGGCTTCGATCGCCTTGACCACCTTCTTCAGCGCGGTGCGGACCATCGACTTGGCGCTGGTGTTGCGCTCGTTGCGCTTCACGGCCTGGCGGGCGCGCTTCTTGGCGGATTTGATGTTGGCCAAGGGGGTTCTCCGAAACAGTCTGGGTTGAAAAGACCGCGCATTATGCCGATGCCGGGTGGCTGGGTCAACCGTATCTGCCGTTGCTCCGGGGTCGGCGCGACCGAATCCGGGGGCCGGGAAGAATTCGGTGCTTCGCAGCGTCGCCAGAGTGCCCCGGATGCCGGCCAGGCGTTTGGTGCGGGACCATCGGCGCCCGGTACGGCCTTGCGCGGTGGGCGCCGGCGACCGTCCGGCCCGTCACGGCCGCCGTTGCCGGTGTCTGGTGGCGGGCAAGCCACATGAAGCTGCTGCGTTCGACCCTGATGTTCTCGGCGCTGACCTTCCTGTCGCGCATTTCCGGCTATGCCCGAGACATGGTCCAGGCGATCGTGTTCGGCGCCTCCGGCCTGACCGACGCCTTCGTGGTCGCCTACCGGATACCGAATTTCCTGCGCCGCATCTTCGCCGAAGGGGCCTTCGCACAGGCCTTCGTGCCGGTGTTCAGCGCCGCCCGCGAAAGCGGCGATCCGCAGGCGCTGAAGCAGTTGCTGGATCGCGTCGCCGGCACCCTGTGCGCGGCCGTGCTGGTGGTGACCGGCATCGGCATGGTGGCTGCACCCTGGATCGTCACCCTGTTTGCGCCAGGGTACCTGACCGATCCGGTGCGCCACGATGCGGCCGGCGACATGCTGCGCATCACCTTCCCCTACCTGTTTTTCATTTCCATGACGGCGCTGTCGGGCGCGGTGCTGAACACCCACGGGCGCTTTGCACTGCCGGCTCTGACGCCGATCCTGCACAACCTCGCGGTGATCGCCGCCGCCTTGTGGCTGGCACCTCTGCTGTCGGTGCCCGTCTACGCGCTGGCCTGGGGCGTGTTCGCTGCCGGTGCCATCCAGTTGCTGGTGCAGATTCCGGCGTTGATGCGACTGGGTTTGTTGCCCCGTCCGCGCTGGGGGCTGGGCGATCCGGGCGTACGCCGGGTGCTGAGGCTGATGGGGCCGGCCGTACTCAGTGCCTCGGTGTCGCAGATCAACCTGCTGGTCGGCACCGCCTTCGCCTCGCTGCTGATCGCCGGCAGCCAGACCTGGCTGTACCTGGCCGACCGGCTGCTGGAGTTCCCGATCGGCATGATCGGCGTGGCGCTGGGAACGGTGCTGTTGCCGACACTGTCGCGACATCGCGCCGCCGGCGATCAGATTCGTTACCGCGGCAGCATCGACTGGGGCGTGCGCCTGGTGATGCTGATCGCGCTGCCGGCGGCGACCGGTCTGGTGGTGCTGGCCGAACCGATCTGCGCCACGCTGTATCAGCACGGCCAGTTCACCGCCCGAGACACCACGATGACCGCACTGGCGCTGATGGCGCTGTGTCTGGGCCTGCCCGGGTTCATGCTGGCCAAGGTGCTGGCGCCGGCGTTCTTCGCCAATCACGACACCCGCACGCCGATGCGTGCGGCGGTGATCGTGGTGGTGGTGAACATCCTCCTCCTGTTCGCGCTGGTGTTGCCGTTGCGCCAGGCCGGCGTCGCCAGCGCCCATGCAGCCATCGCGTTGGCGACCGGCATCGGCGGCCTGCTGCACGCGGGTCTGCTCGCCTGGTGGCTGTGGCGCGGCGGCACCTATGCGCCCGACCGGGCGACCTGGCGGGT
Source organism: Lysobacterales bacterium (assembly GCA_035911475.1). Classification (GTDB taxonomy): domain Bacteria; phylum Pseudomonadota; class Gammaproteobacteria; order Xanthomonadales; family UBA2363; genus Pseudofulvimonas. The sequence continues at coordinate 9,976 of JAMHVM010000078.1, read as the reverse complement.
GTTCGGCAAGGCGTTGTTGGCCTGCGTAGCGATGGCGCTGGTGCTGGTCTATGCGCTGGGCCTGATCGGACCCTGGAGTGAGCTGTCCAGCTATTGGCGACTTGGCCACCTGCTCTGGCTGCTGCCATCGGCAATGGCGGTGTATGCGCTGGTCTTGCTGGCCACCGGCGTGCGTCCGCGGCAGTTGCGCGAGCCGAGGGTGGCCGATTCCGATCGGGGCTCGAAGCCCTCCTGAGAAATCCGATTCCCGGTTGTGTCGTCGTTCCCATGCTGGACTGACCGGCTGTGACCAACGCGAGCCGAGCGGCCTGGGAGATCGGCTGAGCCATCTGCTGCCGGAGCAGTCAGGATGGAGCCGGCGCGATCCAGTGGTCATGACGGACCGGGGCCATCGGCATGGGTGTCCGCGCGCCGATGGCGATGTCGGAATCCTGCGCGCGAACGGGATCGTCGGTCAGGGCTGCGTGGTGCATCCTCTATACTGCTGGCGATGACCAGATGGTTCCGAGAGGTCGGCGATGCGTCGCTGTTTCCGGCTGGCAGTGTCGTGGCTATCGGCGCCTTCGATGGGGTGCATCGGGGACACGCACACCTGCTGGCGCTGGCTCGTGCCCGCGCTACCGAATTGGGTCTTCCGGCCGTCGCGCTGAGCTTCGAGCCGCTGCCGCGCGAGTTCTTCGCCCCCGACGATCCACCGGCACGTCTGACACCGGCCCGCGCACGCTTCGAGGGTCTGCGTGGCGCCGACATGGATGCCGTGGTGGCGCTGCGCTTCAACCGGAATCTCGCGGCCATGTCAGCGCCGGCGTTCATCGACCAGGTGCTGCTTGCCGGGCTGTCGGCCAGGGTCGTCTGCGTCGGCCCGGGCTTCCGATTCGGCAAGGCCCGCGGCGGTGATGTCGCCTTGCTGGCGGAGGCCGGGCGAAAGCTCGGCTTCCGCGTCGAGGTGGTCGACGCCGTCGATGGTGAGGACGGCGATCGGCTCGGTGCCAGCGCCATCCGCCAGGCCTTGAGGCGTGGCGATCTGCTTGCCGCCGAGGCGGCGCTGGGTCGTCCGTATGCCATCAGTGGCCGGGTCGTGCGCGGCCAGCAGCTGGGCCGGCAGCTGGGTTTTCCCACCGCCAACATCGCCATCCGCTGGCGCCCAGCGGTGGAGGGAATCTTCGCCGTGCGCGTGCACGGCGCCGGTCTGAGCGCCTGGCCGGGTGTGGCCAGCCTGGGGACACGGCCAACCGTGGGTGGTGTCGGTACGGTGCTGGAAGCGCACCTGTTCGACTTCAACGGCGACCTCTACGGACAACGACTGACCGTCGAGTTCGTGGAGCGCCTGCGCGGCGAGGAAAAGTTCGATTCGCTGGACGCGCTGGTGGCGCAGATGCACGCCGACGCGCGCCAGGCACGCGCGATACTGGACAATCCGCCCTCGCGCCCACATCTGGGGTTGACGGGCCAGACAACGACAACAACAAGCACGACGAACGCGACATGAGCCAGGATTACAAGGACACGATCAACCTGCCGGCGACGGAGTTTCCGATGCGCGGTGACCTGCCGTCGCGGGAACCGCCGCGACTGGCCGACTGGTACGACAACGACCTGTACGGGCGATTGCAGAGCGCTGCCACGCAGCGGCCGCTGTTCGTGCTGCACGATGGCCCGCCGTATGCCAACGGTGACATCCACATCGGCCATGCGGTCAACAAGATCCTCAAGGATCTGGTGGTGAAGTCGCGTCTGCTGGCAGGTTTCCGCGCACCCTACGTGCCCGGCTGGGACTGCCACGGCCTGCCCATCGAAGTAGCGGTGGAGAAGAAGCACGGCAAGGTCGGGCAGAAGCTGGATGCGCGCCAGTTCCGCGAGAAGTGCCGGGAGTACGCGCGCGAGCAGATCGACCGCCAGCGCGCCGACTTCAAGCGCCTGGGCGTGCTCGGTGATTGGGACAATCCCTACCGCACCCTGGATTTCCGTTACGAGGCCGACATGCTGCGGGCGCTGGCCGGCATCGTCGACCGTGGCCATGTCGTGCGCGGTTTCAAGCCGGTGCACTGGTGCTTCGACTGCGGCTCGGCGCTGGCCGAAGCCGAGATCGAGTATGCCGACAAGCAGTCGCCGGCCATCGATGTCGCCTACGACGCGGTCGATCCGGTGGCGTTGGCAGCGAAGTTCGGCGTGACTGCCGACACCAGCGACATCGTCGCCGTGCCGATCTGGACCACCACGCCGTGGACACTGCCGGCCAGCATGGCGGTGTCGCTCGGTCCGGACATGGATTACGCGCTGGTCGAAGGTCCGTCGCGCGCCGGTCGACGCGTCCTGCTGGTCCTGGCCGCCAGCCTGGTCGAAGCCGTGCTCACCCGTTACGGCGTCGATCAGGTCGTGGTGCTGGGGAACGCACGCGGATCGGCGCTGGAGCGGGCGTCGCTGCGTCATCCGTTCCTGCCGCGCGAGGTGCCGGTGATCCTGGGCGATCACGTGTCCGACGAAGACGGTACCGGCGCCGTGCACACCGCGCCCGGACACGGCGTCGAGGACTTCGCGGTTGGCCAGAAGTACGGTCTGGAAACGCTTAATCCGGTCGGTGGCAACGGCGTCTATCTGCCCGACACCCCGGTCGTGGCCGCTCAGCACGTCTGGAAGGCGAATGACGTGATCGTCGAGCTGCTGCGCGAGCGCGGCGTGCTGCTGGCACTGAAGACCATCACCCACAGCTACCCGCATTGCTGGCGGCACAAGACGCCGGTGGTGTTCCGGGCCACGCCGCAGTGGTTCATCGCCATGGACCGGGAAAACCTGCGCGCTGATGCGCTGGGCGAGATCGAGCGTATCGGCGCCGCCCGTGGCTGGTTCCCGGCCTGGGGCCAGGCGCGCATCGAGAGCATGGTCGGTGGTCGTCCGGACTGGTGCATCTCACGCCAGCGGACCTGGGGCGTGCCGATCGCGCTGTTTGCCGACAGGACCACACGCGAGCCGCATCCACGCTCGGCCGAGCTGATGCGCAAGGTGGCAGAGCTGGTCGAATCCGAAGGCGTGGATGTCTGGTACGACCTGGATCCGGCGACGTTGTTGCCGCCGGAAGACCTGGAACGCTACGAGAAGGTCACCGACATCCTCGATGTCTGGTTCGATTCCGGCGTCACCCATCACTGCGTGATCGGTCAGCGACCGGAGCTGCAGCATGGCGACGGACGTTCACCGCATGCCGACCTCTATCTGGAAGGCTCCGACCAGCATCGCGGCTGGTTCCAGTCCTCGCTGCTGACCAGCGTGGCCATGCATGGCGTGGCGCCATACGACCAGGTGCTCACCCACGGTTTCACCGTCGATGCCCAGGGTCGCAAGATGTCCAAGTCCGAGGGCAACGTGGTCGCGCCGCAGTCGGTCATGAAGGCACTGGGCGCCGACGTGCTGCGCCTGTGGGTGGCGGCAACCGACTACCGCAACGAGATGAGCGTCTCCGACGAGATCCTCAAGCGCGTGGCCGACGGTTACCGCCGCCTGCGCAACACCGGTCGTTTCCTGCTTGGCAATCTGGCCGGCTTCGATCCGCGGCAGCATCTTCTGGCGAACGAGGAACTGTTGCTGCTCGACCAGTGGGCCGTGGCGCAGACGCACAAGGTGCAGCAGGCGGTGATCGCCGCCTATGACCGTTACGAGTTCCACGAGGTGGTGCAGCGCGTGCAGAACTTCTGCAGCAACGAGATGGGCGCGCTGTACCTGGACATCACCAAGGATCGGCTGTACACCATGCCGACCGACAGCCATGGCCGGCGCAGCGCGCAGAGCGCGATGTACCGGATCCTGGAGGCGATGACCCGCTGGCTGGCACCGATCCTGTCATTCACTGCCGAGGAGGTCTGGCAGGCCATGCCGGGTGAGCGCGGCGATTCACCGCTGTTCGCTACCTGGTACGACGGTCTTGCGCCGCTGCCGGCCGGTGCCGCGCTTGACGACGGCCGCTTCGAGCGGCTGCTGGCGATCCGCTCCGGCGTCGCCCGCGTGCTGGAAGGCATGCGTTCGAGTGGCGACATCGGTGCCTCGCTGGAGGCGGAGGTCGACCTCTACGTCGAATCCGACATGCTGGCTGCCCTGGCCGATGTTGCCGACGAGTTGCGCTACTTCTTCATCACCTCCACGCTGACCCTGAAGCCGGCTGCGGAGCGGCCGGCCTCGTCGGTCGAGGTCGTGTTGGACAGCGGCGAGCGCATTCATGTCCAGGCGCGGGCGAGTGACAACGGCAAGTGCGTGCGCTGCTGGCATTATCGACCCGATGTCGGCAACTTCAGCAGCGATCCGGCGTTGTGCGGCCGTTGTGTCGACAACGTGGCGGCCTGCCGTGGTCACGGCGGCGGTGAGCAGCGGCACTGGTTCTGAGCAGCAGGTCCAGTCACCTCGTCCGATGAGCCGGCGCCGGGGATGGCGCCGGCATCCGAATCATCGTGTGCTGACTAGAAAGACTGCCGTTGGTTGAACGCGCGTGGATCGATCGTCGGCGAAACCACGAATCGCTCCGGACGGATCAGTTCTCGCTGTCGACGCAGAGCACGCGGATCTGGGCTTCCGCACGGGCCAGTGCTTCGGCCTTCTGTTCGTCATTGAGTTCCTCAGCCACTCCGTCGCCGTCAAGGTCCTGCTGGATGATCGGCATGGTCAGCAGTGTGGTGTGATTGGCCCGTGCCTGCTGGCAACCGGCCGATCGCTGCTCCGGCGTGTACAGGGCATCGAGATCATCGCCACCGGGTTGCGCCTCGGCGGCAGGCGCCTGCGCCGACTCCATGGCGACCGCTCGGGCGCTGTTTCCCATGACGCGTCGCTCGGCATTGACCGAATCGTCCGGCGGCGAGTCGGTGAAATGAACCGTGCCGTCCTTGTCGACCCACTTGTAGATCTGTTGGCCACTGGCCGGCATGGCCAGCAGCAGCGCGGAGAGGGTGATGAGCAGGTAACGCATGGTGCCTGGCCTCGTTCGGATTCCGGATCCGGTCGCACCCAGGGCGACCCCCAAGACGCCGGAACTGCTGTGATTGACGTTCTGCGTTGTCGATCAAACCATTGAATAGTGTAGTAGTAGCACGATGTCGCGCGGGGCGGAAGGGCGCCGTCCGCCGCAGCGGGCTAAACTGTCGACCGGCTGGCACTTTGCCGGCCATCCACTCCCGGGAATGCGTCGATCATGCGCCGAGGCGTCTATCTGCTGCCCAATCTGTTCACCACTGGCGGCCTGTTCGCGGGCTTCTTCGCCATCGTCGCAGCCATCCACGGGCGGCCGGTGTCGGCCGCCATCGCCGTTCTGGTGGCCGGACTGCTGGACGGCCTGGATGGCCGGATCGCCCGGCTGACCAACACCCAGAGCGAGTTCGGCACCCAGTACGACTCGCTGTCCGACCTGATCAGCTTCGGGCTGGCACCAGCGCTGCTGATCTATGTCTGGTCGCTGCAGGAGCTCCGGGCGATCGGGCCGATGGCCGGCAAGATCGGCTTCGCGGTGGCCTTCCTGTACGCCGCCTGCGCCGCCTTGCGCCTGGCCCGTTTCAATACTCAGGTCGGTGTCGCCGACAAGCGCTTCTTCCAGGGCCTGGCCAGTCCGGCCGCGGCCGGGCTGATGGTGACCTATGTCTGGACCTGCCGGACCTTCGACCTGCATGGCGGCGATGTGGTGTGGTTTTCGCTGGCGATCGCGGTCACCGCCGGTCTGCTCATGGTGAGCAATTTCCGCTACTACAGCTTCAAGACCCTGGCGATCAATGACCGGGTGCCGTTCCTGTGGGCGCTGGCCCTGCTGGGCGTGTTCGTGTTGCTGGCGGTCGATTTGCCGCGTCACCTGTTCGCGTTGCTGCTGATCTATGTCGCCTCCGGCCCGATCTGGACCATCTGGACCTTGCGTCGAAGCCGTCGTCAACGTCGCGAACAGGGCAAGCCGTCGCCGTGATGGCCGGCAACGGACCACGTCTGCTGGACGAGCTGGGCGTGGTGCGCTATCGGCTGCGCCGGTCGGCATCGTCACCGTCACCGTCACCGGTGGTCGCCGAACCGGCACCGATCCCGTTCTCCCCCGGAACGCCCGCATCCGTTTCCGAACCGGTGGTTGCGCCCGGGCCGGCTGCTGCGACGGCGGCGGCTCTCCGGTCGGCTCCGCGCCTTCGTCTGGCCGCTCCGATGCCGGCCGAATGGCCGCCCGCGGCGACCGCGACCTGGTCGCAGGTGATGAATTGGCTCGGCCTGTCAGCAGGTGAGATCGAATGGCTGCCCACGGGCGACGAGCGCGGCTTGCCGCTGCCCGATCCGGCGCAGTGGGGCACCGCCGCCGGTCGTCGGGCGCTGTGGTCGGCACTGAAGCAGACCGCGGTCGCCCTGGCGGCGGAAGGCGCCGGGAACAGTGACAGGCAGGATCATGGTCGCCGCGCTGACTGAGGCCGTCTCGCTGCGGCCGATGACCGTCGAGGATCTGGATACGGTCCTGGCCATCGAGCTGGCCGCGTATCCGTTTCCCTGGACCCGGACCATCTTCGGCGACTGCCTGGTGGCCGGTTACCACGCCTGGATCGCCCAGCGAGGCGCCATGATCTGCGGCTATGGACTCCTGTCCACCGGGGCCGGCGAGGCGCATGTGTTGAACCTGTGCGTGGCGCTGCCCGAACGTGGCGTCGGCACGGGTCGGCGCCTGCTGGCGCAGCTGCTGGCTGACGCCCGCGGTGCCGGTGCCGGTCAGGTGTTCCTGGAGGTGCGGCCGAGCAATGCCGAGGCGATCCGCCTTTACGAGGCGGCCGGCTTCCACCTGGTCAGTCGCCGCCCGGGCTATTACCCGGCCAAAAACGGCCGCGAGGACGCGCTGGTGATGGCGATGGAGTTGTTCAGCGCCGCATCCGACGGCGGTGGCGACTGATCTCCGTACACAGCCGCTTCATGTCGGGCGACGTTCTTCGGCATGTTGCAGGATTCGAAGCAGCCAGGATCCGTCACAGATCGACGATCGCTTGCTAGCACAAGACGGCAGCCGCACCGATCAAGACCTTGTTGTTCTCGTTCATGTCTGACCAGCGAGCTTTCTATCGTATCTCCTGATGTCATAAACGCTTGGGAGATCAGGTCATGGCTGGTTGCATTCGAAGCGGCGCTTGGTTGCGGTTGCTGGCCGGTGCGCTGTTGCTGGTGATGATGTCAGGGATGCTCGCAGCACAGGACTGTGGAACAGGGAACCAATCCGGTGGCTTCCTTCTGGGCAGTTTCCCATCCAATACCAGTCTCGGAATCACCGTTTGCCGCGTGCCGGCACGCCACAGGTGTCGATCCTGCACCTACGCGACTGGCCCGGGGCAGTCTACGTGCGACAACGAGGACTGCACGACAGCGTCCTGCTACTGCCGCACCGTGCATGCGGATCGTTTGTTCGTCGGGGGCTTCGGCATGTATCCGCCACGCTAGCCGGCGTCTCCTGGCAGGTGTCGGCTCTGATCGGTTCGCCGGTGGTCCGGGGTCAAACCTGCTATGGGCTGGGCGATGCCGCGGGCTGATTGTCGGGCTGTTCCAGCCGAGCAGGACCGAACTCCCGACTGATCAGCCTCCGGCGTACGACTCCAGGATCGCCATGCGCATGGCGACGCCGTTGGCGACCTGATCCAGGATCACCGACTGCGGGCCGTCGGCGACCGCCGAAGCGATTTCCACCTCCCGGTTGATCGGTCCCGGATGCAGGACGATCGCGTCCGCGGCAGCCAGCGCCAGCCGATCCGGTGTCAGTCCCCATTGCCGGAAGTAGCTGTCGGTGTCAAGGAAGTCGGCGCTGGCCATGCGTTCGTGCTGCAGCCGAAGCATCATCACCACGTCGGCGCCGGCGACGGCAGCCTCGATGCTGTCACAGGCGCTGACGCCAGGTTCCAGCGTGGCGGCACGCAAGGCCGGTGGCGCGGCGACCCGCACCGAGCCGACGCCCAGCAGGGGCAACAGCTTCATGTTGGATCGTGCCACCCGCGAATGCCGGATGTCACCGACGATCGCCACGGTCAGTTCTTCCAGGGCAGGCTTGTGCTGGCGAATGGTCAGGGCATCCAGCAGCGCCTGGGTCGGATGCGCGCGGCGACCGCTGCCGGCGTTGATGATCGGACTGGCCTGACCGATCTGTGCCGCCAGCGTGGCGATGGCATCGTCTTCGCCGTGGCGGATCACGAAAGCATCGCAGCCCATGGCATGCAGCGTCTTCCAGGTGTCCAGCAGCGTTTCGCCCTTGGCGGCGGAGGAGGTGTGGGCGTGGAAGTCGATCACCTCGGCCCCGAGCCGGCGTGCGGCCAGGGCGAACGACACCCGGGTGCGGGTGGAGTTCTCGAAGAACAGGTTGACAACGGTGCGTCCGGCCAGCGACCGCAATGGCGCCGCGCGACCGCCGGCGATCTCGCGCAACTGGTCGGCGCGGTCGAGCAGGGCCAGGGCACGTGTGCGGTCAAGGTCATCGATGTCGATCAGGTGATGCATGAGGGTCATGGCGCCGAGACGGGGAGAAGGGCCGACGGGTTGTCGTAGAAGCGCTGGATGAGCACCGCGGCAGCATCCGCGTCCAGCTGGTCGCTGTCACGGCGTCGCTTCAAGCCGGCCTTGCGGCTGGCCGCGAAACGGGCGGCGGCATCGCGCGAGCTGTGGCGTTCGTCGATCTCCAGCACCGGCAGGGCGATGCGTTTGGCCAGCGCGCGGGCGAATCCGCGGGCCCGTTCGCTGGCCGGTTGTTCCTGGCCGTCCAGGGTCAGTGGCCGGCCGACCAGGAGCGCCTGCGGCCGCCATTGTGCGATCAGGGGTGCGATCGCTGCCAGAGCTGCGGCATGGCCGTCGGCCTCGATCACGGTCAGGCCGCGACCATCGCCGGTGATGCGCTGGCCGATGGCGACGCCGATGCGGCGCGAGCCGACATCGAATGCCATCACCGTTTCCGGAATCGCCGGGGTCTGGCCGGTGTCAGGCCCGACCGGCATAGCCGGAGAGGTGGATCGGGTTGACGCCGAGCAGACCTGCGGCGGCCTGCCAACGTTGCTCGATCGGCACGTCGAACAGCACGGCGCGGTCGGCGGGTACCGTCAGCCAGGCGTTGTCAGCCAGTTCCTGTTCCAGCTGCCCGGCAGTCCAGCCGGCATAACCCAGCGCGAACAGGTGGCGTGGCGGCGGATTGCCCGCGGAGAACGCCATGAGGATGTCGCGCGAGGTGGTGACGCTGAGCTGGTCATTGACCGCCAGGCTGGATTCCCAGTCGCGACCGTCGTTCTCGTGCAGCACGAAACCACGCTCGGCATGCACCGGACCACCGACCAGGATCGGGGTGTGGTCGATTGGTACGCCAGGCACTGGCAGATCCAGTTCGCGCAGCACATGGCCGAGGTCGAAGGCGGCGCTGCGGTTGATCACCAGACCCATCGCGCCCTCGTCGCCATGCTGGCAGACATGGATCACGGTGCGGGCGAAGTTGGGGTCGACCAGCGACGGCATCGCGATCAGGAAATGGTCGGTCAGGAAGCCGTCATTCATGGCGCGCAGTGTAGCGCCGTTACGGACGGGGAACGAGTGCTCGGGCCGACGGGAAACGAGTGCAGAGGAACGAGCAACGAGTGGGAAGCGGGCGGGTGGTCTGTGTCTCGTTCCTTTTTCTCGTTCCTCGTTGCTGGTGCCCGGTCAGCGCTGTCGCACTTCGCCGCTGGGCAGGAACTGCCAGGTGCGGGTGATGTGCAGGATGTCCACGCGCTCGTCCGGGTTCCTTGGCAGGGCGGGGTAGGGCGCGGCGCGACGGACGATCTGCAGGGCACTCTCGTCGAGCACGCGATGGCCGCTGGAGGTGACGATCTCGGAATGGGCGACGCTGCCGTCGGCGCGGATCTCCACCGCCATGATCAGCTCGCCATGCAACCGGTGTCGGGAGAACTGCGCCGGATATTCCTCGTTGCTCAGGCGCTCGATGCGCAGGTCCCAGGCACGCACGTAGGCCGCGTAGAAATACTCCTGGGTC
>JAMHVM010000077.1:0-2646 GCA_035911475.1 Lysobacterales bacterium | reverse complement strand
GTGGCGCACCGGCTCGTGCCCCCCTCGGCCGACTATCGCGCGCTTGTGCCCCTCGTCGACGACGTCTCCGCCCATCTCGGACGCAAGCCGCGCGAGGTCTCCGGCGATGCGGGCTTCGTCACCGAGGCGAACCTGGCGGCCATGAGGGAGCGCCGGATCAAGCCTTGTCCGCCGCCAGGCCGGGCCCGACATGGCGAGGCGAACGCCGCGGGCCCTCACAGGCTTAGCAAAGGTATCCACCAAAGCGAGGGACAATCAGGTACCCTATGACCCAATGATCGGCGAAGTCCGCCCACCCAATTGTGATCTCTGGACATGAATGCGGATCGCATTGATCCTTCTAGGGTAACTCACGGCCTTGGCGATGTGGTGCCCTGCATGAAACGCGATGAGCTTGGCGATCTGATCGCCTTCCTGGCGGTCTATGAGGAACGCAGTTTCACGCGCGCCGCGGCTCGGCTCGGCACGTCGCAATCGGCGCTCAGCCATACTGTGAAGCGGCTCGAGCAGCGGCTGGCCTTGCGGCTCCTCACGCGCACGACGCGGAACGTGTCGCCGACCGACGCAGGCGAGCAGCTCGCGCAGTCACTGCGGCCCGCGCTCGACGACATCGAGGCCCGGCTTGACAGCCTCAACGCGCTTCGCGCGCGCCCCGCCGGGCGAATCCGGGTAACCACGAGCCGCGACGCCGCGCGCACGATCCTGTTCCCGAAAGCGCGCGAACTGATGGCGGAATACCCCGATATCAGGATCGAGATCGACGTGGAGCAGCGGTTCACCGCGATCGCCGCCGAGCGGTTCGACGCGGGCGTCCGCCTCGGCGAGAGCGTCGAGCGCGACATGATCGCGGTCCGGATCGGACCGGACTTGCGGATGCTCGTCGCCGGCTCGCCCGACTACGTCGCCCGCCACGGTCGCCCCGAGAGCCCCGACGACCTTGTCCGCCACAATTGCGTCAACCTTCGGCTACCGACGCTCGGCGGCCTCTATTCCTGGGAGCTCGGGCGCGACGATCGCGCTATCAATGTCCGCGTGTCCGGACAGTTCACTTGCAACGACCCCGACATGATCATCGACGCGGCCGTCGCCGGCCTCGGAATCTGCTGCCTGCCGGACGCGCATCTCCTGCCCTTCATCGATCGCGGCGAACTCGTTCCCCTGCTCGAGGACTGGTCTCCGAGCTTCCCGGGATATCACCTCTACTACCCCTCACGCCTTCAGGCATCACCCGCCTTCGCTCTCCTCGTCAACAAGCTGCGCTGGAAAGGGTGAGCAATGCCGGCGCCGATATGTTGTGTGTTACTAGGGCGTCGCCTCATAAACTCTGGCACCAGATCCTCGCGGCGATGAATTTGACGGCTGCGAGGAGGTTCTCCGGATCCTTGTCGTAGCGGGTGGCGACGCCTCGGAACTGCTTGATCCGGTTGAAGAACCGCTCCACGAGATTGCGCTGCCGACAGACCCATCCCGAGAAGGCGAAGCCGCCCTTGCGGTTCGCCTTCGGCGGTATGTTCGCCCAAGCCTTCCGTTCTCTTGCCTCGGCGCGAATGACATCTGTGTCATAGCCCTTGTCGGCGATCAGGATGTTCCCTTCGCCGAGCGTTTCAGTCAGCGCATCGGCCTCCACGCAATCGGCGACCTGGCCGGCGGTCAGGCGCGGGGCGACGGGGCGGCCTTCCGCGTCGACGAGCGCGTGGAGTTTGCTGGTGAGACCCCCGCGTCTCGGAGTCGTCGGCCTCCTCGACCGTCCCATGCCACCATCGTCGCCAGCCCCTTTTTCCCGTGGCGCCGTGCTGGTGCACGCGGACTTGAGGAGAAACGATCATGACGATGTCACCGTCGTAAGCCTCGGACACCGCTCGGAGGAGCCGGTCCCAGTGGCCTGCCTTCCGCCAGCGGACGAAGCGATTGTAGCAGGTGGTGGGCGGGCCGTAGCGCTCCGGGATTTCCGACCAGGGCGATCCCGTCCGAAACCGCCACAGGATGCCGTTCAGCACCCGGCGGTCATCGACCCGAGGCACGCCGCGCGGCTTGTTCGGCAAAAGCGGTGAAAGGATCGACCACTCATCGTCCGTCAGTTCGTACCGGCTACGTGTCATTCAAAGCACTCCGCGACGGAAGGGCTTGAATCAGACCGACAAACGAAACCCAAGCAGATTTATAAGTGTACCGCCTAGGGTCAGGACCCATAAACTGGATTCCCGTGCGTCCTGAAATGTGGTTCAAACTCCCGGAATCTGGGAAGTTTGTGATGTCTGACCACCATTTCTGGCTATTCAAAGCGCAGTTCGCGCGTCTGGAGCGGCTGCTGCCGAACAAGCCACGCGGTGTACCTCGGGTGGATGACAGACGGGTGATCTCGGGGATCATCCACGTCATCCGAGGCGGGCTCATGTGGCGGGACGCGCCCGCCGTCTACGGGCCGCCAAAGACTCTCTACAACCGCTTCATCCGGTGGAGCCGGATCGGCGTCTTCGACCGGATCTTCGCCGCGCTGGCGGGCACGAGCCCGGCGATGGGTACCGTGATGATCGATGCGACCCACCTCAAGGCCCACCGCACCGCCGCCAGCCTGCTCAAAAAAGGGCTGTTCCCCGCCGTATCGGGCGAACCAAGGGCGGCCTGAACTCGAAGTTGCACGCGGTC
>JAMHVM010000076.1:0-14477 GCA_035911475.1 Lysobacterales bacterium | reverse complement strand
GATATCGCGGGGGAGCCCACGCATCCCCAAAAACGTTGTGTGCCAACCCTGCATCGTGAACCTCAAAAGTGGGAGGCCACCATACCCGTTTACAAAGCGAACAGGAAAGTCAATGAAATCAACGGTCTACCCAGACCACCCCCGCGCCAGTGCTAGCTTTGCGTACCGTCACTTATTGCACTGAAAACGAGGAGACCCCTTCACCTACCTTGGCCTGATCCAGACATCGCGCCAGGTCCTGACGGTGTCGCCCAAGCTCGGCGTGGACACGCTGCAGGATTTCATCGCACTGGCCAAGGCCAAGCCCGGCACGCTCAACTTCGGATCGAGCGGGGTGGGCAACAGCATTCACCTGGCGGTCGAGCAGTTCAACGCGGCCGTCGGCATCAAGGCGGTGCACGTGCCTTTCAAGACGGGCAACGAGACCGATACGGCCATGATTGCCGGCGAAGTGCAGTACACGATTGCGTCGCTGGCCACTTCGCTGCCGCTCATCCAGGCCGGGCGCATCAAGGCGCTGGCGGTGACGGGCGAGGGCCGTGATCCCGCTTTGCCGAACGTGCCCAATCTGAGTGAATCCGGCCTGCCGGTGCGGATTCCGGACCAACTCTTCGGCATGGTCGGGCCGGCCAACATGCCGGCTCCGGTGACGTCGAAGCTTCTGAAGGCCGTCGCGGACATGCAGGCCGATCCCGCGTTCCAGGAGTCCGTGCGCCGCACCGGCGGCGTGCCTTCGCTGGTGCATGGCGAGGCCTTCCGCAACCTGGCGCTGAGCGACAGCCAGACATGGGGCGATCTCATCAAGCGACTCGGCATCACGCTCAGCAGTTGAGGCGCCCGCATGCAAGAGAAGAAGACGGCGCTGATCGCTGGCGCGAGCGGCATCGTGGGGCGCGGCATTGCCGAGCGCCTGGTCGGTGATGGCTGGCGCGTGCTGTGCGCGAGCCGCTCCGGTGGCGGCCACTTGCCGGGTACGGAAGGTGTGGCGGTGGACCTCCTGGATGCCGAGGCTTGCGCAAGGGCTGTGGCGCCGCACGCGGGCATCACGCATGTCTTCCATGCGGCCTTTCAGCCGGCACCCAGCCGCGCGGCCGAAGTGGCACCCAACCTGGCGATGCTGCGCAATGTGGTCGAGGCGGTGCAGCAGGCCTCGCCGGCATTGCGCAAGGTGGTGCTGGTCACGGGCGCGAAGTTCTACGGCATCCAGTGGGGCGCGAGCTCGACGCCTTGCCGCGAGAGCGACCCGAGACAACTGCCGCCGAACTTCTACTACGACCAGGAGGACTGGTTGCGCGAAGCGAGTCGCAGCGCGCGCTGGCGTTGGGTCAATCTGATTCCGCCTTTCGTTTCCGGCTATGCAGTGGGCAATCCGATGAACCTGGTGCTGGGCATCGGGCTCTATGCCGCGGTGTGCAAGGAGCTTGGCATGCCACTGCGCTTTCCCGGCAGTGTGGGCGCCTACGAGGCCCTGCACCAGATCGCGGACGCGCGGCAGATCGGCGCCGCAGCGGCGTGGGCGGCGGATGCGCCAGCAGCCGAGGATGAGGCCTTCAACGTCACCAACGGCGATCCGGCGCGCTGGCGTCATACGTGGCCTGTGCTCGCGGAAGCGCTCGGCATGGCCTTCGCCGAGCCGAAGACGCTGCCTCTCGCGGACCTGATGCCGGCGCAGCAAGCGGTGTGGGATCGCATCGCGCGCCGGCATGGACTGCGGACGATCGACATCGGCAAGATCGTCGAATGGCGATGGATCGACTACATGCTGCGCCAGTCGCATGACATCGTGCTGGCGACGGCGAAGATCCGGCGCGCCGGTTTCAACGACTGCATCGAGACCGATGCGACGCTGGTGCAGCGCCTGCGCGAACTGCAGGCCAGCGAGGTGTTGCCGGCATGAGCGGCAATCCACGTCGCCGCGAAGTCCGCGCGCTCACGCTGGGCTTTCTTTCTCTCGGTGCCAATGCAGCGCCGCTGGATGTGCTCTCGGCAGCAGCCGAAGCAGGCTTCGGCGCTGTGGGCTTGCGTGTCAGCGGTCGCAATCCCGGTGATCCGTGGCCGCAGCCGAATGCCGAGGGTGACGGCCTGGAACGGATACGCGCGCGAGCCGAGGCGCTCTCGATCCGCATCTCAAGCATCTCCGGCTACTACATGTCGGAGAAGACGAGCCTGTCGCACCTGCTCGCCAACGTCGAAGCCGCACGCCGCGTCGGTGCGCCGCTGATCTCGCAGGGATGCTTCGAGCCTGATCCGTCGCGCGTGGCCGAACTGCTGCGCGACTACGCGCGCGCGGCCGACGATGCCGGCGTGCGCATTGCGCTCGAGTTCATGCCCATGAGCTCGCTCAAGACGATTGCCGATGCGCAGCGCGTGATTGCCGACAGCGGTGCGCGCAACGTGGGCCTGCTGATCGACTCGCTCCATCTCGCGCGCTCGGGCGCCGGCGGCGCGGACGTGCGTGCGCTCGACGCCCGATGCATCCATCTCACGCAACTCTGTGATGCGCCCGCCGTGCGGGCGGCCGAAACGACCCTGTTCGACGAAGCGATGTCGGGCCGCATGTACGTGGGCGATGGGGGGCTCGATCTGAAAGGGCTTGTGGAAGCCTTGTCGCCGGACGCGGAGATCGAGTTGGAAACGCCCGTCATTGCCGACGCCACGCTGCCAGGAGGCGAACGCGCGCGACGTGCAGCGGAGAAGGCCATGGCCTTCTTCGTATCGCACTTCGGCTGAGGTCGTCAGCCTCGCGCGTACTTCAGGCCGCTGAAGGCCGGACGCTGTTTTCCAAGAATTGCTTCAACCTGCGCGGCCGGTTCCGGCGCCGCGAAAGCGGCAGCCTGGCTGGCGGCTTCCAGCGCGAAGGCGCTCTGTCTGTCGCTATCGAGCGAGGCATTCAACATTGCCTTGGAAAGCGCGACTGCGGTCGGCGCGGCCCGGGCCATGCGTTCGGCCATGTCGCGCGCACGTGCTTCGAGCGCTTCGCTGGCGTGCACCTCCATCACGATGCCGAGTTCGCGAGCCTCGTCGGCGCTGACATCGCGCGTGGAGAACACCAGCTCCTTCGCACGCTGGAGCCCCACAACACGCGGCAGCAGATAGAGCGCGCCAAGGTCCGGCACGAGTCCGAGCCGCAAGTGGGCCATGGCGAATTTCGCGCGCGGGCTGGCGATGATCATGTCCGCGGAGAGCGCCAGCGCGAAACCGGCGCCGATCGCCGGACCGTCGATGGCGGCGATCACGGGGCAGCCCACGTTCAGCAGATCGTCGGTGAGGCGAAGACCGGCGTTGATCCGCCGTTGCCAGTAGGCGGGCCCTGCATTCGCATGCTCCTGCAGCGCGTGGAGGTTGCCCCCGGCGCAGAAGGCGCCCGCGCCGCCGTTGAGGACGAGTACGCGCACCGCAGGGTCGTTGCGCACTTGCTCCAGCACCGTCATGAGGTCGGTGCGCAGCGGCACGTCCAGCGGGTTGTGGATCTCCGGCCGGGTGAGGCGAATCCAGCCGACCGCGTTCTCCACAGAGAAATCGAGCGTCTCCATCTGCACTGGGCTCAGGCCGGCTTGAACATCGGGACCATCGCGCCGCCCTCTGCCGGCTTGAAGGTCACCTCGACGCGTTGCCCGATCTTCAGGTCATCGAAATCGCAGTCGACGATGTTGGTGAGCAGGGTGATGCCTTCATCGAGCGCGACGTAGGCGATCGCGTAGGCAATGGGCCCGGCGCGTCGCGTCACGCTCACGCTGTAGATCGTGCCCAGTCCCGAGAGGCTGCACCACTCGGTGTCGCCCATGCAGAAGGGGCAGAGCGCGCGCGGATACCAGTGGACCTCGCCGCAACTGGTGCAGCGCCGCGTGCAAAGAAGGCCTTCCTTGGCCTGCGTCCAGAAGTGCTCGGTGGCGGCGTCGACGGTCACGGGTGCCAGTGGGCGCTCGGTGTAGGGAGTGGTCATCGCTTATTGCCTTTCCATGATCAGGGTGGCGCTGCCGTGGCGCGAGCCGAGCGAGCCGCCGGTGCCTTGGGCGAGAGCCAGGGTGCAGTCGGGCACCTGGACCTTCGGGTGTGCTTCGCCGCGCAACTGGCGCACGGCCTCGATCACCTTCGTGATGCCGCCGCGATTGGCCGGATGGTTGTTGCACAGCCCGCCACCGTCGGTATTGAAAGGCAGCGTGCCGACGCCCGAGATCAGGTTGCCGTCGGCCACGAAGCGACCGCCTTCACCCTTCTTGCAGAAGCCGAGGTCTTCCAGCTGCATCAGCACGGTGATGGTGAAGCTGTCGTAGATCGATGCGTACTGGATGTCGGCCGGGCTCACGCCCGCTTCCTTGAACGCGATCGGCCCGGAGATCGCTGCGCCGGACCAGGTCAGGTCGACGTGGCCGCCGAGCTGACCCTTGATGGTTTCGCCCGCGCCGAGGATGTTGACCACCGGGCGCTTCAGGCGCGCGGCGATCTCGGGCCGCACCACCACCAGCGCGCCGCCGCCGTCGCTCACCACGCAGCAGTCCAGCTTGTGCAGTGGATCGGAAATCATCGGGGAGGCCAGCACTTCTTCCACCGTCACCGGTTCGCGCAGCATCGCGTTCGGGTTGTGCTGCGCATGCGCAGCGGCTGCCACCTTGATCCACGCGAGTTGCTCGCTGGTGGTGCCGTACTCGTGCATGTGGCGCGCGGCAGCCAGCGCGTACATGTTCACGATGACGGGGCTGTAGGGCATCTCCCAGGGCACGTCCGGCGTGTTGGCCGTGACGAGCCGGGGCGCGACGCCGCTCGATCCTTCGCTGCGCGGACGACCCGCGAGGGTCACCAGCGCGACATCGCACTTGCCGGCGGCGATCGCCTGCGCCGCGTGCGACACGTGGATCAGGTAGGCCGAACCGCCGGTGTCGGTGGTGTCTATATGGCGCAGCTTGGTCAGGCCCAGATAGTCGGCCATGTTGTTGGCACCCAGGCCGGGCGCATCGCCAGCGCAGAAGTAGCCGTCGACGTCCTGTAGGGTGAGTCCGGCATCCGCCAGCGCGCCGCGCGCGCATTCAGCGTGCAGTTGCGCCACTGTCTTGTCGGGGGCCTTGCGGGTCGGGTGTTCATAGGCGCCTGCGATGCAGGCCTTGCGTTTGATGGTCATGTGTTTGCTCCAGCCACTGTTCGCGAGTAGGATATCATTGGTTCAACCATCGAACAAGCAAACAAGGAGCATCAAAGTGGATCCCATCGTCAGCCTGCAAGGGCGCACCATCGTCGTCACCGGGGCCGGCCAAGGCATCGGCAAGGGCATTGTGGAACTGGCCATCGAACTCGGCGCCAACGTGGTGGCCGTCGACCTCAACGGTCAGACGCTCGACGCCGCGGTCTCCCCGCTGCCGCAGGCGCGCGTGCTTGCAGTGCAAGGCAGCGTGGCCGACCCGGCTGTGGCCGATCGTGCGGTTACCGAAGCGGTTGCCAAGTTCGGCGCTGTGCACGGCCTCGTGAACAACGCCGGCATCATCCGCCCCGCAATGATCGACAAGATGACCGACCAGCAATGGCAGGAGGTGATCGACGTGCACCTCACCGGTTCTTTCTACTGGATGCGTGCCACCGGCCGTCACATGGTCGAGCGGTCCAAGGGCGGCGAAAGGACGGGCGGCTCGATCGTCAACATCTCGTCCGACGCCGGGCGCAAGGGCTCGATCGGCCAGATCAACTACGCAGCAGCCAAGGCCGGCATGCTGGGCATGACGATGACCGCCGCACGCGAATGGGGTCGCTACAACATCCGCACCAACTCGATCTGCTTCGGCGTGGTCGAAACGCCGATGACCGAAGTCGTGCGCGGCGAGAAGTTCCGCGACGGGATGCTCGCTCAGATTCCGTTGGGTCGCTGGTCCACGCCGGGCGAGGTGGTGAAGAGCGTCTGCTTCCTTCTGTCGGATGGATCGAGTTACATCACGGGCCAGCATCTGGGTGTGAACGGCGGCTTCCACATCAGCCTCTGACATGACGGGCGACAGCGTCCTCTTCGAGCGCGCGGACGGCGTGGCCGTCCTCACGCTGAACCGGCCATCGGCAAAGAACGCGATCGATATCCCGACCACCGACGCGCTCGTCGCAGCCTTGCGTGGGCTGCGTGCCGCCGACGACATCCGCGCCGTGGTGTTGGCGGGTGCGGGCGGCGACTTCTGCGCGGGCGGCGACGTCAAGGGCATGGCCGATGGCGCCTCGCGGACGGTCGAGCAGCGCCGCGCGGGCATGGCGCGCTATGCCGAACTGGCTCGCGCGCTGGCGTCGCTGGACAAGCCGTTGATCGCCGCAGTCGACGGCGTCGCTTTTGGCGCGGGCCTCAGCATGGCGCTCTATGCCGACATCGTTCTGGTGAGCACGCGCGCGCGCCTAGCCATGGTGTTCCATCGCATCGGCCTCGTGCCCGATGTAGGTGCCTGGTACCAGTTGCCACGTGTGGTGGGGTTGCAGCGTGCCAAGGAACTGATCTATTCGGCCCGCGAGTTCGGTGCCGACGAGGCGGTGCGCATGAACATCGCGCTGGAGGCTCTCGCGCCGGAGGCCCTGATGCCGCGCGCAATGGAACTGGCCCGCAGTCTCGCGGGTGCATCGCCGACGGCATTCAGCCTCTCCAAGCGCGCGCTGGCCGCGACCTTGCAGAGCGATCTGGAGACGATGCTGGACATGGAAGCGTCATCGCAGGCGATTGCCTTGTCCAGTGCGTACTTCCGCGAAGCGATCCGCCGCTTCGCTGCCAAGGAGCCGGCGCAGTTCTGCTGGCCGAACAAGGATTGAAAGCATGATCGACTACGAGAAGACGAAGGCCTGGCGTTCCGATCCGGTGCGCCACACCTATACCGAGCGCGACACCATCCTCTATGCCCTCGGCGTCGGTTTCGCCGCCGATCCGCTGGTGTTGGAAGAGCTGCGCTTCGTCTACGAAAAGGAACTCCAGGCCGTACCGACGATGGCAGCGGTCCTGGCATCGCCTGGCTTCTGGATGCGTGATCGCAAGGAACTCGGCATCGACTACCTGAAGCTCGTGCACGGCGAACAGGGCGTGACGATCCATTCGCCGTTGCCCGCAGCCGGCACGCTGATCGGCCAGAGCCGCGTCACCCGCATCGTCGACAAGGGCGAGGGCAAGGGCGCGACGATGCATGTGGAGAAGACCCTCACCGACGAAGCGAGCGGACGGCCGGTCGCCACCGCGGAGATGGTGCTCTTCTTGCGCGGCGATGGTGGGTTCTCGAAGAACGGCGGTGGGGACGAGCCTGTGCCTGCTGCGCCTGCGACACCCGATGCGGCGCCGGAGGTGACGATCGAAATGCCGACCCGCGCGGATGCCGCCGTGCTGTACCGTCTCTCGGGCGACATCAATCCGCTGCACATCGATCCTGCAGTTGCTGCCAAGGCCGGATTTCCCCGACCGATCCTGCATGGCCTCGCAACCTATGGCAACGCATGCCGCGGCATCCTGGCGAAGTTCTGCGGGCACGATGCGTCGCGCATGAAGTCGATCCGCGCGCGGTTGACTTCGCCGGTCTATCCCGGAGAAACGCTGGTGCTTGATTGCTGGCGACTGGGCTCGGAGGAGATCGCCTTCCGTGCCAGCGTGAAGGAGCGCGGCGTCCAGGTGCTGGCCAACGGACGCGCTGTCCTGGGGGCTCGATGACTGGGCTGGTCGCCGCCGGCGTGCCGAACCTGCGCGACCTGGGTGGCATCGCCACCGCGTCGGGCCATGTCATTGCACCCGGTCGACTCTGGCGTTCCAGTCACTTCGGTTCGGTCTCGGACGACGAACTGGATGCGCTGCGCGCCATTGGACTGTAGTCGGTGATCGATCTGCGGGACGCGGACGCGCGGACCCGTGCGCCGTCGCGCCTGGCGCAATTCGGCATCCGCGAGCCGCATCTGCCGATCGAGCCGCGCGCGATGGGCGCGCTGCGCGAACTGCGTGAGGCGGGTGGACCCGACAAGTCCGCGCTGGCCGCCATCATGTTCGAAGTCTATCGGCGCTTCGTGAACGAACACACGCCTGTCTTCGCCTCGCTCCTGCGGCTGGTCGCCGATGAGGCGACGCCGCTCCCGTTGGTGGTTCACTGCACCGCCGGAAAGGATCGCACCGGCTGGGCTTTGGCGTTGCTGCTGCTTGCGCTCGGCGTGCCGCGCGAAACTGTGCTCGACGACTTTATGGCGAGCAACGGTCGCTGGTCCATGCAGGGTGTTTCCGCCGACTGGGCACTGCGAGCCACGGTGCACGCCGACTATCTGCAATGCGCATTCGATGAAATCGACAAGCGCTGGGGCTCGATGCATGCTTACCTGGAAGGACCTTTCGGTCTCGATCAGCAAGCGCGCGAACGATTGATCGCGCGCCTGCTGGTCAGGCGCTGAGGACTAGAGCTTTACGCGCCCGGCATCGATCAGCTTCTGCGTGAGCGCAAGCTGGTCCTTCATGAAGCGCCGCGTCTTGTCAGGGCTCCACGGTGCCGGCTCGAAGCCGAGCTCAAGCAGCTTCGCGCGCACATCCGGCATCACGAGGATGCGGCCCATCTCCGTGTTGAGCTTGTCCACGATCGCCTTCGGTGTCTTGGCCGGCACGAAGGCGGCGGCCCAGCCCAGCATGTCGACCTCCGGATAGCCGAGTTCGGCGAAGGTCGGCACGTCGGGATACGAAGGAAAGCGCGTGGCGCTGGCAACGGCAAGAGGCTTGATCTTGCCGGGGTAGCGGTTCACGCCGCCGACCGACACCACTGCCGCGTCGATCTGTCCGCCAATGAGGTCCTGCAACGCGGGCGGCTCGCCCTTGTACGGCACGTGCACGGTGTCGATGCCGGCTGCCATGTTGAACAGCTCGCCGACGAAGTGACCACCCGAGCCTGGACCATAGGAGCCATAGGAGAGCTTGCCGGGCCGTGTCTTGGCGAGCGCCACGTATTGCTTGAGCGTCGAGGCCGGCAGGCTCTCGCGAACGCCGAACGCGATCGGCGTGAGAGCCAGCATTCCGACCGGCTGCAGGTCTTCGAGCCGATAGCCCGGCTTCGGCATCAGCACCGTGTTGCTGAGAAGCGCGCTGTAGCCGATCAGCACGGTGTATCCGTCCGCCGGCGCCTGCGACACCGTGGCTGCGGCGATGGCGCCGCTCGCACCGGACCTGGATTCGACGATGCAGGGCTGGCCCCAGGCGTCGGTCAGCTTCTGGCCAATGATCCGCATCATGGTGTCGTGGCCCCCGCCCGCCGGCGTAGGAATCACGAACTTGATGACCTGTGAAGGGAAGGGCTGCGTCTGCGCCTGCGCGCGCGGCAGAACGCCCGCACCGAGCGAGCCCAGGGCTGCAGCAAGCGTCTGGCGTCGAGTGAACTTCATTGCGATGTCTCCTTGTGTGATGGATCTGGCTGCCATACGATTCGTCGAAATCATTGGTTCAACCATAGATTAAACGACAAACTGAAAAATTCATCCACCGCAACATTCACGACAGCAAGTGCGCTCGACGCGGCGCAGACGAGCGCGCTCGATGCGTTGATCCGCCGCGAGATCGGTGCCTTCGATGGCGCGCTGAGGGTGCGAGCGCGGCATCGCCTTCGGCGGCGTAGCGCGCGTAGGCCGACTTCATGTCGTAGCCCGCGCAGAAATCGGGGCCTGCGCCTCCGAGCACGATCACGCTCACGCTCCGCAGGTCGTCGGCCTCCAGCAGCGCTGCGCGCAGCTCGGAGAGCATCTCCCACGACAGCGCATTGCGCCGGTCCGGCCGGTTGAGGGTGATGCGCGCGACGCGCTCTCGCACCTCGAAGGTGAGGTGTTCATTGGATTGCAGCCACTTGCCCATGCGCCGCCCCTCAAATCTTGCGCCCGGCGTTCTGCCAGAACGGGTCGCGCAAGCGGCGCTTGAAGATCTTGCCGCTGTCCTCGCGCGGCAGCGATTCGTGGAAGTCGATCCGCTTGGGCACCTTGAACTTCGCGAGACGTTCGAGAAGATAGGACCGGATCTCCTCCGGCGTGACTTGCGACTCGGGCATGCGTTCGACAGCGGCAGCGAGCGATTCGCCGAAGTCGTCGTCGGGAATGCCGAACACGGCGCAGTCCTTCACGCCAGGGCACTGGGTCAGCACCATCTCTATCTCGGCCGGATAGATGTTGGTGCCGCCGAAGATCACCATGTCCGAACGGCGGTCACAGAGATAGAGCCGGCCTTCCTTCATGTAGCCCACGTCGCCCAGGCTGATGAGGCCGTCGCGCTCCACGCTCTTTCGCTTCTCTTCGTGGTTGAGATAAGTGAAGTCGGCATACGCTGGCACGCGAGCAAAGATCTCGCCGATCTCGCCTTCGGGCAGGCGATTTCCCTCCTCGTCATAGAAGGCCATGCGCGTGCCGGGCGTGGGCATGCCGACGCAACCGGGATGCTCCAGCCAGTCCTGCGGCGTGGCGAGCGTGGCGGTACCGACTTCAGTGCCGCCGTAGGTCTCGTAGACCACGGGACCCCACCAATCCATCAGATCCTTCTTCACCTCGCGCGGACACGGCGCGCCGGTGTGCGTCACCCATCGCAGCGAGCGCACGTCGTAGCGGTTGCGCACCTCCGGCGGCAGCTTGAGCATGCGCACGAACATCGTGGGCACCATCACCGCGTTGTCGATGCGGTGCTTCTCGATCAGCGCCAGCGTCTCTTCCTGATCGAACTTGGACTGCAGCACCAGCACGTCCGCCGTCATCAGCGCCTGACGGCCGTACCCGTTGGGCGACGCGTGGTAGAGCGGGCCGGTCACCAGCGCACGCACGCCGGGCTTGAGCCCATACACGCTGGCGAACAACTCGACATAGGCCTTGCTTTCCTCGGGCGTGGCGGGCTGGCGCTTCACGCCCTTGGGATGGCCGGTGGTGCCGGAGGTGTAGATCATGGTCGCGCGGGCGCGGCGCGGCGGCGCCTGCAGCGGCTCGAAGCGCTCGGCCCATTCGCGCCAAACCGTGTCGCCCGGTAAGGGCCGTGCGAGTTCGGTCGAGACGCCGTAGCGCTGCTGGATTTCCGGCGGCGTCGGCACCACGAAGACGCGGATGCCCGCGGGCACGAGCGCGCGGATCGGGGCGAGAAGGTCGGCATGCGCGACCAGCACCTTCGGCTTCGCGTCTTCGAGCACGTAGATCACTTCTTCCGTGCGGCCGTGCCAGTTGAGCGGCACGCCATAGGCGCCGACCGCGGCGGCGGCCTGCTGTACTTCGAAGAAGGCGAAGTCGTTGCGCAGCAGCAGGGCGACGGTGTCGCCTTCGCTCACGCCGAGTTGCTCGAAGCCCGTGGCTGCCTGCTGCGCCACGCGCAGCACCTCGTCGCGCGTCACGCCGCGGCCGTCGAGGTAGATCATGGGGGTGATGCTCATCGGTGTAGGTCTCAAAGAAGGGCAGCCGCGAGACGCGCGGCATGGGCGTCGGCGTCGCCGAACATCTGGTCGAGCACGTGGATGCGCCGCAGGTAGTGCCCGACGGCGTATTCCTCTGTCATGCCGATGCCGCCGTGAAGCTGGATCGCGCCGAGCGCCACGTTGCGTGCGTTGCGGGCGACGGAGAGCTTCGCGCGATGCAGGTCGGGGGCACTGTCTTCCGCGCTGGCATCGTCTGCCGCAACAGCGGCGGCCATGGCCATGCTGCGCGCCATCTCGAGGCTGACCAGCATCTCGGACGCGCGATGGCGCAGCGCCTGGTTCTCGCCGATCAGGCGGCCGAACTGCTTGCGTGTGCGCAGGTAGTCCATCGCGAGATCGAAGGCGGCCTGGGCGGCGCCGCTCATGTCGGCGCACACGGCGGCGATGCCAGCGGCCACGGTGCCTTGGATGGCGAGACGCGTGCGAGTCGAATCTTCGGGGTTGGCCAACGGCTGCGCCGCTGCTTGCGTCAGCACCAGCTCGCCTGCTGCTGTGTCATCGACCAGGCGGAACTCGCGCAGCGCGACGCCTGCGTCCTTGGCGTCCACGAGGAACAGCGCGCACCCGTTCGCGTCAGCCGGTGCACCGGCGATGCGCGCGCTCACGACGAAGTACCGCGCCAGACCTCCGGCGGGCACGTTGGACTTGATGCCGTCGAGCTTCCAGCCGCCGTCCTTGCGTTCGGCACGCGTCTCCACCCACAGCGGCGCGTGACGGCCGGCGGGTTCGTCATGCGCCCAGGCCGACACGATCTCGCCGCTGGCCATGCCGGGCAGCAGTCGTGTCTGCATCGCCTCGTCGGCGCCGAGGCGCAGGGCGGTGCCTGCGAGCACCGCGCTCGCCAGGAACGGCTCCATCGAGAGCGAGCGGCCGAAGGCCTGCATCGCGGGCAGCAGGTCGCGCGCACCGCCACCGAAGCCGCCGAGTGCTTCTGGCACTGGCAACGCTGTCAGGCCCAGCTCGGCCAATCCAGCCCAGGTCTTTTCGTCATGCGCTGCGCCGGAGGCGGTGAGCGCACGGCGCTTCTCGAATCCATAGCGATCGGCCAGCAGGCGGGAAAGGCTCTCCGCGAGCGCCGCCTGATCCTCATTCAGTTCGAAATTCATGTTTGCCTTATCCGACGATGGCCTTGGCCAGGATGTCCTTCTGCACTTCGGTCGTGCCGCCGTAGATCGACGCTGCGCGCGAATAGAAATAGCGCGGCGCAATCGGACCGTGCGTGACTTCGTCGGCGGAGCGGCGCTCCAGACCGCCCGGGCCGACGATGCGTGCGAGAAGCGCGTTGATCTCCTGCTGCAACTCGGTGCCCTTGAGCTTGAGTACCGACGCGAAGGCCGGCAGGCGCTTCTGCTCGCTGTCGGTGAGCAGGAAGCGCCAGTTGGTGATCTCCAGCGCGCGCGTCTCGGCCTCCAGCATGGCGATGTCTGCGCGCAGCTTGGGGTCGTCGAGCAGCGGCTTGCCGGCCTGTGTGTAGCGTCCGGCGAGTTCGCGCGCGTAGTCGAGCCGCTCGCGGCACAGGCCGACGTTGGCGATGCCCGTGCGTTCGTTCGACAGCAGGAACTTCGCGCAATCCCAGCCCTTGTTCTCCTGGCCGACCAGGTTGCCAACGGGCACGCGCACCTCGTCGAAGAAGACTTCGTTGAGATGGTGCTCGCCGTCGATGGAGTGGATCGGCCGGATCGTGATGCCGGGGGTGCGCAGGTCGATCAGCAGGAAAGAAATGCCTTCCTGCTTGCGCGCCTCGGTATCGGTGCGCACGAGGGCGAACACCCAGTCGGCGAGGTGCGCAGTGGTGGTCCAGATCTTCTGGCCGTTGACGATGTAGTGATCGCCCTCGCGGCGTGCGGCAGTGCGAAGCGACGCGAGGTCGGAGCCGGAGCCGGGCTCCGAGAAGCCCTGGCAGAACCAGATATCGAGATTCGCGAGGCGCGGCAGGAAGTGGTCGCACTGTGCAGGCGTGCCGAACTTCATCAGCACCGGGCCGAGCATGCCGACGTTGAACGCCTGCGGCAGCGGGGCGGGGGCGCGATAGGCTTCGTCGAGCAGGATCAGGCGTTCCATCGGGCCGAGGTCGGCGCCGCCGTAGCGCTTGGGCCAGTGCGGCGCGGCCCAGCCACGCTCGTTGAGGATGCGCTGCCAGGCCACTGTGTCCTGCTTGCGCGGCGGATGGCCGGCACGCAGGCGTTCGCGGATCTCTGAGGGCAGCTTTTCGCGGATGAAGGTGCGCACCTCGTCACGGAAGGCGCGCTGTTCGGGGGTGAGGTCCAAGTCCATGGCGAATCATCTTATGGTTTAACCAATGAATATGCAATACTGCCGAACCCTCAAAAGGATCTTTCATGACCAACGAATCGCTCTTCCAACCTGTGCGCACCCGGCGTGGCTTCGAGGCCGTGTGCGACCGCATTCGCGAACAGTTGATGAGCGGCGAGCTGAAGCCGGGCGACCAGCTCCCCGGCGAGCGCGAACTGGCCGAGCGCTTCGGCATCGGACGCGCGGCAGCACGCGACGCATTGCGCAGCCTGGAGGTCTCGGGCGTGGTGGAAGCGCGCAAGGGCATCCAGGGCGGCTTCTTCATCAGGAATGGCGGCAGCGGCGGTCTTGCGCAGACGGTGCAGGACATGGTGTCGCTCGCGCAGGCGTCGCTGGAGAACGTGATGGAGGCGCGCACCGAGATCATCTGCGTGGCGATCCGCCTCGCCTGCCCGCGCGCGACCAACGAGGAGTTCGACACGATCCAGCGCGACATCGACCTGCATGCGGATCTGTTCCGACTGGGGCGCGCCTCGCGCAACACGCAGTCGGTGATCGAGTTCTACCGGCTCATCGCGCAAGCGACGCACAACCCGCTGGTGCTGATGATGGTGGACGCGTTGTCTGAGGTGTACCGGGGTCTCCTCGTTTTCAGTGCAATAAGTGACGGTACGAAAAGCTAGCACTGGCGCGGAGGTGGTGTTGGTAGATCGTTGATTTCATTGACTTTCCTGTTCACTTTCAAATCTGCGATTCGTGGCGTCAAACCGTGGTCGGTTTCATCCATTGGTGCCAGTTATCGATGCATTTGGCCGCGAAGGCAGGATTTGGTCA